>JAYOXT010000007.1:0-82046 GCA_038152995.1 Opitutales bacterium
GGCACTGGAAGACCGCATTGTGCTCGCTGTCGGCGGGAAGTATTTTTGCCCCGCTGGACCGGGCAGTTTGCATCACCAACTCCCCGCCCACCACCAGGGATTCCTTGTTTGCCAGCACCACATCCTTTCCGGCGGCGAGGGCGGCGAGGGTGGGAGCAAGTCCGGCCGCGCCGACCACTGCGACTACCACAAGGTCGGCTTCCTCGAGGGCGGCGATTTCATCGAGGGCGGACAGACCGGTGGAGAATTTTGTACCAGCGGACAAATCACCGGAAAGATCGCCTTCGCGGCCAAGGTGCACATGCTTAACCCCAAATTCGTGGGCAATTTGACAAAGTTTTTTTCCCTGCCGGTGAGCAGAAATACCCAGCAGATTAAACCGGTCGGAGTGCTTGCGCAGAACACGCAGGGTGCTTTCACCGATTGAACCGGTGGCACCGAGTAGGACGACATTACGCACCGGGTGCATTCCTTTAGAGAAGCAAAATAATAAAGTATCCGGTTGGGGCAGATAGGATTAAACTGTCGGTCAGATCAAGCAGTCCGCCGATACCCGGGATGGCCCCACCCGAATCTTTCATGCCCGCAAGGCGTTTGAGTACCGAGGCAATCAGGTCTCCAATTACCGAAACAATGGCGATAACCAGACCCCAAAGTGCACCTTGAGATGGAGTGAATACAGCTGTGCCAAAATCGAAAAGGTGAGCGAGGTGTCCGTGGGCAAGCCAGGGGATAAGAGCACCGATACCGGCGGAGGCACCGAGCCCTCCAAGTAACCCTTCCACTGTTTTTCCCGGGCTGATGGAAGGGGCCATTTTGGTGCGGCCAATGGTCTTGCCCACAAGCAGGGCACCAATATCGCTGAACTTGGCGACCAGCACGATCCAGAGGCAGAAAAAGAGCCCAAAGCCAATACACTCCGGGTTGGCGGGGGCATCGGTTTCCCGCAGGATGCGAACAAAATAGTGCAGCAGGAAAGTAACGAAGAGAAGGCCGAAGAAGGTGGGGAGGAGCCGTTTGACATAAAGCCCGCGCTGATCCTGTGGGAAGACCACACAGGCAGCCGAAGAGAAGAGAGCCCCCACGGCGAGGGCATCAATCCCTGCTCCGGGGAAGTAAAAAGCGATGGGAATCATGCAGGCTCCGGTGATCAAGCCGGTGATGCGGTTGGCGGCATACCCAATCCGCCCAAGGATGGTATAGACCTCAAAGAGGGTAAGGGTGGCACAGAGATTGAGGATCCACATCGCCCCCGGTTCTTTCAGCCCGTAAACAATACTTCCGAGCAATCCCCAGAGGATGATGGTGGCAATGGTTCGTAAAATCATGAGGTTGAGAGGGGTTGCTGGATTTGTTCGCTGGTTTTTCCAAACCTGCGCTCACGGCTGGCATAATTGGAAAGTGCTTCGAGAAAGGCGTCGCGTCCGAAATCGGGCCAGTGCAGAGGGGATACAAAAATTTCCGCATAAGCAGCCTGAAGAAGTAAAAAGTTACTCAGTCGAAATTCTCCGGAGGTGCGAATGATCAGGTCGGGGTCAGGGAGATCCGCGGTTTGCAGATAAGGGGAAAATTCTTCCCAAGAAGGAATGTGGGAAGAGGAGGGATGATCCTGTCCGTACTTGGCCACTGCCCGCAATACTTCCTGCCGACTGCCATAATTCAGGGCGAGGGTGAGATTCCAGCGGTTGTTTTCTTGGGTCTGCTCGATGGTGTCCTCGACGATGCGGCGAGCAAAGTCGGGCAGACCGGAAAGATCGCCAATTGCCCGTAAGCGGATCCCGTCCTCCATCATGGACCGAAGTTCTTTTTTGAGAAATTCCTCGAGTAATTTCATCAGTCCGGATTTTTCGTCCTTCGGCCGGTTCTGGTTTTCGGTACTGAAAGCATAGAGTGTGATGTAGGGCACGCCCACTTCCTTGGCGGTGTTGACCACGGCCCGGACATTTTCCACCCCGTTGCGGTGTCCAAATAGGCGGGGCATCTTGCGGGACTTCGCCCAACGGCCATTCCCGTCCATGATCAGGGCGACATGGCGGGGAAGGTTATTTGTATCTTCGGGCGAAAAAGTTTGCATGGATCGATTGAGTGGATATCTCAACGGCAAAGGGACCAATTGACAACGAGGAAAGCATGGGCTAGCCAATTCAGGCGATGACCAATCCCCTGAATGAAGCTGAAATAACTGAAGTGCTCGAGCAATTGTCCGGGTGGAAGTGGCAGGACGATAGGTTGAAAAAGACCTTTTCCTTTGCCAACTTCCGGGAGGCGATGAGCTTCATCCTGCGAGTTTCCTATGAAGCTGAGGAAAGAAATCACCACCCGGAAATTTTCAACTGCTACAACCGCGTGGAAATTGGGCTCAATACCCATGATGCGGGTGGCAAGGTTACGGCGAAGGATACCGAACTTGCCCGGGCGATTGAAAAGATTGCTACGAATTAAATCAGTAAATCTCCCTGATTGTTTTGGGGAGGGGGCGGGTATCCTCGGGTACCTGATATTGTGTTCTTAGGCGGGCAAGTTCCGCTTTCAGTTCGGTGGTAATTTCTTCCAATCCATCCTGGCCGTAGAGGGAGTTTAATTCGTTGGGGTCCTTTTGCAGATCGTATAACTCCCATCCATCGATCATGTAGAAGTGAATCAGTTTGTAGCGGTGGGTGCGCACCCCATAGTGCCTTCTTACATTATGAGAACCGGGGAATTCATAGTATTGATAGTAGATCGATTTCCTCCAATCCTCAGGGGTTTCTCCTTTGAGTAGAGGAAGCAGAGATCTTCCTTGCATGTCTTTGGGTTGTTTGGCTCCGCAGATATCAAGATAGGTCTGGGCATAATCTAGGTTTTGTACGAGATCCCTATTGACACTGCCAGGACAGATAGTGCCGGGCCAACGGGCAAGCAGGGGAGTACGGAAAGATTCCTCATACATCCATCTTTTGTCGTACCAGCCATGCTCTCCTAAGTACCAACCCTGATCGGAAGAATACACCACAAGGGTATTTTCGGCCAGTCCGCTTTGGTCGAGGTAATCCAATAAACGGCCAATGTTTTCATCGACCGAATCAATACATCTGAGGTAATCCTTGGCATAACGCTGGTACTTCCACTTCAGCAGATCATCCCCTTCCAACTTTGCCTCACGGAAAGCTTTGTTTTTAGGCACATAAGCTGCATTCCATATTTTCTTTTGCTCATCATTGAGTTCTCTGGGTGTGTTTAGTTTAAAGTCCCAGTCGTCGTGCATATGTTTTTCAATCGTCATTGCCTGGGTCGAAGCAGGAGATAGGCGGTTTTGATAATTATCCCGCAATGTTTCAGGTTCCGGGATATCTTGGTCATCATACTTTTTCATGTATTTCGGTGCGGGCAACCAGTTGCGGTGGGGTGCCTTGTGCCAGGAGCACAGGAAAAAGGGTTGATCCGGATTGCGTTCCTTTTTTAGCCAATCCAGAGTGCGGTCTGTAATGATGTCGGTGGTGTATCCGGTTGTTGTCCTGTCTCCCTTCGGAGTACGAAAATTGGGGTTGTAATACGGTCCCTGTCCACGGAGCACTTCCCAGGAATCGAACCCGGTGGGTTCACTTTTTAGATGCCATTTTCCAAAGAGTGCGGTCTGATAACCCGCTTTTTGCAGGAGCTTGGGAAAAGTTTGCTGGGAACCATCAAAGGTCTCTCTATTGGTTAGTTGGCCATTGAGGTGGCTATGCTTGCCGGTCAGAACAACTGCCCGACTCGGGGCACAAATCGAATTGGTGACAAAGGCCCGGTCAAAGCGCATCCCTTCGTTGGCGAGCCGATCGAGGTTGGGGGTGTGGTTGCGGTTGGATCCATAGGCCGAAATCGCCTGATAGGCATGGTCGTCCGAAAAAATGAAAAGGATATTCGGCTGCTTGGCGACTATGTGGCCAACAAGGCAAAGAAATAAGGGCAGGGTCGTTTTGAGCATGAATTCCATGCTCTGTACCGGATCAATCGCTGGCAACCCTGATATATGGAGGCTCAGAAAAAAATCGCCATGCCAGTAGAGGAGCACTAACTCCTAGATTCAGTATATGAGCAGCCCCACGCTTCCTTTTCGCAAAACAATCCCCCTGCTGGTTGCTCAGTTTATCGGGGCATTGAATGATAATGCAGTCAAAGCACTCCTGCCCGTGCTGGCCGCTTTTCAGTTTGGGAAGGAAAGCATGGACCTAGTCAACCAGCAGGTCTCCATACTCCTGATTCTCCCCTTCATCCTCTTCGCCCCATGGGCCGGTTGGGTGGCGGACAGGTATCCGAAAAGACAGGTGGTGGGAGCAAGTTTGCTCGCCCAACTCATCGGACTGGGAGCTATACTTTGGGGAATATCCCAAAGGAGCCTGCCCATCACCCTGACTGGCTTTTTTCTTCTTTCTACCCAGTCGACCTTTCTTTCTCCCGCCAAAAAAGGCATCCTCAAGGAAATAGTCGGCTATGGGCAACTGGGAAAAGCGGTGGGGTGGATGGAGATGCTCACCATTGTGGGCATACTGGGTGGTGCTTTCAGCGGAGCGGTTCTCTTTGATTATTGGGTGGTGGAGAGGGGAGGGTGGGAGACTGCTCGGCTCATTACCCTGGGCATTTGCTTTCTGGCTCTGGTTTCCTGGGTTGTTTTTTTGCCCACTCCGTCCACGGAGGCACCAAAGGCACCGCCGTTTTCCTACTCTGTGCTATTCAGTCATTTCCGTGATCTTAGGCCGTTGATTCAGCGACCAAGCCTTCGATGGGCGGCTCTCGGGGATGCCTGTTTCTGGGCAGTGGGCGGGTTTTTCTACCTCGTGCTGGTGAAGTTGTCCGGCGAAGTGACGGTGGGGAAGGTTGGTATGGGCAGTCTCTATGGGTACTGGTTTCTTCTACTGGGTGTGGGAATTATGGCCGGCTGTCTTTTTTGTGCCTATTTGAACAAGGGAAGAATTGAGCTTGGGCTCTGTCCGATGGGGGCGGGTGGGATGGCCCTGAGTCTATGGATAGTCTATATCTCTCACCCGCTTAGCGGAGCCTTTGAGTGCGGTTGTGCATCCCTCGGTTTTTTCGGGGCTTTGTTTTTTGTGCCGCTCAATGGATACCTTCAGCACCGGGCCGGAGAAGATGAGCGTGGCCGGATCCTTGCCGCATCCAATTTACTTACCCAGTTAGGCGGGGTGGCCCTGATTGGGGTGCATGCCTGGTTATCCAATGTGCTTGGGTTGGAGGCCAAGGAAGAAATTCTGATCCTTATATTTCCCCTTGGGATCATTGCCCTGATTAGTATGACCTGCCAGTTTGAAGATTTTTTGCGTGCCTGTTTTCATCTCGTCCTGCGTGTTTTTTACCGGATCCGGGTGGTGGGGATGGAAAATTTTCCGAGCCATGGAGGTGCCTTGATTGTCAGCAATCACCTGTCTTATGCCGACCCTGTCTTTATCGGTGCCGCCTTTCCTCGAAAGGTGCGCTACCTCGCTCATGACGAACTGGGAAGTTCCAAGATTCTGCGAGGTATTTTCCGCTTAACCCATACCCTTACCCTCTCCCCAGATCACTCCCTTTCCGCCCTCCGGCGATCCATTAAGCGGGTGTCATCCGGCACCCCCCTGTGCCTGTTTGCTGAGGGAGGGATATCCAGGCTGGGTACAACCCTGCCTTTTCAGCGGGGATTCATCCTACTGGCGAAACATGGCCGGGTGCCTATCATTCCTGCTCATTTGGACGGGGTATGGGGATCGGTCTACAGCCATCAGGGCGGGCGGTTTTTTAAAAAGTTCCCCCGGTCATTTCCTTACCGTATCACCGTGAGGTGTGGGTCTCCCATCGATGCGGTGGAGGCGAGCCCAGAATCGGTGAGGCGTGCGGTGCTTGACCTTGGGCGTTTATCTTTTAATGAGCGTTTGCTGGGTGGGCGGGACGCACGCCATGCTTTACGGAAGAGAATTTTCCAAAAACAAAGCGGTGTTCTGTTTCGCGACCGGGAAGGAGTGACGGTAAGCCGGGCCGATTTTCTGAAGGCGGTCCAAGGAGGAGAGGGAGAATGGCCCGAGCCTTACCGGAAATGGGCGGAAGTCGTGAACCGTGTCCTCCAAGATACGAGTAATCCCAACTGCCTGCCATGGACCAACTGGATGCGGTTGCAAGGGGCCAATCTGGTCGACCATTCCAGACTGAAAATTCTGGCTGGTTCGCAAGTCTGGGAGGAACAATGGTTTCCCTGGTTCCCTCTTCTTGCCCAGGTTGGATTTGAGCAAACTCCCTCTGGGGACTGGGTGCAGATTGTGGAGGACACAACCTTGCTTTCCTGCCATTCTGTGAGTGGATTTGCCACTGCCCAAAGCGGGTTGGTATCCGTGCAGTTGCCCGATGAGGATAGTTCATCGAATCGCCAGCTTGGCTACAAAGAAAAGACATTCGGTCGTCTCCTTTCAGGGTATTCTTACAGGATGGAGGGTAGTACCTTTGTTTTGAAGGGCTGGGAGGATGGGGAAGAACTTGGCGGTGTACAGGGAATGGACGAGGATGGTTTCCTCATACCTAAGTCTGTCTAGTTCCATGCTTTTCCTCCCTTCCCAGATGTGATATAAACTCCGCCTTATCATCTAAATGTCTGCCTTTCTCAAAGAATCCACCCTGTTTGCCCAATCCATATCCCGATTGGATGACCGGCCCATTTTGGTACTTGGTCACAAGAGACCAGATGGGGATTGTGTGGGCTCCCAGGTTGCTCTTACCCGGGCCTTGCTTGCGTTGGGTAAAGCAGTCCGGGCGGTCAACCAGGACCCTATTCCTCGCACGCTTAGAAAATTTGCCGAAGGTACGCCCTTTGTATCACCGGCAGAAGTGGAGGACGGGGACCATCAAATTATCACGGTGGACTGTGCGGACCATGGGCGTGTGGGGAAGGATTTGTGTAATCGTTTCCCCGAGGTGGACCTGAATATCGACCACCATGTATCCAATACTCACTACGGTAAGGAAAACTTCATTTTGTCCGATGCATCCGCGACCGGAGAAATCCTCGCAAAATTCTTTTTTGACAGCGGATATCAAGTGGACAAATACACCGCTGAAGCCCTCTACCTTGGGATTTGCACCGACACCGGCCAGTTTTGTTACTCCGGTACCAACGGTTCCGTTTTCGAAATTTGCCGGATGCTCTGCGATGCAGGGGCCTGCCCGTCCGGAATTGCCAGCGAGCTTTATGAAAAGGAAAAGCCGGGCCGTATCCAGTTGCTCCAGCGCTTTCTGGCAAGCTTCCGTATGGAATTAAAGGACAGGGTTTGTGTTGGCTGTATTCACGGGTCCGATTTTACTGAGACCGGTACCAAACCGGAAGATGCTGAAAATTTTGTTGATTATGCCCGTTCCCAAGAGGGTGTGGAAATTGCCGTTTTTATTGAGGAAAGAAGTGGGCTGATCAAGGGAAGTTTCCGAGCGAAGGATGAAAAGTTTCGGGTGGATATATTGGCAAAAGAATTTAACGGGGGCGGACATGCCTGTGCTGCCGGGTTCAATGTCGAGGGCACGATGGATGAGATCTATCCCCCACTTATTCAGGCGATCGAAAGCCACTTGCAAAGAGTTGAGCGGGGAGAGATAGGGTGAGTTCGCGACAGGACTTGGACTACGAGGGCATCCTGTTGGTCGACAAGCCACAGGGCATCACTTCGCACGATGTGGTCGACCGCCTGCGTCGAAAATTGCGGATGAAAAAGATCGGTCATGCCGGTACGCTTGATCCATTGGCCACGGGCCTGTTGATCATGCTGATCGGGAAGGCGACCAAGGTCTCGCAGTTTCTGATCAGCCTAGACAAGGCCTATGAGGGAACATTTTTACTGGGTGTGGAAACGGACAGCCAGGATGCGGATGGCGAGGTGGTTGCTGAAAAACCCCTGCCTGATGGGCTGAGCGAGGAAATCGTTCTTAAAGAAATGGAGGGCTTTCTCGGAGACCAGTATCAGACTCCCCCCATGTTCTCCGCCAAAAAGATCGATGGTGTGCCCCTTTACAAAATGGCCCGTAAGGGCAAGACGGTGGAACGGGAGCCCCGCTTTATCCGGATCAATGAACTGAGGCTGGATGATTGGCAATCCCCGGTGGGTAAGTTTTTTATGGATTGCAGCAAGGGCACCTATGTACGCACGGTTGTGCATGATCTTGGTCAGCGTCTGGGTTGTGGTGCTCACTTGCAAAGCCTCCGGCGCACACGGATTGATCAGTTTGAAATATCGGATGCTCTTACCCTCGAGCAGATTCAAGAGGTTCCTCTGGGCGAGTTTCAGCACCGCTTGATCCCCGTGCATCAGGCTGTGCCCTCCCATGTTCTTTAATGATGGAACGAGTCTTTGACTCGATTGCCCATTTTGGAAGGGAATCGAAGGAAGGAGTTTGTCTCGCCCTGGGCATGTTTGATGGAGTTCACCGTGGGCACCGTGCGGTTCTCGATCTTGCCCGTGTGCAAGCTGGAAAATTTTCTGGCAGTACCGCCGCTCTCACTTTCCCCAAGCATCCGGCCACATTGCTGAGACCCGGCAAGGAACCGCCTCTATTGATGAGTGCGGAGGACAAGGCCGCTCAACTTTTGGCAAGCGGTGTGTCTGCGGTGATTATGCAGCCCTTCGATGAGGAATTGTCTGAAATCCCGGCCGATCAATTTGTTTCCTATTTGACTGAGTTGGTGCCTTTCCTTCGTTCCCTTTGCGTGGGAGAAAACTTTCGTTTCGGCAAGAACCGGACGGGCGATTTTCAGGCTTTGACCGAATATGGGTCCCGTGCCGGGATCGGGGTGACTGTGGCACAATCTCTCATTCTTGGTGAACTGCCAGTGAGCAGTTCGCGTATTCGCAAGGCATTGGATGCGGGCGAGATGCACCGGGTCGCTGAAATGCTCGGGCGGAAGTATATCGTTTCGGGCAGTGTTTCTGCGGGCAAGGCACTGGGTCGGACTATCGGGTATCCCACTCTCAACCTACGGTGGT
Source organism: Opitutales bacterium (assembly GCA_038152995.1). Classification (GTDB taxonomy): domain Bacteria; phylum Verrucomicrobiota; class Verrucomicrobiia; order Opitutales; family Seribacteraceae; genus Chordibacter. Next base: position 8,967 of record JAYOXT010000007.1, read on the forward strand.
GCCCAGAGGCAAAACCCGCCTTTGGTGTATATGCTGGCTGGGCAGAGGAGAAAACCACCGGGCAGCGGATACCCGCACTTGCCAACTATGGATTTCGCCCCACTGTGGAGGAGGGTGCGGAGTTTCCCCTGCTGGAAGTCCATTGCCTCGAAACCCCGGATATGTCGATCTGGAAAGAGGGTGCATCCCTCACGATGGAGCTTGCCGTCCACTTGCGCCCGGAAAAAAAATTTTCCGGAGTTGAACTGCTGACCGCCCAAATCGAGAGTGATTGTGGGCAGGCGAGAAAACTATTTTCTCAGGGATTGTAAAACGGGCGACCAACAACTGGTACGCCCCCCGATCTGTGCACGCATCAGGGGTGTGCCTGACTTAGGGCAGGTGCCACCGTCCCGCCATCTTTGATGAAAGAGCCAGTTTGCCGGCGGGTCGCCACCGTGGGTGCCGACCGACTTCATGGCTCCACGAACCACAAAGAGGGTCTGTCGAAAGAGAGTTTTTTTCTGGTGTTCTTCCAGGTTGGTGGGCCGGCAATCTGGATGGATGCCTGATCGCCAAAGCACCTCGTCGGCCATCCAGTTGCCCATCCCAGGGAAATAACGCTGGTCCAGAAGAAGGGCTTTGAGGGGACGCTTCTTATGCCGATTCAGGGCATTGGATAAAATTTCGTAATTAAATTCCTTGCTTACCATAGATACCGGACGGTCATTCCACCAGCCAGGTGCTTCCTTCCCAACATGGAGGCGCAGTCTTCCGAACTGGCGGGGGTCCCGAAAGACCAGCGATTGTTTTGCCTGAACCAAAACGAGGGCGTCGTGTTTGGCGGGTTGGTAACCCTTCGGTTCACAATACAACCATCCGGTCATGCCCAGATGGAGTCCGAGCCAGCAATTTTCGGAAAAGGAAAAGAGCATTTGCTTCCCATGCGTTTCGAAGGGCCGAAGAATCCGCCCGGTTAGTAGTTCCCTGTAGTGTGCTCGATTTTCATCCCGGTACACCCGGGACTTTGGATGGGTGATGACCGATTGGATGGGCCGGTTTATTCCGGGTTTCCACTGGGTAGAGGCGAAGGCAACTTCCGCAAGTTCAGGCATGCCAAGTAAAAATTAGTTGTTGGGAGAGAGGGCAAGCAGGTGCCTACGGGTATCCCGGTCCGCTTTGCGGTCCGTTCGAATCTCGATCACCCGTACACCCTGGAGGGGCGGTTTATGTAGGAATGAAATGAGTTCCTCTTCATTTTCGCATAGGAAGTGCTCCAGGGAATGGGCTTGGCACAGCTTTTTAAAATCACAATTTTGTGGAGTGCTGAAACATTTCTCAAACTTAGAAAGTTGAGCGACGGGCAAATTTTCAAAAATCCCACCCCCTTGGTTATTAATCAGGATTACGGTGAGGGAACCGACCAAATGGGATGAAAAAAGCAGGGCGTTGGAGTCGTGTAAAAAGGCGAGGTCTCCGCTGAGCAAGTAGGTGGGTTGCTCGCTGAGATGGGCCAGTCCCAAGGCTGTGCCCAGGGTGCCGTCGATTCCATTGACCCCGCGTGCTCCGAAGAGTCTCCTTCCGAGGTTGCCCGGTTTCCAAAACCATTCGAGGTCACGGATAGGCATACTGTTGGCACAGTAAAGAAGCGACTCTGCCGGTAGGTGTTCCGAGAGAATGCGGGCAATTTTTGGCTCGGCGGAAATGGGCAACTGGGCAAGTTCAGTCTGTAATTTGGACTCCACTGCCCGTTCTGCCTCGGTCCATACATCTAGCCAGTCAGGATCGGGAACCCCAAGTTGGAGCAAGGACAATTCATTATAGTTCAGGGAGAGGGACCGGTTGGGGCCATCCAATGGGTCGACTTTTCTCCCGCTAGGTTCAATGACTACCCGGTATGCCCCGCTTTGCTCGATCCAAGAACGCAGGGTCTTGGAGGTGGGCAGGGGGCCGAGCAGGATAAATAAGTCTGGGCGGATGGACAGAATGAAATCAGTGCATCTGAGCAGATGTTCATACCTGAGGATGCGGGCAGGATGATCGTTTTCACGGAATGGACTGAGGGAATCGCAGAGTATGGGAATGGTGTCGAGGTTGGAGGGCAGATGGGGAGGGCAGTCCAGTCCGGCGATGACTACGGGAAAGCGGGCTTGAGGTAGTTTGATCGGAGGTTTGATGTCCCCTGCCTCCACAGGAGAATCTTCAAGGGTGGGTAACGAAGAAACTTGGGGAAGAGGAGGGGGAAGGATTATTTCCGGCCAGAGAGGTTCGCGAAATGGAAAGTTTAAATGGACGGGGCCAGGGTTGTGGGAGGTAGACTGAGAGTAGGCCTGTTGCAGGATAGATTGTAGGTTGTACAGGGATGTGGGATCGGTTGCTGGCAGAGGAACGGAATGAAAGCCACGCACGAAAGTGCCAAATAAATCTACCTGGTTAATGGTTTGCCCGGCTCCGCATTCCTGCAGTTCCGGTGGGCGGTCCGCGGAGAGGAGCAGGAGGGGAATGCCCGAGTAGGAGGCTTCGCTAACCGCAGGATACCAGTGGGTGGGAGCGGATCCTGAGGTGCAAATAAGTGCGGTGGGTCTGCCCGTTCGCTTGCTCTGACCAAGAGCAAGGAAGGCTGCGGTGCGTTCGTCCAATACCGGTAAGCAAGACAGGCGGGGCTCACCTTCGCAACCGAGTACTAGGGGAGTGGACCTCGATCCGGGGGAGAAAAACACCACTTCCACCCCAAGGTCGGCGAGACCGCGGCCAGTGGTATGGCCCCAAATATAGTTTGCCTGGGCGGTGGGGTCGGGTTCAGCGGTCATTCAATCCGGAAGCTTAGGGCTTCCAGTGATCACTTCAAGCATGGCTTGCAACTTCCAGTCGGTCTCATTTTTTTCCAACTGCGGAATGGATCCTTCAACAATGCCGGCTCCCGCGTACAAAGTGAGTGAGTTTTTCAGCAGTCTGCCGCAACGGATTGGCACAATAAATTCGGCCCGTCCCCGGGAATCCATCCATCCGGCTACTCCGGAATACCAACCACGGGGGCATTGTTCAATCTGAGCAAGTTTGGAAAGGGCAGGGGTGCGGGGAGTACCGCCCATTGCCGGTGTCGGGTGAAGAGCGGAGAGGATGTCAAAGGGATGAAGTCCGGGAGGAATTTTTCCTTCCACCGGAGTGCGTACATGTTGGAGGTTAGCCAAGCGGAGAAGCCGGGGAAGCCCCTGGTGAAGGGAGGATACCCCGACGGAGGCGAGTCGCCGATGGATGCTCTCGATGACCAATTGGTGCTCGCGCACTTCCTTTTCCCGGGCCAGCAAGGTCTCCCCCCAGTGGGCATCCTTGCCGGCGGAGGGCCCGCGCGGGGCGGAGCCAGCTAGGGCTTCTGTACGCAGGGAGTTTCCGCGAAGATGGGCGAGGGTTTCGGGACTGGCTCCTACCCATATTCCCTGGTCGGGAGCAGATAAAGAAAAGGCGTGGCAGTCCGGAAATCTCGCCCGCAGGCCGTGGGCAATGGAAAAGGGACAGAGTTTGGCAAATACATCAAAGGTAAGCTGCCGGGCGAGGACGATTTTGGAAACCTCGCCGGATTTAATCTCGTGGAGGGCACGGGATACCCCATCGAGGTAATCAAAATTTTCCCGGGAAGCTCCCAAGGGGGTGGTCATGGGGTCGGCCGGGCTGGATTGTTCGTAAGTGAGTCCAATCATAGACCCAAGCCTTGCATCGAGATCGGCCTGAATTTTAAGAGGATTGGAGTTTGGATGGATCTCGGTGTTAAGCACAAGAAAGTGCTCCCCCCGTTGGTTGACCACTTGCCACCGGGGGAGAAAGACCGAAAGGGCGGGCAGTCCGGAATTGGCAGTTTCGGATTCGAAGGTTGCGGTGAGAAAGAGGGTGGGGCCGGACCCGGCAAGAGGGGCGTCGCCCGCACGTTCCACGGATTGTAGAAGCGATTCGGACCACGACTTGGCATGCTGAAAGCGATCCGCTCCCTGAAATTCCCGCTGGGCGAGGTATTCACCGCAAGCGATGGAGAACTCATCGGTCGATTTCTCAAAGTAGCAATGTGGACTGTCCGGTTGGTGCAAAGACTCAAGCAGGGCGAGGGGATCGGAAAAAGAGGTTTTGTAAGAGATCGAGGAAAAGAGGGGGGATTGGCTGATTTTTGCTTTCTCTACCAGTCCGGCCAGGTAACCAGTCAGGTTATCCCCTGGTGCACAGTGGGTGGGTGCAGGATGAATCGCGGTGGCCATTATTCAGGGCGGGGAGCGGAATGTTTGCAGGGAGGATGCACGGGATCGTAGCCCCCGCTATGCATCGGGTTGCATCGGAAAATGCGGGACAAAGAGCGAAAAAGGGCGGTATGCAAGGGAAGGGTTTGGAAGCACTCCAAGGCATATTCCGAACAGGTGGGATGAAAGCGGCACCTGACATAGGGGCCAAGGATCAATTGTTTGAGGGGGGAAAACAACCGGTAAATGCGGATGAGAAGAAGGAAAGGAAAGGCAAAGCAACGATGAGGCAAAGAGAATACAGTAGCGAAAAGCATATCTACTTTCCTATCGGACTGACTAGTTTCGGACAAATTCTGCATGCCCAGAGAAAGAGAGAATCTTAATATGCGGGTGCCCGTGACTTGGGCAGGGCCTTGGAGGAAATTTCCTCAGTGATGGCCTGAATCGCAGACTCCAAGTCATGGGGGCCATCAAGGTCCGGGTTACTCCTTGAGCGCAGGGAGACCTGGTTTTCCTCCGCTTCTCTTTTTCCGATGATCATCATGTGAGGAATTTTGTCCGTTTCCGCACGGCGTATTTTGGCCCCGAGTTTGGCCGACTGTGCGTCCACGCTGGCCCGTACGCCTTTTTGCTTAAGCAATTTCAGGCAGTTCTGGGAAAAGGGAATCAAGTCATCATTCATTGGAAGAAGTCTTACCTGTTCGGGAGCCAGCCAGGTGGGGAAGTTTCCTGCAAAGTGCTCGATTAGCACCCCACAGAATCTTTCCATAGATCCAAACGGAGCCCGGTGGATCATCACGGGACGGTGGTCCTGGTTATCGCTCCCCACATAGGTGAGATCGAAACGCTCCGGCAGGTTGTAGTCCACCTGGACAGTGCCAAGTTGCCATTCCCGTCCGATCACATCCCTAACCACAAAATCAATTTTGGGTCCGTAAAACGCCGCCTCGCCGAGTTCCTCCTCATAATCAACGCCGAGGGTCTGCACCGCCTGGCGCAGGGCAGCCTCTGCTTTGTCCCAGGCCTCGGGAGCACCGACATATTTGTCCGACTCGGGATCGCGCAAGCTCACCCGTACGCGGTATTCATTCATACCGAGGGTGGAGAAGACCAATTTGACCAGGCTGAGGCAACCCTGAATCTCCTCCTGCAACTGGTCTTCGCGGATAAAGAGGTGGGCATCGTCCTGGGTAAATCCTCGCACCCGGGTCATACCATTGAGTTCGCCGGATTGCTCCCAGCGGTAAACGGTGCCAAATTCTGCAATCCTGACAGGAAGGTCGCGGTAAGAGCGTTGCTCAGACTTAAAAATGCGGATATGCATCGGGCAGTTCATGGGCTTGAGCAGGTACCCGTCGATTTCTCCTTTATCCAGTTTATTGGAAAGATCAGAGCAGGTGCATCCTTCCTCAGCTAATTGCTCGAGGCACTCACGATGAATGATCGGGGGATACTGGGAGTCCTGGTAGTAGGGGAAGTGGCCTGATGTACGGTAGAGATCGAGCTTCCCGATATGGGGGGTATAAACCTGAGAATATCCCTGCTGGTTGAGTTGCTCGGTAATAAATCCTTCCAGTTCTTGGCGAATGATTGCCCCGTTTGGTTTCCACAGGACCAGACCCTGCCCAACCTGATCATCGATATGAAAAAGGCCAAGATCTTTTCCAACCACCCGGTGATCGCGTTTCTTTGCCTCCTCCATACGCTCGAGGTGCTGGGCGAGTTCATCCTTGGTCGGGAAAGCGGTTCCATAAATTCTTTGCAACTGCTTTTGGGAGGAGTCCCCCCGATGGTAAGAACCGGCAACATGGAGTAACTTGAAGGCCTTGATCTTTTTAGTGTAAGAAACATGGCTCCCGGCACAAAGGTCGAGAAACTCCCCGTTGCGGTAGAAGGATATAGTTTCACCTTCAGGGATGTCATCAAGCCTGCCAAGTTTGTATACCGTTTGCTTCATCTCCTTGATCATCGAGACAGCTTCATCCCGGCTCACTTCCAGTCTTTCAAAACGCTGGTTTTCTTTGATCACCCTGCCCATTTCCTCCTCGATTTGTTGGAGGACTTCAGGGGTGAATGGAATCTCGGAATCAAAGTCGTAGTAAAACCCGGAATCAGTGGGCGGGCCAATGTCCAACTGGGTATCCGGGTACAGGCGGAGAACCGCAGTGGCGAGAACATGAGCGGCTGAATGGCGGATTTCCTCTAGGGGAGACATTTCCTTCATAGGCGCAATGATATACTTTTTCCTGCCCCGTCCTGCAACGCCAAAGGGGATTGGAGATGGGTCCGGAGGAGGGATTGTGCTTTAGGCGTCAAACCCAAGGTTGGGGCGCAACCACTTAACTGCCTGCTCCATATCCCAGCCCTTGCGCTTAGCGTAGTCCTCGACCTGATCCCTCCCCAGGCTGCCCACACTGAAGTAACGGGCATCGGGGTGGGAAAAGTACAAGCCTGATACGGAGCACCCCGGGTTCATCGCCCGGGACTCGGTGAGTTCGAGACCAATGGTTTCCTTTACCCGGAGGAGGTCCCAGATCAAATCTTTTTCGGTGTGGTCGGGTTGGCAGGGATACCCGGCGGCGGGGCGGATGCCCCGGTATTTTTCCGCGATCAGATCCTGATTGCTCAGCCCCTCCGACTGTCCGAATCCCCAAAGGTCACGGATTTGCTTGTGGGCATATTCGGCGGTGGCTTCGGCAAAGCGGTCGCCCAGGGACTTAACGAGAATGGAAGTGAAATCATCCTGATCCGATTTGTACTGCTCGGCCAGTTCGTCGACTTCCTTGCCCGCATTTACCGCGAAGGCACCGAGGAAGTCCATTCGGCCGGATTCTTCGGGTGCGATATAGTCGGACAGGCAGTACTGGGGCTGGTTTGGTAAAACTTGTTGCCGGCGGACAAAGCGGAACGCTCCCAGCCTCTCTTTTTTGGAAAGGTCGGAAAAAAGTTCCACATCATCTTCCCGGGCATGGGCAGGCCATAGTCCGACCACTGCCTGACACTGAAAACTCTCTTCCCTGATAATTTTTCCGAGCAGTTCTTGAGCTTGATCAAATAATTTCTTCGCTTCCTCCCCGCTGCTTTTTCTTTCGAAAATTTGCGGATAGGTGCCCTTGAGTTCCCAGGCCCAGAAGAAAGGAGACCAGTCGAAGAAATCGAGGACTTCCTCGAGGGCCGGCTGAAAATGATGCACCCCGAGGTTTTCAGTCAATGGCTTGGCGATCTCCTGGGTTTCCCAGTTGCAGGAAACTCCCTTGCTTCTCGCTTCGGATAGGGGAAGCATGGGCCTTTCTCCCTGAGCTTCGTGCTCCTCGCGGATGCGCAACTGATCGGCTTTTAGGTCATCAATGTACTTTTTTGATTTCTGTGGGTGGAGCACATCATTGCAGACATTGACCACAAGGGAAGCATCCGCCACCTGTATCACTGGTGGTTCATAGTGGGGGGCGATCTTAATCGCAGTGTGGGCACGGCTGGTGGTGGCTCCTCCGATAAGGAGCGGTATTTGCAGGCCCCTTCTTTGCATCTCTTTGGCATTATCGATCATTTCGTCGAGGGAGGGAGTAATCAATCCGCTTAGTCCAAGCACATCAGCACCATGCTCGGCGACCGCTTCCAAAATCTTATCGCAGGATACCATGACCCCGAGGTCAATGACCTCCCAGTTATTGCAGGCAAGGACCACTCCGACAATATTCTTGCCGATGTCATGGACATCCCCCTTAACGGTGGCAATAACCATGGTTCCACGCTTGCCCGATCCCGATTCATCCTTTTCCTCCTCCATGAATGGCTCGAGGTAGGCGACCGCTTTTTTCATCACCCGGGCACTTTTAACCACCTGGGGAAGAAACATTTTACCATCCCCAAAAAGATCACCCACCACTTTCATCCCATCCATTAAGGGGCCTTCGATTACCTCGAGGGGACGACCTAATAATTGGCGAGCCTCCTCGGCATCCTCCTCGGCATAATCTCCGATTCCCTTGACCAGGGCGTAGGTCAGGCGTTCGGCCACCGGTTTTTCACGCCAGGAAAGATCCGGTCCTTCCGACTTGCGGTTTTCGTTCTGGTCCTTGATCCGTTCCGCATGGGCGAGCAATTCTTCGCCTGCGTTCTTGGACTTGTTCAGAACGACGGCCTCGACCCGCTCCCGCAGTTCCGGTTCAATTTCATCGTAGACTGCGAGCATGCCCGCATTGACTATGCCCATGTCCAATCCGGCCTGGCAGCCGTGGTAGAGAAAGCTCGCATGCATGGCTTCGCGTACAAGGTTGTTCCCCCGGAAGGAAAAGGAGACATTACTGATTCCCCCGCTGGTGCGGGCATGGGGGCAGCGTTTTTTGATTTCCCGGACCGCCTCAATGAAGTCGATTCCGTAGGCATTGTGTTCATCCATGCCCGTGGCCAGGGTGAGTACATTGGGGTCGAAGATGATATCCCAGGCGGGAAAATTTACTTCTTCCACCAAAATTTTATAGGCTCGCTCACAGATTCTTATCTTGTCCTCCAGGGTGGCAGCCTGTCCTTTTTCATCAAAGGCCATTACCACGACCGCAGCGCCATGTCTCATTGCTAAGCGAGCATGTTTTTTAAACGCTTCCACGCCTTCCTTTAAGCTGATCGAGTTGATGATGCACTTTCCCTGGATGACCTTGAGCCCCGCTTCAATGACTGACCATTTCGAACTGTCGATCATGATGGGCACGCGGGAAATATCCGGTTCGGAAACCACCAGGTTTAAAAATTTGGTCATGCATTCCTCACCGTCGAGGAGGGCAGCATCGAAATTTACATCGATAATATTGGCCCCGTTTTCCACCTGTTGCTTGGCAATCTTGAGGGCGGCATCATAGTCCCCTTCCTCGACCAATTTTTTAAACTTGGGAGAGCCGGTCACATTGGTACGCTCGCCTACCATGATGAGAGATTTGGATTGTCCCTTGATCTCAAAGGGTTCCAATCCGCTTAAGCGCATCGCTGGATCCACTTTGGGGACTTCCCTAGGTGCAGCGTCTTTTAATTTCTCGGCGATGGCATGGATGTGGTCAGGGGTGGTTCCGCAGCACCCACCGGCCATATTGAGAAGACCTTCCTCAGCGAAGGTAAAAAGGGCTCCTGCGGTATCGGCCGGCTTTTCATCATATCCAGTGGGGGCGAGTGGATTGGGTAGGCCCGCATTGGGGTAGCAATGAACAAAGCAGTTGGCATTCTTGGAAAGGGCCTGGAGGTAGGGCCTCATGGCATCCGCGCCCAAGGCACAATTTAGCCCAACACCGAGGGGTCGGGCATGGGCAATGGAATTCCAGCAGGCCTCGGTGGTCTGCCCGGAAAGGGTGCGACCGGAGGCATCGGTGATGGTGATGGATAGAATTACTGGCAAGCGATTTCCCGAGGAATCGAAGAAGTTTTCCAGGGCAAAAATGGCCGCTTTTAAATTGAGGGTGTCAAAGGTGGTCTCCGGCATGAGGATATCGACTCCTCCCTCTACCAGTGCGGCGATCTGAGCGTAGTAGGCATCGACCAACTGGTCGAAGGTCACATTGCGCTTTGCGGGATCATTGACATCGGGGGAGAGGGAGGCGGTGCGGTTGGTCGGGCCAATGGCACCGGCTACGAACCGCGGACGGGATGGGTCCTTGGCCATGGCCTCATCCGCAGCTTCCCGGGCGAGTTTAGCGGAGGCCACATTGAGGTCGTGAACAATGTCCTCCAAGTGATAGTCCGCCATGGCAATACTGGTGGCACTGAAGGTGTTTGTCTCCACCAGATCACTCCCAGCGGCAAAATAAGACTGATGAATTTTACGAATGACATCCGGGCGGGTCAGGCTGAGCAAATCATTGTTCCCTTTGAGCTCGCCTGTATGATTTTTGAAGATATCACCCCGGAAATCTTCTTCCTCCAGTTTCTCCTGTTGGATCATGGTTCCCATCGCACCGTCGAGAATAAGAACTCTCTTGTCCAAAATTGCACGGATGTCCTTTTCTAACGGTCGGTTCTTTGAAAAATCATTCATAAACGTATCAACATATCATGATGCGATGATGCGTTTTGCCAAACAAAATCCGTGTCATCAGGGTGGTCAAAGGAAGGAATGATTGGTTTTGCCAAGTGTGAAAAAATAGTTCATGGTATTGGTTTTGGTTCCGGGACGTAGCGTAGTCTGGTTAGCGCGCCTGCTTTGGGAGCAGGAGGCCGTGAGTTCGAATCTCACCGTCCCGACCATCTTCCATTTCCCAACCCCAGTACTTCCGTAATCTCTTACACCAGGCAAATTTTATGGATCATGATATGTATGGAATCTCCCGATGGGGAGATGGATTAGTGGGCATCTTGCCCAGCGGAAATATTGGATTGCACGATCCATTGTGCCCAGAGAGCCAACCTGTCGATCTGGCAGGCGTGATTCAAAAACTGGAGAAGCGGGGCATACAGACTCCGGTTTTGTTAAGGGTGTCTAATTTTTTGGAGCATCGCATCCAGGCGATCAATGAGAGTTTTCGTACTGCCATTGAGCAGGTGGGATACCGCGGGGATTACCGCGGTGTTTTTCCGATCAAGGTCAATCAGCAGGCCCATGTGGTGGAGAGGGTATCGGAGTACGGGGAACCGTATCATTTCGGATTGGAAGTGGGTTCAAAGGCGGAGCTTTTAATTGCCCTTTCCCAGAATGTGGATTCGAAAGGATTGATTATTTGCAACGGGTATAAAGATTCAGAATTTATCCGTCTCGCCCTGCTTTCCTCAAAATTGGGAATGCGCACCGTGATTGTGATGGAAAGCGTGCGCGAACTTAAACTGATCATTGAGGTCTCCCGAGAGCTCGGAATCCTGCCCACCCTGGGTGTGCGGGTCAAGCTGGTCAATGTGGTCAGTGGGTACTGGTCTGCAACCAGTGGGGACCGTTCTTCGTTTGGTCTTTCCATTGCCCAGGTTGTGGAAGTGGTGGAAACACTGCGACGGGAAAACCTTCTCGACTGCCTGGTACTGCAGCACTCCCACTTGGGCAGTCAGGTGCCCAACATGATTGAAATCCGTAAATTTGCTCAGGAAGCAAGCCGCTTGTTTATAGAAATAAGAAGGCTGGGTGCAAACCTACAGTACCTGGACCTAGGAGGCGGTTTGGGTGTCGATTATACTGGAGAAAATTCCTCCAGTCCCAATTCGATCAATTACTCCTTGGAAGAATATTGTTACAGTGTGGTGGAAACAGTGGGATTTGAAATGGATGATGCGGGGGTGGAGCACCCATGCATTGTCACCGAGAGCGGGCGGGCCTGTGTCGCTCAGTCCTCCATGCTTTTGTTCAGTGTCCTGGAAAGCACCAGTTATGAGAGCGATGGAGTGGTGCAGTCTGAGGAGGGAGATCATCCTCTTCTCTGTACCCTGATTGAGTTATCGGAGGGACTGGACCGTGAGAGCCTACTCGAGTCCCTCAATGATGCCACTTATTACCGCGATGAAATGCGGGCCCTTTTCCGAAGGGGACGTCTCTCCTTGCCCGTTCTTGCCCGGGCGGAGCTCGCCCATCAAAGAATACTCGGCCAAATCCGGGTGATGATGGAAAACCTCGATGATATGGAATGGAGCGAGGAATTAAACCAGCGTGTACAGGGGATGGCAGATATTTACCACTGTAATTTTTCCCTTTTCCAGAGCCTGCCCGATGTCTGGGCGATTGACCAGTTGCACCCAATTATTCCACTGACCCGTTTAAACGAAAAACCAGACCGCAACGCAGTACTTTGCGATGTAACCTGTGACAGTGATGGCCGGATAGACCGCTTTGTGGTGGCGGACGGAGTGGCAGACTGCCTGCCCCTGCACAGCCTGCAAGATGACGAGGAGTACTACCTAGGTGCCTTCTTTGTCGGGGCCTATCAGGAAACCTTGGGGGACTTGCACAATCTTTTTGGCGACACCAATGTGGTCACGATTCGTCTCAAGGATGGCGGTGAGTTTGAACTCCTCGATGAGGTAGAGGGGGATACCGTTTCCGAAGTTCTCAGCTATGTGGAGTACGAACCCAAGAGATTGCTGGAAAAATTTAAGGCCCGGGCAGAGCTTGCGGTCAAGGAGCACGGGGCGACCCTGGAGGAATTAAAGGAATTGGTCTCCACCTACCGTGAAAGTTTGCGTGGGTATACTTATTACGAATCAGACTGAGAAAGGAAAAAACTATGTCGAAAGTATTGGTCATTGGAGCCGGCGGGGTCGGTTCGGTTGCAGTTCACAAGATGGCACAATTGCCCGAAGTCTTTTCATCGATCACTTTGGCGAGCCGGCGGCTGTCCTCCTGTGAGAAAGTGGCCCGTTCGGTCGAGGAGCGGTTTGCGGTTAGAGTGGAGACTGCGGAGGTGGATGCGGATGAGGTCGCCCAGACCATCCGTCTAATCGAGCGGGTTAAGCCCGACCTCTTGGTCAACCTGGCCCTCCCTTATCAGGACTTAGTGCTGATGGATGCCTGCCTGGAAACCGGGGTTCCTTATCTCGATACCGCCAACTACGAGCCCAAGGATGAGGCAAAATTTGAATACCGCTGGCAGTGGGAATACCAGGAGAGATTTGAGCAAGCGGGACTGATGGCTCTGCTGGGATCGGGCTTTGATCCGGGAGTGACCAATGTGTTCACCGCATGGTTGCACAAGCATCACTTTGACCGCATCGATACCCTTGATATTTTAGACTGCAACGGAGGCGACCATGGGCATCCATTTGCGACTAACTTCAATCCTGAAATCAATATACGGGAAGTTACAGCACCTGCCCGTCACTGGGAAGAGGGAGATTGGGTGGAAACTCCGGCACTATCTCATAAATATACCTTTGACTTCCCTCAGGTAGGCGAACGCAATATGTACCTGATGTACCACGAGGAACTGGAATCCCTGGTGAAGCACTTTCCTGAAATTCAAAGGGCACGTTTCTGGATGACCTTTGGTGACTCTTACTTAAAACACCTAGAGGTTTTACAAAATGTCGGGCTCACTTCCATTGAACCAGTGATCTATGAGGGTAATGAAATTATTCCTCTTCAATTTTTAAAGGCGGTGCTTCCTGATCCTGGTGGGTTGGGTGAGCGTACCAAGGGAAAGACCTGTATAGGAAACATCATCACCGGGGAAAAATCCGGTAGGCAGGTGACCAAATATCTTTACAATGTATGTGACCATGAGGATTGCTTCCGCGAAGTCGGCAGTCAGGCGGTAAGTTACACCACGGGTGTGCCCGCGATGATCGGGGCGGCACTCATGCTTCAGGGCATATGGCAGGGCAGGGGAGTGTACAATATGGAGCAACTCGACCCTGATCCCTTCATGGATATGCTCAACCAGCATGGGTTGCCCTGGGAAGTGCACGACATAGAGAAAGCACCCAATTTCTAATGCTCCCCACCCAAAGTGGAGGCCCGGGTGCCTTTGTTGACTTTGACCTCAACCGGGTACCCACCCCCTGCTATGTCGTAGATGAGCAAAAAATTCGGGCTAACTTGGAGGTACTGCGGGATATTGGGGACCGTTCTGGAGCAAAGGTCCTGCTCGCCTTAAAGGCGTTTTCGATGTGGTCCCTGGCGGGTTTGGTGGACGAGTACTTAGACGGTTGCTGTGCTTCCGGTCTTTGGGAAGCGAGGTTGGCCCGGGAGAAGGGATTTCTCGGGGCCCGGAAATCTCAGATACTCTCGACTTTTTCTCCTGCATACCGGTCCTCGGAATTTAATGAGATCTGCTCGATCTCTGATCATGTTATTTTCAATCGTCCCTCTGCGGATGGAGTGGAACAGGCGAAGGTGGCCGGGGTGTCTGTGGGATTGAGAATTAATCCTGAAATTTCGCTGGGACTAGATCCAAAATATGATCCCTGTGCGGTGAACTCGCGTCTGGGTTATCCCATCAGTAATTTAACAGATGCAGACCTATCTGCCTTTGATGGGTTACACATGCATACCCTGTGTGAACAGAACTTCTCTCCCCTTCTGCAAACTTGGACTCAGGTGGAGAATCGCCTGGGTAATGCTTTGGAGAATTTTAGATGGATCAATCTGGGGGGTGGTCATCATTGCACCCGTGCAGATTATGACCGGGATGGCCTGGTTGCTCTCATTAAGGAGATATCAGCAAAGTATGGTTGTCAGGTTTACCTTGAGCCTGGGGAGGCGGTGGCTTTGGATGCCGGTATCCTCGTTGGCACCGTGCTTGATATGATGGACGCGGAGAAAAAGCATGCCCTTCTAGACTTAAGTGCCACCTGCCATGCACCGGATGTAATTGAGGCACCCTATCGTCCTGCCTTGCTGGGTGAATCAGACGATGGGCAGTATGGTTATTTTCTTGGAGGTGCCAGTTGCCTGACCGCAGACACTTTTGGGCATTACCAATTCCCGCAACCATTGGCCAAGGGAGACCGCATTGCTTTTTTGGACCAGGCCCATTACACCATGGTCAAAACCAATACCTTCAATGGGGTTTGCCTGCCCGCCATTGCCCTGTGGAACTCGGCAACCGATCAGTTAACGATGATCAAGAAATTTGATTATGAAGAGTTTGTGAGCCGCCTGTCATGAAAAATATTTTAACAACACAATTTTTGGGATCTGAGTTAAAGGAATCTGAAAATGTTATGGAAACAGCCAGAATCCAGGTGATTCCCTGCCCGATGGAAAAAACTGTCTCCTATGGTTCCGGTACTTCCCTCGGTCCGGATGCCCTGCTTCGGGCTAGTCATGAACTGGAAAGGTCATCGATTTGTGAAGATGGAATTTTTACGCAGTCCCCGATCAACTGCACGGTGGATCACCGGGAATGCCTAGGTGAATTGCAGGGGCGTACCCAACAAATCGTTGAAGGGGAAAAACTTCCCGTAACTTTGGGCGGGGAGCACTCCCTGACCTGGGCCGCGGTCCAAGGAATTTCCGCAGCACTCGGTGAAAAAATTGGAATCATCCAAATCGATGCCCATGCTGACCTGCGCAGAAGTTACGGGGGGGAGGATCACTCCCATGCTAGTGTGATGTATATGTTGGTAAATGAAGGGCACAGACTGGCCTCGCTCGGTGTGCGGGCGATCTGCGAAGAAGAGAGGGTGTTTCGTTTGCAAAAGAGAGTGTTTTTTATGGATGGTGAGGAATTAGTGCGTCGCAATACAACCTCCTTTTCCCTTCCCGATGATTTTCCAGAATTGGCCTATTTGAGCTTTGATTTGGATGGATTGGACCCAAGTATCATGCCCGCGGTCGGCACCCCAGTCCCGGGAGGGTTGGGCTACTATCAGGCGATCGACCTCGTTGAATCTGCATTGAAAGGAAGAAAATGTGTGGGTATGGATATGGTGGAGTTGGCCCCGGTCGAAGGGGATCTTGTTTCGCCCTTTACCGCCGCTTCCCTTTTGCAAAGGCTCTTGGCACTGATATTTTAGAAGGTATGCCAAAGAAGACCGCCGAGGGTGTGATTAGGGAGTTGTCCCTGAGGCCACATCCGGAGGGCGGTTGGTTTAAGAGAACCTATGCATCTGAGATGGAGGTCGATTCACCCAATGGACTGCGGTCCTGCTCCACCTCGATTCTTTACCTGCTAAAGCGGGGGGAAGTATCAAAACTGCATTACCTCGATGCTGACGAAACCTGGTATTTTCATGAGGGTGCCACTCTCGCACTGCACCAGTTTGATCGGGGCCATTACCAAAGCGTCAATATTGGTAATAGCCAATTTTCAGGGGCAGTTCAGCAATGGACCATCCGTGCGGGGATTATTTTTGGTGCGGTGCCAGACCCGGTTTCCACGGATGATTGGAGTCTGGTAAGTTGCTCCGTTGCACCCGGGTATTTGGCGGAGGGATTTTCCTGGCCAGACTGTACGGAGATGAGGGAAAACTACAAAAAAGTACAACCCCTCCTTGACCTACTTGACCCTGGAGGCCGATAGTAAGAACAGATGCTTAAGGAATATATTTGGGGAAATGGGAAAGTGATAGAAACCTTTGTCCCTGCATGGGAGGAATGGGTTCCTCGATTGTTGAAAAGCTACCTTGCTCAGCAGGATCAGTTGACCTTTTCCCACCGGATCAATGACAGGTGGGAAAATGCCTATCTTCCCATCGATCTGATACCGGAGGCCCGCATCCCTATCCGCTACGCCCGTGAGTTGGGTTCGGGAAAATTTGCTCGTTCCCTGTGCATGATCTACGAGACCTTGGATGGGAGCGGTAATCCATATCCTCCGTTTTGGTTTAATTCAGCGATGCCCGGGGAGTCGACTGGTTTACATGATCATGCCAACTTTTCCGCCCTTTCTGGAGTTGTATATCTGCAATGTGTAAAAAGCTCGGGCAATCTTTTTTTCCATCAGGACGGGGTCTCGGATTTGGAAATTATGCCGGAGGTTGGAAAGCTCCTTTTATTTGAACCTAATATGAAGCATGGAGTGCGGGAGAACTTAAGCGATTCTGTCCGATTGTCTCTGGCTTTTAACCTCCTTCCATTTCCTTTGCCCACCTTTAATTTGTGATACCTGCCTGTACTTCATAACCCCAAAAATTTTTACCGTTTTGTGTGTTAGATAATTTATTGAGAATTTCGTTGTGAATGCTTTATTTAGCGATCATAAATAGTATGTTTTTTTATATCCTAATTCCCAACATCCAAATAAATGAGTCAAGCTACTGATTCCTTTGAAGAAATTGAGTCCGCCGTTGTGCGTTTTGCCGGAGATTCCGGAGACGGTATGCAGACCATCGGTGAGCGTTTCACCGATTCCAGTGCTTTTGCCGGCAATGACATTGCCACCCTCCCAGATTTCCCCGCAGAAATCCGTGCTCCTGCCGGTACGCTCGCTGGTGTATCTGGGTATCAACTGCAGTTTGGAAGTAGGACTATCTTGACACCCGGGGATGAGCCCGACGCTCTGGTTGCGATGAACCCTGCGGCCCTCAAGGCAAACATTGCCGACTTGCCCGAAGGTGGCTTGCTTGTGGTGAATGTGGATTCTTTTAAATCCATGAATTTAAAGAAGGCAGGCTATGAGGGTAACCCGTTGGAGGATGAAGAGTTTCGCAAAAAGTATCAGTTAATCGAGTTGGATTTAACCACGCTTACCAAGGAGGCACTTTCAGAGAGTCCCCTTAAGCCATCTGACAAAGCCCGTTGTAAAAATTTCTTCGCTCTCGGTTTTATGTGTTATGTTTATGGCAGACCGCTCGAGCCTACCCTAAACTTTTTCAACCAAAAGTGGGGTAAGAAATTACCCGAAGTTGCCGAAGCTAATTCGACTGCTTTGAAAGCAGGCTTCAATCTGGGTGACACTATGGAAACGGCTCGCAACCGCTACCAACTTGCCAAGGCTGCGGTCAAGCCGGGTGTCTATCGTAAGATTTCTGGGAACGAAGCAACCGTCTATGGCTTGGTTGCTGGAGCCCAATGTGCCAACCGTGAACTGCTTTACTCTGGCTATCCCATCACGCCTGCCTCTCCCGTATTAGAAGGTCTGTCTGCCCTGAAAAAATTCGGGGTAAAGACGGTGCAGGCTGAAGATGAGATTGCCGCTATGGGTGTGGCCATTGGAGCCAGCTTTGCCGGTGATTTATCTGTGGTTGCTACCAGTGGTCCGGGCATGTGTTTAAAAAGCGAGTTTATAGGATTGGCCAGCATCACTGAACTTCCTGTGGTTATTTGTAATGTCCAGCGCGGAGGGCCCAGCACGGGACTGCCCACAAAAACGGAGCAAAGCGATCTTTTGCAAAGTCTTTTTTCTAGGCATGGTGACTGCCCCTTACCTGTAATAGCAGCCCATTCACCTTCGGATTGTTTTGACTGTGCGGTCGAGGCTTGCCGAATTGCCCTGACTTACTGTACGCCAGTAATTTTTCTTAGCGATCTCTATGTGGCCAACGGAGCAGAGCCTTGGCTGGTTCCCAATGCATCAGAACTTCCGGCCATTATATCCAAGTTTGCCGAACCCGGTGAGAAGTACATCACCTACAAGCGCAACCCCGACACTCTTGCCCGCACCCAGGCTATTCCAGGACAACCCGGATTGGAGCACCGCATCGGCGGTCTGGAAAAGTCGGAGGATGGTGGAGTTAGTTACGATCCAGAAAATCATGAGAAGATGACACACCTTCGGGCTGAAAAGGTGGAGCGTATTGCCGACTCCCTGCCCGCCACTGAGATCCACGGGGCAGCCGAGGGGGAATTGCTGGCAATCGGGTGGGGCGGTACCTATGGAGCGATTACTTCTGCGGCCAAGGCGATGCAGGCAGAGGGATTTTCAGTTTCCAGTTTGCATCTTAGGCATCTCAATCCTTTGCCCAAAGACCTTGGCGATATTATAAAAAAGTTTAAGAAAGTTATCGTGCCCGAATTGAACCTTGGCCAACTCAGCCTCATTGTTCGTGCTAAATATTTAGTCGATGCCATTCCCCTCACTAAGGTACAGGGCAAACCCTTTAAGGTTTCCGAACTGGTGGCTTCTTTTCACAAAGAATTATCCTGACCCGCACAACATTTCATGAGTACGACCAACACAGAAGAAAGCAGCCTGTCAAAGAAGGACTTTGTTACAGAGAACGATGTTCGCTGGTGCCCAGGTTGCGGAGACTACGCCATTTTAAACGCGGTTCAGCGAACCCTTCCCGAACTGGGTGTGCCCAAGGAAAAATTCGTGGTTGTGAGCGGTATTGGCTGTTCGAGCCGTTTTCCTTACTACATGAACACCTATGGCTTTCATACCATTCATGGTCGTGCACCAACAGTGGCAACTGGGGTGAAGTCGGCCAACCCTGACTTATCCGTCTGGATGGTCACTGGAGATGGGGATGGTTTGTCTATCGGTGGAAATCACCTGATGCACCTGCTTCGCCGGAATCTCGATATTAATGTTCTGCTTTTCAACAACCGGATCTATGGTCTGACCAAAGGGCAATACAGCCCCACCTCCGAGGTGGGCAAGAAGACCAAGAGTACACCAGCTGGCTCCCTGGATTACCCGATCAATCCATTGCTTTTCGCTCTAGGTAGTGAAGCCACTTTTGTTGCCCGCACCTCAGATACAGATCAAAAGCATATGGTGGAGACTTTCAAGGCAGCACATGCCCACAAAGGCACATCCTTTGTGGAAATCTTTCAAAACTGTGTAATTTTCAACAACAATGCCTTCGAGACAGTGACTGGTAGAGAGGTCAGGAGTGAACAGGCACTGATGTTGGAAGAGGGGCAGCCCTTGCGTTTTGGTGAAAACAAAGGCATTCGCCTGAATGGATTTGATCCGGAAGTTGTGGAGTTAGGCAACGGGGTGGAAGAATCTGATCTTCTTGTACACCATTCCAAGACTCCCAATCCTGCCTATGCTTCCATTCTTGCCCAAATGGCCTATCCTGCATTCCCGACACCTTTTGGAATCCTTCGTCATATTGAGGGGCGTGAAACCTACGAGGATGCTCTCCACGCACAGATCAAATCGGCACAGGTACAGGGAGAAGGAAATCTCCAGGAGCTCCTGGTCGGCAAGAATTCATGGGTGGTTGAGTAATTAGGGTATCATTCTCATTTTTGCTCAAACCGCATTGACCCATCTCGCCTATTAAATAGTACTAAGTTTATGAGTTCAGAATTTATTGATAACCCGCAATTTGGTCACACCAAGAACCGTCTACCCATCATCCTCGTTCCCGTGGTGATGTTCGCCGTTCTCTTGATCGGCATCATTGCTTCCAAGATTTATGTGGATGCGGTGCTCTACTCGGACCACTCTGAAGAGAGCGGGCATTGATGAGCGAGGAGAAGCCCCATATTGCCTCGAAGTCACCTTCGGTTCTTAAGCTCGAGCCGGGTGATTATTGGTGGTGTACCTGCGGGAAGTCCAGCAAGCAGCCCTTTTGTGATGGTTCTCACAAGGGAAGCAGTTTTTCCCCTAAGAAAATTGTGATTACTGAAGAGAAGAGCTACGCCCTTTGCAACTGCAAGCACTCTGCAAATGGTGCTTTTTGTGACGGAAACCATTCTCATTTATAGCATATTCTTCTTTTAGCCTACAGGCAGGCTCGGACCAAATTTTTTTCTATTCTGGTGTTGAAGGACTTTTTTTATAAAACAACCTCTACCCAAATTATAGCAAATTACCTAGTCATGCTTATTTACTTTTTGGCAATTTTGGGGATTTTGTAGGTAAATTTTTCCCAAAAGCCCAAAGCTGAATGTTATCGTTGGTTGGTGCATCCCCAATCAATGCATCATACTTACCTTTAAGGGTGAGCTCCTGTACATAAAGAGCGAGATACATTTGACTGTAGGTGGGAAGAAGATCAGGGAATGCATTGATTAACCTGCTGGACTTAAGCATTAACATGAGGTCGATATCGTAAGCATCCCCAAATCTGCTTGGAGAATCTAAAATTAAAAGAAGTCTGCCATCTTTAACATCTTTATGAGTTCCATCGTCAGTGTAGATGGACCCGCTTGCTTCAAAGGGAATAAACTTAAGCCCTCCATTCTGAAGAGCTTCAACTATGATTGTTCCTTTTCCAATAAATGTACAACTCGAATGCCTGGTTGAGAAAATAACTTTTTTTTCTTCCTTCGAACTATAGAGTGCACTTCCGGAATGGATCCAAAAATGATTATCTGCTTTCCATGAAGTAAAACTAACGCTACCCAACCGCCATACATCATTACCATTAATAATTTCAATACGTGACCCTGGGCCTGTCCCCAAGAATAGGTTATTGGGAATGGGGTCCCCAATTACAGGAGCTGTTATGCTAGTGTTGTTGGAGTCCTCGACTAACTCAACCTTGCCGAAGGAATAGGATACATTCCTTGCAGATAGTTGGTAAACTGCCGATAATAAAACGGCAGTAAGAATAAAAAAAGTATTTAGCAAAAAAGAAATGAAACTAGAAGCGTGCCATCAGGTTGATACTGGCACCCACATCGTAGTTTTCATAATCTGCATCGTCCTCAGAATCGTCTTGGTTGATGTAGTCAATGGATGCAGAGAATTTGAGATAACTGGTTAAGTATGCAGAACAATCTAAAGATAACTCATGTATCAGATCGTGCCGATCTTTGTTTGAGCCATTTTGGTAGTCGCGATAACTGATTTTATATTTTGGGGAGAGGGTGATGGCTCCCAAAGTTGAACTTAAGGCGTAGGAGGCGAAAAGATCAACGTTTCTTTTAAAATCAATATCGTCTCCTTCTAATAGTGGGTCCACTTCACTGTTGTGGTAGCCAATTCCTGTCTCGAAAATGCCTCTATGAGCGTCGCTTATTGAATATGATTTCATAACGGAAATATTAGGGTAGAATTCCTTAAATACTTCTTCGCCCGCGGAAGTTAGATAGTCACTGGAGTATGATACACCAACTTTTCCTGACCAACCATTCCCAAATTGGGCGAGCAGTAGGGCGTATGCACTTGAACTTTCATAATCCTGATCATTCAATAGCTCATCAGACTTAATGTAATCTGTAGATGATAAGCTAAATCCTACATACGGGGTTAAGATGTAACTATCCATATCGATGACACCAAGACCAGCACCTGAAAAGAATGTACTTTTCCAGACACCCGTAGCAATTTCAGATTTTAATTCTGCGGAATCAGCGAGTGGGTTTGACTGGTAAAAAAGTTTGGAATCATATCCAAAAAAATAAGATAAACCGTTCTTCTTGAGCAAAACCGGACGTTGAGCACCAGTATCACTTTCAGATACATCGAGCTGGTCATTTCCTGAGTTGTCTGAACCCGAAATCGTTGTAGCCTCCGGCTGATATGTTCTGTCACGGAGAATTTTCCTACTATCTCTTTCTTTAGAAGATTGAGCATATAATGAGCATGCTAGAAAAGAGACAGCTATTAGTGTATTGATAAGTTTCATGTTTGTAAAAGTGGTATGTTAATTAGCTTGTTGAGCACGAACTGAGATGTACGGCTCTCCATTTGGATGCTTTTCAACCGAATTATAATGGCCGATAGATCCTTCAAAGTCTGAGCGTACTAAGTCGGCACCACCTCGAATTGATTCATGGCCAGAGTTGTAGAGATTCACATATCCTGCAATAGGAGTGGGATTAAAGTTTAATTCACCTACCTTTGAACGAAGCATTACTCTTGAACTTTCAGGGAACATCACATCCCTTAAGGCAAGAGTGTGAGCTTCCATATATACTTTAGAAACATATCCCTCAATATCTAGACCATTAACGGAAATTAAGTCATTTGCATACAGATAAAGATTGTCTGGGCTGGGAGTGTTTCCACCCTCGCCAAGAGTGATGATACTATGGTGATTATCTGAGAGACCGATGTGTAACTCATCGAGGGTACCAATTGCAAGGTTACCGCCTGTTGTTATGTTGGCGTTTACTAAGACCATTGTATCTTGAGAGGCGATGGCTAAGTTGGATCCAGTGTATTCTATATTAATAGTTTCAGGGTTGGTGTAGTCTTGGCTATTCTCGGAAGAGTACTCGGACCTTAGATAGAAATCATCTGCTGCAGCCAATACCAGGGCATGGTCTTCTACCTTGTTATCGTTGTGAATAGTAAGATCACCGGTAATGGTGAAGTCTTTCGCCGCACCGGCAACGAGAATTTTGATGTCATCGCTGTCTACATTGTTGTTGGTTAATGTTGCTGGTTCGATTAAGGAGGAGACATCATGATCGCCACTCAGAGTAAAATTTGCACCAGGTAGGAGAGTGACATTGTCTAGTGGGATGTCAGCAACAGCAGTATCAAAGTCATCTCCAAATGTACGCGAACCTGTGTATGCTGCAAGATACTTGATATAACTAGAGAGATAGTTCTCTTTGGTTAAGGAGTTGCCGTCATCAATGAAGGACAACAACTCGGATCCGTTTTGGCCGAGTATATTGTAATTATCAAGGAAATAGGCTAATTCATCAATGTAGCTTTTATTGAGAATGTCGTCGGCATTGTAAGAAGGGGCATCGTTAAAAGATGACCGATTTGCGAGGACATCGCTGACGAGTTGACCAATCCCTTCAAGGTTAGTATCGATATCAGATTCAGTTCTAAAATTTTGCAGTGTTCTAAAAAGAGCGTACGAAACTCCTGGATCATCATAGCTTAATAAACTCGAAATTTGTGAGGGCGAGAATCCCAAAATTTCATTTACTGTTATAGGGTCAACATCCAATGAAGTGGATGAGTAATCGAAAGATCCTTCATCGTCTAGTGGAGTACCGGTAAGCGCATAGTAAGTGACCGAATTTTTCAGTGTATTAATAGAGTCCAGATCCTGAGAGGTGTATGAAGAACCTCCGATTGCCAAGGCTTCAGCTTGAGAAAAATCAGCATAATCTAATTCGAGTGCTTCCACAATTAATGCAAGATCCTTACCTGCAAGAGAGCCAACAGTGTAAGAATCATCATTCTCAAGGTTGTTGACGAGTTTAGAAAGATTATTGAGTTCGGAGATCTCGTATCCTAGAGACTTGGCCTCCTTTGCCTGATCAATGTTCAAACCACCGCTAAATGAATCTCCACCTTCGGTTAAGTAGGCGGCGGAATAAAAATCGTAATCAAAGCTGGTTTCACTTTTGATCTCATCTAAGCTAAATCCCAATTTAATGATATTACTTAATTTTGAGCGATCGCTTTCAGTATTAAGATCGAGAGAAAATTGGTCTTTAAATTCAAAAATTTCTTCCGCGACCTCTTGAGAAATACCGTCATTAACGAAATTTCCCACAAACTGTAATTTTGCAACGCTGTCCGCGTCATCTAGGTCGTAATCATCAAGATCGATAGTAGTTGAATCGTCTCCTGAAGATGCTCCACCATCAGATGAATCATCATTAAATTCAGTGTTTCCAGTAATGACAGATTGGGCGATCTTCTGCTCGGCGTCAGCAATTACTGCATCAATATCTACTGTAGCGTCATCATTTGTGTTGTTAGTGTTATTCAATTGTTCAATTAAACTATCAACTTCAGATCCAGATAAACCTTGATCTTCAATATCCTTGATAGTTTCAGTTCTTTTTATAATGTCCTCAACTTCTAGGTCAGAGCTTAGTAAACCCTCGAGGTTGCTGTTATTGGCTACGGCATCCATTGCAGCAGCATCTCCTCCATAAATCTCAACGATTTTGACTATATTAACAACCTGCTTTTCCAAACTTGTTTTGTTGAATGTAGAAGCAGGATTTGTTGATGTAGAAGAACTAAGAATTGAGGCTGCAAGTTCATCATTTAGTTCACCTTTTGCAATGCGGTCTTCAACATCGACAATTATAGCAACTCTCTCGACAGCCCCATTCACTTTTTCGAGAATATCTGATGCTGAATCTGAATTACTTCCAAAAGTTTCGATGGTTGGGTCCAACAAAGAAGACAAAATACTTTCTACATTGGTACTTTCAATTCCATTAGCTTTCATGTCTTCAGTTATAGTTTTGATTACCTTCGCTCGACCAAGAGCATTTTTACTGGATCCTTTAGCGGTTGTTATTTGAGAAACTGTTTTTATTTCAACTTCGTTATTTTTAACAGCTGTGACCACATTTTTCAGGTCTGCCTTGTTTCCTGAGCGGGTAATTGAGCGAAGATCAGACTTACTTACACTGGAAGTACCTGTGAGCACTTTTTTGATTTCGTTAATGGGAAGTCCGGACCTGATGATTGTTACAATGGGATTGGATTCAACCACCTCGGGCAACACCGCAGCTTTCTTGCTGGATGAAGAAGTGACTGAGGATTCCGCAGCACTTTCACCACCGCCGCCACCTTGAGTACTATCCTGAGCAGATACTACTAACGGCAGCAAAATTGAAAGGAGACCAAAAAAAGTTAAATGAGCAAGTATTGAAGGGGATTTCATATGTTTTATTTAATTTAAATTGTATATTGGTAACTAAAATATTGAATGCAATAGCAAACTCAGAAAAAATAGTGCCGAGGGCGAGATTTGAACTCGCACATCCTTGCGGACACTAGAACCTGAATCTAGCGCGTCTACCAATTCCGCCACCCCGGCAAAGTGAAAGAAGAAATGACTCTCTCATAATTGATGCAAAGGTCGAGGATAAAACTACCAGACACCGTGTTACCATGATGGGATCGGAATCGGCCGTTCCCGGTTTCCGTTGGCGAGCCTGCGGAGAAAAGGATCGTTTTCAGGGGTGTCTTCTTCATCTAATAATTCGGCAGACTCAAAAATGTGTGAAACCCGACGGGCAGATGGAGCTAAAATACGGGACCAAGGGTTACTTTTTTTGGCGAGTTGGTAAAACTCCAAGGGGTAACGAAGGGTTTGGTAGCGGTCGATCAACGATTTAATCGAGGAGGAATTGTCGTTGTTTCGACCATTAAAGCAAAAAACATCGGAAAAATGAGCCACTCCATCCAGCCAGCCGGAGCATGAACTGAGGTTTTCGTGCAGAAAATCTGCACAGATGAATGAAATGATGCGTGCGAGCTCAAGATTGTTATGGTCATGCAGGAGGTCAAGCAAGCCTTCCATCTGCGTGGCGATGCAGCGATCGGGAGCAAAAAAAAGGAAGCACTCAGCTATATTTCCCGAGACTATGCTTGGAAGAAGGAAGGAATTATCCTCTGTCCATTCCCAAGTGTAAATATTTTGCGAGGAAGCATTATTTGGATGTCCGGAGGGGAGTAAGGCGAGGGAACTCTCGGTAAAATCGTTGGTTGCCTGAGCAAGGGAATCCAATCCCGTGGCCCCCGGAGATTCGATGACGGGGTAAAGAAATGCGGTCACTTTAAGCCTAAAAAGAATAGGACTGGCACTGCGCGGCGTGAAGCATGCGGTGGTCGAGGAGGACGAGAGCGGCCATGGCTTCCACAATCGGAACTGCACGGGGAAGTACGCAAGGATCATGCCTGCCACGACCCATCAATTCAGTTTCCTGACCGGTGGTATCCACAGTCTTCTGTACCTGCAACACGGTGGCAGTAGGTTTGAAACCAACCCGGAAGTAGAGTTCCTCCCCATTGCTGATCCCGCCCTGCACGCCACCGGATAAATTTTGGGGAGCCCGCACCCGACCGTCCACAATTTCAAAGGGATCGTTGTGCTCAGACCCTTTCAGGTAGGTTCCCTGGAACCCACTGCCCACTTCAAAGCCTTTGGTCGCAGGAAGGCTGAGCATGGCCTTGGCAAGATCAGCTTCGAGACGGTCAAAAACGGGGGATCCCCAGCCGACGGGTAATCCGGAGACGCGGCAGAGGACAGATCCACCCACGGAGTCTCCCGCTTTTTTAGCCTCCAGTACACGGGCTTCCATTTGGGATGCAGTAGCGGGGTGGGGACAACGGGTGGGGGAAGCCTCAATTTCCTCCAGAGTTGGAACATTCGATAGCTTGGGTGCTTCAATATCGTGAATGCGTTCCACATAGGCAGTGGTCGATACCCCATCGTAGGAAAGGATTTTCTGGGCAATGGCACCGGAAGCGACCCGGGCAATGGTTTCACGGGCGGAGGAGCGCCCACCGCCCTCGTGGTTGCGGTGCCCAAATTTGGTCTGGTAAGTGAAGTCGGCATGAGAGGGACGGAATTTCTCTTTCATCTCATCATAAGCCTGGGGGCGGGCATCTTTATTGCGTACAAGCAGGGCGATGGGGGTGCCCAGAGTCTTGCCTTCAAAGACACCAGAGAGAATTTCCACTTGGTCAGCCTCATCACGAGGTGTTGTCAATTTACTCTGGCCTGGCCGGCGCCGGTCGAGAAAGGGTTGGATATCTTCAACTCCGAGAGGAAGCTGTGGTGGGCAGCCATCAATAACCACGCCAATGCCACCGCCATGGCTTTCTCCCCAGGAGCTAATACGAAAGAGGGTGCCAAAAGAATTTCCCATATATTTCTATCAAGAGATTCCCAACGAAAAGGCAAAGGTAAAACAAGTGCTCCCTGCCCCTGTATTTAATAATAGGTTGCACAATGGGGAGATTTTGTGGAGTATAAAAGCTAGGTCGGGTCCCATGCGACGACGATTGGATGAACTCCGTCAGGTCCGGAAGGAAGCAGCGGTAATCGCAAGAGTTGTGTGCTGTGGGGTGCCTGGCCTTTTTTGTGTCCACTTTATCATTCTGTTACGGATTATTGAAAATTGTGAATGGGTTTCGCTTGCCCCAAAATGAGAAGGTGCACAAATAGAAGGTTTTCCATGCAATGAGTAAAGCATCCTACCAAGTGATCGCCCGCCGGTGGCGCCCAAAGCAGTTCTCGGAACTGGTCGGGCAGGATCATGTGGTGCGTACCCTGGGAAATGCGATCGAGCAGGGCAGAATTGCCCACGCCTACCTCTTTGTAGGGCCCAGAGGAACGGGGAAGACCACATCGGCGCGGCTTTTTGCCAAGTCCCTAAATTGGGAGGAAGGACCTTCCCTTGAAGTGCCGGAAGATTCTGAAATTGGACAGGCGATCATGGAGGGGCGGTGCCTGGATGTGATCGAAATTGATGGAGCTTCCAATAACTCGGTCGAACAGGTTCGCGATCTGCGGGATGAGTGCCAGTATGCACCGAGCCAGTGCCGCTTTAAAATTTATGTGATCGACGAGGTACACATGCTTAGCCAGCAGGCATTTAATGCCTTGCTTAAAACCTTGGAGGAACCTCCGCCTCATGTAAAATTTGTCTTCGCCACCACAGAGTCGAACAAGGTATTGCCCACGATTGTATCCCGTTGCCAGCGGTTTGAATTTCGTTCCATACCTGCTCCCCTAATTGTTGGGAAACTGCATGAGATTTGCCAAGTTGAAGGAATTGATGCGGATGAGGATGCACTCGATGCAATTGCCCGTATGGCCATGGGTGGGATGAGGGATGCCCAAAGCATTTTGGATCAGATGATTTCCTTTTGTGGAAAAAAGATCGTCCCCGCTGATGTGCTTGAGGTTTACGGCCTGGCATCTGCCAGCGAGATTGAGGGCTTGGCTGAAGCGGTGCTTTCTGCTGATTATGATGTTCTGCTATCGGCGACTGACCGTTTTGCTGAGTCGGGACTCGATTTTTACCGTGCCTTGCTCGACCTTTCGGAGAGTTTCAGGAAGAAACTTCTTGAAACTTTGGGAAAAGGAGACCGTGCACCTAATTCTTATCCCGAACAAATTACCCGTATTTTGGATGCTTTGCAGGAGGGGGAGAGCCTGGTCAAACTTGGCTTATCTGAAAAGGCAAACTTTGAAGTCACCCTCTTCCGTGCAGTGGAGGCAGGGCGG
The DNA here is from genome assembly GCA_038152995.1 of Opitutales bacterium. GTDB lineage: Bacteria > Verrucomicrobiota > Verrucomicrobiia > Opitutales > Seribacteraceae > Chordibacter. The sequence continues at coordinate 37,370 of JAYOXT010000007.1, forward strand.
ACTAGATCAATCGATCAAGTGATTAGACGCATTTCCCAAAGCCTGCCTGAGGGAATTAAAAAAAAAAGCCTAACGCCTAGGGTAAGCGAACCGCCGTTGGCAGCAGCCCAGATTGCTGAGGATGCTGAGCCCGCAACCGTGATTGTAGAAAATTGCACGGCACCCCTGGAAGAGGCGATTACCGCAATCCCGGCGGTTACTCCCGAGCAAGTGGTCCCGAAAATGGAACAGGCCGAAGAAAGCCGATCCTTGCAGGTAGCAGAAGATGTTGAGTCGCCGATGGGAGTAAAAGAGGGTACTGGTCCTACAAAGCCTCAGGATAATCCACTGCGCTCAGTGGATCCGGATTTGATTCAGGCAAGGGTACAAAATTTACCGCCTGAGATTAGGCAAATCGTGGAGAATGATTTTAAGGGTGAGTATGCCGCGATCGAAAAAATTGATCCGGATAAATTAATCTAGCTGGCCAAGGATGGGGCTGAACTCATCTTCTTTGAGCCAGCCCTTTTTTTTGCCGTCTTGGCTACGAAGAAGGTACCAGACCATGCCCTCCGCGTTGGGGTGAGACTTGGGGGTGCCTTGATCATTCAAATCCAGGAATAAGCACTCTCCGGGTTTGACTTCAGTATTCGCTGAGCTCCCATCCCCGGCAAAGCGGCGCAAGGGCACTGGGCTGCCTGGGTTGGGCAGCACGGTTTGCGGATGGATGACAATGACCTCCCTAGTGAGCAAGTGGGATTGCAGGCTGGACTGTTGGGTAGCCCAGGAAAGGAATGCGATCAATCCAATCCAAAGTGTCAAAAATGACCAGGCGGATGACTTGCTTAACCGATGGGGCAAGAGGATACAAAAGAGAGTAAGACCACCCCAAATAAAAAGAGAAAGAGTAAGTGCCCAAGCCCAGGTGTGTGAGGTGGAGAAAGCAGGATCGGTTGAGGAGGTTGCAGGGTTTGCTACACCGGCAATTTCCTGGGCAAAGGCAAGGTTTGCGGCAAATTCACGGTCGTCGGGGCGGAGAAGCAAGGCCTTGCGGTAGTGCAGGATAGAATGTCCATATTTCTCAAGTTTAAAATATAAGTTGGCCAGGTTGCCATGCAGGTTGGCAGAGTGTCCGAAAGCGGAAGCTTCGAGGTACAGATCGACCGCATTTCGAAGTTCCCCATTTGCTTCCGCCCGGACCGCTTCATAAAAGAGACGGTGCCCTTCGTTGCCTAGCAGAGGAAAGGCAACAACCGCAATGCCAAGTAGGAATTTGATCAGGCGGAAAGTCATCGTCTTTTCATTTTTTTGAGTAGGGCAGTGGTCTGCTGGTAATGAACCTGCAGGGCCTGAGCAGAGCCACTGCTGGCTGCATATTCCTCGTCGTCACATTGCCTGAGAAGATTTTCGGTTTCGGAGCAGACTTCGCCAGAGAAGTGATTTTTTTGGAGCAGTCCGATTAACTCATGAGTGGAGAGGGCGGCGGGATGGTCATGTCCGCAAACCAGACCAATACGAAGCCGTAATATTTTTCTTAAATTTTGGTAGAATGAAGATCCATCTTTCAGTTTTACCGCACTGGATAGTTTGCCTTGCAGTACCCTTTCCTTACGGAGGAGGGCATCCCGCCGGGGGTCCTTTTTTCTCACCTTCAAAAAAAGGACGAGGGCAAAGATTAAACAACCAACAGCTTGCAAAGTCCAAAAGAGACCGGATTGCAGAGGGTGTACAATGGAGGGCGAGGGTGCCCAAGTGCCCGGTTCACTTTCGGTTTGGAACAGATCACGGGTTGATATTCTGGTGAGATCACTTTTTTCAGGGCTTGCCTGGCTTGGAGGTTGTGCCCATTTCTCTCCGGGATCAACTCGAAGGGGGTGGGCACTGGTGGTGGCGGTGAAGTATTTTTCCTGTTCGGGGTCAAAATAAGGAAACTGCATGGTGGGCACCTCGAGAAGGCCCGCAGTCAGGGGAGTGAGTACATACTCAAAACTTTGGGAGCCTTGGTACTTGGTAATTTGATTGCCTTCAAAAGAAAAGGCCGGTGGACCCGCTCGGAAACGATCGGATTCGGGAAAGGCGGGTGCGGGCATAGCGGAGAAATTGCCCTTGCCCTGAATAACAAATTTCAGGCGAACGGGGTCGCCCAGAGATACCCGATCGAGATCAATTGATGAGCTTGCCGAAAATGAACCAACGGCTCCCTGGAAGTCTGCCGGTCTTCCCTGAGAGGGTAAATCACGCACCTCAAAGTCATAAGTCCTGGACTGAATTTCGAGGGCTTGTTCCCTGCCGAACCCAAAGAAAGGATCGTTGAAGAAAGGATTGCCAAAGGGAGAGTTTTTTGAGCCTTTGACCCGCACGCGGATGGTGGAAGCAAAGGAGAGGGTGTGCTTCCCGCTGAGGGCACCAGTCAGGCCAATATTCCAAGTGAATACAGAATAGATCTTATTGCCACGGGAGACATTTCTTTTTTCTTCCGGTTGATCGAGTTCAGAGATCGAAAATCCATCTCCTAGTTTTTGGGGAAGCTGGTCTATTTTAGTGACGGGCAATCTTTCCCATAGGTACAAACTTAACTTCGCTGCTCTGGTTTCTCCCTTAAAGAAAAATGGGCGTTCAGTGGTTAGTTCGAGGAAGGCGGCTTCCTGAAGGTCTCTGTCCTGCTCCTGCTGTGCTTTCTGACGGGCGATGTCAGCCTGATTGGGTGGAAGGACCTGAAGGGTGGATGGGGGAACTTGGTAATTTTTTCCATCCACAGAAACTTGCCATGCGGGTATGGTGAAAGTGCCTTCCCTTTGAGGGCTCACATCGAAGGACAACTCCGCCTTAATGGAAGGCACCCCATTGATGAAACTTGCGGACCGGAAGGTTCGTGGGTTGTTGGATAAGACCAACCCTGGCACCTGCGGAACAGCACCCTGGGGGTTGCTCTGGGTTCCATGGATAACAATTTTATAACTGGTGCGGTTGGATAAGGTAATCGAAGAAGGATCAAAGATGGCCTCAATGCGGACATTGGCCGAGAGAATGGTAAGGGGCCAGAAGGCTATCCACCCGAGCAAGAGGAAGCAGTATCTCAAAGTTTTGCCCATATCCTAATAATCCCGGCCCACTGCGGTGGGTTGTAGGGCCTGTACCTCCTGATCAAGGGGTTGACTTCGCGATTCCATTTCCTGAAGTAAGCGCTCGTAAAGAGCGTTGACCTCCTGAGGTTCAGGTTGGGTGGCAGACGGATCCTGCTGATCTGCAGAATCTGATTGGCTGGCATCCGCCTGCTCGCTTGCGGAGGCTTGCTGATCCTGAGAATCGGATCCACCCTCGGAACTGCTGTCCTGTACACCGAACAAAAGGAGTTCGGAAGGAACTTCAAAATTTATCCAGGCAAGATAGGCCTTGGCCTCTTCGGGCGGACAGGTCACATTGGCCTCGGGGTTGTCCGGTTGGATACAAACTGAGTACTGGCCCGGCGGGGCCATTTGCGAAAAGGAACCATTTTCTGCTGGTTTAAAGGAGGTCTCATTTTCATCGAGTTGGAAATTTCCATTTTGATCAAGAAAGAGAGTGGCGGAGGAAAACCCTTTTTCATCGGGTCCTTCCAGACCGTCGCCATCCTGATCATTCCATACCATTCCCCGGATCTGAGGAGCCGCTCGGTAAGGCATGGGAATACCCAGTTTTCCAGGTTGGGGTATGTTGATGTAAAAATTTTTTACAAATTCCGGATTTTGGGGAGGCGGAGGGGGAGGGAAAAGAGGAACGAGCACGGCACCGTCGGACTGGTTGCGGTCATGCGGTATGGAGCCGAGTCTAAGTTCGGTGGGGTAGTTGCCAGATATCCACTCAAAGGCAAAATTACCCGAGTCATCGGTGGGAACGGATGGTTCTGTGGTCGAGTTGAATTCACCGTCGTCATTTTTATCCCAAAAAATATTGGCAGGAATACAGGGTTCATCTTCCTGTGGAAGCCCATCTCCATTGAGGTCACGCCAAACTTTTCCATACAATTTGGTGACCAAGGACTCAATTCTTTCATCAATTTGTTTTTTCAGGGAGTTGAGGTTGGTCCTGGCATTGGTATTGCCATCCAGTTGGGCGGCCGATTCGTAAAAGGAGAGAGCTTGGTTCCATGACTTTCTGGCTGCGGAAACATTCTGCCCGTCAAGGGCGAGGTTTGCCTTGCGGTAGTGGAGGTTGCCTAGTGTATTGAGAGCGATGGACTGAATCTCAGGCTGATCGGAAACATCGAGTACCTCTTCGAGCAAAGGCTCGGCCTTTGCCCAATCACCTGACTCAAAGTACGCGAGTCCACCATTGAGGATGAGGCGGGGATCTGGTTCTTTACCGTTTTGTCGGGTAAGGTCAATTTCGGTCTGGTAAAGGGTAGCTGCCTGGCCCGGTTTTCCGGCAACAAGGGCTTCCTCGGCCCGCTTCACATTGTCAGTCTGCGAGCAACCTGTGATCATAAGCAGCAAAAGTACGATACAGGAGCTTGCCGGGGAGGAGAGCACTTTTTTGGTGGGTGAGGAAAGAATATCAAAAAGGAGAAAAAGGAGACCGAGGGTAACAAAAACCTGATAGCGATCAATGGGCAACTCAGTGGAAAGTTGTTCCCTTCTTTTCTGCTGCCCTATAGATTGGAGTTTTTCAAAGACATAGGCCAGTCCTTCCCCCGTGGGACCGAGCTTGTAGTATTGGCCACCAGTGGTCTGGGCGATGTCGCGCAAAGAGCGCTCATCGAGCCGGGTAAGAACTTCTTCCCCCGTTGGGCTTTTTAAAAAGTTGCCGGGATTCTGCCCAATGGGATCGAGAGGGATACGGGTGCCATCCGCCGATCCAATTCCGATGGTGAAGATCTTGATTCCCTCCTGTGCAGCGGCTTTTGCCTGCTTGAGTCCCATCCCTTCGAGATCCTCCCCGTCGGAAAGAAGGATGAGAAATTTATCGGTGTCATCTTTCGAAAAAGAAAAGGAAGCTTCCCGGATGGGGCCGGAGAGGTCGGTGCCTGACCGGGGGAGGAGGCCGACTTCGAGGTCATTGAGGGTTTTTGAAAATGCCTGATGGTCGAGGGTCAATGGGCACTGCAAAAAGGCAGAACCGGAAAACGCGATCAGTCCAAGACGGTCGCCCCGTACTTTCCCCAGTGAGTTATTGAGGGTAAGTTTTACCCGCTCTAGGCGGTTAGGACTGATGTCCTGAGCGAGCATACTTTTGGAAAGATCCACCGCGATTAAAACATCAATTCCCCTGGGTGTAACCATGCGCTTTTTTGAGCCCCATTGTGGGCCCGAAAGCCCCAAAATAAAAAAGGCAATGGCTCCGCAGAACAAAGAGAATTTGATCCACTCTTTTTTGGCGGAGCGTTGGGGGGTCAGGCGGGCAAGAAGTTTGGGGGCGACTAGGGCATCGAGCCTCCGGCTTGCCTCTTTCCTGCTCCTCCCATAAATCAGGATAAGCAACCCTAGCACGATGGGTAGGGAGAGAAGAACGAGGGGTTCAGCAAAGAGACTCATGGAATGCTGAGGTAGCGGGTTCGCTTAAGCAGGAACCCGGAGAGAAGCAGTAAGATTCCGCCTCCGAGGGGCCAGGGGTAGAGATCCTCAAAAAGAGCATTTACAGAGAGTTCAATTTCGGATTTTTCGAGCAAGTCGATCTCATTGTAGATCGACTCAAGCGAAGCTCGGGTGGGTGCCTCAAAGAACTTGGCTCCGGTTCTTTCAGCAATTTTTGAAAGCGTGTCTTTGTCCACCGGATAATCTGCAATTTGCACAACAGGCTGACCGTTGCGTGCAAGGGCGATGTCGCGTCGGCGGGGATCAAACACATAGGTTCGTGTTCTTGAATTGGTGCCGATGGCGATGGTGTAGATCTTGATTTTGTCCGACTTGGCCCCATCGGCATAAATGAGGGGGCTATGCGGGGGTGGAGGTTCGTCTTTTCCGTCCGATAATAAGATTAAAATTTTCGATTTTGATTCCAATGGGCGAAGGCGGTTGATCCCCTCCGCCAGGGCTGAGCCCAGGTTTGTGCCAGTCTCATGAGTCAGACCAACACGGAGACGGGCAAGGTTTTTCTGGAGATGCTCCTGATCGAGGGTCAGGGCACTGACCAGGTAAGGGTCCACAGAAAAGGCAATCAGCCCGATGCGGTCGTATTTTCTTTTGTCAATAAAGCCACGAATGACCTCCTTGACCACATCCAGTCGGGTAACCTCCTCGCTAGGAGACTCACTCATATCCAAAGCTAGCATGGATGCAGATAAATCCACGGCCAGGACTATATCTACCCCGCTGGAAAGTATAGTTTCCGTGCTGCGATCGAGTTGGGGGCGGGCGAGGGCGATGATTACCAAAGCAACTCCAATGGCGGTTAAACGCTTAGGCAGACCTGTCCATCTTTGAGAGGTTCCCTGATTTGCCTGCCTGATGGTGGAAAAGAGGGGAAACTTAAGGGAAGGATTGAGGTGCCCCATTTTTTTGGCAATCCACGGGACGAGGACACAGAGAGGCAATAAAATGAGCCACAATGGGTCGCCCAGTAGAAAGTCGGAGAAGAGGGGGAGGGGTGGAATCATTTGGCTTGGGTCTGAGATTGCCTGGCCTCTTCCTGGAGCTTTTTCTTTTGAAGCTCTGCATGGGTATGCTCGACAACATGAGCAGCTAAATTAAAGAGTTCCTCCAAATCCTTGGATAAGTTGCACTCGGGAGAGTACTTGATTAGGTCTCCACGCGAAGCGAATTCCTGGATCGGTTTCAGGGCGTGAAGTTTGAGGAAAGAATGCCTGCCCACCGCGTCGATAAATTCCTCGCTGGTCTGTTCAAGGGCAGTTAAGCGGAACTCCCTCTCAATGTATAGTCGCAGTATCTGGGAGAGCCTGAAGATAAAAGGTTTGGGCTCTAACTTGGGCTTTTCTTTTTGGAGAGAGGTCAACGCATCTTTTGCCTCTTGAAAAGGGTCAATTCTGGGGGCCAATGCAACGGAGTTTTCGATGGGTTTTTTTCGTTTTCGCCAAAGCCAGTAGGCAAAACAAAGAAAAGTCACGAAAAGCAGACCGGCAAGGACGGGTAGGTTTTCCCAAAGGACTTGAGTAAATGGCTTAAAGACAGGAATGGGAAAGTCGGTCTGCAGATCGGAGTCGAGCAGATAGCTGGGGGGGCCTGAATTGGTTTGTGCCATAGCCGGGTTAGAAGCCCCTTCTTTTTGTCCGACGGCTAAAGAATGCCTTCAACTGATGAGAGTAATCCGAGTCCGTCAGAAATTGAAAGGATTCGATGCCGCGCTTCTTTAATTTTTGATTGAAGGCAGCCTGCCTTTCCTTTTCGAGGTTTTCAAACCTTTGACGAAAGGCGGGATCGGAGAAGTCGGCGAGCAAGGGAGCTTGGGTTGACTCAGCATCATCCAATCTCACGAGTCCGCAATTGGGGATGGATTGTTCATGAGGGTCCTGTACATGGGCACAGATAAGATCATGCTTCCGGCGGGTAGCAGAGAGTTCCTGAAGGAAAATATCCTCCATGTTTTCAGTCTCCACTCCTTCACACACCCATTTTTCAGGGAATATAAAATCGGAGAGGAGGAAGACGACTGCCCTGCGGTTAAGCACCTTGTTGATGAATCGCACGCCTTCGTTGAGGTCGGTTTTCTCGCTTTGGTTAGGATGGAAGAGGATTTCCCGCAGTATTCTTAAAACATGCTTCTGACCCTTGGCCGGCGGTAGGTATTGCTCGACCTGGTCAGAAAAGAGGAGAAGACCGACTTTGTCTCCGTTGCGGTTCGCCGAAAAAGCGAGCAGGGCACCCAGTTCGGCCAGTTTTTCACGCTTGCTTGCGTGCTTGGAACCAAAATTTAGACTCCCGGAAATATCGATGGCCAAAAGGATGGTAAGCTCGCGTTCTTCCCTGTATTTCTTGATAAAAGGAATCCCCATTTTGGCGGTGACATTCCAGTCGATTGAACGGACTTCATCGCCTGGCTGATATTCCCTTACTTCTTCGAAATCGATACCCTGACCCTTGAAGGCACTGTGGTAGGAACCGGCAAGGGCTTCAGAGACAAGGCGGTTTGATTTGATTTCAATCTGCCTGACTTTACGTATAATCTCCCTGGTAAATTCTTGATCAGGTTGATTCATACTATTGGGTAAGCCGGAGCAAAGGGAACAGGCCCATCGTTGGGGTGATGGAATTAAGGGACGGGAACGGTTTCCAAAAGTTTGCCAATTATGTCTTCACTGGAAACATCTTCCGCCTCCGCCTCATAGCTGACAATAATGCGGTGCCGCAAAACATCCGGTGCCACATCTTTGATATCCTGGGGGGTGACAAAGCTGCGACCATTCATGAATGCCACAGCTTTGGATGCCAGGGCCAGGCTTATGGTCGCCCGTGGAGATGCACCAAAACGGATAAATGCGTCTAGCTCAGTGGCTCCATATTGCCCTGGTTTGCGGGTGGCAAGAACCAGGTCGACGAGGTAGCCCTTGAGTTTGTTATCGAGATAAATCTGGTCAACCATATCACGGGAGCGGAAGATGGTATCGGCATCGACTACTGGGCTGGCTTGGTGTTTCACGGAAATATTAGCATTGGAATCGAGGATTTTAAGTTCCTCCTCTCGGTCTGGGTAGTCGACCACAAGTTTGAGCATAAACCGGTCCATTTGTGCTTCCGGTAAAGGGTAGGTGCCTTCCTGGTCGATCGGATTTTCCGTAGCTAGAACAAGAAAGGGCGTGGGGAGGGGGAAAGTCTGATCGCCAATGGTTACCTGCCTCTCCTGCATGCCTTCGAGTAGGGCACTCTGCACCTTTGCCGGTGCCCGGTTGATTTCGTCCGCAAGTAATAGATTGGCAAAAATTGGGCCCTTTTTGGTTGTGAATTCTCCTTGGCTTGGGCTGTAAATCAGCGTGCCCACCACATCGGCAGGAAGCAAGTCAGGGGTAAATTGGATGCGCTTAAAATCCGCTCTTATGCAGTCTGCTAGAGTTTTGACCGCTAAGGTTTTAGCCAGACCGGGTACACCCTCGAGCAAAACATGACCGTTGGCAAGAAGTCCGACAATGAGGCGATCAACCAGGTATTTTTGTCCGACAATTACCTTGCCTATCTCCTGCCTGAGCAAACTTACCCAAGCGGCTTCGCTTTTGATTTTTTCCTGCTGTTCAGGAGCAGGAGGTTTGTTTTCGGTACTGGTTTGGTTCATCAGTGTTTTAAAAGATTTAAGCAAACAAGCGTAATCAATGAGATGATTTGTCCAAGGTAAAAGCGATTGGTGCTCGGTTACAGAAGATTTTTCGACTTGCCCATTGGAGAGTCTGAGGAATTCTATTTGCATCAAACTTAATTAATTTTGAACCTTTCGCCCCCATCCCTGTTTACTCATGTCTAAGCTCAGCAAAGAATCAAAGTATACCTTTTACTCCCTCTTGATTATTCCGTGCATTTGGATAACGCTTAATCATTTTGGTTACCTCGATTATCTGAAGACCAAGTCAGTGGATTGGAGGATGCAGTTTAGGGGTGAAATCGCCCAAGCCAGTTATGCAGATAAAAATGAGACGATTGAACTGCCTAATGGGGAAAAAATTCCCCGGGTACCCAAGCTTATCTATGTTAATTTCGACGGAGGTACTTTGGAGATGGACGGGGTGGGGGAAAGGCCATGGGACCGGGCGTTTTTCCGGGATACAGCCCTTGCCCTGCTCGACAAAGGAAAGGCCAGATCCATAGGATTCGACTTTGGGTTTACTCCCAAAAGTATGTCCCGCATGGTGCCCAAAGAGAACTCTTACCGCAGTGACATGGCCTTGGCCGATCTCGTACAAAAATTTCCTCAGCAGGTAGTCTTGGGATGCCTGTATTCCGGCGTCCAGACACCTTTCGTGAAATCGACAGGGGTCAGTGCCTTTCCTCCTTTTTTTAAAGACGGTTACTCCCTAGACTCCGGCAAATTTCATTACCCGGAATCGCCTTCCTATCCATTAATTAGTTACCTAGATGAACAATATGTAGGGCGGTTGGGTTCCTTTACCGTTACCCCATTCCGGGCTGTGGATGAAATCCCGAGGTGGGTGCCTCTTTGGTATCATGCTGGAGGTAAAGCCCACGCCTACAATTTATTAGGTGGGAAGCAGAGTGTTTTACCTTTTGAACTTCCACGGGATAATCGTGAAAAGATTGAAGGATTAAGAGCAGGTCTTGTCGGTATTGCTAAGAATAAGATCACCTTGCAGGAAGAAGTCGCCTCCGTCGAAAATGAATTGGCTGAGCTAAACCTTGAAAAATCAAAAGTGGAGGATGCATTATCTGATCTGAAAGAGTTGGACGCTGAGCTTTCGAGACTTGATGAAGAAATTGATAATTTTCAGCAAACCCTTGCGGCCAACCCGGTTCTCAAGCAAATCGTTGAACCTCAAATCAAAGTTCGAACTGATGAAAGACAGAATATTCTGAGGGAGCTCTTGAGGACTTCTTCAGAAGAGGCAGAGGATGCGGTGTCCGGCGGACAGCTTTTAGCGGAATCAGAAAGATTAAAAACCGAGATTTCCACCTTTGAAAAAACTCTGGAGGAGAATCCTGCCTTATCTGCGATTATCCAACCGCAAATCGATCAGAGAATATCAAGAAGGGAAGAATTACTCGCAGAGATCGAATCCCTGCAGTCAGTTGAACTCCAAGTACTTTCAGCCGAAGAAACTGAACAAGCCCGGGCAATCCTTAGCTCGAAGTCTGCTCATCTAGAGGAACAATTGAATGCCCTGCTGGGGAACCTTGCTGAAGTTGCCCAAAGTTTGCAGATGAGAAGAGAGGCTCTCAGTCAAGTAGAGTCTGAGGAAGCCCAGTTTCAATTGCTCTTATCCCGATATGAGGGCAAGGCAGGATCCGAACTCGTCGAAAGCGACAATACTCTGCGGTTAATTTATCAGGGTTCCAATGTGGATGGGAGTGACGGGTTTTTGGTTGATTCTCTCCCTAATCTCGTGCCCCTAAAAAGAAGCGGGAAAATATTCGCATTGGGGGTGGAAGCCCTTCTTGCCTATTATGGATTGGAGGACGATGCGGTTCAAATTGATGAAGATTACAAGACATTTTCGATTGTTCACTCCGAGGCAGGGACGCTGGTGCAGTCGAGCATGACAGAAGGGCAATTTTTGGAGATCAACTGGTTTTCGAAGTGGGCTGAAACTCGGGAGGAAAAACTGCTGACCCTCCAGGCCAAGCGGGCCTATGTGGACAAAAATATGCCCGAGTATGTCTCGTTGGTGCCCAAGATTGTACGGTTACTTCTCACCCGGGTTGACGGTCTAGTTGTGCCTGCTAAAAATGAAGAATTACCCAGCTGCCTGCAGGAATTGGGTTTGGCGACGGAGAAAGTTGCCATTCTCGAATCCTTGATCTTATCAAATCAAAAAGAGGAAAACCTACCATCCTTCGAGAGTTTTTTCTCCCTGCTCGACGCCATTAGTTATTACTTCATCCCTTCTTCCATATTATCCGAATACAACCCTATGTGCGGGATGAAAGATGTTCTGCAATATGGCAAGTTTCACGATCAGGTAAGCACAACGACTGCTGATTTGGAGCAGAAGATAGCACTCCTCTCCGGGGATCAATATCTTGGAAAAATTGAGAGTCAGTTAGAGATTGATTCAGAAAGCCCCACCTTGCTCGCTGACAAACAGAAAATTCTCGAAGCAATCTCCATCAACCGACAAAATCTTCAATTTCAAAAGGAAGAAATGGAACGAATCGAATCGTTCTTTTCTGAGTTTGAAAATTCTATCGTTTTGATTGGTCCAGAGGAGAAAACCTTCCAAGACCTTGCTCCCACACCCTTTGATGCATCCGGTGTTCCCAAAGTAAGCGTGCACGGCAATCTCATTAAAACCCTAACTTCAGGAGAATATCTTAGGCGGTTGCCCTTGAAAACAGATCATTTCGCCACCCTATTTGTCTGTGTGCTGATGGCATTTCTGGCTGTCTACCAGGGTAACCACGCCCACTGGGTGCAGGCGGGTGGTATTTTACTCCTTGTTGGATACACCTACCTTGGGTTTGAGACCTTCGCCCAGTCCCATGTGATCTGGCCCATCACCGCACCCGCTTGTGCAGGTCTAAGTACCTCCTTCATTGGTTTGGCTGCGATGGTGGTGATTGAGCAAAAGGCAAAGGGCAGGCTGAAGGGTATGTTCGGTAGTTATGTCTCTTCAGACTTGGTCGAACAAATGGTCGCTTCCGGAGAAGAGCCTTCCTTGGGGGGGGAAGAAACTGAAATCACGGCTTTTTTCAGTGATGTGCAGGCGTTCTCCAGTTTTTCTGAGCTCCTGACGCCCACGGGACTGGTTGATCTAATGAACGAGTACCTAACGGCGATGACGAACATCCTGCAGGAGGAGCGTGGAACCCTGGATAAATATATTGGAGATGCAATCGTAGCGATGTATGGTGCACCTATCCCGATGAAGGATCATGCCTATCAGGCCGTGCGGACTTCCATCCTTATGCAACAAAAACAGATTGAGTTGCGAAAGAAGTGGGTTTCCGAAGCTGAGAAATGGGGGAAATGTCATGGACTTGTGACCCAGATGCAAACCCGTATCGGTTGTAATACGGGCACGGCGACCGTGGGCAATATGGGTGCCTTGGATCGCTTCAATTACACCATGATGGGAGATATGGTAAACCTAGCCGCCCGTTGTGAAAGTGGGGCAAAAGCCTACGGCGCTTACATCATGGTCACAGAAGAAACTAAGCTGGCATCAGAGAAAATGAAGGACGATATTGCGTTTCGCTACCTCGATAAAATTGTGGTTAAAGGGCGTTCGCAACCGGTGGCCATGTATGAGCCAACCGGATTTATGTCCGAACTCACCCAGGAAACACAGGATTGCCTCGATTGCTTCCAGCGGGGAATTGATAAGTATTTATTGCAGGACTGGGATGGGGCCTTGCAGTTATTTGCCCAAGCGAAAGAACTGGAGCCAAATAAGCCGGGAGTCACCCCCGGCGTGAAGGACAACCCATCCATGATTCTCATTGACCGTTGTCGGGTGATGCAGGAAAACCCACCTGGTGATGACTGGGATGGAGTCTATGTAATGACCACCAAATAAACTTCTCTCAGCAAGAAAAGTAAGAGGGCTCGTTGCCCGGCTTCCATTTTATATTACAGCCCAGGCTAGCAACCTGTTTTGGCGGAGCCGGTTCTTGATTGAGAAGGCAATCAACCGCTTTGCTGAGGCTCTCCCCGTTAACCGGTTGATCCGATCCGGGACGCGAGAAATCGTATTGTCCGCGGTAATACAAACGCAGTTTCTCATCGAAAAGAAAAAAGTCAGGTGTGCAGGCAGCACGGTATGACTGGGCGACCTGCTGGTCGGCGTCATAGAGATAGGGGAAGGAAAATCCATAATTCTGGGCAAGCACGGCCATTTGCTCTGGGTGGTCGGCGGGGTATTTTTCTACATCATTGGAGGAAATAGCCACCACATCTATGCCCCTATTCTGCCACCCATTTGAAGCCTGCGTAAAGTGTTCAAGAAGATGGAGCACATAGGGGCAATGATTGCATATAAAAGCAATGAGCAGCCCTTTTCTTTGGGTTTCTCTCAGGTTGTATGTTTGTGGTTCTTGCGAATAGGGGAGACTGAATGAGGGAGCTTTGGTTCCCAAGGCAAGCATCGTAGAAGGGGTTGCGACCATGGTAAATAGGTAGAGTATATTTTAGGGTTTGGGCAAGTGATTCGAGTAATTATTATTATATTTTGCAAAATAGGCGGAGAGGATATCCCGGGCGATGGGAGCTGCAGTGAGGCCGCCCTGCACCTGATCCTGCGGAATAACCCCCTCAACAAGGATGGCGATGGCGACTTGCGGGTCATCTGCGGGTGCAAAACCAATAAACCAGGCAAGGTTTAATTTCATATTATGGTTCCTCCATTGTCCGGTTCCTGTTTTTCCCGCAATCGGAATCCCTTCAATTTGGCATCTTCTTGCAGTGCCATGAGTGGTGGCTCGCACCATTCCCTCAACGATGGACTGATGGTCGGATTTGCTCATCCCCAAAGGGATTTTCCTGGAAGAGAGTGGTGGTTTATCTGGAAGAAGAGTGGGTGTGAAATCGAGCGAATTTAATCCGAGTCTACTGGCAAAGCATGCCATTTGCAGGGGACTTTGGCGTAGCCCACCCTGACCAATGGATATGTTAAAGGTGTCTTCAAGTGTCCAATTTACACCCATGCTCTTTTTTTTCCATTCTGGGTCCGGTACCAGGGGGGAGTCTCTTAGTGAAGGCAAGGAAAGAGGGGTTTTTTCATCGAATTTTAACCAGCGGGCTTCAGCAATGAGTTTTTGGTGGGTGATCCGTTCGGCTGCCCGGAAGAAGTAAACATTACAACTTTGGGAAATCGCATCCCGTAGGTCCAGTTCTCCATGCTGTCCGGGGTGAACATGGCATTTCATGCCTTTGTAAATTCCTTCACACAGGTGCTTTTCATCTGGCAGAATCATATTGTTTTTTAGTCCGGTAATTGCTGTCACTAATTTAAAGGGAGAGGCGGGTGCATATCCCGGGTGCCAAGCACGCGGAAGCCACGCTTCGCGCCTCTGAATATCATCATAGGCCGCCTGCGAAATATAGGGTGTGAGGCTACCCAGGTCGTAATTCGGCTTGCTGGCAAGGGTGAGGATTTGCCCGGTCTTTAGATCAATCAGTACAGCGGCACCTGGGGGTGGTGGAGGGGGAGCCAACTGGTAGCGCAGAAAATCATTTGGGGAACGTTCAAGAACGCCTTCTGCATAGAGGATCCGAAGCAGGCGTATGGCATCCGCAGTCGTGCCCTTGAACCCAGCCACAGTGGCCGCCTGTTGCTCGGAGAGAGGAAAAGGAGCATCCTTGAAGGCAGCGAGTAGAAGTTCTGCCCGGACTTCGGTTTCATTGGTGCCAATCAGTGCTTTCTGCGTTCTTCGCTCAATCGTTTTTTCCCAATTGGAATCTGGGAGGATTCTACGTTGAGCGACTGTTGAGACCATCCTTTCAATCGATTGCTCGGCAACCAATTGCAAGTCGCGATCGAGGGTGAGATGTAAGCTGTCTCCCTTTTGCGACGGCTGACTTTGAATACGCTCGAATCTGGACCCCATCGGATTGACGATCCAGATGTCATATCCGTCCTGTCCTTTTAGGCGGTCATTAAAGCCTTTCTCCAATCCTGCCTTCCCCGTCCTTCCCTGAAGTTGAAATGTCGCTAGGTCGGCACCTTCGAGGAATTCAGAGTCGGACTGATATCCACTGCCCACATAGCCCAATATGTGGGAAGCAAGGCTGCCTTCAGGATAATGCCTGATTGGAGTGGCGTGTACTTGCACGGGGGAATCGGGAGCTAGGTTTTCGATTAAAATGGCGTATTCCTGGTGGGTTAAATCATTGGAAATTTCCAGAGGAAGGACCAGTTGTTTCCGCCAGTGTGACTTGATCGTGTTAAGGCTGATTCTTTCGTTCCGGCCGATGAGTTTATTTATCTGATCAAGATGCCTACTAACAACGCATAGGCGGGCTTCCCAGGAATGGGAATATCCATTTACCGAAAAGGAGTAACCTTCTTCCGTTTTTTTCTGGAAAAGATTCAGGTACCAAGGAGTGGCTGAATTTTCCGCCAGTATATTCTGAGGGGATCCGTCCTTGTTGAGAGCAAATTCCGTGGAAAAAAGACCAGATACGGAGACATTGATTGGAGTGTTAGATTCCTGGATGGAGACCCGGTTCTCGGCAGAAGAGTTCCACGAGTCTATCAGGCAGGACCATTTTCCGGTTTTTGAATGGGTGACGGGCACTCTGTCCTGATTGATGAACGCCACTACTCGTTCATATTGGCCTCCCTCTCCTTTTTTTGCCATGCCTGAAAGGAGCACCCCACGGGATCTCACATGCTCATCCTGCCAGCAAGTCTCAAGTAGGTTTGGTAGAGAAAGAGCGGGCAACTGGTTCAGTTCCTCGAGTAGATTTCGAGATTTTCTGCGAAGGCTGATTTTTTCCTCCCAGATTTCCCTAGCCAGTAATTCTAGGTGAATACTGGCAGAGTAATGAGCACGGTTTCCAATCAGAAGGTTGCCATCCCGGTCGAACACATCTCCCCGTGCACCTGGACGGATAATGCGGCGCTGACCTTGTTTTCTTTCTTTCTCTCGGAAATCTTCTACCTGAAAGACCTGCCGGTACACCAAGACACTGGCGAGGATAGAAAAGAGGGAAAAATAAAAAAAAGAAAAAAGACGAAATCTTCGTTTTTCTGGGAGGTATTTTTCGAAAAATTTCATCGGTTAAATTGATTTCGTTTTCGGCATGGTGCGAGTGTTTAACAACTCAAGCAGGCAGGCACAGAAAACTGGATACCAGTGGACCAATGGTATGAGCAGTACTGTCGAACAAAGAAGGTCGAGTGTAAACCTGAAGAATGCCCAGTCTCCGTATGGCTGAATGCCTATCTTGAGTGCGATGAACCAAACCATGGTCAAGACTACATTACAGGCAATTTGAAAAGTAGTTGGTCGGATAGGAGCACTTTTTTGTCCACTATGGAAAAGTTGAGCAGTGATAAAATAAAGAAAGCAAGACCCGATGGCATTAAGCCCCCAAGCGGTACCAAATGAATGGTCAAATGCCAGCCCGGTTAGAAAGAGCACAGGAAGTGCCCGGCGACCATCAAGAAGGAGAGATGTCGGGAAAACAAAGAGGGCGGGGAAATAAAAAACAACCCCGACAGATCCACATGCTTCATTGATTAAACCTCCTAGAAAAAGAATGAAGATATGGCTGAGGCAAAGAACGGCGGTGAAAAGGTTTTGATTGCCCATGTTCTAATTACTCTTGATGGAATTCCGGCAGGAGGATGGTGACTTCGGTAATGTGCCCAATCAGGGGATCGAGCAGAACCTGCCCCCTTTTGAAAAGTCCATCCTCTCCGCCCTCCAACTGGCGAACCTCGCCAATTTTTAAGCCATTTGGGTAATTTCCGCTGAGGGAGGAACTTTTCAGAATTAGAGGGGCTTGCTCAGACGCGATCAGGTCATGGGGTACATCGCTGACGATACCTCTTGGAGGGCCTCCTAAAGCAATCCCATCTCCCTGGAAGGTAACTGGGCGGTCGTCCCCGTCAAAATGCGCTACTACACGGAATCCTGGGTTGGAGATAAGTTCTATATCTGCTGAGCGTTTCGCTACTTTGCGAATTCGGCCGAGCAAACCCCCTTGGTGAAGTACCCCAAGACCAGGGCGGAGTCCGGCATTTTCTCCGCGGCGAATGGTAAATTCTTGCCACCACCCATTTAATGTCCGCTTGCTAACGCGGGCGAGGAGGGGGGTGAAGCGCCTATGGGGGTCGATGTTGATTTGTTTTTCGAGGGAATCCAGATGAGAAATAAGTCCTCTTAGCCTGGCGATCTCCTCATTCAATTCTTGGGTGCGTTCAGTTTGTAGGTGCTGATCGGACCGGATTCTGGAAAGGGCCCTATTTTTCTCAATTAAAGTGGTCTTTGAATCTGCCATGTGCCCCCAAAAGTGACTTAGGTCCGCTACCCGTGAAGCTGTCTCCCAAAGAGGAGCTTGAAATTCATCAAATCCTGATTTGAGCAGTAACTTCCAGGACACGGGCAGTCCAATCCAAAAAAATGAGAACAATCCCAGAAAAAGGAATGGTCGAATTTTGGGCCTGTCTGGAGAGGAGGCCACTTGAGTAAAGTTACTGCGTGACCAAGCGGTCGATCTGTTCCCGGCTAAGTGAGTCTAACAAGTTGAGGAATTCACCCGTTCCATTAGCCACGCAACTCAGGGGATCCTCAGCTTGGATTACCGTAAGGCCGGTGGCATCGCTGATCACTTGGTCGAGCCCGCGGATCAGAGCCCCTCCGCCTGCCAGTACAATTCCGCGGTCAATGAGGTCAGCCGAGTGCTCAGGTTGGCAACGGTCTAGGGCATTTTTAACAAGGTCAACGATTTGAGTGACCACCTCTTTCAGTGCTTCCTCTCGAATTTCCTGGGAGGTAATGTGAATGGTTTTGGGAAGGCCAGCCGTGGCATCCCGCCCACGCACATCCATGCTCAGTTCTCCCGAGTCGAGGGGAGCCGCCGATCCAATGGTAAATTTGATTTCTTCCGCCGTGCGTTCTCCGATGAGGAGTCCATAGGCCTTTTTCATATAAGCCACTATGGCCTCGTCCAACTCATCCCCACCGACACGAATGCTTCTTTGGAAGGACACTCCCGAAATAGAGATAATGGCGACTTCGGTAGTTCCCCCTCCAATGTCGACAATCATATTGGCGTATTCATCATGAATTGGCAGACCAGCCCCAATCGATGCAGCCATCGGTTCTCCGAGAAGTAAAACTTCCCGAGCACCTGCCCGGATTGCAGAATCTTTGACCGCCCTTTTTTCCACTGCGGTGATTCCTGAGGGGACGGCAATGACCACGCGGGGGGGTACCAGTTTTCTTTTATCCACTTTTTCAATGAAATACCGGAGCATTGCTTCAGAAATCTCGAAATCGGCAATGACGCCATCTTTCATTGGGCGGAGTGCTTCGATAGTCCCAGGTGTGCGACCGAGCATCCGCTTGGCGTCGGCACCAACGGCACAGACCTTCTTGCTGGTTTTGTAGCGGGCGACCACGCTGGGCTCACGCAGAACGATTCCGTCCCCCTTCACGAAGACCAAGGTATTAGCCGTACCGAGATCGATACCAATATCGTTAGAGAGAAAGCCGAAAAGATTACTGATCATCTGATATCCATGTATGCGTGCCTATGAGTGTTGTTTGACCTTTTGTTCTAAGTGTCAAAGCCAAACAATTAACAATCTGCATTTACAGAACATTATAATCGATCGGATGGATGGATTAGCCGTGGGGTTGCGTGGCTCTTTTGGAGGCGAGAGCGATCACGGCAATGCCCCCGATAAGAAGGAAAATTGAATAGAACTGACCACGGGACATTCCTAAAATCAGCGAGGCATCTGGTTCCCTGAAGAACTCGCCAACGATTCTAGCCAAGGCATAGGCGATAAGGAACTCACCACCCAGTCTCCCCGGGGATTTTTGGCAGATATTTGATTTCCAGAAACGAAATTGAACAAAGGTAAATACCAAGGCTCCTTCGAGGAGGGCTGCATAAATCTGGGAGGGGTGGCGGGCAATGCCTTCCGCAAAGCCCGGCGATTTAGGAAAAATGACTGCCCATGGAAATTCGGAGGGTTTGCCCCATAACTCCCCGTTGATGAAGTTGGCCAACCTGCCAAAGAACAAACCGGGAGGAACTACTGAGGCAATTAAATCGGCCACAGGCCAAAACATTTGCCTGGATTGCTTGATGTACCAGTAGATGGCAAGGATTACCCCAATAAACCCGCCATGGCTAGCCATCCCACCTTCCCATACCCGTAGAAGCAAAAGAGGGTCATCAATAAAATCACCGGTCTGATAAAGTAGGATATATCCCATTCTTCCGCCAACCAAAACGCCGATCACCATGAAAGTCATCAGATTAAGGATTTGCTCTTTGTCGTAGGGACTTTTCCCGAATCGAAATGCCCGCAGTAGCAAAGCGTAAGCAGTAATGAAGCCGAGTAAGTAAGAGATTCCGTACCAACGGATACCCCCCGGTCCCCAATTGCCCCAAGAGTCGGGAAACTGCCAAAGAAATGGACTCAGGTCATGCAGCCAATAGGATGTTGTTGCTCCTAGAATCATTCTTGAGCCTGGGGTTCATCGTTGCTTTCCTGAGTTTTTGCCACCTGGGATAAGTGCTTCCTCTTGGCCAGTTCCCTCATGTCCACGGCAAGGTCGTCAGGTTCGAAGATTTCCTGTCCAAGTATACTCTCCACTATGTCCTCAAGTGCGAGTACCCCGGTGACAGAGCCGAATTCATCGACCACAACGGATAACTGACAATGTTCGCTAAGCAGCAACCGGAGGGCCTTGTCCGCACTTGCATTCTCTGGGGTGAACAAGGTTTCCTGGGCATGTTCCCCTAGGGTGAGCAGATTTTTTCCTGCGACCATCGAGTTGAGCAAATCGCGACGCCTTACAATTCCGGTAATATGATCAATGTTATCAGAATAAATGGGTATGCGGGCAAAGGGAATGTTGGGATGTTTTTGAAAAGCTTCTTCCACGGTCAATGCTTCATCCAAAGCAAGGACCACGGTTCTTGGGGTCATGATTTCGGAAACTTTGACTCCATCCAACTTCAAGGCATTGGTCACCCAGTCGCTTTCCTCATTGGTAAGTGTGCCCTCCTTGGCCCCTTTCTGGGCGAGGAGAATGATTTCATTCTCATCCTCGGTACCTGATTTTTCTTTTTCAGGAACCATGGCCCTCATCGTGACTTTGCAAATTTTTGAGAATGGAGACATGCAGAATCGAACCACCACCAGGGGAGGGATTAGAAAGCCAAGCATGTCTGCACGATAGGAAACAGTGAGGTTCTTAGGTAAAATTTCCGCAAAAAATAAAATCCCCAGGGTCATGCCGCAGGCAAAAATAAAAAGGGAATTTTCCCCGCCGCCAAAGCTCTTCTCCGCTAAACCACCTACCAAGGTAGCTCCCAAGGTATTGGCAATTGTATTTAAGCTAAGAATGGCCGAACTGGTCTCATCAATTTCCTGACGGTATTTCTCAAGTAAATTGCCCCACTTGCGCGATCGTTCCTTGAAGTGTTCAATTTCGGCGGAGGTTACGCTCAAAATCATTGCTTCCAAGATGGAGCAGAGGCAGGAAATGCCAATAGTCAGGGCAACCGCTAAGACCAGTTGACTAGTCATTCAAGCGATTAGGTTGGTCTTTGACAGAGCAACTATGCATGATGATGGGGAAATCAAGCCACAGATCAGAAAACTAGGCAACCCTTGAAATATGTCTGCATTAAAAAAACTCCCTCTGCATGATTATCATCAGTCCATCTCTGCAAAATTTGCAGCCTTTGCCGGATGGGATATGCCCCTTTCCTATGGGAGTAGTCTGGAGGAACACAGGTTTGTGCGTGAGCATGCTGGAATTTTTGATGTAAGCCACATGGGGGAGATCATCGTTGAGGGTGCCCAGGCACTCGACTTTCTCAATTTTGCTCTAACTAATGACCTGTCAAAGATTAGGACTGGTCAGGCACAATATACGCTTCTCTGTTCGGAGGATGGGGGTACGATCGATGATCTTATAGTTTATAAAATTGCTGAGACAAAATACTTCCTTTGCGTAAATGCTTCTAATACAGATGCGGACTTTGCTCATCTTTCTGCACTTCGCGGTAGCTATGACTGTGAAATCCATAACCAGTCTGATGACTTTGGGCAATTGGCCGTTCAGGGGCCCAATTCAGTCCATATTCTATCGGGATTATGCGGACAAAAAGTTACTGAGATTTCCCGAATGCATTGTATGGAGGCTGATTGGTTGGTCGTAGGTAAATCGCTAATTGCCCGAACCGGTTACACGGGAGAGGACGGTTTCGAAATTTACTGCAGAAAAGATCAATTGGGTGAATGGATAAATGTACTTTCCAAACCATTGGACTGTGGGCAGTTGTGCTGGGTCGGTCTGGCGGCCAGGGACAGTCTGAGGTTGGAGGCGGGCTTCCCTTTGCATGGACACGAGCTTTCCGATGAGATAAGCCCTGTTCAGGCAGGGTTAAGTTGGGCAGTTGGTTGGGATAAGGAAGAATTTTTTGGTTCGAGTGCCTTACTTGCCGAAAAACTGAATTTAACCAGCGGAAGGGTTATTCACTATGCTGTGGAGGACCGGAGGATTCCCCGATCCAATTCCACTGTAGTCAACGATGAAGGAAAAAAAATAGGACGAGTACTTTCTGGTGGGTTTTCCCCACTCCTCGGAAAACCAATCGGCACAGCTTGGATTGCAACATCGGCACTGGGTGAATTTGAGAAAAATGGTGCATTTGCCGAAATCAGGGACAAGCACATTGCGATAAGCAAATCCCACCCCGCAATCAGGAGAGTACGCGGCGGCTAGGAGGAGGCTTCGTCGTGAAAACCTGCAATGACCAAGTCCACGCCTTCAAAGTTATCAAAATTCAAGTTATTGACCATGATTCCTTCGAGCTTTTCTTTTAAGTGAGATCGGGTTTCTTTGACTTTACAATTTTGAGCCACCCGAAGGCAGACATGCAGCCTTAGCGAGGCTCCTTTTTTGAGAATTCGGGTCTTGGGGGCATGGACTCCTGGAATGGAAGCACACGACTTCCTCACTAATTCCCTGAGTGCTTGGGGAGTGATTTGAACCGCACCTTCATCGTCCGAAAAAACAGGGACGAGTTCGATTCTGCATTTCCTTATCAACCACCACACGATGCAAAGAGCAAAGAGCAACGCAATGGCATACCAATAGACCGGTTGCTTGAGGGCATCCTCAGCGGAGAGGTTAAGATAATACTCAACCATGGTCATGCGAGTAAAGTTGATGAAGATTAGTCAGCGGAAGAGGTATCTTCCCAATCGTCTGAATCATCGAGATCTTTATCGGAGGAGGCTTGTTTGATATCATCGATCACCACATCGATATTCTTGGCATGATTCCCCGTCATCGTAAGAATCTGGTCACGGATGGATTCCTGTATGCTTAAACCTGTCTTGGCTAAATCCACTCCAAATCTCAGTACAACACGTACTTCGATTTCATATCCACCACCTTCCGCTTCTGAAACCTGTACACCACGCTCGGATTCTTTTTTGGAGAAAAAGTCGGTGAGGCCTTCAACAACCCCCCCACCGCCAACATTGACGACTCCAGGAACGGATTGGGTGGCAAGTCGCACAATTCCCGCGACTACGCTGTGATTAATACGAATGGTGCCTAACTCGCTGGACTCTTCAGAAAGGGTGGGAATGGATTCAGAACTCTCGTTGGTGGCGTCAGCCTTTTTCTTGGTCATAGTTAGCTACTTCTTGTTAGAACTTTGGAAAACATCTTTGGGTGCTCTGGAGAGAAATTCTTCCACATAGGAAGTGGTGGCCTCACCTTGGCGGAAACCAGGGTCCAAAATCACAGCCTTAAGAAACTCGATATTGGTGTCTATCCCTCGTATGATGTACTCGCTGAGTGCACGGTACATGCGATCTAAAGCAATTTTACGGGTTCTGCCGTAGGCAATGAGCTTGCAAATCATGCTGTCATAATAAGGAGAAACCGTGTATCCGCCGTAAACATGGGAATCCACCCGTACGCCATGGCCACCTGGGGCATAGTACAAACCAATTGTGCCGGGGGATGGAGCAAAATTGCGAGAGGGGTTTTCCGCACATATTCTGCACTCGATGGCATGTTTGCTAAGAACGATGTCCTTTTGGCTTAAAGAAAGCCTGTTTCCAGATGCGACCTGAATTTGCTCCTTTATCAGGTCTACACCGGTGACCTCCTCAGTAACTGCATGTTCAACCTGGATGCGTGTATTCATCTCGATGAAATAAAAATTACCCTTCGAATCTACAAGGAACTCGATCGTACCGGCATTTACATAATTTGCCGCACTGGTTGCTTTGAGTGCTGCTTTCCCCATTCTGGCACGGAGGTTTTTATCTAGAAAAGGGGAGGGTGCTTCTTCAATTACCTTTTGATGCCTCCTTTGGACAGAGCAATCGCGCTCTCCCAGATGGATCGCATTACCGTGCTTGTCGGCAAGGACCTGAAATTCAATGTGGCGGGGGTTTTCCAAGTATTTCTCCACATAGAGAGAGCCGTTGCCAAATGCTTTGGTTGCTTCGAGCCGAGCGGACTGAAATTCCTTGGCGAAGGAAACGGAGTTATGAGCAATTCTCATCCCTCGGCCACCCCCGCCTGCAACCGCCTTGATGATTACTGGAAAACCAATCTTTTGTGCCACTCGGATGGCTTCTTTCTCGTTTTCAATTGGCCCGTCGCTTCCTGGGATGATCGGTACACCCGCTTTGGCTACTGTTTCACGGGCGATTGCTTTATCTCCCATCTTGGCAATGGTTTCTGCCCGCGGGCCAATGAAAGTGATATTGCAGGACTCACATTGTTCGGCAAACTCAGCATTTTCAGAAAGGAAACCATATCCAGGATGGATGGCATCCACATCCGCAATTTCGGCAGCACTAAGAATACGATCTGCTCTGAGGTAGCTTTCCGCTCCCGATGCGGGTCCTATACAAATTGCTTCATCGGCAAGTTGGACATGCAGGGATTGCTCGTCTGCTTCCGAATAAACCGCGAGTGTCTGAATTCCTAATTCGCGACACGCCCGAACGATGCGTAAAGCAATCTCTCCACGATTGGCTATTAAAATCTTTCTTATCATTCTCTACTCTTAGAGGGATCTGATCTTAAAAAGAGCTTGGCCGAATTCTACGCTGTTACTGTCTTCCAGAAGGATTTCAACAATTTCTCCCGACTCTTCTGCCTGAATTTCATTCATTACCTTCATTGCTTCTATGATACAAAGTACATCACCTTTCTTGACTGTATCTCCAACTTTGACAAACTCGGGATCATCGGGCGATGGTTTGCGATAAAAGGTGCCAACCATGGGCGAGGTAAAGGTGGAAAGTGTATCGTCCGATTTGCTCTCGGAAGTTGGGGGACTTGCGTGATTCGCAGGCAAAGTTGAGATGCTCGGTTGCTGTGATTGCACAATCACCTCTCTCATTCCCACTGCAGGAGCATCTCCTCCTGGACGGGCCAGTCTGAGTTTTAAATCTTTTACCTCGATCTCCAATTCGGTGAGATCCGATTTTTGCATCATCGAGATGATTCCTTTAAGTTCGCTTAGGTCCAAAGTGCTATCCTCCTTTTGAAGTTGAAATCTTGATCAAATGAAAATTTCCCGTGGTGGCAATGTTTGATTTCAATGGAATGGTTCCGGGTAAGCCGAAAATTACTTTGGCAAGGGAGCCGGTGTGACTAAAATTTCCCATGAAGGTTTTCCTATTGGACCATGGACATGAATTTCGCTCAACCTGGATAAGGGATCCGCGATACTAAGAACCTGCGCGACTATAGGAACCTGAATATTTCCCAAAAGTTTTAAATCGGCATTAAGATTTACGGTGTTGTTGGTGAGGTCGAATGTGCCCTTTCCTACAATTTTGGAAAGTGGCCCTTTCAGTTCAAAGTTATCGAAAGTAAGATTTCCCTGATCGATTTGGAATGGGGCTTCCAGGGTATTGAATCGGAGGGCATCGGAGGGCATTGGAAGGTTGAATTTTGCCAAATTTTTACGCAGTCCTCCAAGGAATTCGATTCGGCCTACATCGATTCCATCTAAGAAGAAATTGCCAGTTCCCTGGAATTGGAATGGGTCAGAAGCTGGTCCCACCCCCAAAAGATTGATGCTAACAGTTCCTGCTTTATCAAATTCAGAAAAAGAGCTTTCGGTCCTTGGAGCAAAGAGAGAGCCATCAGAATCTTCATTTTCGGAAAACCAATATTGGAAGAAAGTGTTGTAAAGCAGGTCGGGTCGAGCATCTGAAATGTTCAACCTCATTTCAATTAGATCAGAAATGGCTGATTTTTCATCGATTTGTAAAGTACAGCTGCCCTCTGCCAAAATTAGATTTTCAAGATTACAGTGCAGAAGACCGTCTCGTCTGCAAATCTCACCAGAAACCGAAGCAACCGGAGCTCCTTTAATTTGGATGGGGCGGTCTGTGTCAAAATCAAATAAAAAAGAGGTGGTGTTGTCATCAGCGATTTCATTATCCTTATTTAGACTGATGAATCCCTCCCCGTCAAAACTGACAACCGAGGCGTTAATTTCGTCAATCAACCCGTCGAGGCTAGAATCGAAGATCGATTTTCCATCATTGAAAGGGAATTGTCCGTATCCATCAAATTTAAGATAGGGCTGTAGGATGGATCTTGGAGAGAATGTCAGTTCTCCAATGATTTCTCCAAACCGGTGCTCTAAAGGTTTAAAAAAAATATCTGTGTAAGAATTTTGTACTATAATCTCTACATTTGAGTCAATAAACTCGATGTCCTTATATGCAATATTGCCTCCAGTTACAAAGCCATGAGTGAGAGAATTGCCGGCGGTCCCCCCCCAGACGCCAGATATAGAAAAATTACCTGAAGGAGATTTTCCGCTAAATGTGAAATCTTGCCAGATATCACTCCACCAAGTACCGAGCCAGGGTGTAATGTCAGTTGGTAGACAATATCCATCGAGCAAGAACCTGTACCTTGGCGGATTCCACTTTTGAACATAACTTCCGGTTGCCTTACTGCCACCAAACTTACCGTATGCATAGTGAATGAAAATTGACATATTTGAATCGATTTCACCATTCAATGAAAACATGCCTGGTTTTGTATTGAGAACAGAAAATGAAGATGCCTGAATGGTAAATAAAGTTGGTGAAAAATCGTTCATAGGGACCAAGTTTTGATGGCAGGATAGTTTCAGGCTCTCACCATCAAATAAGGCAGTTTCCCCGTAAGCCATTTTGCCGGATAAATTTGAATTACTGGGGTATAAGTTGAGAAATCCGGTCACTTCAGAGCAGAAAGGAAACTCTGCGAGAAGGCTAAAGTCCGTCAGGTTAGAATCACCATAAAAATATGCAAACTTCTTTTCATTTTTCTCAAACAGGTTCACACTGATTTCTGGCAAATTTCCGGAAATTGGACCATCGATTTTAAGACCTGTAATCGATAAATGGTTAATTTCATTGAGGGTTACTTCAGATTCAGGAATGAGATCAAAGTCAAAATCTATCGATGATTCTCCAGAATGAATTACAAAGTTATGGATGTTGGCTGAATTGGAGTACGATTTTAGTTTACCTTTGAAGTTTCGCTCACCGTTTTCCTCATCGTTTATCCTAACGTAAAAGATGTTACTATTTTTCAGTGAATTAGACACACTTTTAGTTGTGCCAGATATAAGCACCATTCCTTTTTGTACGGTGGAGTACACTTCAATTATATCATCAGAGAAGTATTGATTAAAGAGGACTAAATTGTTAAACAATTCACCGAATAATTTATCGAGGTCAATCTTTGTTTCTGATCTTGATATATTTTGGGAGAAATCCAAAAATGAAATTTTCAATTTTACAAATTTCGAACGCCATTGCAATTCGCAGTCTAAATGATAAAAGTCATTAATTAATTTAAAGTTTATATTCTCGATCTCGATATTTAATTCATCTGAGCAAATACGAACATTATCGATTGTGCATTCTGAGATCGCGTTTACCGAATTGACATTAGCAATATTTGGATTCAATGAGATAATAGAATTTTGTAAAATTACTTTAATTTGATTTGACGAAAATGATACTTTTTCGATGCCTAATTTAGAGCCCTCAAAGATATTTGCATTGTTTATATTAAAAGAATTTAGACCCGATTCTGCTAGTGCCTTATGAGCAAAATATTCTGGTATCGGAATCGATGTTTTAAGAATA
This sequence comes from Opitutales bacterium, assembly GCA_038152995.1. GTDB lineage: Bacteria > Verrucomicrobiota > Verrucomicrobiia > Opitutales > Seribacteraceae > Chordibacter. Next base: position 64,776 of record JAYOXT010000007.1, read on the forward strand.
AATATGAAAAGGAGTTGGAGGCTGAGGGTTGCCCATTGGAAAAACAAAAAAACTCTCTTTATGTATTTCAATAAAATATACTTAGGATAAAATAGAATTTATATTTATCTATTTGCTGCTTTTAATTATGCTGCTTAGTGTATCAATGTATTCTACGGGAAGATTAAATGTGATGTTTTCTTCCTGCGATCCAGCATACCAGTTGGTAGTGTTTACTTGTTCCGTGATGAGGATACTTTTACTAAAAGTCGAGTTTTCATCAATGAAATTGACTTGGTATTTCCATGCATGCCAATTTCCATTGTGCCATAATCCCTGGCTCTCCATCTTCTCCTCTACTATCGATTCCGCGTAAATGTTCTTGAGGATATTTAATGTTTCATCATCTTGACCATCCGAACTGTAGATATAACGCTTTTTGTCATCGATCATTTGTATGCTTACTTCAGAAACTGTACTTCCAAGTTTCATTACATTTTTGCTTAAATAATTCTTCATTTCGATGCGGATCATGTCTTCCCATGGGCAATTGGTGAGGCAGAGAATCCCTTCCTCTAAAATCAATGTTTTCCACAATGACATCTGTTCAGATGATTTTGATACGATCATTGTACGCTTGGTAGAATTTAGATATTCCAATTCAATTTTAAAGATCGGTTGATCGAATCCATGCTCACTTAGTTGAGCTGGAGTTGGATTAAAGAGTAAATATTCCGTGACTTCGATTGCACTTAATCGGTGAATCGTCTCTCGAATTGCTTCGAAGTCTACATTGGCGGTTCTTGATGAGGTGCCACTTGACTCAAATCCTACCCATTTGTTTTCTTCTGTTCTTCTCAGAGATAGGGATGATTCCAGTCGCGATATTTTAATTCGTTCTAGTTCGGAAATCGTAGCATTAAATAATCGAGGTTCTCTTAATTTCGTAGTCCAATCTTCAAAACTTAAACCTAATTCAGGAAGCAACTGAAATTTGATTCCCTTTTCAGGATAATCGCAAATCAACTTCGAAGTAGAGTTATTTTCAATCTGAGAGAAAGTATAAAGATGACTGCGGTTCATTGCATTGATACTTAGATGGTAAATTTGAGTAATATTATCGTCCTCTTTTAACTCGGGTTTGAAGTTGATAATTTTGGAAGATGCAACTTGATTTAGTAAAAAAAATAATTTTTCTTTGTTTACGCTGGCAGTCATGGGCAGTTTGAATTTCCATTTATCTTTTTCGTTAATTAATTCTGTAGTTGAGTGACTGTCTTGTCTTGATGTCTCTAGTTTGAGGGCATCTATAGTGTATAGCGGAATCCTGAAAAATGTCTTGTTTGCCCAAGCCATTGTTTGTGTGTCAAAGAACTTTAAGAAGGCGATAGGAAGTTTTAAAATGGCATCTTCCATCGATTTGTTTTGGAATAAGCAATACACAAATTTTTTATCTCGGGAAGCATCTCCTACTTGGAGTGAAAGATGAGTATCTAAAGCATCGAGTTTTAATATGGTAGTCCCATCCATTATTCCATAGTCGCTTAGTTTTTCACCCCTGTTGTCCAACTCATCTGCACTGCAATGGAGATTGATGCGGAGGTTGGCCAAAGAGGTAATTAGTTCGGCAAGCTTGAGCGCATCAGCTTCCCATGAGAAAGGATGAACCAATTGCCACGAACCATCTTTTTCTGATGTTAGTACAATGGACGAAGAAGGACTTTCCGATATTTCAATTTTAGAGATATTGGGGAGGATTGAAGTAATAATATTACTTAGTGATGTCTCCCTAGGTTCTTCCGATATATGGTAGTAAATGTAAGCAAACAAAAGAATGTTAGAAATGAACAAGAAAAGAATTTTATTCTTCATTAGGGTACCTCCTTTCGAAGCCAACGCATGAAAAGCCCCATCAATAGAACAGATATGGGAATTAAGCTAAGACTGTAGGTGAGTTTAGTGAAGTCTTGTTTGCTGAGTGAAATGGAATAGGAATTGACGGTTCTAGGAATTATGTCGAGTAACTCCTCTTGGTCAGTAAGCCAATAAATTATATTACTAGCTAGAGCCTGATTTCCGGTACTAGAGGATAATTTTGCATTGTTGAAGATTTCTGAGCTTCCTAACGCGGCAAGTTTAGCATTGGAGTTGATGTTGGTTGACTGAGAACCTAGCAGACTTAATTCAGAAATGGCAAAGATCGGTACGGGGCCATTCAAGTCAAGCAGTGGGTTTCTTTTGATTGGTGTCGCCCGGTTCGACCAATTGGAAATTGCATAGGAGGTGGAGGAAGTATAGAGCAATTCATTTACTTGGAAATGTTCAATATGTTGCGTCTTTTCAATAGGTCTACATTTTCCTGCCTGTATAACGAAGCCATTTGAAATTATATTTTGTGTGAGCTTGTGTTCAAATGATTTGGGGAATGTGCGTACAAAATACGAATTTGAGAAAAGATCGTAATTTTCTCTATTTTCATCGTGAATAAGCATATCGTGGCACCTTAATCCCCATTCTTTGAAGAGATTTCGTAATCCAAACGCAGGACTGTCACTTGCAAAGGTGTCTTCAACTGGATCAAGAAGGACTAATACTTTCCCGCCCCGATAGTTGAGGTACTGCCTGATCATGCTCACTTCCTTTTCATGGAAAATGCCCTTAGGACCACAAATAATTAGAATTTCGGCATCAACGGGTATGTTTTCTAGCGAGCTAAGGTCTAATGACTTTACATCGAGACCTTTATCTTCAATTAACTGCTTAAAAGATGAAAATCCCGTGTTGCTCGAACTGTCTTCTGGACTGGCCTCACCGTGACCGGTACTAAAGTAGACTTTTTTGCCAACTTTTTCTTGTCGCAATTTTATTATGGATTGAATGAGTCTTGCTTCTCCAATGAATTCTGTAGGTACTAGTACGCCGTTGGCAGATTCAACCCAATTGGAGTAGAATTTGGATTCCCAAATTGCTTCACGAGCAAGTGAGTCGACTGATCTGAACACTCGATTATTATCGTAAGGGCTTATTTCCTCCGGTTCGCGATACCTGACTAAAACCTCTTTGCCTTTGGATGCCGAGGCAATGATGAGCAAATTTCTTTCGTTGATGTTATATTGATCTAGAATATCAGTTTGTTGATGCTTGATGCTATCAAAATTAATCTTGAAGATACGAATCTTATGATCAGGTGAAAATCTTTTTAATTGATCGAGTAATAGATCAAGGTCGGTGAGGAATTGTTGTATTATTTTAGGGTAGTCCGAGTCGTTGCCGAAAGTGACAATGATGTCAATGGGAGTATTAATTTTATTGAGCTGTAGTAATGATTCGTTAGACAGCGAGTAGGATTTATTAGAAAAATTGAATTGATATTTAAATGTGGAGATTAGAAAACTTGCTAAAAAAAATAATGTAAGAACAAGCAAGTAAACTAACCATCTGTCTAGTTTCCTATTCTGTTTGGAGTATCTAAAGTTCATGCTTTATGTTTAATTCTGTCTACCTGAATAATTGCTAGAAATAAAAATAAAACCGTAAGAGTTATTTGATGGAAAATTGTTTTTACATCGAGTAAACCTAACGAAAAATTATGCATTTGAGACAACCCGCTAAACAAGGACAGTATAGTGGATTCCAGGTAATCAAAAATGCCCTGATTTTCTGAAATTGGAAAACTTTCTCCAAAAGTGAAAATGATTGCTGTTAAATAAATAGATATCAGTGAAAAAGTAAGCATCCCTGATATCATTTGATTTTTGGTTAGGGAACTGGCGAAAATGCCAATAGCGGTAAAGGTACATCCATGAAAAACTAAAAATGAAAATATCCCAATCCATTGAGATGGCTCATTAAAACCCAATGATATTCCTGTTGAAGGATATATAAGATAGGTAATTAGTGGAAAACAAAATGAGAGCCCAAATATTACATATAGAAGCATCAAGCAGGCCGTCCATTTTCCAAGTACTAGTTCGGTTGGAGACACTGGAGCGGACATTAGTACCTGGAGAGTGCCAAGTTTTCGTTCTTCGGAAAATGTTCTCATAGTTAAAAAAGGCACAAGACCAGGCGAGCCAAAGAGAAGGCCAATGAGTAGTGATGTGAGAGGAGGGAGGATCCAATTCGTGCTGCTAAAAAACTCAAGGAAGAAACGGTAGGAGATGCCAAGAAGGGAAAGGAAGTAAAAACTAGAGATGTAAGTGGTTGTGGAAATAAATAGTGTAAAAACTTCCTGTTTCACTATTTGGAAATAAATATGCATACAGAAATTTAGTTGAGATCAGTTGGTTTTTGTTTTTTACGACCCAGTAAATCTTGTATCTCCCAGTTTCGTTTGGTTGCCTTTAAAAAAATTGTTTCAAGGTCAGGTTTCGCTACCCTAAACTCAGAAATTTGCATTTCTTTTATAAACAAAAGGTCCTGAAGAATTGAGTCTTCATTGTTCTTATTTTTACTTGAAAAGATATACTTTCTTTTGCCTGAATTTTCTATTGGATCTTCTTGAATGATCTGACTGGTTGGATCAATTTTTAAAATTGTTTTTTGCATTTCAATACGTGATGCATTTGAAACGACTTCGAAGATTACATCATCTACGAACTGATCTTGCAGTTCATTTAATGAACCCTCTGCTACAATCTGACCATGACTAAGAATGATCATGCGGTCACAGCATATTTCTACTTCAGATAGAATGTGACTCGAGATAATAAAAGCAACCTCCCCACGCATCCGTTCCATCATTTTTCGAGTGATTGCTGTTTGCATGGGATCTAAACCAATGGTTGGTTCATCCAATATTACAAGTCTCGGTTCAGCAATTAAAGCATCAGCGATTCCAACTCTTTGACGAAACCCTTTGGAGAGGGTGCTGATTTTTCTTTCAGAGACACGACGATCTAGATCGCAGGCATCTAAGACTAACCGAATCCTGTCTTTTTTTCTACTTCCTTTCAGTCCTTTCAGATTGGCTCGGAAGTTTAAATATTCGATTACGCGAAGTTCATCAGGCAACGGATTATTTTCTGCCAAAAATCCGATATGATTACGAACCTCACCATCTTCTTCGGCTAGATCAACTCCGCAAACCTTTGCTTCACCTGAGTCGGCCGCTATCATCCCTGACAGAATACGTAGCGTAGTACTCTTGCCCGCACCATTGGGGCCTAGAAACCCTACAATTTCACCTTTCCCGATAGAAAAACTAATGCCCTTTAGTGCCTGAATTAGCCCATATCTTTTCCGCAGGTTGAGAACCTCAACAATTGGCAACGGCTTTTCTTTAGTCATACCTTTGTCTTTCGATGGCAAAGCTCGATGTGGGCGAGATAAAGTCCTTTGTGTGTTAGGAGAGGGTCATGGATGAAGTTTGGAAGTTTACATAAATTGGCGTTCCCTCCCGTCTTAACAAGCGAGATCGTGCAGGGAGTTGCTTTTGCAGCTATTTCCTTCTTTAGCTTGGAAACGATCGCTTTAATCATCGGACTATAACCGAATGACACGCCAGCTAGCATAGCATCCCGTGTACTTTTACCGATAATTGTTAACGGTTTTTGAGCGGTGTTGTAGTTCACTTTAGGCAATAGTGCTGTTTTTGATGAGAGAAAGTCAAGCAGACCTTGAGGGCCAGGTAAAATAACCCCTCCCTCATAACCTTTTTCAGTAACAACATCAAAGGTGGTAGCCGTGCCAATATCTACAACAAGTGCAGGGAGAGTGTACTTTTTGTAGGTGGCGATCGAATTGGCAATCCGGTCAGCACCGATTTCCTGAGGTAATGGATAAGCGATGGGAATGAGATTCTGGCTAGCACCTATTTGCCGGGCTTGAAATCCAAAATCTAAAATATGTTTTTGCAGTGCTTCCGTGGCCTTTGGAACAACCGAACAATAGGAGACCGGAATATTTGTTTGTGAGGGAGGAAGGAGCAGGGAAGGTTTCTGAATAAATTCGTTGGTTCCTATTTTTTGGGACTTACTGGATTCAGTTCCTTGGAAGTTTACGATTTGGCAACTGGTATTTCCAATATCTAGGCAACAGACTTCTGGTAAATTAAGATTCATTTAGAGTTACATCTCCAGCATGAATGATCTTCACTGTAGAATTTCTCGTTTTTAGTCGCAGCGATCCGCTGGCGTCTATTCCTTTGGCAACGCCATTGAATGTCTCCTTTCCGCTGGTGACCTGAACTTTTTTCCCTTTGAGAGCGTCGTATTTAACCCATTCTTGATTTAGTTTAGTGGACTCAATGCCGTCAAGGCACTCACTAAAGCCTTCGAGTATTACCTTGATTAGACCTGCGGTAATTTCGTGCAGTCTAAATGTTTGCCGGGCATGATTTTGAAGAGAGATCGATTCTGTGCGGATACTTTGGGGATAAGACAGAGTGGAGGCATTCACATTAATGCCAATGCCGAAGATAAGTGACTTTACATGTTCACAATCAATGGAGGCTTCAGTGAGCATGCCTCCAAGCTTTTTATCACCGATCAATAAATCGTTCGGCCATTTGACAAGAATTTGATTGGAACCTGAGAAATCCCGGAGGAACTTGGCAATTTTGATCCCTTGCCACAGGGTGAATGTTTGCAGTCGGATCATCTTCACATTGGGGTTGAAGCCAAGTGAAAGATATATATTGCCGCCCTTTGGACTGTGCCAAGCTTTACCTCTTCTGCCTCGGCCTGAGCGTTGTTGATTTGCCACAACCGCAAAGGGGGTATCCTTTCCATCAGCCAATCTCCTTTCGGCTTCAGAGTTTGTGCTGTCTATTTGATCGTACAAAGTGAGTTTGCAATCCGAACCAACTTTTCTCATCCAAGCTTCAAGAAGTGGTAGATTAAAGAGATCGGGTTCCCCGGCAATGCGGTACCCCCGGTTTTGGCTTGCTTCGATCGTTATGCCTAATTGTCTAAGTTTATTGATTCTGGACCAGACGCCGACCCTAGTCATGGATAATTTTTCAGCTAATAAACTCCCGGAAACATAGTAAGGCGAAGTTTGCAGCAGCATTTGCAAGAGATAGGAGTTCGTGTCGCTCTTCTTGCTTTTGCGAACCAGTCTGGTTTGTCCCTTCTTTTGCTTCTTGCCTGGCGGATAGCGATTCATGCAAATTTCCAATCTAGACCGATATCAATCCACTTCGATCGATGCACCGGGGCACCGGTGGATATAAAATGAGGGTTTTCCCTAGCGTAGATTTCAATGTTGTCGATATTGATCTTACCGCTGGCTTCCAAAATGGCTCGATTTTGGTTCAAATGAACTGCTTGCTTCACCTGATCGGGTTCGAAGTTGTCCAGCAATACCGCATCCACACCGCTATGAATTGCTGGCATAAGTTGCTCTGGGTGATCAATTTCGAGCTCAATCGGGACTCCAGGGTTTTCTGCCTTTACCCTAGTTAAATAAAGTGCGAGTTCACTCGTGTTTTCAATACACTGTGAAGCAAGGTGATTATCCTTAATAAGGATGCGATCAAATAATCCGGTTCTATGATTAAATGAACCGCCCTTGGAGCATGCATATTTCTCAAGCATACGATACCCAGGGGTGGTTTTCCTAGTATCGAGTAGACCCACATTATGGGGAGAGACCAAATCAACAAACTTTTTAGCATCTGTCGCAATGCCTGAGAGTTTTTGCACGAAATTTAAAATCGTTCTTTCCAGAGCAAGGATTTGATGAGATGCACCAATGAGGGTGCCAATTATCGAATGAACGGGCAGGTAATCACCGTCTGCAGCGATTGCGGAAAAGCTGAGGTCCTCGCAACCTACAACCTGGATAATCATGGGGATGAGCGGAAGTCCACAAACAACCAAGTCCTCTCTTGCCCTTAAAATTGCTTTTCCCTGTCCAGTAAACCTGCAGGTATTGGAGGTTACATCCTTTTCCCATGAGCGATTCATTGAATCAACGGTACAACCCAAATCCTCAGCAATCGCCGATTTGATTAGGGCAGCAGTGTGTGCCGTGTTAAGGTCATTCCAGCCGAGTCTACGCTGGAACATATCCAGGTAAACCGGGGAGCTATTCACCGAGTTGAGGGTTGAAGTGAACTGGAATGAATTTGAAGAATTTCTTCAGTTGTCGGAAGGTCTGAAATAATTTCACTTGGATCGGGCCCCACTCCTATGAAGCGAAGTTGGGGAAGTTTTTTACCGAGCCATCCACCTGGATAGGCAACATCAATCACACTGGAAAGCATCCTCGCAATATATTCTTTTGCTTGAAGGGGAAGGGCTCCGTAGGATTTCACTTTTCGCAGATCTTCCTCCCATCCAGGGAAGATTTCATAAACCGGAGTAAGCTGTCTTCTGAGAGCTTCAGAACGGGGTACCTTTTTGATGATTTGACCACCCGCTGTACGGTAAGCCACGCAAATTTTAATCGTTGGGGGGACCGAAGGATCAAGAGTGAGCGCGTCTAATTTATTGATCACGAGTTCATCCAGGCCGCCGTAACGGAAGGCTTCCCCTTTTTCTACAGCATCGAACCAGCCAACCATTCGCTGCCTGCCCGTCGATGTACCAAATTCTAATTGAGCCAATTTTTGGCCCCATGGGTCATTTTGGTGATCCAATTGAGTAAGGAAATAGTGCGTGCCCACTTTCGTGTCATAGGCCTTACAGCAACCAATTTGGGTGACTGGTTGTAAGGGGATTCCTCCAGAAAGAAAAAGTTCTGCTGTGGTCGTGTGTGAAGCGGTGACATTGGGAGTGAACCCGTGCCTTTTGTCCAACCAAAAAGCCTGGCCAAATTCAGCCACGACAAATCGATGCTTTTCCAAGCTATCTATCAGGAAATCACGCCCGTCCCCAATGCATGACTTTAATTTTTGCCCTGCTTCCCAATAAATCTCTTCTAGCAGATCCATATTGAGTTCGAAAGGTCTGGGACCCATGAATTTTATGAAATCAAATTCCGAGGCAGGGAAAATCCCATTTTCAATGGAGTTTCGATTGGCATTTTCTTCGGCTTGGGTAAGCGTTGTAAAAAACTCGCCCCAATCTGTTTCGCTAACCTGGCAAACATCGCGGATCATCCGGGTAGCTCTCTGAACACGCCGCTGAAGAGATTGCCTAAAGAGCGATCGTTCCTCCAAGAAGGATAGATAAAAAATCTGCCACTGCCCCGTTTCATCCGAATAGGCTGGGCTAATTCCGCGACCCGTCGATCCACGACTTTCCTGCTTGAGTTGCTTGACTCGATAGTTTTCCCAGGCTAGGTCAAGCAAGCGATGGGAAAGATCGCTTACTTGGCACTTCTCGTCGATTAACAGGCGCTCAATGACCGAGATATTACGATCTTCCAACGGGATCGCCTCCCAGAGGAACTTCCTTGGGTCGGCGACAACACCCGCGCCGATCAAAAGTTTTTCCACATCGGGGTTGCCCACACCTGAGGGGAGTAAATTTAACTTGAGACCGGCCGCGGTGTGTCCCGCGTTCGCCCCTCCATTTACTTTCATGACTGCGGCAGCTGGGAAGCCCCTTCTTGATCTTTCCTGTTCGAGAATCTCGTGCACTACTCTGCCTTTTCCCTCATCACCCATACTTATGCCTGTGACGGAAAAAAGCGAAGACGAAGGGTTATTTGGCAATGTAACCATGGAATCTTAAAGAATTTGGAAAATTAAGGTTTAACTAAAGTCGCCTCTTTTAATCTCAACAACATCATGGGGGGCAGACTCTTTTTGCCCGGCCGGCGATACCTGCACAAAACGGGCTTTCTCTTTCAGTTCATGTAGGTTTGCAGCACCGAGGTACCCCAAGCCAGCACGAATTCCTCCGGCTAAATTCCCAAGTGCCTGCTTGAGAGAACCTGACACTTCTTTGAGTGCTTCGATTCCTTCTGCGGTGCTTTTGGACCCTATATCTTTGACCGAATGACCATACCTTGCAGCCGAGCCATCCTTCATTGCCTCCAGGCTACCCATGCCTCGGTATTGTTTATAATATTTGCCTTCAATTTCTACAATAGCACCGGGAGCTTCCCTGCATCCGGCAAGTAATCCTCCGCAGATGACACCCTCTGCCAAGGTGAGGGCTTTGACGATGTCACCCGACTTAGAAATTCCGCCATCAGCTAAAATCGTAACGCCCGCATCCTTGGCCTTGATGGCGGCAGCATAAAGTGCAGTCATTTGAGGAATGCCTACCCCTGCAACGATACGGGTTGTACAGATCGAGCCAGGACCCTGGCCAATTTTTACAATATTTGCTCCAGACTCAGCTAAAAACTCCACCCCTTCCCCCGTGGTTACATTACCCGCCATAATGGCAAGGTCGGGGAAGCATTTTCTGAGAAAACGGGTGGCTTCGCCAACACCTCTGGTGTGGCCATGGGCGGTCGAAACGGCTACCAGATTAAGGCCTTTTTCAATCATCTCTCCGACATGCTCTTCAAGGCTCTCGCGATCGATATCTCCTTCCGAATTTCTTGGGACAGAAACCGCTGCCCCGCAAAGTAAACGAAAATTGGTATCCCTCGATGGCTTGATGTGGTCGCTGCCTTCTTCCATGATCCGTTCGATGTCGCTGAGTGTGTAGAGACCACGCATACGATCCTCATCGTCGACCACCAGTAATTTATGGATGCCCATATGCTGGCTGAAAAATTGGTCTGCCGTTTCGATGGGGTCACTTCCGACCTCGGACTCACGGATAGTAAAAACCTTATCCCTTGGGAGCATGCCTTCGGTTACTTTCCTATCCGAGTACCGCTGTTTCACTACTCTGCCGGGGAGAAGGCCCAAAAGTCTGTGGTTTTCATCGACGATGGGGAAGGTTCTAAATTGGAAAGACTTTTCCTCAATCATCTGCAAGACATCTCCAACCAATTTATCGGCAGTAAAACAGATAGGATCCTGAATGAGACCGTGAACATGGTGTTTGACGCGGGAGACCTCTTTTACCTGCTGGCGTTTGCTCATATTATAGTGAATGAGTCCCAGACCTCCGCATAGGGCCATGCCAATTGCCATATCAGCTTCCGTTACCGTGTCCATATCTGCGGACAAGATGGGAAGGTTTAAATGAATGGACTCGCAAAGCTTGGTTTCTAATTTAACTTCACTTGGAAGCACATCAGAGTAACGAGTGACCAAAGAAACATCATCAAATGTCAGCCCGTTTGGAATGACCCGCCTGAAGAAATCATCTGCGGGCAGGAAAAAGTCCTTATCCATAATTGAAGATTTTAGAAAGCATGAAGCCTGCATATCATGAGTAAAACGCCATGTCATCTCAAGGATATTCAATGAGAACCAACCGAAAATTTATCGTTTTTGAACAAAGCTTCAGAAATCCGATGGCTACGGCCCGAGGAGACATATCCGGGATGACCAGCTTAATTCTCAGAGAAGTTTTCGAAAATGGCACGATTGGGTATGGTGAAGTGGCGTCCATTCCTGGGTTCTCTGAATTCTCCATCGATGAGGGATTATTGGAGGCGGAAGATTGGATTCATGGGCGTTGCAAAGATATGCAGAAGTATCGTATTCTTCATCCGGCGCTTGCTTCGCTCACTTCTTCCGTATGGGAGGCTGTACCTTCGGTTGAGCTGAAAGAATCGGCCCAACTCTATCATCCTGAGCAAAACATAACGAGCTTCACAGTGAAGCGAAAAATAGGACTTTGTCCACCGGAGCAAGAGATAGACCAGGTTTTGGATTGGCTGAGTCTGTTGCCTCGACAGACGAAAGTGAGGCTCGATGCCAATGAAGCTCTTACTCCAGGGCAGTTGCAGATGTGGGTATCAGCAATCAGCCATGCCTCACAGGTTGAATTCATTGAGCAGCCCACTGGTAAATTTTATGACGATTGGCTTTTCGACTTTGCCCGGAGTTCTTCACTGCCCCTAGCACTCGATGAAGGCTGCCTGAGACTTTCCCGCCAGGGCAAACTTTTGGCAAGCCCTTGGCCAGGTTTCTTTGTGATTAAGCCGTCCCTATATTCAAACTGGGATGAAATCGAAGTGTTGATTAAAAGAAATCCTGATCGCGTCGTTCTTTCCACCTGCTTTGAGAGTCCTTTTGGTTATGAGGCGATTATTCGGTTGGCTGCCTGTGCTAGGACAGTTCCTGGATTGGACCGAAGTTGTTATCAGGGCAATCCCTTTGAATTTGCCAACCATCACCTCGACCGGCTGTCTACGCCAAGTGTGCCTGTTGAGGAACTGGAAAAATTATGGCACCAACTCAGTGTCCAATGAATCGATATTTACAGATTGGGGAAGGCTGGTTGGCTAAGGAGAATAGCAGGAGTTGCCACTTTGCCCATCTGACCGCCGGTGTCCTGAGAGATCTTCAACACGGTAAGTCCGTTCATTTTTCAGAAAATGGGTTTTCAAGTGATGGTCGGGCAGGGGAGGGCAAAGCTCCCACCTTAAGCTTTTACACGGGAGGTACCACGGGAAGGCCCAAGAAGGTGGTTCACTGCTCAGAGAGAATCCGCTTTGCCGTTCATGGATTACTTGAGCAATGCGGTTTCGAACCGATGCAAGTCTTTTGCTGTCTTCCGCTTTACCATGTGAGTGGATGGATGCAAGTTGAGCGTGCCTGGGAAAGCGGAGGAACGATCCTCTTTGGAGATTATCGCGACTTATTGGATTGTGATTTGGCTCGGCATTTGAAGGGCCGTTGGATTTCTCTCGTGCCTACGCAATTACAACTCCTTTTGAAAAGCTATGTTTCATGTTCTGCTCTGCGTAAGGCACAAGGCATTTTGCTCGGCGGGGCAAAGGCATCTCCTCAACTACTACAAAATTGCCGGCATGAAGAACTTCCGGTTTTTCCCTGCTATGGTATGACTGAGACTGCGGCGATGTTTACTATGCTCAATTCTCATGACTTTTTGAATGGTCAAGGTGGTGTGGGTAAGTGCCTAAGCCACGCCGAGATAAGGCTTGGGCAGAATTCCTGCGTTGAAGTCCGTACCCAAAGCATTTGCCTGGAAAAAGAACACTCTTGTTTCGATCAAAGAACATGGTTGGCGACCCAGGATGTTGCCCGCATTGATGAGGGTGGAAACCTGCACATCGAACGAAGGGCCGACCGAATAATAAATAGTGGAGGCGTCAAGGTGGACCCCCAGCTTGTTGAGGAGGTAATCTTACAATCTGGCGAAGTTAGCGAGTGCCTAGTGATGGGGGAAAGAGATGAGAAATGGGGCCAGCGAATGGTGGCCTATGTGACGCCATCAGGAGTCGATGCCGTAAAACTAAAAAGTTTACTTGCTGAAAAATTGGAAGGAGCAAGTTTGCCCAAGGACATTTTTGCTACAGATTATCTGCCTCTTAATGAGTTGGGGAAACCCAGGAATATCGATCGTCCTAAGACTTAGATTTTCTCGACAATCTTGTCGGCCAAACCGTAAGCAATTGCCTCCTGTGCGTTGAGGTAGAAGTCGCGATCTGTATCCTGCTGAATTTTTTCTAGTGGCTGTCCGGAGGTGGAGGCCAGAATGCCATTGAGTTCCTCGCGTAATCTCTCCATCTCCTGAGCTTGAATATTGATATCTACCGCGGCGGCCACCATCCTTCCGGTGATCAAAGGTTGGTGAATGAGTACTCGCGAATGCGGATAGAGGAAACGGCGGCCCTTGGAAGCCCCGCACAAAAGAATGGAACCCATACTGGCAGCCATTCCCGTGACGACCACCTTGATTGGAGAGGAGATCAGTTGCATGGTGTCGTAAATCGCCATTCCTGCAGTAATGGACCCTCCTGGAGAGTTAATGTAAAAAGTGATTTCTTTTCCTGGCTCAGTTGCCTCAAGGTGGAGCAACTTTTCTGTGATATCCCGAGCGGATTTATCACTAACTTCTCCCCAGAGGAAGACTTTTCTGTCTTCGAGGAACTTTGACTGTATGGCCTCTGCAACTGGCCCGGGTTTCTTATCTTTATCTTCGCTCATTCCAAAGGGTTGTAGTGATATCAAATCAGGCAGGATTGTCGAGCATCTCAATACGCTTAATGTGCCTGCCCCCCTCAAATTTAGCCGCCAGCCATTCATCCACGATCTCTAACGCCAGTTCCAATGAGATCTGTCTTTGTCCAAGGGAGAGAACATTTGCATTGTTGTGCTCTTTGGCAAGCTTGGCTGTTTCTAAGCTCCAGCAGAGAGCACAGCGCACCCCCTTTACCTTATTTGCGGCCATCGCTTCTCCGTTTCCGCTTCCGCCAAGGACAATGCCAAGGTCGCACTTTCCGGCCGCCACAGCTTCAGCTGCGGGACGAACGAAGGTGGGGTAATCCACAGACTCTTCAGAGAAGGTTCCAAAATCCTCTACCTGATGTCCGCTTGAGGTAAGGTGTTGTTTGATTGCTTCTTTGTAGGAGTAGCCGGCGTGATCTGTGCCAAGGGCTATGCTAAGGGGTGTGTGTTCTTCCATTTTTTGATCCGTTTTAAATTAGACCGAGTTCCATTTTCCCCTCTTCAGAGATCAAGTCCTGAGTCCAAGGGGGGTCCCAAACGATCTCAACTTCTGCATGATCAATCCCGGGTAGGGTAAGCACCTTGTTTTTTACATCATCGGCTATCACCGGTCCCATTCCGCAACCTGGTGCGGTTAGAGTAAGGTCGATGTAGGCAACCCGTCCGTGTGTTTCTGTTTTCTCAAGCTCCACCCGATAGATGAGGCCAAGATCGACTACATTTACGGGGATTTCAGGGTCGAAAACAGATTTCAGGCTTTCTTTGATTTCCTCAATACCCGCTGGGTCGGCATTATTGGGCGAACTTTGCGATTTTATTGTTTCAGCCTGTTCTCCCAGAGCATCCGCATCACTAGCAGCTATGCGGTACATGCCTTGCAGCGTCATTACCGTAAAATTTCCGCCGAGGCGGTGAGTAATTGTAACTTTTTCTCCACGCCCTAGGGTAAATTCTTCCCCATGGGGAATGAGGGTGGCGACCACATCCCTCGACAATATAACTTCTTCGTGGCTCATGAGCTGGGTGCGTTAAAGTTTTTCTCAAGGGTCTCCAACGCCATTTCTTTTGTACTCTCCGAAGCTATGGACTGAATCACTTCGGAAAGAAAACCAAGGGAAATCATTCGTTCTGCAGTGTTGCGTGGTATGCCACGACTTTGCAGGTAGTAAAGTTCCTGCTCATCAATGCGACTGGTGGTTGCTCCGTGACTGCACTTAACTTCATTTGCGAGGATTTCCAGCCCAGGTAAGGAATTGGCCTCGGCGGAACTGTTTAGCAAAAGGTTGCGGTTGGTCTGATAGGCGTCGGTATGTTGAGCCGCTTCATCCACCTTGATAAGTCCGGAGAAAACAGATCTAGAATCACCGAAGAGAGCGTTCTTGCAAAGCAGGTTGCTGCGGCAGTGAGGGGCGGTGTGATGCTGGAGGGTGCGCTGGTCAAAAAGTTGCTGGTCATATCCAAGAAAGAGCGAATTGTATGAAAAGTCCGCCCCCTCTCCGTTGAGATTTCCTTTGGATTCAACGCGGGTCTGGTTCGAGCCAAGATGCAGAGCGGTGGTGTGCAAAGAGGAACCGCGGTCGAGGTGAAAATTTTCAAAAAGGAAATGAGTGGAGTCTGCCGAGCATTCCTGAATCACCAAGCGGTGGAGTTTCGCTCCTTCGCCAAGATGGATGTGGGTAAGGTTGGCTGTTGTTCCCGCATCGCTTGCATTGGCGGAACGGACTTTTTCAATCAGGACCGCTTCCGCAAAAGGCTTCAACTCGACAATGTTTTTGTGAAATACAATCGAACCTGAGGGAGGGGTAAAAAAGTTGAAAGTAATTGGGTTGGTCAGTTTAGAAGATTTGGGAACCTGTAGATAATAGCCTGACTCGGCAAAGCAGTTGCCCCATAAAAAAATGTCTTCAGCACCGAGTTGAGGACCCTCTAAGTTGGGGATCGAGGAAATAAGGTTGGGTTGATCCAAAATCATTCCATCGAGGTTTTCGCAAACGATAGATTCCTCTGAAGAAGAGCCATCGATGTGTAGAGATTGTTTCGGATTGGCAATTTCTTGGATACGAGAAAGGGAAAACCTTGATTTTGGAGAAAACCTCCAATGTTCATTTTTTAAGGAATGTTGGCTGAGTTCTTGAGCTTTTTCCCAGGATTCCTTTCTGAAGTCTGCCAACCATCCTGGTTCCCAGGACCGGCGCTCGGCGAAGGTGCGGAAAAAGTCGGGGTCGTTAAACATGTTGGAGGAAAGTCCAGAGGGGGTGGGGAGAGAGGTTTGCATTTTATCTAACCCACAGACCCTTCCATCTCCAAGTCAATCAATCGTTTGAGCTCAACACTGTACTCCATGGGGAACTCCCGGATTAGGTCATTGACAAATCCATTGACGCAAAGACTCATTGCTTCGCCCTCGGATAGACCGCGCTGTTGCATATAAAAAATTTGCTCCGCACTCACTTTGGAAACACTGGCCTCATGTTGCACGGAGTTGTCATCTCCTTTGACGGTGATGGCGGGATAGGTGTCAGTCTGACTGTTGGTATTAATCAGCAGGGCATCGCATTCGGTATTGTTTTTACACCCTTTGAGGTGTCCTGGCATCTGCACCAGTCCCCGGTAGGATGACCTGCCCGTTCCGATGGAAATCGACTTGGAGATTACATTGCTGGTGGTTTCATCCGCGGCATGAATCATTTTAGCACCCGTATCCTGGTGCTGGCCATCATTTGCCAAGGCAATCGAAACCACTTCTCCCCTTGCCTTTCGTCCCCGTAAGATAACTCCGGGATATTTCATGGTCAGGCGCGAGCCAATGTTGCAATCAATCCACCGGACTTCTGCCTCCTCTTCCGCCATTGCTCTCTTGGTGACCAGATTGAACACATTATTCGACCAGTTTTGGACGGTTACATACTGGATTTTCGCTCCCTTGAGGGCAACAAGTTCAACTACGGCACTATGGAGAGTGGATGTCTCAAATTTCGGAGCGGTGCATCCCTCCATGTACATGACTTCCGACCCTTCATCCGCAATGATTAAAGTCCGTTCGAATTGGCCGAAATTTTCTGCGTTGATACGGAAATAAGCCTGCAGTGGTTGGGTAAGTTTTACTCCCGGTGGTACATAAATAAAGCTGCCACCACTAAAAACTGCACTATTAAGGGCGGAGAATTTATTGTCCGAGGTGGGAATGACTTTACCAAACCATTTTTTGAAGATTTCAGGATGTTCCTTGAGTCCCTCGGTCGAACCAACGAAGAGAACCCCCTGCTTCTCCAGGTCCTCTTTCATGCGGGAATAAGCAGCTTCGCTATCAAATTGTGCTTCAACTCCCGCAAGAAACTTACGCTCCTGCTCAG
>JAYOXT010000008.1:0-76145 GCA_038152995.1 Opitutales bacterium
AAATGCCCAGTCGCATAGCCTGATTTCTGTAAAAAGCTCGCAAGCATGGGTGCCTCGGGATCGAGCCATTGGGCCATGCCCCTCTCTGCATTCTGGGCACGATGACCCAGGTAGGAACTGATCTTCCAGCGCTGGGGATACTGGCCGGTGGAAATTGCCACCCGGGAGGGTGAGCAAATGGGAGAGTTTACATAGAACTGCTCAAAACGAATCCCCTCGTTTGCCAGTCGATCAATATTGGGGGTCTGCGCATCCTCATTTCCAAAACAGGAAAAGTCTCCCCATCCCATATCATCAATAAATACGAGGATGATGTTGGGCTGCTCCTTCGATAGAAGCCCGAGGCTACTGAGCAAAAGCAGGAGGATGCCGATGGCCTTCCTCATGTAAAGCACTGGGAGAAAAGGCAAGAGCTCTAAGCGAGCAGATCTTTGATGACTTTGGGGTGGTCCACGCCGGTGAGGCGCTGGTCGAGCCCAAGATAGCGGTAGGTGAAGCGTTCATGATCAATCCCAAGGGCCCGCAGGACAGTGGCGTTGAGGTCGTTTACATGGACCGGATTTTCCAAAATGTTGTAGGAGTAATCATCGGTCCGTCCGTACTCTATGCCACGTTTGAATCCACCCCCGGCTACCCAGGTGGAGAAGCAGCGCCCATGGTGGTCGCGCCCGTGGCTGTCCTTGGTCAGTTTGCCCTGGGAGTAAACCGTACGGCCGAATTCACCACCGAAGATAACGACGGTATCATCGAGCAGCCCGCGTTGTTTCAAGTCTTTAACCAGTGCGGCGGCGGGTTGGTCCACATCCTTGCATTGGTTACGGATGGCTTTGGGTAAATTGCCGTGCTGGTCCCAGCCGCGGTGGAAGAGTTGAACAAAAGGAACATCGCGCTCGGCGAGTCGGCGGGCGATCAAACAATTATGGGCAAAAGTACCTTTCTTGCGGGCGTCCGGGCCGTACATATCAAGTACATGGTCAGGCTCTTCCTTAAGATCCACGAGTTCGGGCACACTGGTTTGCATGCGGTAGGCCATTTCGTACTGGGCAATCCGGGCATCGATTTCAAGATCGCCACTTTGTGTTTTCTTGTGCTGGTTAATCGCGGCAATACCGTCGAGCATGTCGCGGCGCATACTTTTGGATATCCCATTGGGGTTGGAAAGATAGAGCACGGGGTCGCCCGCAGAGCGGAACTTGATGCCCTGGTGTTTGGAGGGAAGGAAGCCACTGCCCCAGAGGCGATCGTAGAGTGCCTGCGGGTTACCGTTGCCCCGGGAGATCATCACCACATAGCCAGGTAGATTCTGGTTAGGGCTGCCCATTCCCCAGTCCAACCAGGCACCCATCGCGGGCTTACCCGGTTGCTGGGAGCCGGTGTTGATTGCGGTGATCGCTGGGTCGTGGTTGATCGCCTCGGTATGCATCGATTTGATCAGGCAGATATCATCGGCAATGGAAGCGGTGTGGGGAACGACCTCACTAAACCAGGTCCCATTTTGCCCGTGCTTGGTAAATTCAAACATCGGGGCGACGCAGGGGAAGGAAGACTGACCGGAGGTCATCCCAGTGATGCGCTGGCCGTTGCGGATACTGTCGGGCAATTCCTGCCCATGGTATTTCCGTAATTCCGGATGGTAATCGAACATATCGATATGGGAGGGACCTCCGGACATGAACATATAAATCACCCGCTTGGCGGTGGGTTTGAAGTGGGTGCGTCGGAGGGTGCCGTTCAAGGGGACGGAACCGGAAGATCCCATCGCACCCATCAGAGGGGCAGCGATGTTGGCGAAACCGAGGGCACCCATGCCCATCGCTCCGAGCTTGAGCATTTGACGGCGGGTATGAAGTTGGTGAAGGTCGAGTGGATTCATGGCGATTATAAAGTATTGGATTATTCGCGGTTCAGAGTTTCGTCGAGGTTGAGGATCATGGAAGCGAGTACCGTCCAGGTGGCATGCTCCTTGGCATCGATGGATTTCTCCCGGGGGGAATCTCCCATAGCCAGCAATTCTTCTGCCTGGGAAGGGTTTTGATCAAATACTGCTTTCTGTTTGTCGTATGCCTTTTTCATAACCTGTTGGCGCAGGTTGTCTGCGGGGCGGCCGGTGGCCAGTTCAAAGGCCCGATTGACCTGCCCGGGGAAATCCTTCGGCCCGGTCAGCAGGACACGCTGGGCGAGGAAGCGGGAGGCTTCCACAAACTGCACGTCGTTGAGGGTAACCAGGGATTGCATCGGTGTATTGGTGCGCTGGCGTTGAATCGTACAGATTTCACGGCTTGGTGTATCAAAGGCTGCCATCGCTGGCTGAGGGGCGGATCGCTTCCAGTAGGTGTACATGCTTCGGCGGTAAATCTTGTTTCCAGTGTCCTGAACAAACTTGCGGCTACGGTCGAGCGAAACCTCATTCCAAAGACCGGCAGGCTGGTAGGGTTTCACCCCCGGGCCGCCGAATTTCTTGTTGAGTAATCCGCTGACATGCAAGGCCTGATCGCGGACAAACTCACCCATCAGGCGGAAGCGGGGAGCCCGGGCGAAGTAGAGATTTTCCGGGTCCTTCGCCAGGTGTTCCTCGGTGGTGAAAGAGGACTGACGGTAGGTGGCAGAAGTGACCAACTGGCGGATCATCTTCTTTACATTCCAGTCGCTTTCAAGGAAATCGGCAGCCAGCCAGTTGAGCAGGCCAGGGTGAGTGGGCCACTTCCCCTGGGAACCAAAGTCGCTGGGCGTGTCAGACAGCCCGCGACCGAAGATGGTCTGCCAGTAGCGGTTGACAGTGACCCGGGGAGTGAGTGGGTTCTCCTTGTCGGTAAGCCATTTCGCCAGACCGAGGCGGTTCTTCTCCGATTCGGTTTTCATGGCGGGGAGAAAGTCGGGGGTGTTTGCCTGAATGACCTTGGATTTATCTGGCGAGGAGTACTGCCCACGAACCAACAAGTAAGTGTCGCGCATTTGGTTGGGCGGGTTATCCCCCATCACCATTGAGGTGATTTTGTTTTTACGAACATTGTTCAGGGCATTCTGTTTGTTGTTTCGGGCGGCAAGGAGGTTTTTATATTCCTTATCAAAGCGGTTGAGGTACTCATCATGAAGCAGGGTGCGCTGGGCATTGGCCAGGCCATCGAAAGGCTTTGCGAAGAGTGGGGAGAGGGAATCCGCCTTGCTCAGTTTCTCCACATCCTTACGGTTAAGAACTCGGTGGTAGAGCCCAATCTCATCAATCTCGATACCTTTTGCAGGGGTGCCGTGGTAGCGCCGGCCAATGCGGAAGGTTTTATCCGTGTGGATGGTGGCATTGAGATCGTCCTCAGCGATATTTTTTTGCTGGCTTGCTCCGTTAATAAAAATATCAATGCCGGCTGCTTTTCCGGAACCATCATAGGTTATACAAAGATGATTCCATTTGTTTAAAGGAAGTTCAGACTTTGCCACCACCTTGATCGCATTGCTTGGCCAGGCATGTATGAGGTGGATGCCGGGTTGGCCGCCTTCCATCCATACATCGTATCCGCGGTGCTTGGCTGGTTCATCCATCTTGCTGAGGATGGCACCGCTGGTCTTTTCGGATGGTTTTACCCACATCGACCAGGAGAATGCCTGGTTGTATTCGAGTACGCCAGCAGTTGGGGAATCGATGAAGCCACCTTGCTCAACTTTGAATCCTGCGGCCACCTTGCCCAGTTCGGTCTGATTGGCTTTGCCATGGATTACATACCTGTCCTTTTGGTTGGTGCTGTCCACGGTCTGGTTGCCCTCGAAGGAATTGAAATCGATGGAGGAGACTAGACCCTTGGGTTCGGGGATGAAGCGGTAGGAAAGCTCCATGACCTCGGCGATTTCATTGTCCATAAGGGCTCGGCTGTAGACCCGCACATCATCGATATCGGTATCGTTGAGCTGAGCGGAACGGAACCTTCGGCCAATGTGCAGCGGTTTATCCGTACGAATGCTGTTTTTCTTAAGGGTGTGGTGAGGGTTGCCCTTGTCCTGCTTTTTTCCATCCACATAGATTTCCACGGAGTTTGCGGAGGCTGTGCCATTGTAAGTCACACAGACATGCTGCCACTGGTTTTGTTTGAGCTGGTTTTTCGCCACCACTTTGTAAGCGTTGTCCGGCCAGGCATGGATAATGTGCATGCCGGGGCGTCCGCCCTCAAACCAAAGGTCATAGCCACGAAATTTATTCCCCTCGTCCATTTTGCCAATCACAGCTCCGCTTAACTGGTTGTTAGATGGTCTGACCCATGCACTTAAGGAGAAGGATTGATTGTGTTCGAAATCTCCAAAGTTAGGAACCTCGGCGTAGGCATTTTTTTCGATTCTGATTCCGCTCTTGAATTTGGCGTTGGCCACCTTGATGGGGGAATCCCGTAAAATCGTAGGTGTGGCTTCGGCTATGCCCTTGTCGGATTGATTGTTTTCCAGGTCGACACGGTCGAAGGGGAAGAAGCCCACCAGACCATCGGGTTCCAGGATGCCTGGGTTTGTTTTGATGTCCTTGGAACACTGAGCGAACCAATTTTTGAAGGGATCCAGGGATTGCTGGCGCCGGGCATTGAGTTGGCCCCGTGCATTCTGTAAGGCACTTTCCGCATCCGCTAATTGTTTTTCACGCTCCGGAGTCATGATTTCCACTACAGGAGCCTGATTTCCCCTTCTTGTCTGCATGCCGGGATCGGCATTGTTGTTGAAAAAAGCAAACATCTGGTAGTACTCGTGCTGGGAGAAGGGGTCGTACATGTGATCGTGGCACTGGGCACATTCAAAGGTCATCCCCAACCAGACATTGGATGTGGTCTTGACCCGGTCGATCACATATTCCACCCGAAACTCTTCCGCAATCGCTCCGCCCTCATCGGTGGTGGCATGGTTGCGGTTGAAGCCGGAAGCGATTTTTTGTTCCAGGGAAGCCTCGGGCAGGAGGTCGCCCGCGATTTGCTCGATGGTAAATTCGTCGAAGGGTTTGTTATCTCGGTAAGCGTTGAGTACCCAGTCCCGCCAGGGCCACATGTCGCGCGGTCCGTCGTCGTGGAATACAGATGTATCGCCGTAGCGGGCGGCATCCATCCATACGAGGGTCATGCGCTCGGCATATTCATCGGATGCAAGTAAGCGATCGACCAATTTTTCGTAAGCATCCGTAGATTGGTCGGCGAGATATTCATTTACTTCTGCAGGGCTGGGGGGGAGACCGGTAAGGTCGAGGTAGATCCGGCGGATGAGGGTGCGCCGGTCGGCTTCGGGTGAAGGCTTGAGCCCTAGTTCATCAAGCTTGGCATGAATGAAGTGATCGATTGGGTTCCTCGCCCAATTCGGATTACTGGTTTCGGGGGTAGCCGGTTTTTGCACGGGCAGGTAGGACCAGTGTCCCTCCCACTTGGCTCCCTGCTCAATCCACTGGGTTAGGATCTCTTTTTCACGATCGGTCAGTTCCTTTTTACTTTCGGGGGGCGGCATAATGTCTTCCGGATCATCGGACATGATACGGTGCCAGGCTTCGCTGTCCTCGGTGCTGCCGGGAACGATCGCAGCAAATCCATCTTTTTCGAAATAGGCGTCTTCTGGAGTGTCGAGACGGAGGTCGGCCTCGCGGAATTTTTCCGAGGGCCCATGGCAATGAAAGCACTTACCGGAAAGAATAGGGCGGACATCGCGGTTGAATTGTATGTCACCTTCCGGTTTTCCTAGGAGTATAGAAAATGGAAAAAAGGCTACGATTAATAGGCTGCGAAAAATCATAAATTATATTGTTAGGATTTAATAGATCTCACTCAAGAAATTAACCCACAAAAAAGCGAAAAATTTCTGTTAATTTGCGACAATTGACAATTTGGTCTGAGCATAAGGTACGATTTATTTTTGATCTATTCACAGATTAACTCCCCAATATGATGAATTCTTACAAAAATTTCATCGGTAGTTTTGTGTGAAGTGTATTCATTTGAACATTGGCTGGAAGAGAACCGTTGATTAGGGTAACAGATAGATTTAATTTCGAACTATTATGGAAACCAGCGAAGAAGAACCCATCACCGACGAGCAAAACGAACAACCGAAAGTGGAAGAGGAAATCGTGGAGATCGACCCGGTTGACCTGATGCTGCACGGCAATTTGGCTGCCCAAATCCGCTACGGTATGATCAAAGGGTTGGCGAAGTCTCTCGATGAAAAAGCCCAGCTTTTATTGGAAGCCGAATCCAATTACGAACCACAGGGGGAAGAGACCTTTGCGGAGATCGCCCTGCCCGAGATCGAGGCAATGGCCCAGGCCCTGACGGAGGATTGGATCGATTTTTCCCGTCTTCGTTATTGGGAGGCCTGCCAAACGGCTGAGATTGAGTGGGAGGAATACCCCGGAGAAGATGGCCAACCCGCCCAGCGGGTTCCCTACGCCCGCCCCCTGGAGGATGCGAAGGCGGGGAACCGGTTGCTTGCCAATTTGGAGCAGACCCGAAACTGGTTGGAGCAGGTGCACCTTTTACATGAGCAAAAGGGGATGGGGTGGGTGTCTCCCCATGGTTGCCCGGAGGATGGCCAGCATGCCTACGACGGCCGTCGGGTATGCCTCGAAAAGCTAAATCAAACGATCGATAATATCCGGTCGAACTTCGACCTTTAATCCATCTCGCTTCGGTTATTCCCTCTTGGTGAGGTAGACTCTCGGTACCCGCTTGGTAATGGAGCATAGCAGTTCCCAGGGTATGGTGTTTCCATGCTCCGCCAATTTGCTCAGTGAGATCGAAGCGGAATTTTGATCGCCGATCAGGGTGACTTTCGCTCCAGGGGCTAACTGATCATGGGCATGGGTTAAGTCGATCAATGTCTGGTCCATAGTGACCCGGCCGATTATCGGGTAGGGCACGCCATCAATCAAGCCATGTGCCCGGTCACCACAGGCAAGGGGAATGGCATCTCCATAGCCTGCGGCAAGAATCCCTATTCGTGCATCATTTTTAAGAATGTGCTCTCGTCCATAACTAATAGAGGCCCCTGCCGGAAGATCCTTAATTAAAGCGAGCCTGGAATGAAAGGACAGCACAGGCTCCACCCGCAGATCGGCAAGTAGGCTACCCTTGGGTGGGGCAACCCCAAATTGCAAAAGACCAATCCGCACCGCGTTAAAAGGCGAGTCCTTTTCGATGGACCGAAGGCTGGATGAATTGTCTGCATGGATGAGGAGGTTTTTTCCCTGATCGAGAGCAGGTTGGATCACCTGAAGGAAGCGTTCGCGTTGAGCTTGGGTAAAGGCCTCGTCCGCAGGGTCAGGAAAGTGCGTCAAAATTCCCTCAAGCTCCAATTCAGGGGTGGTCAGGATTTCGTTGAGCAGGCGGGGCGCTTCCTCCCACCATGCACCCATCCGTCCCATCCCTGTATCCACCTTGAGGTGAACTTTGATGGGCTTGCCCACTTTTCGCGAGAGGGTGGAAAAGCGGAGGATTTCTTCCTGGTTGGAGATGGAAGGAATGAGGTCGTAATTGACGAGGGCCTCATCCTCCTCTTCCAACAGAGGGCCGAGCACGAGAATGGGCCAGCCAGAGCCCATTTCACGGATATCCATGGCCTCCTTTACATTGGCCACGGCAAAGAGGTCCACTCCGCTTTGCATGAGGCGGGCAGCGGTGGGATGTATGCCATGTCCATAGGCGTCGGCCTTGACTACCGAGACATACTTCATCTCCTTGGGCAGGGCGGATCGTATTCTGGCGATGTTTCTCTCCAGGGCAGCGAGATCAATTTCCGCCCAGCACCGCATGTTTTTCATCTATATTATTTGGGGAATACCGGCTAATTTCGGGAGGTAATTTGTCCATCCCACTTTTTAAATTCCACATCTTCCGGAGAGTATGGCACAGGTCCAGACATGGCTGTGGATATTTTACTTAGGTCTTCCAGCCCGTTGACTTGGGAGAGATCATAGTTCAGCAACTGGCCTTCGGGGATATCGAACTTAATGGGACGCGGGTCGGGCAGGTGATAGCAAGAAGCGGCCTGGGCGAGGGCATCCTCATGCTCAAGGATTTCGATTTTGCCCAACGGGGAAGTGCCGGGTTGGCGAAGCAAGCGACGCCTGCTTCGGAATGGTGCTTGAATGGGAGCATCCACCGGGTGGAGTAAAAGGGCCGAGAGATCCATGGCATTGTACTGGAAGAAAGGCACCTTTCCCTCAGATTCCCAAAGGATCGTTTTGCAAAAGGTGGCGGCGATCCGCAGACCGAGGGTGGAACCCGGGCCACAGCAGTAGAGCAGGGCATCCACCTCCCGGAGCGATACATCCCTGTCTGCAAACAACTGGTGGCAGGCCTCAAAAATTCCCTGCATGGCCAATCCGGTGTTTTCCCTTATCGCGAGCCAGTCGTTTTTACGGGGAATACCGAGCTGAACATGGTTCGAAGATGCATCAATTACAAGGGGTAATGAGAATGCATGAAAATCAACCATCTTGGAGAGAACTGTGTGTCGGAGGAAGGAAGATGAATTAGTACTGACGGCGCAGGTTGGTGGGGGCGATCCCCAGTTCTTCGCGGTATTTTGCCACCGTGCGCCTGGCGAGCTTGATGTCGCGCTCGGCAAGAAGGTCGACAATTTTACGGTCGCTCAGCGGCTTCTTGGCATCTTCCTGCTCGATGATGGATCCAATGATTTCCTTGACGCTGGTGTTGGAAACGGTGTCCCCGTCTTTCCCCGCATAGCCAGGGGTAAAGAAATACTTGAAGGCAAAGAGGCCGTGCGGAGTGCGCAAATATTTGTTGGCGATTGCCCGGGAGACAGTGGTTTCATGCACCTCAATTTCTTCTGCGACCTCCGCCATAGTCATGGGGCGGAGCTTGGACGGTCCGTGGACAAAGAAGTCCTCCTGCTTGTTGAGAATTTTGCGGGTGATCCGCTCGATGGTGTTTTGCCTTTGCTCGATCGAGTTGATCAGAAACTTGCCTGCACGCATCTGGTTGCGAACATATTCCTTCTCCTTGGGGCTGAGCACTCCCTTGGTGATAAATTCCTTGTAGGTCTTGTTGATGCGCAGCCGGGGCACATAGTCATTGTTTAGATGAATGAGCCAATCCTTGCCCACTTTTTCAACCTCGGCATCGGCGGCAACGGCCTGGTTGGAGTCTTCGGAAAACCTTCGGCCGGGTGCGGGGTCGAGCTCGGCAATTTTTTCCAGAGCTTGGTGAATGACCTGGGCGGGTTGGGAGAGCTTGCGGGCAAGTTCGGGCACTCTCCGCCTGACCAAAAGCGGGAAAAATTCCTTTACCATGCGGTAGGAGATCGATTCCTCCCACCCGCGTGCCTCCATTTGCTTGAGCAGGCAGTCCTGCAGATCATGGGCGGCGATGCCCACTGGCTCAAAGGTTTGAAGCAGGGCAAGCCCGTCCTGTAGGTCCTTGAGCGGAAGGCTGGAAAGAAGTCCAATTTCGGAAAGGTCGGTGGAGAGAAATCCATTCTCATCGAGGGTGCCAATGAGGTATTCGCAGGCTTCTATTTGCCCATCGGTGGTTTCGACCATTTTCAACTGGTCGAGCAGGTGTTCCTGGAGGGAAGTTTCCGCCACCAGGGAATCGAAGAAAAACTGCCTCTTTTCGGCGGCCTCGGAATTTCCCAACTGGGCTTCCCCCTCATATTCCCGCTCGAAGTGTTCCCTTAAATCCTCCTGCATTTCTTTGAGGATGGAAAACTCGTCAGAAAAATCCATGTCCATCAAATCTTCGGGCACATCATCCCCCCAGTCCTCGTCCGGATCCGGGCTGGTATCGCCGGACTCAGAAGTATCCTCGGGATCGTCGGGAAACTCTTCTGTCTCGTCCCCCTTCTCCTCATCGGGGCTTGGTTCGGGATTGTCGGCATCGAGGCTCTCATCATTGGTACCGACTTCTTCGAGCAGCGGGTTGGTCTGAAGTTCCTCGAGAATAGCAGAGCGGAGCTCGAGGGCGGGAACCTGCAAAATTTTAAGGGACTGCCTCAACTGTGGGGCAAGAACCAGATTTTGGGTCTGTTTCTGTACTTGCCGGAGTCCTTGCGACTGCATGGCCATAGCGGGGAGCGTTGTTAAGACTCGATGGGTGGTGTTTCCTTGCGGTGCCACCTGAGGGCGGCCTGATCCCCATCTCGGCCAAATAAATCCTGAGTGTAGGCGGCCAATTTTTCATTGGTCGGCCCATACCCATCCCCGTAGATAAAACTTTCCAGTTCGGTAAGCATCTGATTGGCTGTCTGATACCTGTCCTCCCGCATGCGCTTTAAAGCACGGTGGAGAATGTTATTGAGCCGTTCATCCACATCACTGCGAATTTCGCAAAAATTAGGGATATCCATTTCCAAAATATTCTGGAGGGTTTTGTCCGACTCAGCCTCCTCAAAAATATTGTATCCCAAAAGAACTTCCGCCATGACAATTCCGCAGCAGAAGAGATCGGCCCGGTGATCGGTCACTTCGCAGCGAGCCTGCTCTGGGGAAAGATATTCATCCTTGCCCGCAATCACATCACCTTCCTGATTGTACATCAGGTCGAGTGCCTTCGCGATTCCAAAGTCGGTCAGCTTCACATCACCCTCCTGGGCGATCATGATGTTCTTGGGGTTCACATCGCGGTGGACAATGCCAAGGAGGCGGCCCTCCTTGTCTCTCTTGCGGTGGGCGTAAGCTAGACCGCGGCAAATCCGGGAGACAATAAAGACGGCGAGATCTGCGGGTACATACTGGTCCGTTTCGATATGACGATCGAGAAATTCCTCCAGGTTCCAGCCCGAGACAAATTCCATGGTCATAAAATACTGCTCGCCAATTTTCCCGAGATGGTAGGTTTGGACAATGTTGGTGTGAATGAGGTCCGACACCAGTTTGGCCTCGCCGATAAAGTTATTTCTGAACTCCTCGATGGCAGAGTATTCCTCGCGGATGAGCTTGATTGCCACAACCTTATTGAAGCCGCCAATTCCCCGTTGTACCGCTTCGTAGACCATGCCCATTCCCCCTTCCGCAATCTTACGGGTCAGTTCGTAGTGTACTTCGTTAAAAATGTGTTTCATTCGATTGAATGTAGAAAATCCAAAAGGTTAAGTGTTCCTTTTTATTCAGCAAGAAAACTTTTACTGTTTTCTGAATTAAGAGACCTAATGGCATAAAAGTAGCTGCATTTCCGTCGGTTGACTTCTCTCGAATCCGATCTATATTTTATAGCATGATTACGCTAACCAAGCAGGCAGCAACTAAAGTACAATCTATGCTGGAAGGAGCAGAGGAAGGAAAACTTCTTCGCATCTTCATCGAGCCGGGTGGTTGCTCTGGCTTTGAGTATGGAATGTCGGTGGACTTCGCCAAAGCAGACGATAAAGTGGGAGAGTCCGAAGGCGTGCGATATGCAGTTTCTGGGGATAGCCTCGACTACCTATCTGGCTCCGAGGTTCACTTTGACGACGGGCTCACTGGTAAAGGGTTTGAGATCCGCAACCCCAATGCCCAGTCCACTTGCGGGTGCGGCAAGTCCTTCAGCTAAAAGCAAGCCTACTGCTTTTTTTGTCCGCGCTTTTTTTGCCGGGCATCGCTAAGGGTGCGGTCGGTTCGCTTCATCGTGAAAAACCGGTGGAGATGGCCCTTGTGTGTGGTTCGGACGGATTGCTCTCTAATTCCACCTTCTGGATAGGCTGGTGGCTAAAAAAAGAAGAGGGTTGGCATACCTACTGGGAGCATCCGGGAAATGTGGGGCTAGCCCCACACCTCGAATGGGTCCTGCCTGAGGGCTTCACAGTCGGCGAACTGCAATTCCCTTTTCCTCAAAGAGTACAGATGGCTGGGGTCAAAGCGTATGGTCACCATGGAGAAACCCTCATTCTTGCCGAGGTCAAGGCACCCAAGTTGGAGGTCGGGCAAAATATCGAGTTCAAGGCAAAAGCCAGGTGGATGGCATGCTCAAATGTTTGCCTGCCCAGTTACACAGAGTTAAACATTACCCTTCCCGTGCTTGCTTCTTTGGAGCCTGATCCAGTCTGGTCTTCCCGCTTTCAGGAATTTCTTCAAAACCGACCCATTGCCATTCCTTCGAACTGGAAGGTGGAGGCCGAAGAAATCGGCCAGTTTACCAAACTTTCCCTAAGTGCACCCTTTCCGCTTGGGGGCAAGGAGTTCTACCTATTTGGGGGTGACCGACTGGTATGTTCCGATGCCGATCAGCTCTTCCGGCCCTCCGATTCGGGAGCCGAGTTGCTCCTGCCCAAACCGCCCTGGCCTGAGGAAACCCCAACTCATTTAAAAGGGTTGCTCAGGGTTACCGAAGAACAGGGCATCGCGGCTCATTATACTCTGAGCATTCCTCTCAGGTAGTGGGATGAAGGTGGGAGTATCCACCCTCATTTACAGGTTACATTTCTTCGAGTGTTTCGATTCCGAGAATGTGCAATCCTGTCTGTAAGATATTTTGGGCCTGTGCACAGAGCAGTAGCCTAAGATCCTGCGTTTCGGAGTCATCGACCATGACCTTTTCCTGATTGTAAAAGGAGCTGAACTCCGTCGCCAATTCAAAGAGGTAGGTGCATAAAAAGTGGGGCTTTAATTCCCGGTTTGCCTGGTCCAGGGCCAGAGGGAAAAAGATGAACTTTCGGGCAAGTTTGCACTCGGCATCCGTTTGCGGAGCCCGGGCATTTTCAAATCTTTCATCCAGCCGCCTTCCCAGTTTGCGGAAAATACTGTGCACCCGGGCGACGGCATATTGTAGATAGGGAGCGGTGTTTCCCTGTAAGGCGAGGAGTTTGTCCCACGAAAATACATAGTCAAGGGTACGGTCCTGGGATAGATCGGCATATTTAACCGCCCCAAGTCCGATAATTTCTGCCCGCCGGGTGACCTCTTCTTCAGGCAATTCCGCATTTTTTTCCCTGACCATTGCTGCCGCCCGCCGGATGGCCTCATTGAGCAGGTCGATCAGTTTGATCGGTTGACCATCGCGTGTCTTGATCGCCTTGTTGTCGGGCCCCAGGATGGTGCCAAACCACACATGTTCCAACTGCGGGGTGGGGCGGTTTTCGGCATCAAACCATTTTCGGGTGGTCAGAAAGAGTTGCTCGAAGTGGTCCCTTTGCCGTCCGTCAGTCACATAAATAATTTGCTGTGCCTGCCACTCCTGCTGACGATAGGCAAGGGTGGCCAGATCGGTGGTGGCATAGTTGCTCGCCCCGTCAGATTTGCGAACGATGAAGGGCTGTTTGGCAAACCTCTTGTGCTCGGGATGAAAGACCACCAGGGCACCGTCATCTTCCTGGCAAATTTGGTGGCGGAGCAAGCTTTCGTACACCGATGCCACCTTGTCGCGGTAGAAACTTTCTCCCAGTGCGTGATCAAATTGGACGCCCAGCATCTGGTAAATTCGCTCGAAAGAAAACATACTGATGTCCCTGATCTTTTCCCAGAGTGCGAGGTTTTCGGAGTCCCCGTCCTGTAACTTTACCAACTCCTGGCGTGCCTGCTCCAATTTGGCCTCATCCTCCTTGACCATCGAATTGCCCAATCTGTAGAGGTCCTCGAGTCGGGCGATGGGGTCGTCGCCCAGGGCATCCAGGGAAACCTCCTCCTGCTTGATCGCCAGGAGCAGGATTCCAAATTGCGTACCCCAGTCCCCGAGGTGGTTATCCCGAATCACCGAATGTCCGCGAAAGGCGAGTAGGCGGGCGAGGGATTCTCCAATGATGGTCGAGCGGATATGCCCGACATGCATTTGCTTGGCGGTATTGGGCGAGGAGAAATCAACCACGATGGATCCGGGGGTATTCTCCGCTGCTGCCTCAGTAATCTCTGCTTTGGTGGAATAAGTGAGGGTCCATTGAAGAAGGTACTCGGGGGAAAGTTTGAAATTGATAAAGCCTGGCCCAGCGAGGCTGGTTTGCCAGTTTTCGCTGGAGGGTAGGTGGTCGAGCAACCGCTGGGCAAGTTCCCGCGGGTTGGTTCCTGCCTTTTTGGCAAAAGGTAAAACCCCATTTGCCTGAAAGTCGCCAAAACGCTCATCTGCCGCCCGTACCTGGGGAGCAAAATCTTCATTAAATCCATCGACTTGCGGGGCATACTGGCGGATGAATTGGTCGAGCTGATTGCAAATATCAAAAGGTGTATCCATTTGGTGCACCTCAAGCATGTTCAGGGGCATTCGTCAAGAGCGCACCTTCGAAAAGACTCGACAACTAAGGATATTATTACTATATAAAATGCTTTGCATGCATTTTCCCCCCCACCCCTAGTTAACTCAAACCCGAGTACTTATTATGCCAAAGGCCAAAAAGAATGAAGCACCCTCCTTTTCCTATCTTATTGAGAAGAAAAGAGACGGTGGCGAATATACAGACGAAGAGATCCGCACCATTGTGGATGCCATTCTCGACGAAGAAATGCCAGACTTCCAGCAAAGTGCATGGATAATGACTAACTTCTTCAAGGGCATGTCTGCCCAGGAGATCGCTTTCCTTGCCGAGGAACTGATGCTTTCCGGAGAAGTGATTGAAATGATGGATGTTGCCCGACCCAAAATCGATCGTTATTCCACCGCGGGTGTGGGAGATAAAACCGCCCTCGTGCTTGGCCCCTTGGCCGCCGTTTCCGGTGTTGCCATGCCGATGATGAATGGGGACGACGAGGAGTTCCTTACTTCCAATTCCGAAAAACTGCAGGCCATTCCTAAATTTGACCCCAATCTGGATCTCGATGAATTCGGCGATCAGGTAAGAAAGCTCGGTTGTGCTTTCGTTAACCGTCATGAGGAGATTGCTCCGGTGGAGTCCACCCTCTATGCAATGCGTCAAAAAATCGGTGCCATTCCCTCCATTCCCTACATCACTGCGGGTACCTTGAGCCGTAAGTTTGCCGCTGGTGCCGAAGGTGTGGTTGTGGACATCAAGTGGGGCAAGGGTTCTTTCATGAAAGACCTGGAGGAAGCGAAGCAACTCGCCCGTTCCATCACCCGCGTTGGCCGCCTGATGAAGCGCCGTTGTGTGGCCCTGGTCACTGACAACAACCAGCCCCTCGGTTCCTGTCTTGGTGCTTCCCTTGAGATCAAGGAAGCGATCGAGTTACTCAAGGGAGATGGTCCGGAAGACCTTCAGGAACTGGTCATGAAGCTGGGGATGGAAATCGTCCGTCTGGCCGGCGTGGCTGGCTCCACACTTTCCGCCAAGCAGACTGTACGTAAGCACTTGGAGGACGGTTCCGCCTTGCAAAAATTTAAGGACATTATCGAAGCCCAGGGTGGAGACACCAAGGTGATCGATGATCCCGAAAAGCTCCCCAAGGCCAAGCACACCAAAAAACTGCCCGCACCTAAGCGTGGGTATGTGCACACCATCGATGCCGGTCAGTTGGCCCGTGGTGTACAAGTGCTTGCCTATGGTGAGGACGGCGAAGGCAAGTTTGACCCCGCATCCGGTGTTGCCGAGATGTGCAAGGTGGGCACCCAGATGAAACAGGGCGAGCCCTTGATGGTCATCCATTACAATGACGAAAAGCGCCTCAAGGCAGCGATGGACTACTTTAAAGCAGCCTATCGCCTCGCTCCCAAGCGCCCCAATCCTGCTCCTCTCGTCATCGAGCGTGTCGCCTAACGACGACGACCTTCCAGGATATACAAAACTTCCAAACAAAAAAGCCTCCCACTGCGGGAGGCTTTTTTTGTGCCCGCTTCAACGAGCTAAAGAGAAGAGATTTACTAGACCCGTCCTTGGTAGGAACGGTCTTCCGTGCTTATTTTAATCACATCATCCTTTTTGATAAATAGGGGGACCATCACAGTAATGCCCGAGGATATGGTCACTGGTTTTTGTACATTACCTGCGGTATCTCCACGAATGGCATCCGGTGCCTCAACCACGGTCGCTTCCACCGAAGCGGGTAGGTCCAAACGCACTGCTTTATCGTCCACCAATAAAATATCGTAGTTGTTACCCTCGACCAAAAAGATTTCATCCTCTCCAATCATATCCTCGGAAAGAATGGTGTCCTCATAGGTCTCCAGGTCCATAAAATGAAACCCTTCAGTATCCTTGTAACTGTATTCGAGTTTGATGGTGGTGGTGTGCAAAAATTCCACATTATCGGTGGAGCGAAACTTGGTGGTGGTGGTCGCTCCATTGTGCAAGCTGCGCAGGGTGGTCTGGACAAATCCAGCCTGTCTGCCCTGGGTGCGGTGCTGCATTTCCAATACGATATGGGGGGTGCCTTGGTAAAGGATTGCCCGGCCTTTGCGAATTTCTGTGGGTGATGCCATGTTCTTTGTCTGTAATTGGTAAGTTTTGAAAAAGAGATGGGCGACATCCAGTTGCCTGATCTCCAAAAATATTATTTGCTCATAAACTTTCCCTCGATCAATGACCACCCAAAACTCCACCCACTCCTTTATCTCCTGGAATGTCAACGGGCTTCGTGCCTGCCGAAAGAACGCCTTTGACCAGTTTGTGGAGCAAATATCTCCCGACTTTCTCTGCCTGCAGGAAGTAAAGCTCAACCCCACCGTTATTCCCGAGGAAGACTTTGGGTACGCTTTTACCACCTTTCACTTGGCCGAGAAAAATGGGTACTCCGGTACCGCCATATTTTCCAAGGTCGAACCACTCTCCGTCGTGCTCGATCTGCCCGATTCTACCCACTCAGGCGAGGGCCGGGTGATCACCTGTGAGTACGACGGGTTTTACCTGGTCAATGCCTATGTACCCAACTCCAAGGGCGATCTTTCCCGCCTCCCGTACCGGTATGATTCCTGGGACCCTGCCATTCGCGAATACCTCATCGATTTACGGGCAAAAAAACCGGTGGTTTATTGTGGCGATCTCAATGTGGCCCACCAGGAGATCGACCTCGCCAACCCCAAGACCAACCGTAAAAACGCGGGCTTTACCGATGAGGAGCGTGAGGGTATGTCCAACCTGCTCGCCGAAGGCTTTATCGATACCTATCGCCACCTCCATCCCGAAAAAACTGGGGCCTATTCCTGGTGGTCCTACCGCGGGGGTGCACGGGCACGAAATGTGGGCTGGCGGATCGATTACTTTGTCACCTCCGATGATCTTGCCACCTCCATCCGCGAGGCCACCATCCACCCCGAGTGGGGCGGGTCCGACCATTGCCCCGTAGGGCTTGTGCTCACCAAGGGATAAGCGAAATTTATTTTCATGAGCACTTTTACCCCACGCCCAGACCTTATGGAGCAAGTCCTTGTACTTGCAGAAAAAGGGTGGGGGACGACTCATCCCAACCCCATGGTGGGGGCCTTGATCGAGGAGGATGGGCAGGTGGTGGCCGAAGGGTTTCACCAACAGGCAGGCGGCCCTCATGCAGAGGTCGTCGCACTGGAAAATTTGGGCCGAAAGCCCAAGGATGGTTCGGTGCTCTATGTCAGCCTTGAGCCCTGTTCCTCCACCGGTCGCACCCCTCCCTGCACCTCGGCGATTCTGGATGCGGGGATCAAAAAAGTGGTCGTCTGCTCGATCGATCCCGATTCCCGCCACGCCGGCCACGGGCTAGATCTTTTGCGTGAGCAGGGGGTGGAAGTTGTGCTCGCCCCGCCCGAGATCGGGGAGCGTGCTGCCCGCTTAAACTTTATTTTTAATCAATATGTCATCACCGGGCGTCCCTTGATCGCCCTCAAAATGGCCACCTCGGCCAACGGTATGGTGGCGGAGCGTGCCGGATACCCAAGTCGGGTAACCGGAGAGGCTGCCCGTGCCGATGTTATGCGCTGGCGCCGCCTCTTCCCCTCCATCTGTGTGGGCTCGGGCACCGTGATTGCGGATGATCCTTCCCTCACCGCCCGCCTGCTCGATGTGGAGTGGTGCCCCGTGCGTATCGTGGTCGATTCCACGCTGGCCACTCTTTCCGCTACTTTTGCCCCCCGAAAAGTCTACACCGATGAGCATGCCCACCGCACGATCGTGCTCACCACTGCACGCGGTATGGAAAACCGAGAGGCTGTGGCCCAGGCACAAAACTATGGTGTTCGACTCATTGCTGGGGAGACCGGGCCGGATGGCCGGGTATCTCCAGCTACCATCCGCCAGGCACTGGTGGATTTGGAACTCTGTGGGATGTATTGCGAAGGCGGGCCCGCCCTTGCCCGTTCCCTGCTGTCTGCCGAGGAGGTGGACTATGTATTTCACTACCAATCCCCACGAACCTTCAATTCCCCAGAAGCCCTCCATGGGCCTGATTTTTCCAAGTTACAGATCGGGCACACAATCGAGGTAAAATTGGGGGACGACCATCTACGACACGGATATTTATGAGCCAGACCATCTACCTCGCCTCGGGCAATGCCCACAAACTCCACGAATTACAAACCGCCCTCGATTCTGCCGGCCTAACCGTGCAGGTGCTCGGTCCCGACAAGATCGGGGGGATGCCCGATGTGGAGGAGACCGGATCCACCTTCGAGGCAAATTCCCTGCTCAAAGCCCATGGCTTGCAAGAGGTTGGTCCAGCGGATGCGTGGTATTTAGCGGATGACAGTGGGATCGAGATCGATGCCCTAGATGGTCGCCCCGGGGTGATTTCTGCCCGTTATGCGGGTGAGCCCTGTGACGATGAGAGAAACAACGATAAGGTATTGGCAGAGATGCAGAATGTGCCCGATGGACAGCGATCCTGCCGGTTTCGCTGTGTGCTCGCGCTGGTCGGGCAGGGGATAGAAGAAACCTTTTCCGGAGCCTGCGAAGGCACCCTTTTATACGAGAGAAGAGGGGATGGAGGTTTTGGATACGACCCCCTGTTTTTACCCGATGAAAGCACCCATACCTTTGCGGAGATCGGGCTGGATGAAAAAGCCAAAATCAGCCACCGTGCGAGGGCACTTACAAAACTGATCAACTGGTTAAAAAACCGCTAGAATAAGACCTACCTTTCTCTCCTCACTATTCACTATTCACTCTTCTTTCCTTTTTTTCACCATTCACCCTTCAATCTTCAAACTTTCTAGGGCGATACAATAAGAATGTTTTTAGGTTCGAGTCTGCGAAAGTCCTTCAGGTTGTAGGTTAGAAGCTCGGTGCACCCGGATGATTCAGCTGCTTCAAGGTGCAAGGCATCGTAAATAATTCCACTGGTCATGCCCTTATTGCTTACCCTGCGGATTGCGGAGAGGTAAGTTTGGGTGCCGATTGGAAGAATTTGTAAATTTTTCACCAGCGATTCCTCAATGATGGACTTCGCATCCATCGGGCTGATTCTTTTTTTTACGGGAAGTGCAGTGAGGCAGGCATAAACCTCTGCCAGAACATGAGTCGTGGTGCATGAATCTCCCTTTTTTCGGGAATACTTTACCAGGCAATCCAAGGCCCTTTCATGATTGGGTAGTTCAGTAACCAATGCGGTTACCAGTACAGAGGTATCAAAGAAAACCATCGATTTTAGGAAGTGATTTCCGTCCTTTGGTTTCTTTGATTTTTTATTAATTTAACCACATCAATTGTCGCCGAATTTTGGTCGTCTCCTTGGGCCACCAATATGCCATTTTTTGTTGTCAATCTACAGTGGGATTCAGCCAGTTTTAACCGTATGACATCATCTTCCAGTTCGCACTCCAATGAAGAACCCTCAGTTAAATTAAGTCGTTCCCTCAATTTTTTTGGGATAACGACGCGCCCTGCACCATCTATGGTAATTGTCATGGTAAAATGGTAATTAATAATTCCATCCATGTCAAATCGTGTCTTTCCCCATCAATCTCCATCTTGAATTCACATCCACCTTTTCACTCTTCAATCTTAATTTTCTTCACCCTTCTCTCTTCTTCTTTATTCCAATATTTTTATCTTTTTACATGTTTTCATTTGATTTATTCCTAGACTTTTTGGGGTCGCAAAACTAGAAATGTAGGATCGCCTCTTTAATATACATGCACGGGCACACTCGCCCGCGAGCAGGATTTTCATGTTCCTGCTTATCTTTCGTGGTTTCGCTGTGCCTGTTTCCATGTTTTCTCTCTGCAAATTCTGCCCCTACTAGCATTACTGCCAGTAACCTGACCATCGCGGAGAACTCTGCTATTGGCACTGTGATCGGCGAGTTCAATGCCACCGATCCGGATGGGGGTGCGATCACCTACCATTTCGTAAATGGGGAAAATAACAATTCTCTCTTCACTCTCGATGCCAACGGTAAGTTGAAAAACGCTACCATTTTTGATTACGAGAGCAACTCCTCCACCTACTCCATCACCATACAGGCAAAGGATGAATTAAACGCCACCACCGAGGGCAACTTTACGGTAACCTTGTTGGATGAGAACACATCAACTCCGCTAAGTGATTCAAATTTCCGAACGGCTATCAACCTGTGGTGTTCCAATGAAACTGCAGCAGAATATGATTATGGTCACATTAGCGATTGGAATACCTCGGCAGTTACCAACATGTCCATGGCGTTTTACAACCGCACTGACTTTAATGAAAGTATCGGTAGTTGGGATACCTCAGGGGTTACACTCATGAATCACATGTTTTACAATGCCCGAGCTTTTGACCAGCCCATAGGGGACTGGAATACCTCATCGGTTACGAACATGTTTATGATGTTCTCTAATGCTAACTCCTTTAATCAACCAATTGGCAACTGGGATACCTCCTCCGTTACAAATATGTTTCGTATGTTTCGGGGAGCCAGAGCTTTCAATCAGGCCATAGGGGATTGGAATACCTCAGCGGTCACCAACATGGGTATGATGTTCCAAAGTGCATCCTCCTTTAACCAACCAATCGGTAACTGGAATACCTCTTCGGTTACGAGTATGTCTGACATGTTTTCCAATGCCAGTTCCTTCAACCAACCAATCGGTAACTGGAATACCTCGGCGGTTACGAGTACGTCTTCCATGTTTCGATTTGCGTCCTCCTTTAATCAATCGATTGCAGATTGGAATGTGACGAGTGTGACCAATATGACCTCTATGTTTGATGACAATAATTCTCTTTCAAGCAGCAACAAGGGGATGATTCAACTGGCATTCTCATCGAACCCTAACTGGCCCTACGATTGGCGGGAATTTGTGGTATTTGATGACAATTATTTTCAATCTGCAATCGATCAATGGTTCAGTAATGAAGCAGAGGCGAATGCGACTTACGGACATGCCCACGACTGGAATGTGAGCAATGTAAGCCTGGCTGGTTTAACCTTTTCAGATGCTGACAAAGGGAAAATTCATGAGTCCTTGGGTCCTAATCCATCTTGGTCGTTTGATTGGCGAGAATTTGTGGATATCAACGATACCAACTTCCATACTGCAGTGAATATGTGGTGCGACCATCAGGCAGATGCCAATGCCACCTATGGGCACATCAGCGACTGGAATACCTCTGCGGTTACCAACATGTCCAACGCTTTTTACTACCGCACTGACTTTAATGAAAGTATCGGTAATTGGGATACCTCCTCCGTCACAACCATGTACCGAATGTTTATGGGAGCCAGAGCTTTTGACCAGCCCATAGCGGATTGGAATACCTCTTCGGTTACCAGAATGGATATGATGTTCTATAATGCAAATTCGTTTAACCAACCGATCGGTGACTGGAACACCTCCTCAGTCACAACCATGTTTCGTATGTTTATGGCAGCCACAGCTTTTGACCAGGCCATAGGGGATTGGAATACCTCAGCGGTCTCCAGAATGGATATGATGTTCTATAATGCAAATTCGTTTAACCAACCAATCGGTAACTGGAATACCTCTTCGGTTACGAGTACGTCTTACATGTTTCGATTTGCATCATCCTTTAACCAGCCGATCGGGGATTGGAATACCTCTTCGGTTAGGAGTATGTCATATATGTTTAATGGAGCATCCTCTTTTAACCAACCGATTCGTAACTGGGACACCTCCTCCGTCTCATACATGAATAGCATGTTTTCTGGAGCCACGATCTTTGATCAACCCATAGGGGATTGGAATACCTCAGCGGTAACCAATGTCAGCCAGATGTTCAACGATGCACAGTCTTTTGACCAATCGGTCGGGGACTGGAATGTAAGCAGAGTAAGTAACTTTAGCGAAATGTGGAAAGGTGCAGATGCTCTATCTAACAGCAATAAGGAATTAATTCATAAGTCATTCTCATCGAATGCGAACTGGTCATACGATTGGCGGGAATTTGTGGTAATTAACGATGATAATTTTAATTCTGTTATCGATCATTGGTTTACGAATCAGGCAGAGGCCAACGCGACTTATGGGCATATCCGCGATTGGAATGTGCATGCGGTTACCAATATGGCCAATGCTTTTGCGAATCGTACAGGGTTTGATGAAAACCTGGGAGACTGGGATGTGGGCAATGTTACTAACATGCAAGGCATGTTTGAAGGGGTCAGTCTCTCCTCGGACAATAAGGGAATTATTCATAAAGCTTTCTCTAGGAATTCAAACTGGTCATACGATTGGGAGGCATTTGTGCCACCTCTTTACCAAATTCTTTACGAAAAATCCTCCCTTAGCATTGAGGAAAACCAACCGGTGGGCACCACAATTGCCGAGTTCAATTCCTCCGATGTAAACGATGGAAATTTAACCTATCAATTGGTCAGCGGTAAGGGGAGTGCGGACAATGCATTATTTGCTCTGAGTACAAGCGGTGTTCTCACCAATGCCTCCATATTGAATTACGAAGCATCCGCTTCACGCACCATTCGTGTACAGGTCAAGGATGAGCAAAATGTTACCGCAGAGCTGGCCATGACAGTTGCCGTGGAAAATGTGAATGATGTCGTTCCGTTGATTACACAAGGTGGCTTGTCCGGGTACTATGCTACCACCGGGGGGAATTCACTTGCCCGGATAGATTTACAAACCGGGCTGGGAGAGATAATTGGATATACCAATTCCTTTAATAGTTCCAACACGCACTCCTTGGCTGCATCCGTGGATGGTACAGATACCCTGCATGTGATGCGTGGGGCTCGCACCTTTGCCACGGTTGATCCTCTTTCTGGTGAGCTTTCAGTGGCGGGTGAATCTCAGAGCCAAACAGCAATCATTGCGGTGGAAATTTCTTCGAACGGTACGGTTTACGGAATAGGTCAGGGTTCAAATGGTCTGCTTTACACGATTAACGAAAACAACAGTTCACTCACTGAGATTGGAGATACCAATATCTCTGCCGCCATGGACTTGGCATTTGATAGCGAGGGAAAGCTCTGGGTGACTGCTACGAACAAATTGTGGACTCTCGACTTGCAGGATGGTTCCTCCACCTTCGAGCACAATGTCACGGGGATCCAGACAGGTGTAATCATGAGCATTGCTTTTGATGCGGATAACAATCTTTACGCCACCAGTTATATCGATAATTCTCCTCTCTATAAAATCGATGTAGAGACTGGGGTTGCCTCGATTGTATCTAGTTCCACTCAGATAACAAAAATTCACGGTGGTGATATTTTCACCACAGAAAAAGTCTTGGAATTCACTTTGGCTGAAGACACATCCATTACTTCCATTCAACCTCAGGATTTAAATGCCTCCGATCTGGACAACAACGCATCCAGCCTTTCATGGAGCCTACTGTCCTCTCCCAGTAATGGAACAGCCCAAGTGTCAGGTAATGGTATTTCACCACAGACCTTTACCTACACACCCAACCTCAATTTTTATGGATCGGATAGTTTCGAGGTACAGGTAACAGACGGAGATTTTAACGACAGTATCAAAATAAACCTTCAAATTTCATCCATCAATGATAGCCCCACCGATCTTAACTCCACCGCCGTTCTTGCCTTTTCCGAAAACCAACCATTGGGTACCGTAATCGGTGAATTCAATGCCACTGATCCGGATGGGGATGCGATCACCTACCACTTCGTAAACGGTGAAAACAACAATTCCCTCTTCGCTCTCGATACCAATGGCACCCTCAAGACCGCCACCACATTTGATTACGAAAGCAATGGCTCGACTTACACCATCCGCGTGCAGGCAAAGGATGAGCTAAACGCGACGGTGGAGGGGAACTTTACAGTGACCTTGCTCGATGTGTACGAACCATCCCGCGAGAATCACACCATAGACCTCAACGCCACCGTGAAGATGGAAATGATCTGGGTGGAACCGGGCACATTTACAATGGGTAGTCCGACTACGGAAGCGGGTAGGCAAACGAATGAAACCCAGCACGATGTCACCCTTACCCAAGGATTTTATTTAGGTAAATACGAAGTGACTCAAGCCCAGTACGAGGCGGTGATGACGGGGAATACGGATGGTTTAAATGCCATCCCTAGCAACTGGCCGAACAATCCGGATCGCCCTGTTGAAAAAGTGTCTTGGGAGGATATCCAGGCATTTCTTACCCGCTTAAACGATCAACAATCGGAAAACCTTCCCAATGGGTGGGCGTATGTATTACCCACGGAAGCGCAGTGGGAGTATGCCTGCCGGGCAGGCACGACCACGGCGTACTCGTGGGGCGATAGTATTAGTCCCTCGGATGCAAACTGGAACCATGGCAATGATGCCAACCAAACGGAGAATGTGGGCTTATACGATGCCAACCCCTGGGGCTTTTTTGATATGCATGGCAATGTATGGGAGTGGACAGCGGATGCTTGGGGGAATTACGCAACGGGTGCCCAGACCGATCCGTTCAATGTCGGCACCTCGGGCTCCAACCGTGTCGGTCGGGGCGGCTCCTTGAGCTCTACTGGTACGGTCCTGCGTTCGGCCAACCGCAGCGACAGCAGCAACCCCAGCTACCGCAACGGCAGCATTGGCTTCCGTGTCGGTTTGCGGGATCTGAACAATGCTCCTACCGATCTCAATTCCACTACCGTTCTAGCTGTTCTTGAAAACCTACCAGCGGGCCAAGTTATCGGTGAGTTCAATGCCACAGATTCCGACTTGAATGGTACCTTGCGGTATCAACTTGTAACTGGAGAAGGGTCTGAGGGGAATGCATTTTTCACTCTTACTCAGGGTGGTGTGCTGAAGTCCAATGCCACATTCAATTACGAGGCGGATAAGAACAAGTCGATCCGGGTAGCGGTGTTGGACGATAAAAATGCATCAATGGAAAAATCATTTCTCATAAATATTTTGGATATGGATGAGGGAACCTATCCCTCCAAAGGGGCGGGCACAGATGCAGATCCTTTGCAGATCGAAACCCTCTCACACCTAAATTGGCTGTCTCATAACTCCTGGGCATGGACAAAATCTTACATCCTCATAAACGACATCAATGCGAGCGAAACAAAGAACTGGGCGGCAGGTTATGGATTTAACCCGATCGGGAATGGCAGTGTAAGGTTTAAGGGAAAATTTAACGGTAATGGGAAAATCATATATGGACTGACTGTTAACAGACCCTACCTTGCTTCAGTGGGTTTATTTGGGCATCTTCAACAGGGGCATATATCTAATCTTGGAATAAAGGATGGGTTCGTTAGCGGAAGTACGATTGTGGGAGGAATGGCCGGGAACCTTCAGGGGAGTACGGTGGTCAATTGTTTTTTCGAAGGAAATGTAACTGCTTCGGGACAAAAGCTTGGTGGACTGGTGGGTATGAGCCAAGTTTCGTCTGTGATAAGATCTTGTTACACAGCTGGAAAAGTAACGGGTACGGGTTCTCGTATCGGTGGGATATTGGGGCAAAATTTTACTTACAGTAAAGTGGAGGATTCCTACAGTTTGTCCAAAGTTGTGGGTTACAATTCCGCGGGTGGTCTTGTTGGTCTAAACTCCCCAGATACCCAAGTAAACAGGTGCTTTAGTGCGGGACAGGTTACATCGCAAGGCTTGATAGGGTCGAATCAAAGTGGATTTATCAATCATTCTTTTTGGGATACACAAGCAAGCGGAAAATCTACCAGTGCAGGAGGACTGGCTAAAACAACTTCTCAGTTAAAAGACCCCGAAACCTTCGTGTCCGTTGGTTGGAACTTTAATTTGGCTGCTCCTAAGTGGAAAATGATCCGTGGGGTAACCTATCCGAAACTTGCCTGGGAAACCTTGGAGAATATCTCACCAAGTGAACTTAATTCTACTGCCCAACTTGAATTTACAGAAAACCTCCCAGTTGGCTCTGAAATCGGGTCGTTTGTTGCAACTGACCAAAACTATCCAAGCGAGGTTTCTTTTTATATCTCCTCCACTTCTCCAAACAACTCGCTCTTCACCCTCGATACCAACGGCACCCTTAAAACCGCCACCACTTTTGATTACGAAACCAATGCCTCGATCTACACCATCACCGTACAGGCAAAGGATGAATTAAACGCCACCACAGAAGGCAACTTTACGGTGACTTTGTTGGATATAAATCTCTCTACACCCCTTAATGATTCCAACTTCATGACAGCGGTAAATCTTTGGTTTTTAAATGAGGCTGTGGCTAGAGATCATTATGGCCACATTAGCGACTGGAATGTTTCTGCGGTTACTGGTATGGCCTATGCATTTCAAAACCGCTCGACCTTCAACGAGGATATAAGCAGTTGGGATGTGAGCAAGGTAACGAACATGACAAGAATGTTCGATGGTGCTTCCGACTTTAACCAACCGATCGGCAGTTGGGATGTATCCTCTGTGGTCTCGTTGCACCGGATGTTTGTGGGGGCCTCTTCATTTAACCAGCCGCTTGGAAATTGGGACGTATCCTCAGTCACAGATATGAGGGGGTTGTTTGCTGGTTCTGGGTAT
The DNA here is from genome assembly GCA_038152995.1 of Opitutales bacterium. GTDB lineage: Bacteria > Verrucomicrobiota > Verrucomicrobiia > Opitutales > Seribacteraceae > Chordibacter. Next base: position 26,649 of record JAYOXT010000008.1, read on the forward strand.
AATCAACCGCTTGGTAACTGGGATGTATCCTCAGTCACAGATATGAGGGAAGTTTTTATGCAAAACAGTGCATTCAACCAGCCAATAGGTGCTTGGGATGTCTCATCCGTGACCACCATGTACCAAATGTTTCACCTAGCTACCTCCTTTAACCAACCCCTTGCAGACTGGAATGTTTCAGGAGTTACCAACATGCGGGTGATGTTTAAAAGTGCCAGTGCGTTTAACCAGGATATCTCTGATTGGAACATATCTGCTGTTACCTCGATGGGGTCTATGTTTGATGATGCAACTTCACTGTCGGATGCAAATAAGGGAAGGATTCAGGAATCTTTTGCGGCCAACTCCTATTGGGAACACGACTGGGCAGAATTTATACCGCCCAGTAACCTAAATTCCACCACAGTGCTGACCATTGCCGAGAACCAGCCCTTTGGCACAATCCTTGGCGAATTCAATGCCACCGATGCCAACGAGGGAACCATTAGCTACCATTTGATTAACGGAGAGAACAACAACTCCCTGTTCGCGCTCGATACCAACGGTACATTAAAAACTGCTACTACTTTTGATTATGAAAGCAACGCCTCGACTTACACCATAACCGTACAGGCAAAGGATGAACTAAACGCCACCACCGAAGGTAATTTTACGGTCTCCTTGTTGGATGTGTTTGAAGATCTTGACCAGGACGGCACCGCTGACCACCTGGATGACGACATCGATGGCGATGGGTTTACCAATGCGGAGGAGCTGGCGTATGGATCCGATCCAAGCAGTTCGGCGACCTTGCCTCTCAATGATTCCAATTTCATGAGTGCAATCAACCTATGGTTTGATGCCGAGCGTAATGCCACCGCACTTTACGGCCATATCAGCGACTGGAATGTTTCGGCGGTTACCAATATGGCGGGTGCATTTAACAACCGAATGTATTTCAACGAAGATATTTCAAATTGGGACACCTCATCGGTTACAAGTATGAGCTTCATGTTTAATCAAGCTCGTGCATTCAATCAACCAATTGGAGGATGGGTTACTTCTAAAGTTATCAATATGCAATCAATGTTTACAGCTGCTTATAGTTTCAACCAATACATAGGAGATTGGAATACATCGTCAGTGCAGTCTATGTCATCGATGTTTAGACTAGCCAAACTGTTTAATCAGGACATTTCAAAATGGGACACATCTAAGGTTGGGAAGATGGGCCGAATGTTTGATCACGCTCTTGCTTTCAATCAACCGATTGGTGAATGGAATGTATCTATTGTTACTTCAATGTCTCAGATGTTTAGAAATGCATTGTCATTTAATCAACCTATTGGCAACTGGGATACATCTTCTGTTAAAAACATGGAGCAAATGTTTGATCGGGCATCTTCGTTCGATCAAGATTTAAGTAAATGGAATATCAGTTTGGTGTCAGATATGGTACAAATGTTCAACGGTGCTAACTCTCTATCCATTCCAACCAAAAGAGAAATTCATCGATCTTTTTCTGAGAACCAAAACTGGCCCTACGATTGGTCACCTTATAGTGCAAATTCCTCCCCTGTTGATCTCAGCTCCACTTCTGAATTATCAGTCAACGAGAATAATTCCTTAGGTTTGGTACTTGGCGGATTTTCTGCAAGCGATCCGGAGAACGATGCCATCACCTTCAGCTTGGCTATAAGTGAAGGAAGTGAAAATCCATATCCATTCCATATGGAGCAAAATGGTACTTTGCGTGCCGCCAAATCCTTCGATCATGAATCTGATGAGCACAATTACACCATCACCGTAGTTGCAAAGGATGAATACAACGCGACAACGGAAGGGAATTTCACGGTCAACATAGTCGATCAAAACGATGCACCTTATGATTTAAATTCAACTGCACCTCTGCGGGTTTTGGAAAACCAGTCAGTCGGAACCATAGTGGGGAAATTAACTGCCATGGATCAGGACGAAGGAGATCGGTTAATCTACAAATTGGTGAGGGATAGAGAGCAAATTGATAACGAGCTATTCACTCTCGATGAAAATGGTACCCTAAGCACCGCTTCCATTTTCGATTATGAGAAAAACCAGACCTTCCATATTCGGGTTAAAGTTTTGGACCTGGCTGGACTGTTAAGCAAAGAGAGTTTCTACATCAGTGTGCTCAATGTGGTGGAGGATAATGATGGCGATGGCGAGGAAGACCACTTCGATCCAGATGATGATAATGATGGGTTTTCCGATGCGGACGAATTGGCCTACGGGTCCGACCCAATGGACGAAAACTCGGTGGCGAATGCGGCACCTGACCTGCTGGAAATCAATGCCTCCTCAATTTACGAAAACGAGCCTGCGGGCACCATAGTTGGCAAGCTGAGCGGGAAAGACCCGGATGGGCAGGTTTCGCTAACTTTTGACCGGGCGCAGGGCCAAGGGTCTAGAGACAATAACCTCTTTTACATTGGGCCGTACAACAACTTGCGCTCCAAACAATCTTTTGATTACGAAAGCAATCAGACCTTTAGCATACGACTGAAGGTGACGGATGAGCACAATGCATCCCTGGAACAAATCTTTGAGATTCAGGTGCTGGATGTAGACGACACCGCCCCGGTGATCACCCTACTCGGGGACGCCAATATCACCCACGAGGCAGGATCGGAATACATCGATGCCGGAGCGGAATGGATAGACGCAGTGGACGGTACGGGGCAGGCCCAGGTAAGTGGTGAAGTAAACACATCCAAGCCGGGAACCTACTTCCTTACCTACAATCATACCGATGTGGCTGGCAATTCCGCAATCCCTGCGACAAGAACGGTGACTGTGGTGGACACGACTGTTCCCGTAATCACACTAAATGGAGGTGCCAATGTAACGCACGAAGCAGGCAGTACCTACTTTGATCTGAATGCGAGTTGGTCCGATATAGTAGACGGATCTGGTGTGGTCATTGGAAGTGGTGAAGTGGATATTTCAACTCCTGGTGTATATGTGCTGAGTTTTAATTATAACGATACGGTGGGCAACGCTGCGGCAACGGTTACCCGAACGGTCAATGTGGTGGACACGACTGTTCCCGTAATCACACTAAATGGAGGTGCCAATGTAACGCACGAAGCAGGCAGTACCTACTTTGATCTGAATGCGAGTTGGTCCGATATAGTAGACGGATCTGGTGTGGTCATTGGAAGTGGTGAAGTGGATATTTCAACCCCTGGTGTATATGTGCTGAGTTTTAATTATACCGATACGGCGGGCAACGCCGCGGCAACGGTAACCCGCAGCATTCATGTAAAGGATACAACCGCTCCTGTGATTACCCTCCTTGGAGACAGCAACATTACCCACGAAGCGGGTAACGAGTATATCGATGCCGGTGCGGAGTGGGTCGATGCAGTCGATGGCACGGGAGTTGCCCAGGTGAGTGGCGAAGTGAATGCCTCGACTCCCGGGGTCTATCTATTGAGCTTTGTTTACACCGATTCGTCGGGCAATGCCGCCCAAACCGTTTTCCGGACTGTCGAGGTCTACAACACCGCACCGCAGGAATTAGAGAGTCTCGGTCCTTTGCTGGTTCTCGAAAATGAACCGGTTGGTAAATTCGTAGGCATATTTCAGGCAATAGACCCGAATGGGAATCATCTTCACTACAAGCTGATTCGTGAAGAGGAGAGCCATAGTAATGATTTCTTTACTATGGATGCAAATGGCACTCTTCGCACCGCCAAGGTATTTGATTTTGAGACAGATGACCACAATTATACCATCCAGGTGCGGGCGATAGATGAGTACAATGCATCGGTACAAAGGCCATTCCTTGTGAAGATCGTCAATGTCGTCGAAGACAACGATGGTGATGGCGAGGAAGACCACTACGACCCTGATGATGATAATGATGGCTTCACCGATGAGGAGGAATTGGCCTATGGTTCCGATCCGCGTGATGCAAATTCAGTGGTAAACCAACCCCCTACCGATCTTTTGATAGTGGGCGGATCGGTTGCCGAAAATCATGAGGCGGGCACCGTGGTCGCACGCTTTGTCGGGATTGATACTGATGATGGAGACACTCTAACTTACCACCTAGTTGATGGAGATGATGCTACTGCTCTGCCGTTTCAGCTCTCCTCCCTCTCCGGAGATCTTACCATCACCCGTGTGCTGGACTACGAAACGGATGATCATAATTATAGCATCTCAGTACGGGTGACGGACGATTTAAACACATCGTTCCAGAAGGAGTTTATGATTCGCCTCACCAATGTCGTGGAGGATATGGACGGCGACGGCACCGAGGATGCCTATGATGAGGACCGGGATGGGGATGGCTTCAGCAATGAGCAGGAGATAGATAAGGGAACGGACCCGGACGATGTTTACTCGTTGATCAATCTGCCCATCCTCAAAACTCTTGAAAGTTCACTAGATAGCGATGGTACGACACTGCTTCGTGGGGAGGTTTTAGCAGATGGACAGGGTCAGATAGATGAGTATGGATTTGTGCTTTCGCCAGGTATCCTGTTGAGCCGCCGTGCCGACCAAAATATTTGGATGCGTGCGGGAGAAGGAGCTCCCGATCAGTTTCTCCTTCGAATTGAGGACAATCCTTTTGAAGGCGTACTCTACTTCCGTGCCTGGGCAAAGAATGCGGCCGGTTATGGTTTGGGCCCGGTCCAAAAGGTAGTCTTTGAGAGTGGGCCTGCCTTATGGTGGGGTAGCACTGAGGAACTATCTGGTGGATGGAAAAACTCATCCTGGTTCGGTACATTCCGTCCCTATGAGGGAGGCTGGCTTTATCATGCACGGCTGGGTTGGCTCTATGCTCGGGGATCTGAGGAGGCCTCAGTTTGGCTATGGAAAGAAGAGAATGGTTGGCTGTGGACAAAGGAAGGCGTCTGGCCCTACCTGTGGTCCAATCATACCTCAGACTGGCTATACCTTTACCCGGGTGAACCCGGTGGCGAGATGAAGTTTTTTGACGCCTCGATCGGAGCCACCCGTTAGTTGCTTTTACAGTTTGCCAGAGAAGGAACTTACTCCGAAAAAGTCTGCATATTTAATTCACTCGCCTGTTTCTCAGTCTTTTTTCCAACTTCTACTCCTGCACCATCTACAATGGTAAAACCCTCGAAGTTGGGGTGGCCTAAATAAAGATGCCCGCGGTTTCCGGCGCCTTCATGTGCCTTGCGGAAGGCTTCCGATTTCGTCCATGCAATAAAGGCATCTTCGGATGCCCAGAGGGTGTGGGAGGCATAAAGCACATAATCTTCCTCCACTGGGCCTTTCAGTAAATTAAATCGCACAAATCCGGGAACCTCTTCGAGGTAGGTATTGCGGGTCTTCCAAATTTCTTCGAACTCAGATTCTTTGCCGGGCACGATCTTGAATCGGTTCATGGCAATGAATTCACTCATAATCAAAAGTTAGTTCTCTCTTCTCCATTCAATCTTCACTCTTACTTTTTTGAGCTTCCCCACCAGTCTTTGCTGGGAATATGATTTATTTTGAAGTAGTTAGCTGCCCGGTTTTCCAGACCCGCTTTCATGCCGGTTTTCATATGTTGCCAGCGGGCATCGCGCTTGGCGGAGTCGAACTGCTTATCATGAACCGGGAATTTGGCATTGGTTTGCTTGAGCCATTGGTCGAGCCGGTTACGCATCTCTTTGGCAAGTTTGGGGTGCTTGTTGAGCAGGTCGTTTTGCTCCCCGATATCCTTGCCCAAATCGTAAAGCTCATCATGACCGGTCTCGAGGTAGTGAATCAGTTTCCAATCTCCTTCCATGATGATGGAGCATGGCTCGCCGCCCTGATTTCCATAATGTGGATAGTGCCAGAAGAGTGGGCGTGCAGAGGTGGGTTTCTGTTTTAAAGTGGACACCAAGCTTATGCCGTCGACTTTTTGTTTCTTGGGAATCTCGATCCCGCAAAGATCGAGCAGGGTGGGGTACCAATCGATCCCACTGGCGAGCACATCGGTGGTGGAGCCTGCCTTGGCCACTCCAGGTGCTTTAATGTAATAGGGTTCACGGATGCCGCCTTCCCACTGGCGCCCTTTACCTCCGCGTAGGGGGAGGTTGGAGGTGGCATAGGCATCGCCCGAGGATACGCCCCCGTTGTCGGAGGTGAAGCAGACGATGGTGTTGTCTGCGATGCCCAGTTCATCCAGTTTGGCAAGAACCAAGCCCACGGATTGGTCAAGCTGTTCCATCATGCCGGCATAGATGGGGTTGTCCTGTACCTGGCGTACATTGAGCCGGCGGTCGAAGAGGTAGCGCTCCTCAGCTTTGTCCAACCCCATCTTTTTCGCCTTGGACCGGTACTTTTTGTAGAGGGCTTCAGTGGTTTGAATGGGGGCGTGTACGGTGTAATAAGAGAGGTAGGCCAGGAAGGGTTGGTTGGAGCCTTTTTGTGATTCAATAAAGTCTGCGGTTTCCTGCCCGAGCCGGATGGTAAGGGATTCTCCCCTGGGTCCGTCTTCTAAATTTGGGTTTTTATAGGGAGAGAAAAAGCCTCCTCTGGGTCCGCCTGCATCAAACCCGCCCTTGTTGATCTCGAACCCATGGTCGGTCGGCCAGGAACCCTTGCTGCCCAAGTGCCACTTTCCGGCAAAGAAGGTTTTATACCCGGCATCCCGCATTGCCTCCGCGAGGGTAATTTCAGACGCCCGAAGATTCCTTTCATATTCGGGAGGGAGGTGGCTGTCGTGCCGGCCTTTGCTCCGGTGAGCTTCGCCTGATGCTCCTCCAATGTATTGGGTAATTCCATGATTGGTTGGATACTTGCCGGTAAGGATACTCGCCCGGGAGGGGCTGCAGACCTGACAGGTGGCATAGCCCCGGGTAAACTTCATCCCCTCTTTGGCGATACGGTCGATGTTCGGTGTTTCATAAAAAGTGGACCCCTCGTTGGTGAGGTCGCGGGCACCGAGATCGTCCACCAGAATGAAAACCACATTGGGCTGGCTGGCGAGTAAGCCAAGGGGTAGGAGGTTAATTATAGATAGAATCAATTTCATAAAGAAGATATGCAAAAGAGCAGACGGGTTGCGGGCAATGGAAAAGGGGGTGGGGAGAAGAAATTTATTCGTAATGGGTCCACATCCTTAAAACGAGTACTGTCTTTTCTTCCTCGAATACCTCATAGACCAAGCGGTGCTGGATATTGATCCGCCGTGAATGGCAACCCCTTAGCTCACCAAGCAAGCTTTCATAAGGAGGTGGGTTTTGAAATGGGTTTCTTTGAAGTAGCTCAATTAGTTTCTGAGCGGACTTCTTTAATTTGCTTCGGGCCAACTTTTTGGAATCCCGCTGGGCTTGACGGGAAAAAACTACCCGGTACTCAGTCACCAATCCAGCGCATCACTCGCTTTTTCAATTCCTTCTCTGCGGGCTTGCTGGATCGAATCAACCATGCCGGGGATGGATTGCAGATGGAGGGTTTCCTGAATTGCCCGCCAATCCGACTCGGCCAGCAATACTGCATTTCCACGTTTCCCAGTGATTTGAATAGGTTCGTGCGATTCATTTGCCTGATCGACCAAGGAATAGAGATTTTTTCGTGCCTGAGTGGCGGTGATGGAGGTCATGTTTAAAAAGTACGCAATTACGCGCGTTCTGTCAACTTTTGGAGGATCAAAGGATCAGCATCGCATCTCCATAAGAAAAGAAGCGGTATTTTTTAGCGATTGCTTCTTGGTATAGCTCTTTGAGCCGATCGAGACCGTTCGGCGATCCGGGAGTGAGAAAGGCAGAGACCAGGCAGAGCAGGGTGGAGCCGGGGAGGTGAAAATTGGTCAGTAAATGATCGACCCCTAGAAAGGTGTAAGGCGGGCGAATGAATAGCCTGGCATCGGCACGGGTTGGTTCCGAGGGATGTGGGTCTTCGGTACTCAGGTAGTGCTCGATCGCTCGTACACAGGTGGTGCCAATGGCCAATCGCTTAACAGAAGGATCCCGCAAGACAGCCTTGGTTTGAGGAGAAAGAAAATACTCCTCGGCATGCATGGGGTGGTCTTCCACCTTCTCGGTTTCGATCGGACGGAATGTACCAAGACCAACCGATAGGGTGAGGTCGTGTACCCGATGTCCGTCTGCTTTTAACTGATCTAAAATTTGATCGGTGAAGTGCAGCCCGGCAGTAGGGGCGGCCACTGCACTCCGTTTATCGTCCTTGGCATAGACCGTCTGGTAGCGTTCTTCATCGGCCGTGTCGGCGGGACGCCGAACATAGGGAGGAAGAGGCAGCGAACCGATGCGCTGGGCAAGGCTTGGGGCATCCTTATCTTTCGGTAGGTTGAATCGCACGAGGTATTCTCCGGAGGGTAAAGATTCCAGAACCTCGGCTTGGTATTCTCCATCCAGTCCAAAACTTCCTGCCCGTGCGGTTTTGCCCCCTGGTTTGAGCAAGCATCGCCAGGTGGTTTCGGGCGGGTCTGCCGGGCGGAGTAATAAACATTCAATGGCTCCGCCTGTCGGGCGCTTCCCGGGAAGGCGGGCTTTGAGTACAGCTACATCATTTCTGAGGATGGCAAGCTGAGGGGGGAGTAGATCGGGGAATTCGTGAAAATGATGGTGGAAAATGGAATCATTTTGCCGGTTATAAACCAGCAAGCGTGAGCCATCCCTTTGATCGCTGGGAGACTGGGCGATCAGAGATGTGGGGAGGTCAAACTGAAGGTCGCTGGTGAGCATGGTACAGGAATCCATCAAAAGCGCATCGACAAGCATTGGGCAATTTCCTAACTTCAAAAAATCCTATTCTTTTGATCCTAAATTTAACTTAACCAGCCCGACTTCACGCCATGACTGATTCTTCCGCCAGTGAACTTGTCCATCCCCCCAAAGCCGCATCTGAGGTTGCCTACCTTAAGACCCATGAGGAATACCAGGCAATGTACGACCGGAGCCTTGCGGATCCGGATGGGTTTTGGGCGGAAATCGCGGAGGATTTTCACTGGTTTAAAAAGTGGGATCAGGTACGATCTTTTAACTACGACCGCCGCAACGGCCCGATCTCGGTAGAGTGGTACAGCGGGGCAAAGACAAATGCCTGTTACAACTGTGTGGACCGCCATCTCGAAGAGAGACCCGATAAAACCGCGATCATTTGGGAGGGGAATGAGCCGGGAGAGGATGCGACGATTTCCTACCGCCAGTTGCACGAGCAGGTCTGTAAATTTGCCAATGTTTTGAAATCGCGGGGTGTGAAAAAGGGAGACCGGGTATCGATCTACATGCCCATGGTCCCGGAAGCTGCGGTGGCTATGCTTGCCTGTGCCCGGATTGGAGCGGTGCACTCGGTGGTATTTGGTGGGTTTTCCGCGGAGGCACTGGCCGACCGTATTGTTGATTCTAACTGCAAGACCCTGATCACCGCTAATGGTACTTTTCGTGGGGCCAAAGCCATTCCGATGAAGCCCAATGCTGACCAGGCGATGAAGAGTGCAGGCGAGCGGATGGGCGATCCGGTGGAGACCTGTATTGTGGTCCGCCGGGTGGCGGAAGACTCAGGGATCGAGTGTGCGATGCAGGATGGACGAGATCTGTGGTGGGACGAAGCCGTGAGCGGAGCCTCAGCGGATTGCCCATGTGAGGAAATGGATGCGGAGGACCCGCTCTTTATCCTCTACACCTCCGGGTCGACCGGCCAGCCCAAGGGGGTAATGCACACAACAGGTGGTTATATGGTCTACACCGCGACCACCCACAAATTCATTTTCGACTACCACGAGGAGGATATTTATTTCTGTGCTGCGGACATCGGGTGGATCACGGGTCATTCCTACATTGTATATGGTCCGCTGGCCAACGGGGCGACCACCACCATGTTTGAAAGTATTCCCACCTATCCCAATCCCGACCGCTACTGGCAGGTGATTGAAAAGTGGAAGGTGAACCAGTTTTACACCGCACCTACGGCGATTCGGGCGATCGCTGCAGCGGGGGAGGAGTGGCCGGCAAAATACGACATGCCCAGCCTGCGCATCCTCGGGAGTGTGGGCGAGCCGATCAATCCGGAGGCTTGGCGGTGGTACCACCGTAATGCGGGCAAGGAGCGTTGTCCGATCGTTGATACCTGGTGGCAGACTGAAACCGGAGGAATTTTGATCACCCCATTACCTGGGGCCACCCCGCTAAAGCCGGGATCGGCAACCTTTCCATTTTTTGGGGTCAAACCGGTGCTGCTTGATGCCCAGTCGGGTGAGCGGATTGAAGGAAACGGAGTGAGTGGAGTGCTGGCGATGGAAGAACCCTGGCCCGGGCAGATGCGCACCGTCTATGGGGACCACAAGCGTTTTGAAGAGACCTATTTTGACCAGTACAAGGGATATTACTTCACTGGGGATGGATGCCGCCGGGATGAGGATGGATATTACTGGATCACCGGACGGGTGGATGATGTGATCAATGTATCCGGGCACCGCATGGGCACCGCCGAGGTGGAAAGTGCTTTGGTCGCTCATGCTGCAGTGGCAGAAGCTGCGGTGGTTGGATTTCCCCACGAGGTGAAAGGGGAGGGGATTTATGCCTATGTCACCCTCAATGCCGGGCAGGAATACACCGAGGATTTGCGTGGAGAATTAAAACAGCAGGTACGCTCGGTCATTGGGCCAATTGCCACCCCCGATGTGATCCATTGGGCGCCCGCCCTGCCCAAGACGAGGTCGGGCAAAATTATGCGCCGGATTTTGCGCAAGATCGCCACCAATGAGACCGATCAGATCGGAGATACCTCCACGCTGGCAGACCCCTCGGTTGTCGACAACCTAATCGCCAACCGGTGAATAAGATTTTTGCTTGGCGCTCGCCAAGGGTGATTCTTTTAGGCAAATAATAATTTCGAAGATGAAAATTTATTTAAACGGCGAGTTTGTGGAGAAAGAAGATGCAAAGATTTCGGTCTTCGATCATGGCTTGCTCTATGGGGATGGTGTATTTGAAGGAATCCGTCTTTACGATGGGTGCGTATACAAACTGGATGAGCACTTGGAGCGCCTGGAACAGTCTGCCAAAGCCATCCTTCTGGAAATGCCGATGACTCGGGCGGAATTTGCCGAGGCCGTGTGCGAGGCGTGCCGTCAAAATAACTTAAAAAATGGGTATATCCGTCTGATTGTGACCCGCGGACCGGGCCATCTTGGTCTGACCCCCGATGGATGTGGTCCACAGAGCGTTATCATCATCGCTGATAATATACAGCTCTACCCCCAAGAACTCTATGAAAACGGGCTGAAGATTATTTCCGTGCCTACTCGCCGGATTAATGCGGCGGCTCTCCCCCCAGCAGTCAAGAGCCTGAACTATTTAAACAACATCCTCGCTAAGATTGAGGCGAAGAGGGTAGGTTTCCTGGAAGCTTTGATGCTCAACGACAAAGGAGAAATTGCGGAGTGCACCGGCGATAATGTATTTATCATTCGCAAGGGTGTGCTTTACACTCCGCCCCTGGATGCCGGGTCGTTGCGTGGCATCACCCGGGCAGCTGTGATGGAACTTGCGGAAGGTGTGGGGATCAAGGTTAAGGAACAGGCTTTGACCCGCTATGATTTGTGGATTGCGGATGAATGTTTTCTCACTGGTACTGCAGCGGAAGTGATCCCCTGTGTGGAAGTGGACCACCGCCCGATTGGTGATGGGAAACCTGGTGCTCTTACCCAGAAATTGATCGACCTTTTTAGGGAAAGCGTCAAAAAAGATGGTGTGCGCTTAGACGGGGCGAATTGAGGAATTTTAGCACTCCATTTCGTCTTACGCTCTTTTGGCGCGTCATCTGCGTTGTATTTTGCGTGCGCGCAAGGTATATTGCTTCTATATGAACGAATTGGAATATTATGAAGTGTCATCATTGTGAGAGCCAAGCCACTGTACATCTGACTCAAATCATAAATGGGCAGATGCATAAGATGGATTTGTGCGAGTCCTGTGCGCAGGAAAAAGGGGTAACCAACCCCGAAAACCTCTCCATTGGCAATCTTTTGGACCACTCAGTGATTGAAGCAGAAAAATCTGTTCAGGGTATGGTCTGCGAAAGTTGCGGTACATCCCATCAGGATTTTAAGAAGGGCGGCCGTCTGGGTTGCCAGGCCTGCTACCATGTTTTTCGTCCTGTGCTCGAGCCCCTGCTCGATGGTATGCATGCCGGAATCGAACACCTGGGTAAAGTGCCCAACCGGGTGGAGGTAGAACCAGCCAAAGTGGAAGAAGGGCCTTCAATTGAAGAGCAGTGCAAGCAGATCAAAGAGGAGCTTCATCTTGCCGTGGAGGCAGAAAATTATGAAAAAGCTGCTGAACTTCGTGACCTTCTGAAAAAACTGGAAGCCGAGTCGGCATCGCTTACCTAGGTAACTCATCTTTCCAATGTTTCACGATCTGTTTTCTTCCAAAAGCAAAGCCAAGGTGGTTAAGCCAACCCCTATTGCCCTGAGTACACGGGTGCGATTGGCCCGGAATCTTAGCGAATACCCCTTTCCCGGGCGGGCGAAATCTGCCCAGAAGAAAAAAGTTCTTTCTATGTGTATCGATGCTCTTACCGGAGTCGATGAAATGAAAAATGGCACCGTGGTGGAAGTAGATGACCTGAGTGAGCTCGACCGCCAGATTCTGGTGGAAAAACACCTGATCAGCCCAGAGCTTTCTCAGGCAGAGGAATCGAGCGGTTTGTTTCTCTCCAATGACCGCTCCTGCAGTGTGATGGTCAATGAGGAGGATCATCTGAGAATTCAGGTGCTGGGCAATGGCCTTGATTTCTCCTCGGTCTGGAATGTCGCTGACTGTCTTGATTCGCACATTGAGTCGAAGCTAAACTATGCTTTTGATTCCAAGCTCGGGTTTCTTACTGCTTGTCCAACCAATCTCGGTACCGGCCTGCGGGCCTCGGTGATGATGCACCTGCCCGGTTTGGTGATGTCGAAAAATATGGACAAGGTAATCAATGCGGTCAACCTGCTGGGCATCGCAGTACGGGGCTTGTTCGGTGAGGGCTCGGATGCCAGCGGGAGTATTTTCCAAATTTCCAACCAGCAGACCCTTGGTGAGTCTGAAAGTGCCATAATTGAGCGTCTCAAGGCCACCCTGGATAACATTGTTGAGCAGGAATCCATGGCCCGGGAAAAATTGATGGAAGACGATGGTATGCGTTTGGTTGATAAAATTAGCCGTTCCCTTGGTGCCCTGAAGTGTTGCTACATGATACAAAGTGCGGAGGCAATGGATCACCTTTCCCTTGTCCGCCTGGCCGCAGATTTTGGAATTATTCCGGAACGGTTCCGCGGCTTGGCTGATCGTTTGTTTATCGAAATCCAGCCCGGTCATGTGCAGTTGAGTGCAGGGCAGGCGATCGAGCCGGGACAGCGTGACCACCTGCGTGCTGAGTTTATACGCAAAGAATTTTCTCGGCTTCCCCAATTGAATCTGGATGCCATCAGTTGACTTTTCTCACCCCCGAACCAAAATAAATTACTATGTCTGAACCAATGAGCAATTTCACTCCGCGGGCCCAGCAGGTTCTTGCCCTGGCGAGAAAAGAAGCGGATCGTTTTCACCACAATTACATCGGGACAGAGCATTTGCTCCTCGGGTTGATCAACCTTGGGCAGGGAGTGGCGGTCAATGTCCTGCAAAAGATGGGGCTCGATCTGGACACCGTGCGGCAGGCAGTGGACGAACAGGTGGGCCTTGGGCCAGAGGCGAAGCCATCCGGAAATGTGCCTTACACACCACGGGTGAAAAAGGTGCTGGCCCTCGCCGGCAAGGAGGCAAAGTCGCTCAACCACAGCTATGTGGGAACGGAGCATATTTTACTCGGTCTATTGCGGGAAGGGGAGGGCGTGGCGGCGAGAGTCCTCAAATCCCTCGATGTCGATGTCGACCGTTGCCGCAACGAAATTTTATCTGAACTGGACCCCAACTTTGCATCCAATGAAGAGGCGGAATCTTCCGTTGTGGGAGGTGGCGAGCCCGAGGAAAAAGGGAAGGATGTAAAGACCCCCGCCCTCAAGGCATTTGGTCGCGATCTCACCGAGCTTGCCCGCAAGGGAGAGATGGACCCTGTGATCGGAAGAGCTCAGGAAATACGCCGGGTCACCCAAGTGCTCTGTCGTAGAACTAAAAACAATCCGGTGCTTATCGGGGAAGCAGGGGTGGGTAAAACCGCCATTGTTGAGGGGTTGGCCCAGCAAATTGCTTCCGGCATGGTTCCTGAAAATTTAATTGATAAAAAAGTCGTCACCCTAGACCTCGCCCTGATGGTTGCCGGCACCAAATACCGGGGCCAGTTTGAAGAGCGGATCAAGGCGGTAATGGACGAACTCCGTAAATCGAAAAACATTATCATCTTTATCGATGAATTACACACGATCGTGGGTGCGGGTGCTGCTGAGGGTGCGATGGATGCCTCCAATATATTCAAGCCCGCTCTTAGTCGTGGGGAATTGCAGTGTATCGGGGCAACCACTTTAGCTGAATACCGTAAATATATCGAAAAAGATTCTGCATTGGACCGCCGTTTTCAGTCGGTCAAGGTGGAGGCCCCTTCGATCGAGGATACAGTGAAAATTCTCAAGGGCATACGTCCAAAGTATGAGGATCACCACAATGTCACTTACTCGGACAAGTCGTTGGAGGCGGCAGCTAAGTTGACTGAAAGATATGTCACCGGAAAGTTCCTTCCTGATAAAGCGATCGATGCCATTGACGAAGCGGGTGCGAGGTCCCGGATGGAGTCGATGAAGCGTCCTCAGGAAATAGAGGACCTCTCAGAAGAGATCAAAGAGGTCTGTGCCCTGAAGGAGTCTGCCATTTCGGATCAAAATTTTGAGGAAGCGGCAGAGGCCCGCGACAAAGAAAAGAAACTTCGGGCAAAGCGTGAGCGTGTGCTTGAGTCATGGAAGAAAAACCGCGAGCAAAACCGTGCAGAGGTGACTGAGGATGATATGCTTCAGGTGGTGGCGGATTGGACGGGGATTCCGCTCAACCGCATGGAGTCCAAAGAGACCAAGAAGCTGATGCAACTGGAAGCGGATTTGCGCCAGCATGTTGTGGGGCAGGACTTTGCCACAGAGGTGGTTGCCAAGGCATTGCGCCGTTCCCGTGCAGATTTAAAAGACCCCAAGCGACCCATCGGTTCCTTCATGTTCCTCGGGCCAACCGGAGTGGGTAAGACCCATCTCGCCAAGGTGCTGGCTGAAAGAATATTCGGCGAACAGGATGCTCTAATTCAGATCGATATGTCCGAGTACATGGAAAAACATGCGGTCTCCCGGATGATTGGCTCCCCCCCGGGTTATGTCGGACATGATGAAGGCGGACAATTAACCGAGGCCATCCGCCGCAAGCCCTATTCCGTCATTCTCTTTGATGAAATCGAAAAAGCTCACCCCGATGTGGCTCAGATTTTGTTACAGATTTTGGAAGACGGCCGTTTGACGGACAGCCTGGGACGCAAAGTCGATTTTCGTAACACCATCCTGATCATGACCTCCAATGTGGGTGCGGAAATACTCCAGCGCAATACATCGCTGGGATTTTCGGTAGGAGATGCTGAGCAAGACTTTGAAAAGATCAAAGTCAAGATTATGGACGAGGCGAAAAAGGTATTTAAACCCGAATTCCTCAACCGCTTGACCGAGATCGTCATTTTCAGGCAATTGCTCAAGGAGCATATGGGTTCCATTGTCGATCTGGAATTGGAAAAAGTCTCCGAGCGTCTCAAAGAGCGCAAGTTGAAATTGGAGGTTTCCGATGAGGCAAAAGAGTTTCTGATCGAGCATGGGTATGACAACAAGTTGGGTGCCCGGCCTCTCCGCCGTTCGGTCGAGAAGTACTTGGAAGATAACCTTGCTGAGGCTCTACTTTCCGGAAATATCCGTAAGGGCAAGCCGATTGAGGTCCTTGTCCATGAGGATGAAAATATTGGTCTTCGTTTTGAGCAAAACAAAAAGAAGTCCAAAAATGAGAAGGTTGCCACTTCGGTAAAGGAAGAAGATTCCGACGCGGAGGAGTGATTCCGTTTTCCGCCTTCCCGCGGAATCGGGTTTAAGCTCGATGGTATAACAAAATTCTGTTACACTCTTCCCTTTTGATTTTAAAAAATGGAAAAGACACTAATACTTCTTAAGCCAGACTGCTTGCAAAACCGAGTGGCTGGACAGGTAATCTCCCGATTTGAAGAGAAAGGCTATGCCATCTCCGCAACCCGGATGATCCAGTTGGACGATGCATTGCTTCGCGAGCACTATGCCCATGTGGCGGACCTCCCATTCTTTCCTGAGATCGCACAGTTTATGAGTTCCCGCCCCGTATTGGCGATGATTCTTGAGGGCGAGAATGTGGTTCAGGGCGTACGCGACCTTCTCGGCCCGACCGATTCCACCGCAGCTCCCAAGGGAACCATCCGTGGAGATTTGGGAACGGACCGTATGCGGAATGTGGTGCATGCATCGGACAGCCCTGAAAATGCCCAGATTGAAATTGAGAGATTTTTCTCTTCGGAATTAGTTTCCGCCTAACTTTCCCCGATCTTTTCCGCTCCCTCCCGCTTTTGCGGGGAGTTTTCTTGCTTCACTGTCTGTAAAGTAGGCAGACTGCATGGGCGGCGATTCCCTCCTCCCTTCCCAGCGAACCGATCTTTTCGTGGGTGGTGGCCTTGATGCCTATCTGGTTTTCGGCCAGGTTGAGAAGCGGGGCAAGGTTGCTGCGAATGGCGTCAATGTGTGGTCCGATTTTTGGCCGTTGAGCGATCAGGGTGATGTCCACATTGGCGAGTAGAAAACCCTGTTCCTTGGCAATCTCAACCGCTTGGGTAAGGATGAGGGAGGAATCCATATCCTTGTTTGCCGGATCGCTGTCGGGGAAGAGGTGTCCAATATCAGGCTGGGCGAGGGCACCGAGAATGGCATCGGCAAGGGCATGGATGAGACAGTCTGCATCGGAGTGCCCCAGCAGCCCACGTTCGTGGGGAATTTCAATACCTCCAAGAATGAGTTTTCGTCCTTCGACCAAGCGGTGAAGATCAAATCCATGTCCAATACGAAAAGGGGGTGGGTTCATAACTGTGCAAGAAATTGTGCGTAGGAAAAGTCCTCCGGGGTGGTGATTTTGGGGTTGGGGTAGTGGGGTTCAATCATGCCCACGGGATGCCCAAGCAGCTCCACCGCGGCCATGTCATCGGTTACGGTCCTCTTTTCCTTTTCAGCCTCGTCCAACCCATCAAGCAACCATTTTTTTGGGGCCCCCTGCGGAGTTTCGATCAGCCAGTGGAGGCACCGCTCGACGGTAAGGGTGGGGCAGGGGGTGACGGGATCCTCCGTAGATTCAGTGCGCTGGCGCAGGGTGTCTTTGAGTGGGCGGGCGACACAAATTGCCCGGTCCTTGGCGATTTCCCTAGCGGTGGTGGAAATGGTTTCTGGACGGATGAATGGACGGGCACAGTCATGGACCAATACATGGGTGACCTCATTAGGAAATGCGAGCAGACCCTCCCGTACCGAGTCCTGTCTTTGTGCCCCTCCCTGCACCCACATGAGAGGGACTTCTCTGTCTGTGCGGTGGTGGAGAATTACCAGCTCAATCGCAGTTTGAAGCAGGTGCTGCTGCTGGGAGTCCTTGTAGGCGATGACGATGAATTCGACTTCGGGTGCCTGGAGAAAGGCGGTGCAGCACATGCTAAAGGCATCTGAACGACCAATGGGCTGGAGCAATTTGTCTGAGAATTCTCCTCTCATCCGGGTTCCACTCCCGGCGGCCAAAAGCAGGGCACCAATCATCCGGGGGTATTTTCCAGTTCCTCCAGAATAGAGTCGAGGGCGGCCCGGGGGTCGGGGGCGGCGAGGATGGGGCGTCCAATGACCAGGTAGTTGGCACCTGCGGTTTTTGCCTGACCGGGTGTCATAATACGTTTCTGATCGCCAGCGTCGGCATCCGCCGGACGGATGCCCGGAGTGACCAGAGCGGTGGACGGTGGCAAGGCACGGCGAAGTCGTGGTAATTCCAGAGGAGAGCAGACAATACCGCCAATTCCGCGATCGACTGCGAGGGAGGCCAGCCGCAGGACTTGGTCGTCCACCTGTCCATGCACACCAACTGCTTCCAGTCCCGCCTGGTTGGTCGAGGTGAGCACGGTCACGCCAAGCAGGGTAACTCGGGGCATGGCTTCCCGGGCAAAACGGGCACATCTTTCGAGGGCCTCAGGACCGGCACAGGCATGCAGCGTAAGCAGTCCGACGGGCAGTTTGGACAGGCTTTCAAGGGCCTTTTCCATGGTGTTGGGGATGTCGTGGAGCTTGAGATCGAGAAAAACTTTTTTTCCGGAATCAGCAATTTCCTCCACCAGGGACGGGCCGTCACGCAGGTAGCTCTGAAGGCCGATCTTGACCCATTTTAAACGGCTTCCCGTTTGGGCGAGTAGGTGGTTGATTTGCTTTCGGTCATCCACATCGAGTGCGAGGATGATCTCAGGGGAATTTTCAGATGTCATGAATTTTTCATAATGGAGGGGCACGGCGGGGAGCCAATTCAATTCTTTTACCTTGCGGTAATCATTGGTAGGATTGGGGATGTCCCTTTTTCTTAACAGGTCCGAGATCGAAGATAAAAAAATATGACTGAGTTTTTAGAACTGCAGGCACCTGCCAAAATTAACTTATTGTTGGCAGTGACCGGGAAGCGTGAGGATGGCTTTCATTCCCTGGTCAGTATTATTTCCAAACTTGAGCTGAGCGATACCTTGAGGATTACCCCAGTGGACGACCCGGGCTACATGCACCTTTCCTGCCCGGGCAATCCCGAGTTGGAAAACGAACAAAATCTGATCATCCGTGCGATCCGAGCCTGGCAGGAAAAGTCAGGCCAAAAGATTGGCTTCGATCTGTTGTTGAACAAAAACATCCCCCTGGAAGCGGGACTTGGTGGGGGCAGTTCGGATGCGGTGGCTGCCCTGCGGGGAGTGAATCTACTCGCAGGCGAACCTCTTAACCACTGTGAACTCCATGAAATTGCTCTTGCGGTAGGTTCTGACTGTCCTTTTTTCCTGCACCAGGGAACCTGTCTTGTGGAGGGCAGGGGGGAGCGAGTGCAGGACCTGCCATTGCCTGCAAATACACCCGCAGAGGTTTTTCTTTTCCGCCCGTCCCTTGGCCATGCCACAGCCCAGATTTACGGAATTTTGGCAGATCGTGGGATTTATTCGGAGGAAGCGGAAGTGCATCAACAAATCCGTCAATGGCAAGCGGGGGAGGTTTCTCTTGATGAGCTTGTTTTTAATGATCTTGAACGAGCGGTCTTTCACAAATACCTCTATTTCCGTCCACTCTTTGAGGAATTGCGTTCAAAATATGGCCTATGCCCCCGGATAAGTGGCAGTGGATCGGCCTGTTTTTGCCTTCTTCCAAGTGGATTTAATCAGGATGAAGGGCTAAAGCAGAGCATCAATGAGCACTGGGGAGAGGAGGTTTGGTTCTGTAAAACGAGAATTTTGCCCGGTTGAACGAGGCCCATCCTGAGATGGGCGAGTGGATGATTTTAGTTTCCATGTCTCAGGAATCGTTCATGATGAATGGTTGGCCCCTATCTAAACCACTATGGAACCTTTAAACCAACAGTCAAAAGAGCTCATGCTTTTTGGCATCCCTGCATCTCCGGGCATTGCCCATGGGCCGGTGTTTCGGTTTCTGCACGAGCAGGTCGAAGTGCTCAGTTATCAGGTTGAAAAAAGTGCTCAGGATGATGAGATATCCCGGTTTATGGCCGCCCTTGAGCAGACCAAAGAGCAGGTCAGCCAAATCCGGGAGGATGTTTCGAAAAACCTCGGAGAAAAAGAGGCTGGTATTTTTGATGCCCACATGCTCGTTCTCGAAGACAAGGCATTGATTGATGATGTATGCTCGGAAGTGAGAAGCTCGGGCGACAATGTGGAGCAATGTGTTTTTCGGGTGACAGAAAAGTACCAGACTTTTTTTGAGAAACTGGAAGACCAATATTTACGGGAGCGTGCCTCCGACCTGCGGGATATCTCCAGCCGTTTGCTGCGGAATCTTGCCGGAGCGACCTCTTCTGGAACTGCCTTTTTAGATCAGCCGAAAATCCTTGTCTCCGAGGATCTGACCCCTTCAGATACAGCCTCTCTGGACCGCAGTAAAATTCTTGGCATTGCCACCAATTCGGGCGGACAGACCAGTCATGCTGTGATCATGGCCCGGGCGAGTGGGGTGCCTGCAGTCGTTGGGTTGAGGCGTTTGACTGAAGATCTTTCGGAGGGAGACGAAATTCTCATCGATGGATTTGAGGGGGTGGTCATCATCAATCCATCTGAAACCACACTTTATCGTTATGGGAAAGTAGGTATCCAACGCCAGAAAGCTAAGGATTTAGTCGACCAAGAGTCTTCTCTGCCCGCAGAAACACAGGACGGAAAACCGATCAATCTTTGGGGCAATGCGGATACAGTTCAGGAAACGGAATTGATTACTCAAAGTGACGCCGTGGGCATTGGGCTTTACCGCACGGAATCTCTTTATCTGCGCCGAAATGCCCTGCCATCCGAGGAAGAGCAGTACGAGGAATATGCCGCCATGGTGCGTGCTTCCTCACCCAAGACGATTACTATCCGCACGCTCGACCTCGGTGGCGATAAGATCCTCGATGCCTGGTCCAAGGAACAGGAGGAAAATCCTTTTATGGGATTTCGGGCAATTCGTTACTGCTTGAGCAACCCGCCGATCTTCTTGGACCAACTGCGGGCAATCCTGCGGGCCAGTGCCCATGGTAAGGTGAGAATCCTCCTTCCGATGATTAGCGGACTTGGAGAAGTGACCCGGGCGAAGGAATTTATTTTTACCGCCAAGCGTCAGCTCACGGAGCGGGGTCTGGATTTTGATCCCGATGTGGAGGTCGGTTGCATGCTGGAAACACCTGCAGCGGTGGCAATTTGTGATCTCCTCGCTGCCGAAGTGGACTTTTTTAGTGTCGGGACCAACGACCTGGTTCAGTATCTTCTCGCCGTGGACCGGGTAAACAACCGCATCGCCTTTCTCTATGAACCGCACCATCCGGCAGTCATTCGCTCCCTTAAAAGTATTTTCGAGGTGACCAAGGAAAAGGAAAAAAGCGTCACTGTATGTGGTGAAATCGCTGGCGATCCGCACTTTCTGCCACTCCTCCTTGGGCTTGGACTGACCGCTTTCAGTGCCTCCGCCCCTCTTCTTCCAGATCTCAAATTTTTTGCCCGGCGTTTTACTATGGATGAGGCCGTTCGCCTGACTCGGAAGGCAGAAAAGCTTTCCCGGCCATCAGAGGTCAAGGAATTGCTCAAGAATTTCTACGAGGAAAAAATGTCGAAGGTGGGTAAAGAAAAAGACGGGACTTACTCGTCCTGAAATTTCGACGAGAATAATTCGGTCATTTCTTTTTCCAGTTCCGCACCCTCCGTTGCCGAGCACTCAAAGATAAGCTGACTGCCCCTGGCTGCAGCGAGCATCATGATGCCCATAATGCTTTTCGCGTTCACCCGGTCACCCCCCTCCTTGGTCACCCATACATCCTCACGAAATTTGGAGGCAATGCGAACGATCATGGCAGCCGGTCGGGCATGCACCCCCATTTTATTGGCCACCTCGAGGGTGAAAGAGTGGGGAGTACTGCTTGGGTTATCTGTGCTGGATTCGCTCACGCAATAAGATTACTTGGCAGAACCCCCTCATGACAAAGAAAAAGTTTGGGCAAGGAAAAGGACCAGGGAGGCGGCAAGGGCCGCCAAAAGATCATCCATCATCACTCCCCATCCCCCGGGAAGCCGCTGAGAGTGGTGTATAAGCGAGGGTTTTGAAATGTCAAACAGCCGAAATAAACAAAATCCAGCGACCAGCCAAATGAACAATTCCCTGGAAAGCTCGCTGGAAATCTGATCAGCAACAGGCCAAAAAACCATCGGGATAACAATAAATTCATCCCAGATCACTTCTTTGGGGTCTTCACGGTCGAGCAGGATTTCCGCCCTTCTGCATATCGGAACACCTACAAGGAAAAGGGGTACATAGGCGATGGCGATGGCATGGGGATGCCACCCCAATGCCTGGACGAGGAGGAGGAAGACGAGGGTGCCGGCAAGGGAGCCCATAGTTCCGGGTGCGGGTAGGGTGCGGCCCACAGGACCGAGGGTGGCAATGCAGAGGGTGAGACGGTTCATCAATCAGAGGATTCTTCGCAAAGAAAGAAGTCCCAGTATTTATAGAGGTAGATTGACCCGGAAATTACTGTAAGCATGCAGGCGAGTACGAGCGTGCCCTGTCCCAGCGATTCAAGGAATGACCCCAGTTTGTGAGCCGTTTCGCTTCCCAACCACGGCGTCCAGTCATGGAGAACCGCTCCTTCGCCAAGGAAAAAAGAAATGCAGGCAATCTGAAAACCGGTTTTGATTTTCCCCGCTTTTTCAGCGGCCAGTGTCTTGCCCTGGGCTGCGGCAACCAGTCTCAATCCTGTGATCAGAAATTCCCGAGCTAGGATAAGCAGGACAGGAAAGAGTGCCCATAACCCAATCACTCCCAGGGTGAGCAGGCTGACAAATAAGCCCATGGTGAAGATTTTATCGACCAGGGCATCCATGAACTTTCCAAATTCAGATACCTGCCCGAGTTTGCGGGCCAGCCAACCGTCTAACCAGTCGGTTAATGCACCAAAGAGAAAGAGTAAAAAGGCCGCCGTTGAAGCCCAGGGAATGGGTGCTCCCTGCCATTGGTGAAGGAGGGCGGCGACGATCACCATCAAGGGGATTCTCGAAAGGGTAAGAATGTTAGGAAGGTTCATTTAGATATGGTTCATTCCTATAGTAGTTGAACTGGGCTTTGCAATCTCAACGAGGTACAGCCTTGAGGATGGACTTTAAGGGAGACAGGAATTAGTGTGTTCTTTTTATGCCTACCGCACTTTACCCCGGAACCTTTGACCCGGTGACCAACGGTCATCTCGATGTACTCACCCGGGCATCCCGGTTGTTTGATCAGGTCGTGGTGGCGGTGGCGGCAGGAAATTCTGCCAAAAGCACACTTTTCGATCCCGCCACCCGGGTTCGTTTAATCAAAGAGAACATCTCCCATCTAACCAATGTATCGGTGGAGCCGTTCGACGGCCTGCTTGTCGACCATGCCAAACTTCGCGGTGCTCAGGTATTGGTGCGTGGACTGCGGGTAGTTTCCGATTTCGAATATGAATTCCAGATGGCCCAGATGAACCGGCACCTCGATGAATCGCTGGAGACTATTTTCCTCATGCCCAACCCGAAATACTTTTTTACAAGCTCGCAACTGATCAAGCAGGTGCACCGCCATGGAGACCGCCAGACCGGTTTGATTCCAGAGAATGCGCGGGTAGCCCTGCTGGAGCATGTCGACAAGTTATCCGGCCAAAATTAACTCTAATGAGCGATAAGCCAAAGTCCATTTTTGGGGTGGTCTTTCTGACAATCTTCCTAGATATGGTGGGATTCTCCGTTATCTTCCCGCTCTTTCCTTCGATGCTCGATCACTACCTTGCCAAGGAGGGCGGGATGGGTACGGGTATTCTTTCCGGCTTGGTCTCGATGGTGGAGGGGATGGGGTACACTGGCTTTATTCAAAACCCTGCCTTCCGTTTGGAGACGGTGATTTTTGGTGGCTTGCTCGGCTCTCTTTACGCCATTTTACAATTTTTCTTTGCCCCGATCTGGGGCGGTTTGTCGGACCGTCTTGGGCGCCGGCGCGTCCTTGCCTACACCCTTGGCGGAACTGCACTGGGCTACCTGCTTTGGATTTTTGCGGACGCATTTTGGATTTTGTTACTCTCGCGTGCACTGGGGGGGATTGCCAGTGGTAATCTATCGGTCGCTACCGCCGCCATTGCTGATGTGACCACCCGGGAAAACCGTTCCAAGGGAATGGCCTTTGTAGGGATTGCTTTCGGTTTGGGATTTGTCCTTGGGCCTGCCTTGGGGGGAATGGCCTCGCACTGGGACTGGTCTGGTATCGAGGTGCTGGGTTTGAAAATGACTCCGTTTTCGGCTGCGGCTGCGGTCAGTCTGTTTCTTTCTCTGATTAACTGGTTGTGGTTATTTTTGCGTTTTCAGGAGACCCTGCCTGAAGATAAGCGAAAGGACCGGTCCCGCGTTACTCCGGCAATTTTTGGCATGGGAGAAGTGGGAAATCAGGCAGTGCGAAGGTCCTGCTTAACTTACCTCTTTTATATGATCTCATTTAGTGGGATGGAGTTTACCCTGACCTTTCTTGCGGTGGAAAGATTTTCCTACCACGCATGGGACCTTGCGAAAATGTTTTTGCTCATTGGGGGTACTCTCATCCTGGTGCAGGGAGTAATAGTCCGCCGTTTCGTTGGAGTGGTTGGGGAGAGAAATCTTGCCCATCTCGGTATTCTCGTTGGATTGGGTGCCTTTTTGGCCATTGCCGCTGCGGATACGGCTACGATGTTTTATCCCGGCTTGTTCCTGATGTCCACAGGAGTTGCTCTGATCAGTCCCACGCTTACTGCCCTGACCTCTCTTTCCTCAGATGAGTCGGAGCAAGGGTTTAATCTAGGTGTTTTCCGGTCTTGCGGATCCATTGCCCGAGCAGTCGGGCCGATGGCAGCCGGGCTCATCTATTTTAGCCTGGGCTCCAGTGTCGCTTACATAATCGGAGCGGTTTGGCTGCTCGTGCCAGCCCTGATTTTGACCGGGGTTAAGCAACCTCAGGTCGTCGCCGAAGCAGATACCTTCTAGGTGAATCTCTTTTAAACTCGCCATTTTTTAGTTAATTCGGCATAAACATTAATCTGAAACAAGCCTAACGAAACTCCATTGACTGCATGAATACTGAAGCGATCGATCGCCTGATCGAACAAGATCCAGCCCTTGAAACCTCACGTGACAGCCTGACTGCTATGCAGCCAGGATCTTATTGCATTCACCGAAGCTGGGGCTTCGGTAAAATCACCGGTTATGACGGCGAGAGGAACATGATTCTTATCAATTTTGAGGAGGGTGAGAGTGACAGCCATGCAATGGATCCCGTCTTTTGCATAGATAAGTTGGAAGTTGTGCCCGAGGATCATATTCTTTCCGAACATCGTAACAATCCGGAAGAGATTGAAAAAATTGCCAAAAAAGATCCAGCGGAGCTTATCATCAAGATTCTTTCCAAGGGCGAAGACGGGTGCGTAAGTACCCGCGAGATTGAGCGTACACTTTCCTATTTATTCGGTCCTTCTAAGGCTAAGCGCTGGTGGACAGCCACCAAAAAGGTGCTGGTCAAGGATCCCCGCATTGCCGTTCCCAATAAGAAGAACGAGCCCTATGTATTGCGTGATGAACCGGTCAAGCCTGAGCAGGAAATTCTCCAGGATTTCTTCGAGGAAAAAAGATCGTACGAAAAGATTGTTCTTGCGGAAAAGTTGTTCGATCTAGCTGCCGAAAAAGAGGATTTACAGGCCGATCTTCCCCAAGTTCTACATGACCTTACTATTGCCATTCTCGAGGCCCGCAACCTCAGTCAGGCGGACCGCCTGTACGGCATCTGGGTGCGCAATAACCTGGCCCGCGATGTTGAGGAAGATGTGGAAAAGCTCGAGCCCACATCTGCCTCCATTCTAGAGGAGTGCCAGGACGATCTTCATGGCTTGGCTAATCTCCTTCCTGCCAAGTTTCATGCTCGCTTTCTTGATCTTCTTTCCCGGGTTTACGAAGGGGACTGGAAGAAAAAGGTGGTTCATCTCCTCCAACATACCAACACCAAGTTTTCCGGGGAGTGTGCCCATTTTCTGGTCGACCGTGATGAGAAAAAACTTCTCGTTTCCTCGATTAAGACCTCGCTAGATGAGCAGACCCTCCGTGCCCCTGTTCTCCTTTGGATTCTCAAGTTTAGAAAGCTTGCTAAATTTAAAGACATTCTCGATGAACTGATCTCTCCCCGCCTGCTGACTGCCACTTTTTCGGCGATTGATTATGAGGCCCTGCAAAATGCGACAAGTAAACGTATCCCCTTGGCTGAAGTTCTTTCAGACGATAGAGAATTACTCGCTGATATATTAGCTAAGGGCACTTTGGAAAATGCCAAGGACCTTGCTCAGGCACTTCTTCTTAATCCGGGATTTGAGGATCTCACTAAAAAGTCCCTGCTCGCCCGTTTTATTAAGTTACACCCAGAAATCCAGTCCCTGATAGACCGTGATTCGGAGTCCAGTTCATCCACCCTCAGCCAACCTGCTGTGGATGAGTCCCTGATTGTCTCACAAAAAAGTTATGACAAAAAACGTGACGATCTTGATATCCTCACCAAAGAAAAGATTCCTGCCAACTCTTTAGCGATTGAGGCGGCCCGTGAGCTTGGAGATTTGAAGGAAAATGCCGAGTATCAAATGGCCAAGGATGACCAAAAAGTATTACTTGCACGTCAGGCAGAACTTCAGGGTGATTTGATGCGTGCCAAGCCTACCGATTTCACCGAAGTATCCAATGAGCGGGTGGGAATCGGATCGATCGTCAAACTTTTGGAAAGCGGATCCTCGGAATCAAAGGAATTCACCATTTTGGGTGCCTGGGACAGTGATCCGGACAACAACATTCTTTCCTACCTCACACCACTCGGGCAGAGCCTACTCGGTAAGACGGTGGGAGATGAAGTGCAGATTGATGTCGAAGGAAATTCCCAGTCCCTCAAGATCGAAGGGTTGTCCCGCTGGGTCGACCGGGCCTAAATCCTCTTCGTTAGCCATGACACGGACTGGGAGGCAAACCCAGTTAGCAGGAGACACCAACTAAAAGGGATTCATCTTAAAACGGGTTTGCTTCTTGCCCGTTCTAAATAGATTCTAGGGTTAGAAATGAAGATTACCGAGGTCTTACAGGTGTTATCGGATTCCACCCGTCTGCGCATGTTGCGCCTGCTTGGACAGCAGGAACTATCGGTGGCAGAGTTACAGGAAATCCTGGAGATGGGCCAGTCCCGGATATCCTCTCACCTTGGTCTGCTGCGCCGAAATAATTTAGTTTCCGACCGCAAGGATGGGAAGCGCACCTACTATGCCCTGGACTTGGATTCTTCCTCTCAAGGCGAATTTATCCGCTTGGCCATTTCCGGGGAATCGGAGGAGGAATTTTGGGAAGCCGATCAGTCTGCCCTTGGCCGTATCATCGACCGGCGCAGGCGCGAGTCCGAGCGTTACTTTGACGAAGTGGCTGAACGGCTTGGTAAGAACTATGTGCCTGGCCGCACCTGGGAAGCGATCGGTCACTTTCTGTTTCGTCTGGTCCCGGAGATCACCATTGTCGATCTTGGGGCAGGAGAGGGAATGATTTCGCAAATGCTCGCGGGGCGGGCGAGAAAAGTCATCTGTGTGGACAGTTCCAGGAGCATGGTCCGGTTGGGCACCGACCTGGCCAAAAGAAAGGGACTTCTTAATCTGGAGTATATGTTGGGGAACCTCGAAAAAGTTCCTTTGCCTGCCAAAAGTGTGGACCTCGCCCTGATGAGCCAGTCCCTGCACCATGCCCCGCATCCGGAAATTGCTCTCGCCGAAGCTCACCGTGTGCTTAAGCCCGGAGGCCAATTGATTGTCATCGATCTAAAAAAGCACCAATTTGAAAAGGCCCGGGAATTGTACGGCGATCACTGGCTGGGCTTCGGGGAAAATGAGCTTTACCGCTTGATCGAGGATGCCGGTTTTCGTGCTCCTAAGGTGGAAGTGGTGGCCAAGGAAAAGAAGAAACCCTTTTTTGAGACCCTGCTCGCCTGCGCGGAGAAAGCGTGATCTTGCAGGCTTAGTTCGGGTTGGACAGTTTGCCCACGCTGGCCAATTCACGGAGCAATTTTTCCACCTCATCTAATTGGGTGCGTGGCTGTTCGCAGGCAAAGTCCCGGCAAAGGAAAAAAGTGGGTTCTGCGGTGGAGGAGAAGGCGTTAAGATGGGGCGAAAAGCGAAGAAGATCCCCGTTCTTTTTGCCAGATGGTAAAAATAGGACCGATTTGAATGGGAGAAAGGAAGAACCCGTCTCTCTTAAAAAGGATTGGGTGAGCGGATCCTCCGCATGTCCGGTGATGACGAGTTCGAACGGAGGGTGAAGAATAAAGGCGAGAGAATGGAGAAAGTTTTCCGCCCCCGATGGGTTGGACTGCAAAAAGCCGGAAAAGGCACTAAAGGCCCGGTCCAGGCAGTCGAGGTACTTTCGGTCCCCGGTCATTTTGCCCAAGCGGGCGAGATTGATCGCCATGATGGAGTTGCCCGAGGGAATGGCTCCGTCATAGATTTCCTTCGGTCGGGTGAGGAGGGTTTCCCCATCCTTGGCGGTGAGAAAGAAACCACCCTGTTCGGAGTCTTCAAATAGATCGATGGAAAGATCGGTCAGTTCACGGGCATGGAGGAGGTGAGCCGGATTCCAGTCAGCCTCATAAAGATCGAGCAGACCCTGAATAAGGAAGGCGTAGTCCTCAATATGGGCCGGCAGACCGGCTTGTCCCATACGCCAGCGCTTCATCAGTCGGCCATTGGGCAGACGAAGCTCAGAGAGACAAAACTTAGCGGCCCGTGCTGCCCGTACCACATAGTCGGGACGCTGAAATGCTCGTCCTGCCTGGGCAAAGGCGGAGATCATCAGCCCGTTCCAGTCGGTCAGCACCTTGTCGTCGAGCTGTGGGTGAATACGATTCTCGCGTGCCCGAAAGAGTTTTTTCCGGATCTTTTCCACTCTTTGTTCAAGCAGGTATGTATCCTCGTTGTTGAGGCAGGCATATTCGACAAAGGATTGTACGGGGTGGGGGATATTGGATCCGGTTTTCCTCCCAGTGGCTTCATCGAGGTAATTTCCTTCGTCCTCCAGCTGGAAAAGCTGATTAAACAAGTGGGCTTCCTCTCCGTCTAACACCGCGGAGACTTCCGCTTTTGTCCAAAGATAAAATTTTCCCTCCTCTCCCTCACTGTCCGCATCCTCTGCCGAATAAAATCCGCCTGCTGGTGAAGAAAGCTCACGGTCGACATAGGCAAGAGTACTTTCACAGGCTTCTTGAAAGAATGGATCCTTAGTAACTTGAAAGCTTTCGAGGCAGGCAATGGAAAAGAGTGCCTGGTCGTATAGCATCTTTTCAAAATGGGGAACGAGCCATTCCTGGTCAGTGGAATAGCGGTGAATGCCCCAGCCCACCTGATCATAGGTTCCACTTAATCGAATTTGCCGGAGGGTATGAGTGACCATATCCAAGGCTTTCGGCTCACCCGTTCGCTGGTGGTAACGAAGCAGGAAGGAGAGGGCATGGGGGGTGGGGAACTTGGGTTGCTGTCCAAAACCGCCATAGACGGGATCATATGCAACAGAGAGGGCCTCAAAACAGCGGTCCAGGTGGGTGGCATTGAGGTCTCCTCCCGCCTGGTTTTTCTTGGCCTGGGTTAGATTATGAATGATGGCCCGTCCGATTTCCCCGACTTTTTCACGCTCTTCTTTCCAGACCCGCGAAAAGTGGGGGAGGAGGTCGAGCATGGATGCCTTGGGGAAGTAGGTGCCGGCAAAGAAGGGGACTTTTTGCGGAGTTAGGATTAGGGTCATTGGCCAACCGCCCCGCCCGGTCATCATTTGAGTGACTGCCATGTAGACATGGTCGAGGTCGGGTCTCTCCTCCCGGTCCACTTTGATACATATATAGTGTTCATTGAGAAGATGGGCGACCTCATCATCTTCAAATGATTCCCTTTCCATCACATGGCACCAGTGGCAGGTGGTGTACCCGATAGAAAGAAAGATGGGCTTATCCTCCGCTATGGCCAGTTCGAGTGCCTCCTCCCCCCATGCCCGCCAATTTATGGGGTTGCGTGCGTGCTGGAGGAGGTAGGGACTGCTCTCAAAAATCAACCGGTTGAACCCGGGGCCACCATCTGGAGGCAACTGAGAGATTTCCTCGGGGGTGGGCAATTCGCTATGCATCGAGGGAGGAGCGTCCGGGCGATGGGGGTTCAGAGCCGTTGGCTCATCGGTAGAGCATGCAGAAAAGCCCGGAAGACAAATTCCTGCGACCAGGGCATGAAGAAACGGGCGGCAGGAACCAGTGGGGATGCGGAGATTTTCTTTCAGGCAACGGTGATTAGTTGCTTTAGCGCGGTTACCCGATCCTCGATTTCCGCTTTCCCCGCAGATTCCAAACGGTCGCACCCAAATGCTTCCACGGTGAGACTGGCGGTGCAGGTGGCATAGAGCATTGCTTCCTTAATGGCGGAAAAATCGGACCGGTTGCGGGAGGCAAGTCGCCCGATCAGGGCACCGGCAAAGGAGTCGCCCGCTCCGGTGGGGTCATGCAGTTGGGTGACGGGATAGGCGGGTAGGGCAAAGAGGCCGTCCTCGTGGAAGAGCACGGCTCCATGCTCGCCCTTTTTTACGATCACGCTCTCGGGTCCCATTTTGCGGAGTTGATGACCGGCAAGAATAACATTGGATTCACCGGTCAGTTCCTCGGCTTCGGAGTCGTTGATTACCAGAAGGCTGACTTTTTTGATCAGGGAAAGAAGGGCTTCCCGCTCGGTCTCAATCCACAAATCAATGGTATCGGCGAGTACAAAGGAATTCCCGGATAACTGGTCAAGCACATGCATCTGCAGGGCGGGGTGAATATTGCCGAGGAGGACAAAGGGAGAATCCTTGTAGGAGTCGGGCAGGTCGGGTCGGAAGTTTTCAAATACATTCAGCCGAATATCGAGGGTGTCGCGCCGGTTAAAGTTTTCGTGGTATTTTCCTTTCCAGAAAAAAGTGGGGCCGGATTCGTCACGCTGTACACCTTCGAGATCAATGCCGCGTGCCCGTAGGCGGTCTAGGTCGGCCTCTCCAAAATCATTTCCGACCACCCCGACCATTCTCACCTGGGCATAGTAACTGGCGGCAAAGGAGCAGTAGGATGCGGCTCCCCCGAGTATTCTTTCCTGCTCGGCTTGCGGAGTGATGACATTATCAAAGGCGACCGAACCCACTACGAGAAGGGGTGAGGGATTGGTCGAGTCGGATGCGATTAAATCTGGCATAAGAAAAATGAATTATCGGTTATTCGGATGGTAGGCAAGGGGCAAGCAGATGGAGCTGAGAGAGTTAGGATGGCATGCTGACTTCGACAATTGGAAAGGTGCTTGCGAGCACCACCTGATCATCGATTTCAATGAGGATGGAATAATTGCCGGGTTCCTCAAATTTCAGGCGGTGAATGTCATTGATCAGATTAATTCTGTGCTGGGGGCCGGGAGATTCGAATTCGCGATCAATAATGGTGCGGGGCTCCTCCTCGGCCATCGGTAATCCGATGGTCATCTTTAGCTGATGTTTCCCGATAGTCAGGTCGGAAAAGGAGAGAAACCAGACCATCCGGGGATGAACTACAGGAAATTCCTTGGCCCGCAGACTGGAGAAAATGCCCAAGAGGGTGTGTTTGCCGGTGGCCGGGTCGACATAGACGCTGTCACAGGTGAGCCAAGCGAGAACTTGAGGTTTAGTGGACATGAAATTGTGGAGTTAGACGGATTCTTCTGCGAGTCCACTGCGAATGAGCAGAGCATTTGCATCCGGTGCGCGTCCCATGAAGTCGTGGAATAATTGATCGGCCGGTTGGGAGTTGCCTTTACTCAAAATACATTCCCTGAAAGCCCGGCCAGTCTCTGGGTTCATAATTCCTTCCTTTTGAAAACGGGTAAACGCATCGGCATCCAAGACTTCTGCCCATTTGTAGGAATAATAAGCGGTGGCATAGCCCATCGGGTTTCCAAATAAATGACTGAATCGCATGGCGATGGTGCGGGGTCGGGTCTTACGTTTAGGGAAATAATCGACCAGAATATCCTGCAGGGCATCTTCCATGTCTTTGGGGGGATTGGACGCAAGCGAGCGGTGCATCACAAGGTCCATTTTGGAAAATGCCAGTTGCCTCATCATCGCATTCCCGGCCATGAAGTTTTTCGCCCGGATCATTTTAGCAAATAAATCATCCGGTATGGGCTCATTCGTTTCATGATGGCGGGCAAAAAGATCGAGGCTTTCCCGTTCCCAGCACCAGTTTTCCATGATCTGAGAAGGAAGTTCCACAAAGTCCCAGGGAACATTTACCCCGTTTAGGCTGCGGTGGGGCACCTCTCCGCAGAGATGGTGTAAAAGATGACCGAATTCATGAAAAATAGTTTCCACCTCATAATGGGTGAGTAGGGCTGGTTTAGAGGGCGTGGGGGCGGTCAGGTTTCCGCAGATTAGCCCAAGGTGAGGTGTGCGGTTTCCATTTTCTGTGGGTTCCCCGGTTTTAAAATAATTCATCCAGGCACCCGCCCGCTTGCTGGAGCGTGGATGCCAGTCAGCATAGAAGGAGCCCAAGAGGCGATTTTCCTCGGAATCATAGAGGTCGTAAAAATGAACATCTTTATGCCAGACCTCCACAGGATCATCATCGGAGGCGATATCTTGAACAATCGTTCCTTCGCAGATGGTCGATCGCTCGACGATTTTCAGTCCGAAGATTTGGGTGACCAAATCGAACATACCCCCCAGTACCGATTGTATGGGGAAGTAGGGGCGCAGGTCTTCGTCGTCAAAATCGTAGCGCTCCTTTTTTAGTTTTTCTGCCCAGTATCCAACTTCCCAAGGTTCCAAGAGAACCGGGGCGCCTCCAACCTTTTCGGCTTTGTATGCTTCGAGCTCCTCATTTTCTCTTAAGAAAAAAGGAAGGGTTTTTTGATGGAGGTCAGATACAAAATCGTCGGCATTTTTTCCGCACTTTGCCATGCGGCGGGCGAGGGCGACTTCGGAAAAATCTGTTTTGCCCAGGAGTTGGGCTTTTTCCTGCCTTAACCGCAGGATTTCCGCAACCAGTTCCTGATTATCGAAGGGGGGTAGGCACCCAAGGTCATTGCTGGCCGACCAGATCTCCTTTCGCAAACCATCATCTTCCAGGTATTGAAGAGCAGGGACTAATGAAGGGGCATGCAGCGTAAGAATCCAGGCATATTTTCCCTCTTCCTCGCCCAATTTTTCGATGGCGGTTTGCCGGGCAGCTTCCTTGGCGGTTTCGGGCAGGCCCATCAGCTTAGCTTTTTCTTTGATGACGATTTGCCAGTCGTTGGTCGCATCGAGCACTTTTTCAGAAAACTTCTGAGTCGTCTGAGCGAGTTCAGAGGATAATTCCTCGAGCCTTTTCTTTTTATCATCGGGCAAATCTGCCCCTGCTTCCCGAAAATCGGCCAAGGTTTCCTCGAGTAATCGTTGATCAATGGCAGGCAGGGACTTAGCTTCTTCCGTCTTGGAGAAGTGGAGGATGGCTTGCCATAGCTGAGGGTCTAAGGGGATTTTGGCACCAAATGCGGAAACTGTGGGAAGCATCTCATTGTGGGCATCGCGAAGCTCCGGGGAATTACAGACCGCATCGAGGTGCCCAACTAGTCCCCAGGCATAGCTCAAATCTGCGGTCGCCAGTTCCAGTGCCTTGATGGTGTTTTGAAAGGTGACGGCTTCTGCATCGAGTGACCGAATCTTATCGAGATTTTTTTCTGCCCGATCCAAAGAATGGTTGATTTCTGGTTTGATTCGGTCGGAGGTAAGTTCGGACCAGCGTGGATGATTGGTTTGATCGAGGAAGGGAAATTCTGACATTTTAATTAAGCTTGGAAACGCATTGGGGTGAGAAACAAAACTAGGGAACTCCCTCCTTTAGGCAATCCAAAGACAATCCCAGGAAATTGATTTGGTCTTTCTTTTGCTAGTGTAGTTCTGGATTTGGATTGAAAGATACGGGGAGTTGGTCAAATTTATACACCATAATGAAAGAACAAGTATTTACCTTATCCGCTGCGGACAGTCCCGCTCATGAACGTGCCGCTTTTATCCGCCGTACCTACTCGCATCTGGCGGTCGCGATTCTCGGTTTCATCGCTCTGGAGTATTACCTGGTTAATGCACCTTTTGCCGCCAAACTGGCGATGAGCATGACCAGTGGGTTTAGCTGGTTGATTGTTTTGGGCTTGTTCATGGGGGTGGGGTACATGGCTGATAAGCTTGCAAGGTCCGAGAACTCCGAGCAGATGCAGTACCTCGGACTAGGTATGTTTGTAATTGCCGAAGCGATTGTCTTTCTCCCGCTTCTGTTTGTGGCGACCATGTTTGGCGGGGCAGGATTAATCCCTACCGCTGGATTAATGACTCTTCTTTTGGTCGGTGGGATCACCGCCACTGTTTTCATTACCAAGAAAGATTTTTCTTTCATGAGCAGCTTTCTTTCCATCGGTGGCTTCGTCGCCCTTGGGTTTATTATTTCCAGTATGGTGTTCGGCTTTTCTCTCGGACTGGTCTTTGCCCTGGTGATGGTCTTTTTTGCGGCAGGTTCGGTGCTATACACAACCTCGAATATTCTCCATCACTACTCCCCTAACCAGCATGTTGCTGCTTCCCTGGCACTCTTTTCTTCGGTTGCTCTGCTCTTCTTTTACATCCTGCAGGTATTGATGAGCCTGACCGGTGGGTCCGACGACTAATCTTCGGAAAGATTTAAGCTTTGTTGCAAATAATTACCGCCAAAAGAGGCGGGAAGGAAGAAAAGGTCGCACCCTATCGGACGCTCCTGTAAGCGAGACCGTCACCGTGATTTCCTCAAGTACGGAACTGGATGGATTTACAGAGGTAAAGCCAAGTTGCGACGGGGAGAGAGTGAGTATGCCGTCTAACCTAAGTAAATCCCCGCTTTTACCCTCGTACTTCCTCCTTTCCCCGCGATGGTAGCGGATGGAGAGCGGGATTTCGACACGCTGGCTCATTCCCCGCATGTTGAGAACACCCAATGCCAAAGACCGCAGTTCATTACCATGCCATGCATATTGGGTGATCTTTTCAAGTTCGAAAGAAATCTCCGGATACTGGCCAGAATTAAGCCATTGCGGTAGATGTGCATCGCTGGCCACCTTGGCAAATCCGAAGCGTAAAGATCTTGCACTGAGGAGAACCTGTCCCGATGTCGCCTGTGGGTTTTCTGGAGAAAAATTGATTTTCCCGGCGATTTCTCCAAAAGTGCCCCTTATCGTAGTAGTCGAAAATGAGGTGCCAAGCCCAACCTCCACCCGGCAAAGTGCGGCCAGCGGACGAAAGTCAAATTCCATACTGTAAAGACGGGGTATTGTGTTTAGCACCCCTCCGATAAAGAGTAAGGAAAGTCCCAAGTATTTCATCCTGCCACGAGCGTAGGGGGAATTGTACCTGGAGTCGAACTTGGAAAAATTCTTTTTTAGACCTTTTGCCTATTACCTTGAGCATAATTGATAATCAGTTATCAGGTAGGGGTGGGCAATTTTTCAACTACTTCTTTTCTGTTGGGGCAACTTGTTGCTTCCCTTCTTTTCGCGAATGAACAGCTGGAACCGATGGTGGTTTCCGCCCTTCGGTTGGAAACTGAAACCAAGAATTTACCTGCTAGAGTTCAGGTGATTGATGCAGAGAAGATTGAGCAGTCGGGCTCCACGGATTTGGTGGGATTATTGCGCAAAGAAGCAAACTTACAGGTTAGATCAACTTCTGGGAATTCCGCTAGATCGACAGTGTCAATGGGTGGATTTGGAGAGAACGGACAGCTCCGAACTTTGGTTCTTGTCGATGGTCACCGGCTAAACGCCATAGATGCGTCTGCAATTAACTGGTACTCTATACCACTAGAATTGGTTGAGTCGATTGAGGTAATTCGTGGTGGGCAGTCTGGAACTTATGGCAACCATGCGGTTGGCGGGGTAATCAAAATTAATACTAAGCTACCTCAGGCTGTGCCTACTGGTTCTCTGCAAGCGATTGCTGGAAGTTTTGATTCCTTTAATCTCAGTGGAGCCTACTCGCAAAGGATTGGAGAAATTGGATTAACCATATTTGGCGACAGAGTGGAGTCGGATGGATACCGGGTGAATGGAGATCACCAAACCGACGCGGGTGGATTAAGGTTGGACTGGGGGGGGGCAGACTGGAGGGGCTACTTATCTTGGGCAGTGTCGGATGGCGAATATGGTCTTCCGGGAGATTTAAACGCCTCTGAGTTACTGATCGACCGTCGTCAAACTCTATCTCCAGATGATGGGGTACAGGAAAGGTCTTCGCATGGGCGGGCAGGTTTGAGTTACGAAATCAATAGCAACTGGAGAATTGAAAATAGATTTGGATATCAGGATCGTGATGTAGGAGCTGATATGCCAAGTATGTTTTATCTTGCCGAAACAAATTACAAAACTTTTAGCTACAGCCCGGCCTTGCATTTCGACTCGAATAAAGTTGATTTAGTTTTTGGCCTGGATTTTTTGAGGGACGAATTCGATGCCAAGACAAACTACGGAGATTCATCTTTTGATAGGACTACTTCAGCTCTCTATAGTTTGTTAGGATTACCATTTTCTGATCTTTGGAAATTCAACAGCAACCTAAGAGTTGAAAAGGCAGAAAATTCTGGAATGAATTCCGGTTCTCAATTGGATAAAGTTACTAAAAATGAATGGTCAGGAGGTTTGGGTCTAATTCGTGATTTTGGTTCTGAAAATCGGATCTATGGAACGATCCGTCGTTTTTACCGTCATGCGGCAACGGATGAATATGCTTATTCAATCAAAAAAGACTTGGAACCAGAAAACGGTTATGAAGTTGAACTTGGAATGGATTGGACGGTAAATCAAATTTACTTAGGCGGTCGAATATTTCGACAATGGATGGAGGATGAAATTGTTTACGATCCACTTGTACCAGCCAGCCTTGCACCTCCATGGGGTGGTTCCAACATAAATCTACCCAAAAATCGCCGAGTAGGTTTCGATCTTTCTGTGAATTGGCAGGTTTCAGAATCGATTCATTCCGGTCTAAGCTATGAATATGTCAAAGCCACTTTTGAAGCCGGAAATTATTCTGGAGGAAACTATGAAGGATCAAGAGTACCTTTGGTACCAGAAGGACTTCTTAGGTTGTTTTTGGAATTGAGACCCATTGATTCGTTATTAATAAGCCTAGGAGGATCGTATGTGGGTGAAAGTTACCGAGGAAGCGATTTTTCCAATCTCGAGACTAAATTGGAAGATTATTGGTTATTTGATCTCGGGATAAATTATCAATTCTCGGAAAATGCATCTCTTTTTTGCGAAGTTGATAACCTATTGGATGAGGATTACTTGTCCACCGCCTTTGGAACCGGTTTGTATCCAGGAGAGGGCAGAAGTGTACGAGCGGGCTTAAGTTTTTCCTTCTAAGCGATTCGTTCAACCACACTCGGGGCAGATTCCATAGAGCATTACCTCAAAACCTTGAACCTTGAAACCTTTGGGAGCCTTGGCTGGAGGAGTCTCTTCGGTTGTATCTTCCAGTGCGTAGAGTTTGTCGCAGGATCTGCAGGCAAAGTGTACTTTGTCCTTACCATCGGCCCATTCGTAACGAGGGGGTTGGCCAGGGTAGTCCACGCCCACGACTTGCTGCTCCTCGGTAAGTTTGCGAATATGGCGGTAAGTGGTGGCAATCCCGAGGCGGGGGATTTTGCGGGCGGCAAGCTCGTGGATTTCTAGAGGAGTCAACGGGCGGCCAGCGGAACGGATGACTTCAGAGAGGACGGTGCCCTGTCTGGTGTTTCGTTTCATCCGCTCAAACCAAATAGGCTTTAGGCTTGCGAGCCTGCTCTCAGCCGGTCGAGGGTTTCCTGTTTCAAAGATTGTACTTCCTTTTTGATCTCCGTGTAGGTCTGTTTTTCCATCCGGTCGATAAAGAGGATCCCATTGAGATGGTCCACTTCATGTTGGATACAGCGGGCGAGCAGACCATCGCACTCCAGGATGTGGGCAACCCCGTCGAGATCCTGGTAGGAGACCTCAATCCGCTCGGGGCGGGCGACATCTGCATTGATACCCGGAAAGGAAAGGCAGCCTTCCTCGTAGTAAAACTCATCACTCGGAATTGTTCTGACTACCGGATTGGCCAGAGACATGGGCATGAGCAGGGAAGGGGAGAGGGGTTTGCCATCAAGAATACAATCCAAGGGATGTTCAGGATGGTCGGGGACATCGACAACACAGAACTGCAGGGCTTTGCCAATCTGCTGGGCGGCCAGACCAATTCCCTCCGCCGCCTCCATGGTGACAAGCATGTCGCTTGAGAGTTGCTTAAGTTGGGAGTCAAATTGACTGACCGGCACGCCCTTTTGGCGTAGAACCTTTTCTCCGTATTTTACAATAGAAAGTGTCATTGGGGGTTACTTTGATACATCATTTTGTCTAGGTTCGCGGAATGTGGGCAAATTGCAATTGCATTAGTAGATGGATTAGGTGATAAGGCGAGTAGGTTTTAGAAATTGGAAGCGGACAATAAAAGAAATTTGGGAAGTGTGCTATACCTTCCTGTGGCGGTGATACTTGGGGTTCTCGGCTTGGGCTCGCCTGTGTTTTTTTCTACGGTATCCGAGCACTCTCTCAGGGATGTGGGGATGGACACAAAAACTGTGGACGAGGAGATGGTCCGCCAGTTAAGGCAAAACAATATTGGACCAGCAGAGATGCTCCTGCCCTCCGCTTCCCTGAACCGCAGAGAAGAGTTTGCCGTGGCAGTTGAGGAGAAGAAAAAAGCCCATCCCGAACTTTCCATTTCCGGAGGAGGCAGTATTTTCGATATGCTGACTTTTAACGAGTACTTTGGCGGTTTGGACAAGTACAACCTCCAGCGGGGTAGATTTGAGGCATTTTTTGTCTATAACCGTGCTACCACCCGTGGAGATCTCTGGGAAAGGTTGCGGGATGATAGTTCCAATGACAACGTGCAGGCCCTGCTTCGCTCCATTCCGGTGGATGGAAGGCCCGGATTTTTCTGGAACAAGTTGATGAATGAACCCCGGGTGTTTGCTTTCCCAGGGGTGAAGGTAGCCCGCCTGCTGGACTTTCCCTTTTTTACGGGACGCAGTGTCTTGCTTTCAGTTGGTTTGCGTGGGCCGGAAATTTTTGATAACAATCTGACCGAAGCGGAGATTCGCGATCTTTGTCTGGCTGACGCACGTTTGGGCTTAGCGGAGTATAAGGGCGATGCTTCTTGGTTCGATGTGAGGAAGGTCGGCACAGAAACCGAGATTTCCTCAGCGGATGGTAATCACTCTCTTCCCTCCAAGGTGGATTATACGGACCTGGCCGATCGCTCTGTTATGCTCAAGTTGGGAAGGACAGATGATGGTGGCTATGCGGTAATCATCGGAGGGATTATCAACGGAGAGGGCACCATGGAAAGCCATGGCAGGTGGTTACCTTATCCCATTTTGGTACCGATGATGGTGGGCACTGCGATGTCGATGGAAAAGGATTATTATTCAGCAGACACCGCCTTTGAGATTGGCAGGCTTTCCCAGAAAGCACTGGAGGGGGATC
The DNA here is from genome assembly GCA_038152995.1 of Opitutales bacterium. Taxonomy (GTDB): domain Bacteria; phylum Verrucomicrobiota; class Verrucomicrobiia; order Opitutales; family Seribacteraceae; genus Chordibacter. Next base: position 65,993 of record JAYOXT010000008.1, read on the forward strand.
ATCAGTCCAAGGAGAGAATCCGTGCCTTCTATTGGTCCGCCCACCAACTCGCCCGCAAGATGAATTTGATTCAGATGGCGGAACTTACCCAGAGTTGTCCTAATTTACAGGGCATCTTTGACCTTTCCGCCCTTATCCGGATGCGCAACCGCCCTCTCTCCGCAGCAATTGGAAATATCAAGGAGGCCCAGCAGCAAATTGGTCTCAAGCCCATGAGCGAGCGGGAGGAGGCAAGGCAGGAAATTATTTCCCTGATTGAGAAGAAGAAGGTCGTTGAGCGGGACTTTGAGAGAGATCTAAAAATTATTTACGCGGCCACCCTGCTTTCCGGAAATCCCAGTGGTATTCTCAAGTTTGTCAGTGCTTATCCTGTTTTTACCAAGGACGGGGACACCGAGGCTGCTGCGGCGGCTCTTTCCGACATAGAAATTGCTATGAGTTACGGAAAAGGAGCCTTGGACCACCTTTTGAAGCGAAATCGGCCCATCTATGAGGAAGGCTTGGTTCTGGATGCACTGGCACCCGCATTTTCCTTTTTGGGGGGATCCCTGCTGACCTCTCTTTCCCACCAGGCACGTGATTTTGCGATTATCCTTAAAACCCTGCTGATTATTTCTTCATTTTTCTGCTTCCTGCTCTTTTTCTCGAAGGCCCTGCCGAGACCGAGTTTTCAGCGCTCGAGTAGTCATTACGCATTGCGTTGGTCTAGAAGACTTTCCATTGCTACTCTCTTAGGATTGCTGAGTATTTTGTTTCTTGAACCCTCCCTTTTACAGACCCCAAGAGGGCAGGTCTCAGTGGCCGGGTTTGATTTTGCGCTTGCGAATCTCCTCGCCTACGCCAATGAGGAATCCATGGCGGATCAAAATCTAACCATTGTTACTGCAATTGTGGCGGGAGTCTTCCTGCTTATTCAAGTCGTGATCTTCATGATCTGTATGTCGCGCGTTTCCCAAATCAAAAATGAGGAACTTAAATCGAGCCTCAAACTGGGGCTGCTCGACAACGAGGAAAACCTATTCGATCTTGGTCTCTACATCGGCCTTGGGGGTACGGTCTTGTCGCTAATCCTCCTGCTCGTGCTCGATGTGAAACAGGATGCCCTGATCGGTGCATACACCTCCACCCTGTTTGGGATTCTTTTCGTGGCCGCTCTGAAAATTGTAATTATCCGGCCCTACCGTAATCACTTGCTCGTAAAAGAAGCAGAAGAGAAGAGGTATGAACCGTAGCCTTCTGCTGGTAGTTTGCGACTTTCTACTTCTTAGCATACTCGCCCTGGCACGGTTTGATGTGCCCAAGGATGCGGTTATTGCCCAGGACGATCAGAAAGTAGTCTCCAAGGAAGTCATTGAGAGGATTTCTGACGGGGAGAATTATGACGATGTGGTTGCTGAACTGGAGGCCACTAACGAAACTCTTCTTGAAAACCTAAGCAGCGATAAGGATGACCTACTTGCCGAGAAACTCAAGCTCGAGGCAGAAATTGCTGACCGTCAAAAAGAACTTGCCCAAAAAGAGCAGGAAATCGCGTCCAAAGACAGCGTGATTGCCGGGAATGAACAGGCTCTTGCCCAGGCCAAGGATGAGGCCGCCAAACTCGAGGCACAGCGTCTGGAAATTGAGCGCAAGCGAGAGGAGTTGCTCCAGAGTAATGCTGCTTCCAAAAAGGAGCTCGAACTTTTAGCAAGGAATTTACAGGACGCCAAAGAAAAATCGGAGGAACTGGCTGAGCTGAAGGCACGCAAAGAAAAAGAAGCGGAAGCCGCTCGGCTGGAACTTGCCGCCTCGGTGGAAAGGGCAAAAGCTCAGGAATTGGCCGCTGCGGAAGCTAAGGCCCTGCTTATTGAGGAGAAAAAGCGTTCCGATGTGCTTCTCGCATCTACAGCCAAGATCGACCAAAAGATTGACACCCTGAATAAAGGGCTTGATGGGGTGGGGCAGGACCTTAAATCCGTCGGGGAGGGGCTGGCTGGTGTTGGGGAAAAGATCACCACTGTTTCCGAGGATGTGAGCTCTGTGAAGGAAGGAGTATCCAAGGTGGAGAAGGATGTGCAGGAATCCGTGGAGGTTCAAAAGGAGAACTTTAAAAAGCTTAACGAACGCCAGACGCGCTCAGTCAATGAGATTTACACTAGATATGAGCAAAACAAGGTGAGTCTAACCCTCGATTTTACTTACAAGGGTGGCCTGTTGCGCACTAATCAGAAAGATACATTCAGCATGGATACCATTTTGATGGTGGATGGTTCTTTCGCCTACGCCCTTGTACATGCCAAGGACAGCCCTTTTCGGGTGGAATTTCGCCCGCGTGAACTGGTCGCTGTAACCGGTCAGATCACGGGAGCGAAACTAGGTAACCCGATCGAAGTGAAAGAGGTTGCTTTCATGGATGACCCCCGGATCATGATTGTCCCGTTGTACATCAACCCAGAAGATCTTAGGAAATCGTCCGAGATTGAGCTTTTTCAGGCTCCTGCTAATCCCTTTCTCTTTGACGATGCTGTGGTCATAGACGTCAAGGACGGCAGGTTTGGGCAGACCAAATGCCTCCGGGATGAGAAAGATGGACGGTATATTGAAGTGGATGAAAAGCACTTTGCCTTTCTTACCGGTGCGTTTAATCCCGGCAAAGGAGACTTGGTCTTTTCTCAGAAAGCGGAATTGCTTGGAATTATGGTCAACGGTGATTACGCATTTCATGTTAAAAACCTTGGTGGGCGCATCGAAGGTGGATCGAGAACCATTCTGGGTAATGCTTTTGATCCTGCCAAAACCAATCCCTTGCTTCAGTCGCTCAACCGCAAGTTGGCCGGTCTTCACCAAAAGTTTCAGTACTGAATAGACGATCCTTGCCGTGAGTTCATCCTCCAAGAGTTCGTCTTCCTTAGAAGCTACCGACAAGGGTAACTGGTTTACCCAATCACTTAACAACCGCGGTTTTTTAAAGGGTTGGGTCGAGTTGCCCAAAGATAACTTTCCTTGGCCAGTTGTCTTTGTAGCCATCCTACTGGCTTATCTGCTTAGTTTTTGGGTTCGTTTGGAATGGATTGATTTTGCCCAGGCTCACTTCACCAATGAAAAGGGGGAGGTCGAATTTATCCGGCCCAATATGGTGCAGGATGGAGTGGCCTTGGCAAATACACATGACAGTTTTTACTTTGGCACCATTGTACAGAAGGCTGCTTTTGGTAGACACCAAAACAATTCCCTGATCCCAGATGTTTACCAGAATGGAATGATCACCGCCCTTCCGTATTGGTTGATCAAGGCATTTCCCTCGTTAAGTATCGAACAGTTACTTCTTTGGTTGCCTGTCTTCGTGGCCGGACTGGTCTGCATACCCATTGTTTTAATCGGACGGTTGTATGGTTCGACGGTACTAGGATTTGGGGCTGCCTGTCTTGCTGGGGTGACTCACAGTTACTACAACCGTACTCTTGCGGGGTATTACGACACGGATATTTTTGCGATCACTTCCCCCGCATTTTCTGTATTTTTCCTGCTTGCTGCTTCTCGTAAACAATCGATCGGTTACCTTGTTGCTGCGGCTATATCACTACTGCTAGGTCGCTTTTTTTATGGTTCGATACAAGCGGTCACTTGTTCAATCGCCCTCGGTTTTATCGTTTTTCAACTATTAATATTTATTCTTCGAATTAAGTTTACAGCGAATGCTTTACTGGGTCTTCAAGATAATGTTTCAGGAAAACAACCAAATTATTTGTTTTCAGTGCTCGCAGTTATCTTCATGGGTTGGGTGCTCTATGCAGAAAGTTGGTCTGCTGGGTCGGTTATTGATCTCCGTTTCGGCTTATTTTTATTTGGTATTCTTTTTCCTATTTCTGTTTATTTGCTGATAAAATTTTCGTGCAAGAGATTTGAGGATAAGCATTCCCTGAAATGGCAAAAGGCACTCTTTGGCGTTGCAATTATCAACATACTCTTGCTCCTCCTTGGCGTCCTGCCATTTTTCGAGGTCGGGCCTTACGCGGGTACGCTTTCTAAAGTTCTGGGCAAACTGCAAAGTTATTCAGTTGTTGGGAAAACAGGCTCTACCTTAGGTGAAGCCAGTGCCCTTCAGTATTTGGATGTTAAAACAACCATCCGGGAGGCCAGTAAGATACCTTTCGAAGTAGTAAGAAATCGTATTCTTGCCGATACCCCAACCTGTTCTTGCCCAAGATGTATGCCTCAAGGCATTGAAAAAGCGGGTTTGATCATACCCGCCTCCATTATTGGTTTAGCAGGACTGATTTGTTTGATACTGAGGTATTGGGAATTTTGCATTACCCTCCCATTTCTAGCCATTGCCTATAACTGCTTTGAAGGGAATGTCGGACTCCGTTTCACGGTCCATGTTGGCAATTATGCCTCGATCGGACTGGTCTTCTTACTTCTAGTTATACTTTGGGGATTTTTTCGCTACTTTTTGGCAAAACAGATTTCCGTCACCTCACTAGAGTGTAGATTCAGATGGGCTAGTTGGATTACAACCCTCCTTCTTGTGAGTATGTTCGCTTTTCCGAATCTCAATCACGCAGCCAAGTATCACTCCCATGTGGTTTATCCTATCAAGACCATGGAAGTCCTTGAAAAGCTAAATGATGCCTCTGATCCAGACGATTTTGTGGTTACATGGTGGGACTATGGTTCGGGTTGTTGGTTCTATGGAGATGCAAGAACATTTACTTCTCCAGCCCACCAAACATTTGATAATTTTCTATCCTCGGAAATCTTACGATCTACTTCGATGCAACGTGCGGTTAATTTATCCCGTTTGAAAACAGAAACTTACAAAAATATTTCTGAAGCATTGTTAAGGGGTGAAGATGTTCAGTATTCAACCGCGGTACAGTCGATTTTCCAAGACGGCAAAAAGGACCATCCATTCTATCAAGCAATTTTGTATGATTTACAGAAAAAGGATTTTCCTCTCCCTGCTAAGACGCAGGAAACCTTCCTGTTCCTCCCCTATGAAATTCTCAGAATTTTCCCAACCATACTCAGTTTCAGTTCTCGCAATTTATATTTTTCAGGCAATGAAGGTAGCAATGCTGCAAGCCTAAAGGAACCTCCGATGATGATTTTGCGGAATGGCCGGAGGGAGGGAACATCCTTTGTTTTTGATGGAGGATATCGTTTGGATCATCGAGGTTATCTTATTGTGGGCTCTCAAAATCAGGGTGTTGTTTCTTACGGACAAGCCTTTGAGGTGGATGAGGGGGGAGGGGCAGCGAAGGTTATTTCCTCCTTGCGAACCGATGGCCTGAACATTGGGCTTCGCAATGATCCGACGAACGGAAGAAGGTTGTTATTTTTACCTCATAGAAGGGACCTAATAATCGTTTCTGCTGATACCTTTCGATCCACCTTTGCTCGAAGATTTCTTCTAAATAACTTCAATGCAAATGCCTACGATCACCCTGCCTTTAGTGAAGCCGCCAATCCCCGCAAGCAACCTTTTTTTACTCAGGCAGACTGGGTGACCAGTCAGGGGTCTAAAATCTTCCTCAATATGCGTGGTGGCTACAAGATTGAGGCCGATCTATCGGATCTTAAGGCATCATTGCCTAACTCTCCAGAAAAAATTCCTTTCTCTTTCCATCGAAAAATTCATCACGAGACAACAGGGCATTTGATGGATATTCCTTCACAGGAAAACCCGGATGCTAAGTTTCACCTTATTCAAACTACATTGCCTAATTTTATCGGTGATCGAGAATATATCGTACCTAAGGGTGGTAAGAGTGTGAGCGAAATAGCTAAAAATTTTGCCTTAAAGGATGTCGTCTTATCCTCGTACAATGGAGTGTCTTTGGACCATAGGTTTGAAGGCGATGAATCGATCAAAATTCCTGGAAAAGGGTATCAGTTTGGGCAGGCTTGGTTTTTCATGGATCAGGAAGCCTTTGATAGCTTGCTGGTGCGGGGTTACTTTATGGAAAATTTAGATCCTGAATTTTTCGAAAAGATTTATGCCACAACCTGGGGAAAAGTGTATAAATTTAAGTCAAATTAGGTTATTTTTAGTCCAGTTCATTTTGCCGTAGAAATTACTTGTATAAGAAACTACAGGAGTCTACATTTTGTTCACTACCTTATGAAGCTTTTCAAAATTTTCCTCTTTTTGTTTTCCTTCCATGGTTTCTTACCGATTATAGCCATGGCGATACAGACAAAGGGAGCCATCATCATAGCAAGCATGGAAGGTGAAGTTGCAGTGACCAATAATGAGACCGGTGTGCCACTTTCTCCTGATAGAGTAAAAATTGGAGGACTAATCTTTGATGGGCATACAATCACCACTGGCACTGGATCTAAGATCGTTCTTTTGTTTTCTTCTGGAACGATTACCACTCTCAAGGCGGAATCTGTTCTCAATATTAAAAAATTTGCTCAGGAAAAATTTGACCCCAAGAAGTCTGGAAAACTGGGTGACAGAAAGGATGAACCCAGCCCATCGGAGACTATCATCGACTTAAACCTCGGAGACATGGTGGTCGATGTGAAAAAGCTCAAGAAGGAATCTACTTTTAATATTGATTCCCCGGTAGGTACTGCAGGTATCCGCGGTACAGTTCCTGCGATTCAGGTTATGAAGCTACCGGATGGTGGCTTTACTCAAAACACTTCGATGCTTCGAGGTGAGATTGCTTTTACACCCCGTGCTGGTGGGCCCGCTACTTTCCTGGGGCCCGGTCAAAGTCTCTCCATTGGTATCGGTCCTTCTGGTTTAATGCTCCCTGCAGTGGTCAGTGTCGTGGACCCCTCCATGATGAAAGCCATTGAGGCTGAAGTTGAAAAAGCAGCTGAAGCGAGTGGGGAGTCCACCCAAAGTTCCGATACACCCCCTGCGGAAGGTGCTTCTGAAGAAGATGCACCTTCTGAAGACGAACTAAATGAAGCAGATGATAAGAGGCAGGCTTCAGCCAAAGGCTTGGATTCCAACGGTACGGATGCACTCGTCCTTGAACGAGCAGGTATTATTGACCTCGATAACCCTGATCAGATGGAGAAATTAGACACCTACATTGAGGTCGTTGAAGACGCCGGTCAGCTTTACGAATCCAAAGGGAGGCGTTCCAGTGGAAAAGGAAAAGATCAATTCATTTCTGACCTGAGGGGTAACTTGGACAATGTTGTCGATGTTACGGAAGAAGCTGCCGACCTGTCATTGAAAGACGGCGGGAAAATTTTCGGTTTTCTGGAGAACGCAGAGCAAACTGGCGATCTTATCGAGGTTCTGAAAGATGCAGACGATATCGGTGCCAAAAATTCAGATAATATGGACGCTGTTTTCAGTAATCCGGACAAAGCGTCCAATCTGAACAAAGTGATCAAGGTAGCTAAAGAAACTTTCTCGCGTACCCGACAGAACAGCGATGGCTCCGTTGTGATTGAAGATGAAGGAAAGGATACTATGACTGCTATGTTTCGGACGGCTGAGAAAGCGGACCAGATCGCGGAAGTCGTTGATTCCACTGATTCTTCAAGCCAAGGCCAGACAAAAGTTCGTGGGGTCTTCAAGGTGGTAAAGAGTGTCGATCAAGCAGAGCAAAATAAAAAAATGGCAAAAGCAAAAGAGGCTGCCGCCCAAGATTACAAGACCAAGTTGGTGGCCATCAAAGATGCTACAGATGCTGGGTCCCTCGACCAACTTGTTAGTGATTTTGAGGACAGCCACAGTGAGGACGCTCGGGAAGGCCTAGATTTGAGCGAAAATGTGAATGCGAGGCGAGGTGCTATTCTTGCCGAACAAGCAAAAGCCGAAGCGGCTGCTGAAGCCCTTAGATTGGAAGCCGAGCTTGCAGCAGCGAGTGAGGCCGAAAAGGCAGCATTAGAAGAACAATTAGCATTGGCCGAGGAAGCTAAGATTCAAGCGGAGGCTGCCGCTGCAGCAAAAGCTGAAGCCGAAGCGGTTGCTCAACTTGCCGCTGAAGCCGAAGCTGCGGCGAAAGAGGCAGAAGCTAAGGAGACGGCTGTTGTTGCCGAAGCATCCACTGCGAAGAAAGAGGATGTTTTTGGTAATCTTGATACTGTCTCTGAACTTGCCGTGACAGCAATTGAACTTGAAGAGGCAGCCTTGGCACAGGAAGCCGCTGCTCAAGACTACAAAATTAAATTGCTGGCCATCAGAGATGCAGCCGATTATGAGTCCCTAGATCAACTGGTTGCCGATTTTGTAAACGCACATAGCGAGGATGCCCGGGAAGGCTTAGATCTTACCGCTAATATTGATGCCAGACGAGGTGCCATTCTTGCCGAACAAGCAAAAGCCGAAGCGGCCGCCGAAGCCCTTAGGTTGGAAGCCGAGCTTGCAGCAGCGAGTGAAGCCGAAAAGGCAGCGTTAGAAGAACAATTAGCCTTGGCCGAGGAAGCAAGGATTCAAGCGGAAGCTGCCGCTGAAGCAAAAGCTGCGGAAGAAGCGGCTGCACAACTTGTTGCAGAAGCCGAAGCTGCGGCGAAAGAAGCCGAAGCCGGAGCTGCAAATTTTGACGATGTTTTCGGTAGCGTTATTGAAAATGCTGATCAAGCCACTGAACTTAAAGAAAATTTAGACAAAGCAGCTGCGGTAAAAGCTGCCGCCGAAGCCACCGAAGCCGCTGCTCAAGACTACAAACGCAAATTGGTGTCTATCAAAGAGGCTGTAGATTCGGAGTCTCTCGATCAACTTGTAGCTGAGTTTGTCAATACGCATAGTGAAGATGCCCGTGAAGGCTTAGATCTTACCGCTAATATCGATGCCAGGCGAGATGCCATTCTTGCCGAACAAGCAAAAGCCGAAGCGGCCGCCGAAGCTCTTAGATTGGAAGCTGAGCTTGCAGCAGCCAGTGAGGCCGAAAAGGTAGCATTAGAAGAACAATTAGCATTGGCCGAGGAAGCAAGGATTCAAGCGGAGGCTGCCGCTGCAGCAAAAGCTGCGGAAGAAGCGGCTGCTCAACTTGCCGCAGAAGCCGAAGCTGCGGCGAAAGAAGCAGAAGCTAAGGAAACGGCTAAAAATTCATCCGATGTTTCCAATCAACTTAAAAATGCCAAACAGGCAAAAAGTCTCAATTCCATGGTCAAAAAGTCTGAGGATTTAAAGAGGCTTGCCGATGAAGAAGCTGCTAACCAAGCTGCCGAGGCCGCCGCCGCAGCAGCCGCCGAAACCGCGGCTCAGGATTATAAATCCAAATTAGTTGCCATTAAGGAGGCTGTAGATTCGGAGTCTCTCGATCAACTTGTAGCTGAGTTTGTCAATTCGCACAGTGAAGATGCCCGTGAAGGTTTAGATCTTACCGCTAATATCGATGCCAGACGAGATGCCATTCTTGCCGAACAAGCAAAAGCCGAAGCGGCCGCCGAAGCCCTTAGGTTGGAAGCCGAGCTTGCAGCAGCGAGTGAAGCCGAAAAGGCAGCGTTAGAAGAACAATTAGCCTTGGCCGAGGAAGCAAGGATTCAAGCGGAAGCTGCCGCTGAAGCAAAAGCTGCGGAAGAAGCGGCTGCACAACTTGTTGCAGAAGCCGAAGCTGCGGCGAAAGAAGCAGAAGCCGAAGCTGCAAAAAAGGCAGCTGAGGAAGCCCAAGCTGCGGCTGAAGCAACTGCCAAGAAGACATCCAATATAGGCAAGCTGATTGGTAATGTTGAGCAGGCTGGTGACCTTGAGGCAGTTTATCAAACCGCTGTAGATGGGGACTTGGGAGCGAACTTAAGTGATATTTTGGCCAATCCAGACCAAGCAACTGAATTGAAAAAAGTGGTTGATAAGACTCAAGAAATTAAAGCCGCAGCTGAAGCGGCCGAAAAAGCTACGACTGATTACCAAGAAAAACTTACTCTCATAAAACAAGCATCCAGTTTGGAGGTTGTACAGAGCCTGCTTGAAGAATTTGAAACAGGGCATAATCCTGATGCCAGAAAAGGACTGGATCTCTCTATTACTGCTCAAAAACGTACTGACGCGATTCTTGCCGAACAAGCAAAAGCCGAAGCGGCCGCCGAAGCTCTTAGATTGGAAGCTGAGCTTGCAGCAGCCAGTGAGGCCGAAAAGGTAGCATTAGAAGAACAATTAGCATTGGCCGAGGAAGCAAGGATTCAAGCGGAGGCTGCCGCTGCAGCAAAAGCTGCGGAAGAAGCGGCTGCTCAAGCCCAGGCAGAGGCAGAAGCTGCA
>JAYOXT010000008.1:76245-80147 GCA_038152995.1 Opitutales bacterium
AGCAAAAGCTGCGGAAGAAGCGGCTGCTCAAGCCCAGGCAGAGGCAGAAGCTGCAGCCTTGGCTATCGAGGCCAAGGAATCAGCCGAAAAATCGGCAAACCTTCTAGGAAGTGTGATTTCCAATGCAGACAAAGCAAATTCTCTAAGCGAAGTAGTTACCTCTGCTGCTGGTGAAGGGGTGGATGTAACCAGTCTGCTCGAAAATGCCGATCAAGCGGAATCTCTTGTAAAAGCGAAAAAAGCCGCCGACGAGGTGGCCGCTCAAGCAGAAGCAGATGCCAGAAAAGCGGCCGAAGGTAGTGGGCTTTCGAAAGAAGAAATCGCTTCACAAGTTGAGGCTGCCAAAAAGGCTGCCAAAAAAGAAGTACTCGAATCTGTTGCTGCAAATGCACAAAATGCTGAGGCTGTAGCCACGGTTTTAGAGGCCGCCGAAGGTCAGGATGCTGAAACCAAAGCGGCTCTGTTACGGAATGCTGAACAGGCACAGTCTATGGCCAAATCAATCAAAGAAGCGGAGGCGATCGAGCAAGCTGCTGCATCCCTGAATGTAGATTCAGATACCCGTGCTGCTATTGATGCTGCCATTGCCAGTATTAAAACTTCCAAGAGTATATCTGGAGTGGATCAAATTCTTACCTCTTTTCAGGAAAATAACCCTGAAATTGAAATCCCAGACTCGCTGAGTAAACTCGCTGAGAGTCGCAAAAAGAACCTCAGTTTGATCAAGGTGGTCAAGCAAGTTGATGACAAAAAACAAGAGGCCAAGAGAGTTGAAGCAAAGCGACTGGCAGCCGTTACTGCGGCCTTAGACTACGAGTCCAAGCAAGAACAAATCCAAGCAGCCACTTCTGTTGATGAAATCCAGAGTATTGTTGACGATTTCTTGGGTGCACACGACCAAGATGCTCGGAAAGGTTTAGATTTGGAAAGTAGTTCTGAGGCACGCCGTGCTGTTATCCTTGCCCAAGAAGAAAAAGCCGCCGCGGAAGCGGAAGCTCAGAGACTTGCCGCAGAGCTTGCGTCTGCTAATGAAGCAGAGAAAGCTGCCTTGGAAGCTGAGCTTGCTGCAGCTGAAGAAGCAAGGCAGCTTGCCGAAGCCTCAGCAGCAGCCAAGGCAGCCGAAGAAGCTGCCGCTCAGGCTGCATTAGCAGAGGAACTTGCCGCAGCAGAAGCCAGTAGGCAAGCTGCTGAGGAATTTCGTACCGAAGTGGCATCCAAAGAGAATCTTGATGAATTGAAGTCTCTATTTAAATCAAGTTTGCCTTCTGAAATTACCGACGATGACTTAAAAGGTAAAATTTTCCAAGCAAAGACGGAGGAGAGGGTATTAGACCTGCTCACTGACCAGAGTGAGGATACGAGTGATCGTGTACTAGCCTTTTGGAAAATCGCGTTTCCAAAGAAAGAAGAGATCAGTGCCCTGAGTTCGTTCAACAATATTGACAAAATTGCAGAAGTTGCCTCGAAAACAGCCGCCACTACCCAGGAAATTGAAGTGTCCGAAGGTGTCGACCAAATAACAATTGACCGAATAAATGATGCTCGGGATTTATTGGAAGGGGCAGAGAGCTTGGAGGAGGTCGATGACATACTCGCATCCTTAAACGACATCGAAATTCCAGCAGGTTTACAATCCCTTGCCGATTCACAGCGCAAAAGCATTAATCTGCTTAACGCAGTTCTCGAGGATGCGGACAGTGCTGATGTGGTCGCTACCTTGATCGAAAGCTCTGAAAACTCTGGCTCAGGAACCTCGTTCCTGGATGAATTGGCTGAAGGAGGAGACGAAATCGATCTTGGGCAAGTTCTTTCCAACGCAGCTGTTTCATCGTTGGTAGGAGAGCGTTTTACCAATCAGGACCTTTTCTTTACTGAGTCGGGTAACGAAGGGGAAAAAGTACTTTTACTTGAAGGATACGAAAACTTCTCCCTTTCTTCTGATCGGGCAGGGGATTTGCTTGCCTTGCTTGACAACCCGTCTCTTCGCTTGGAAAGCGTAGAAGGTATCTCTGGCGATGAAGCTACTGCGATCCAAGCTCTCAATCAGCAAAAGGAGGTGTCTAGAGATGCTCTTTTTAGAAACATTCAAAAACTTGATAATCTGCAGGAAATTTTAGGTGTGCTAGATGGAGATGCCAGTAAAGTCCAGGTTGTTTTTGATAATCTTCTCAATCTGGATACATTACTTTCCTTGTCCAAAAAACTTAGATTCGAAGACGACAAACTTGATGTTCTATATGGTCAGTTGGGCAGTGAATCAGCGGATGCTGAAACAAAGCTACTCAACCTCGGATATTTAGATGAGTTAACCTCCCGTTTTGAAGATAATCCTTCCCGGTTGGATGCTGTTTATGAAAACCCCGAAAAATTGGAAGTTCTTGCAGATTTGACGAGTCGCGATGACTTCTCAGCTCAACAACAAACTTTGCTTTTTAACAATTTAGACTATTCCGACGATATTCTCCGAGTCGCAAATGGATACGAGGGACAAAAGAGAAATGACATACTTGCAAGCATGAAGAGGCTTTCTTCTGCTTTTGCTGACAAACCCAATAAGAGGAGATTGGTTTTCCAAAATCCTTCCCAAGTAGTCGCCTTGAGTACTCTTTATGAAGAATTTAAAAATGAGCCGACCAAGCTTAATACAATCTTCAATAATGCCAGCCAAGCGAATGCATTTCTAGATATTCTGAACGATCTTAAGGGTGGTGATGGCTTAGGGAATTACCAGCAACTTTTTGATGACCCTGCCTCGACTATGGCAAATAGGGGTCTAGCCAAACTTAAGGCAGAGTATGATACTGAATATCATTCAGTATTTGATGAGAATAAGGAGCGTGCTGCAGAAATCGCGGCAACTGCATCCAAATTCAAGGATGATCCAGACAAGCTATCCATCGTGTTTTCCAGTATAGACAAACTTAGCGACATTGAGAACTTCATGAATGATTTTGAAGGGGACAGTCAAAGAATTGAAATCTTCTTCAAAAATTTGGAGAACCTCGATAGTCTCAATCAGTTTCGTGAAGCCGCTGTTCAAGTAGGTTTTTCTGGAGGTAATGCCTTGGATTTATTTGATTCCGATCCTGGGTATCTCGAACTTGCTGCAAATGATCCCAGGTTGCTGGGACTACTCAACAAACTGATCCATCAGAATATCGCTGGGGATATTACATTTGAGGACATACCTAGTGCACTTGCCTTAAACCTGAGTACTGCAGAACTTTCTTTGAATGATTTGACTGCTTTCGCAAATACCAACGAAAATTATTTTTCAACGCTTTCCGATAACTTAGAAAATGCGGGTAGAATCGCAAAAGTTGCCTCCAGTTTTTCTGACGATTCATCCCACTTAAAACTAACATTCCAAAATTTAGATAAGCTCGACCAGTTCGAAACGCTCATTTCGGAATTTGGTAATGTTGAGCAAGTCAATGAAGATGGGATAAAGTTCTTTGCCAAGGATACGAAACGCTTTGATATTATTTTTGAAAACATTGTTGACTTGGGAATCATAGAGCAAATTGTTTCACTCGCCAGTACTCGAGGCACATCTACTGCATTTACGATCGATAACTTGGAGAGTTTTAAGACAGTCTATAACTACTCAAATGCTGATTTTGATTTAATTGCCCAAGGTCTTAATTCTCCGCAAGATTTAGGGGATGTAATTGAATTTACCGAGGTTGCGGTGAGTAAACAGATTACTTACTCCGATGTTAAAAACGACTTGTTCCCCACAACTTCCCCATCCAGTGACAATTTTAGGAGAATGATAGTATTTACAAAATTGCTACATGATCTTGATGGTCTTGAATCCAACATCATAAGTAATTTGTATCAATTGGAAGTAATCGAATCCCTGTCTGCTACCTATGGAGATGATGTAGAGAAGATGGGCG
>JAYOXT010000009.1:0-71931 GCA_038152995.1 Opitutales bacterium
AGGCGACGAAAGGCAATATCTTCTTTTTCGCTCTTGGCGAGGTCATGAAAATCGGAATTTTTTTGGAGCCATTTAACAAAGCCATGGCCGCGGTGGACGGGGCAGGCGGAGAGAATAATTTTGGAATCTCCGGGATTTTCGAGAAATTTCTTGGCTTTTTCGAGGGCATCCTTGGAACCCTGGGCGGCCCCGGTCTTGTTTTGGTTAATGAAGTTTACCTCGTTGATCCAGACGAGCTTGCCCCCGCCAAAAAGGGACATCGTTTCGGTGGCAGCTTTGGCTTCGGAGAGGATACGTTCGACATCATCCACCCGGTCGGCCCGCCCGTCGATAATTTCCCGGGAGAGATCGTCGGCAAAATCGGGAGTGAGTTGATCAAAAATTTCCTTGGCCCGCTGGCGGACAAGAAAGTCATCATCCCCCACAATGGAAAATACAGAATGCTCAGCCATGCTGGGGTGGGGTGCTACCGGGGAAGTGAGGGTGGCGTTTATTCGGAGAGGGAAAGATTGCCCACTTCGGCGGCGGCAAAGACCTCTTCGATTTTGTACTTTCTTAGTTTGCGCCGCATCCAATCGAGAGCGGCCGATGTGGCCCGACGGCGGTTGGATGCACGGTCGCCCCGCAGATTTAACTTCTTTGCCCATACACCGAGGGGAGAAGAATAGCCGAGAAAGATGGAGCCAATGGGGAGCATTTGGGTGCCCCCGGTGGGACCAGCAAATCCGGTGATACTGAGGCCGTAATCGGTGCCAAATTTTTCACAGGCTCCTGTAGCCATGGCAATGGCGGTTTCCTCGCTTACGGCCCCGTGCTGGTCGAGCATGACTTCGGGGAAGTCAAGCAACTGCACTTTGGCATCATTGTGGTAGCAGACGGCCCCGCCATGAAATACCTGGGATATGCCTGGGATTTCGGTGAAGGAAGAGCTGAGTAGGCCACCGGTGCAGGACTCTGCCACGGAGAGGGTTTGGTTGAGGGTGCGGAGTTCGCGAAAGATGACTTCCGCAAGGGTAAGGTCGCCATAGCAGACAAAGTCCTCGCCGAGGGCCTCCCGGCACTGGTCGCCAATTTGGTGGAGCTTTTTCTCATCGAGCACATCGGAGTCCAGGGAACTGAGGCGCAGGTCGACCATACCGGCATGGGCACAGTAACCAACCACCAGTCCGGGAATGTTCTGGAGGAGGGGGTCGACTTTCTCGGCCAGGGCAGATTCCCCAATGCCGGCCGTGCGGAGTTGTAAATAGCAGTCAATTTCCGGAAAAATGCCGGCGGATTGCAGGCGGGGGATGACTTGTTCCTCAAACATGGGGTGCATCTCCCGGGCAGGTCCGGGAAGCATGATCAGTGTTTTTCCTTCTTTCTTCAGAAAAAGACCGGGAGCGGTGCCGTAGGGGTTGGGGATGACCTCGGCATTTTTTGGGCGGTAGCACTGACGGAGGTTGTTTTCCGGCATTTCACGTTCCAGTTGTTGAAAGCGGTCGCGGATGGCTTTTTCTATGGATGGATCATAGACGAGTTCCTCGCCGAGGGCCTGGGCAATGGACTCGCGGGTGAGGTCATCTGTGGTGGGGCCGAGGCCACCGGTGGTGATGATCAGGTCCGAACGATTCCAGCAATCCGAAAAGAAGAGCTTAATATCCTCTGGATTGTCACGGATGACGAGATTGGCGGCCGGTTCCAAGCCATGGTGGGCAAGTTGCACGCCGAGGTAGGTAAGGTGCTCATTTTCACGGATGCCGAGGAGCAATTCGTCTCCAAGGGTGATGGTTTCTACGCGTATGGTTGAACTCATGACAAAAAAGTGAGAGGAGAAACGAACGGCAGGTTCGCTAGAGTTGGAAGTGATCTTGCAATATGATAAGGTACGAAGGATTCTCTGGATTGCCAATGCAAAATAAGAAACATGATCTGGGCAAGATTGTCCGCTCCCTTCCGCAAACACCGGGTGTGTATTTGATGAAGGACCGTTTGGGACAGGTCATCTATGTGGGCAAGGCAAAGAACTTAAAAAAGAGGGTATCGAGTTACTTTCAGGGATCCCGAAGGTTTGTTCGGGCACAGCCCAAGATTGGAGCAATGGTGGAAATGGTTCGTGAAATTGCGGTGCATGAGACACGCAATGAAACCGAGGCCCTCCTGCTGGAAGGCAAGCTGATCAAGGAATACAAACCGAGGTACAATACTGATTTCACCGATGATAAGCAGTTCCTTTTGGTGGAAATTGATATGCGGGAGGAGTTGCCCAAATTCCGGCTGCGCCGGAACCGTAAAAATGACCGGGCTGTGTATTACGGGCCATTCCCCCAGGCGGGCCTGCTCCGTTCCACCCTCTCGGAAATGCGCAAAAAATTTGGCATTCTTTTGACCGATGCCAACCCCGTGAGGATTGCGGATGGGAGGTACAGGTTGTATGATGATGCCCGGGCGGAGATTTTTGCCGGCCATAATGAAACAACCAAGGAAGAATATGCTGAGCGGGTGGAGCAGGCATGTGCCTTTTTTGAGGGCAAGGCGAAGGACTGGCTCAAAGACCTCAAGGAAGAAATGCAAAAAAGAGCGGAAGCTCTTGATTTTGAACGGGCCGCAGAACTGCGTGATCTTACCACCGCCCTTGCCAAAACCATTGGTAAAGCACGCCGCTTTTCCAGGAAGTGGCCCAGGGAAGAGGAGCAGGAAGCGGATCATTCCCTTATCTCCCTGCAAAAATCCTTGGGCTTAAAAAATGAACCCAAGGTGATTGAGTGTTTTGATATTTCCCATGTTTCCGGGACCTTTGTGGTCGCCTCGATGGTGCGCTTTGTGGAGGGCCGGGCGGACCGCTCGTCCTACCGCAGATTCAAGGTATTGGGCGGTGTGGGAAATGATGACTTTCGATCGATGGAAGAAGTGGTGGGTCGCAGGTATGGCCGGTTGAGGGACGAAGGTAGGCCGTTCCCCGATTTGGTGGTGGTGGATGGAGGAGCTGGGCAGGTGGGTGCGGCCCTCAAGGCCTTTTATGTGCTTGGGGTGGAGATGCCCGCATTGATCGGTTTGGCCAAGCGAGAAGAAACGATTGTTTTTCCCGATGAGCGGGGAGAACTGCTTCTGCCCGCCCGGGATTACGGACTGCGCCTGTTGCAAAGAATACGGGATGAGGCCCACCGATTTGCCAACCAATTTAATGCAGATTTACGGAGTAAGAAAATTCGAGAATCGATTCTCGACGATTTTGCCGGTCTTGGAAAAGTGAAGAGGGCCGCCTTGCTGGAGTATTTTGGGTCGATCGAAAAATTGAAAAAAGCCAAGGTTTCCCAGTTAATCAAAGTGGAGGGAATCGGTGAAAAATTAGCCACCCGGTTGGTTGAATTTCTAAAAAAATGAGAAATTTGCCATGCGGTAGCCAAAAATTTCGCCCTTGGGAGCAAGAAAGATAAAAGTTTTCTCTTTTGGGCTTTAAGCAAAGCCAGAACTGAACAATGATGATCCCTTTTTTATCATAGATGGTTGAGAAGCTAAATAGGTTCAAATATTCCATTGCTTGTTTGCTGGTTGTGGCGATTGTTGTGGCTGTTTTCCTTGCCAATCTTACCTCGATTGCCGAGTGGGGCGTGCACAAAGCACTGAGTCCCTATCAGTTTGATCAAATTTCGGTCAAGGTTGATCAATTCAACCCATGGAAGGCCCATACTCGTGGGCTTGCTCTGAAATCGGATGAGGGCAACCTGAGCATTGCCGAGGCCGACTTGATTTACAGTCCAGTCAGCCTAAGTGCGGGGAAATTGAATGCCATTTCCCTGACCTCGTTGAACTGGGAGGGAAACCCCGTTCAATTTGCGGAGAAATTTGCTGGCGAAAGCGAGGATGATGAGCAAGGTGACTTTGAAAAACTTTCCCAATTTCTCCAGTCTCCCCCGGTCCAGCACCTGCGGATGAGAACATCGGAAATTTCTGCAGAAACGGACATCGGAAGGGTTGAGGGAACGATTTCTCTTGAGGGTGATTTTCACCATGAACTCGCTCAGGTGCGCATGGACGGAAATTTTTCCGGTCTGCCTTGGTATGCTGATTTCACCTTCATTCAGGAGGCCAAGGAAATCTTTCTGGGATCGCAGATTACTTTCCCCGAATTGCAGGGGTTGGCGGTTTTTTTTCAGGGAATGGGCAATGCATCGGTTGATACCGCACTGTCCTTGCTGAACGATGTTTTGAAAGTGGAGCAGGGCAAGGCAAAGCTTCGGGGTACGGCCAAGTTGTCGGAAGGGGGGGTGAATGACACTTTTTTTGAATTGGATGCGAGTGATGTGGCCCTAAGTGTAACCGGGGTATCCATCGACCTGCCCAGGGTACTGGTCTTCACCACCCCGCGATCGGTAGACTCATGGGAAGTCAATTTCTTTACCAATTTAAACTGGGGAGAAAATTTTTCCGGTCAGGGTGTAAATGTTCATTTCGACTACGAAGAAGGAGAACTGAAGGTTACGGGTCAGGCGGAGTCCTTGCAGACGGGCGGAATTCTACCTCCGCTCGAGATCAATGGACTGCTGATCGATGAGGTCAAGTTCGTACACGATGAATACGGTGCCATCGCCGGGATTGAGGCGGTAGATATTCATTTTTCCTCGATTCACTTTGAGTCGGGCCTTTTCAATTTATACGATGGGAAAATTGAGGTTGAGTGGTTGGGTGAGGATAGGTTTGCCCTGCGTTTATCTGAAGCGGAAGCATCGTTACCGGATATGGGAATTAACCTGAGCGGGATATCCTACGAGGGGATTGGCTCAAGTTCTGAACTTCCAAAACTTCCGGACTGGCAGAGACTGGAAGTGGACGAACTTTTCGTCGGGGAGGACCAGCGGATTGAGGATGTTCGGGTGGTTGCCTGTTCTGAAACCGGAGAGAGCGTGGAGTTTGCTGAACTCAGTTGCACCCTCGATGGTTCCACTTACGAACTCAAGCCCGCCAACCTGCAAATTCACCCACCCAGTTCGGAGAACTCATCGTGGCGTGTTGAGATGCTGGATGGAGAATTTCGGACATCGGATCAGGAAGATCTGGAAGTCGTCAATCTGCGGACCAATCTCGAGTTTGCGTCCCTCGATCCGTTGGAAACGAACAGTACTCAGGCGATCCAGTTCGATATCCATTCCGGAGAGCAGAAATTTGAAAGCGGGTTAGTCCGGTTTGAGATTCTTCCAACCGGGGAGAAAATAATCCATGAGGGCAGGATAGGTATTTTTGGTGGAGAACTGAAACTGGATGAATTTAGTCTGGAGGACGATCTGGAGGATTTGAAGATAAAGGTGCTCGCCGATCAGTTGGTCGCCCAGCAGATGATCAACTTATTCGAAGATCTCGATGCGAAGATGGATGGAAATTTTTCCGGTTTTATTGACATGGTCAACCTACGGGATGTGGGCTGGGACTTCTCCGGAGGTTCCATCAATGTAGGCAGCGAAAGTCCCGGTAAGCTGATGCTCAATCTTGACGGTATGCTGACCTCCGACCTTAGCCCGGAGAGTGCAGAATATCGAAATATGTATCTACTGGAGCAGGCACTGCAGGATTTAACGCTGTCTGCTTTGTATGTAAACTTCAAGGTTCTTGAGGATGGCGAGCGAGTGGTGGAAATGAATGTGCGGGGAAAGTCCACGGTGGAGGGAAAAGATGTCACTATCGAGTATCGCCCGCGCATTGTCGGTGGCCGGGATGCCCTGTTACAAAAGCTAAATCTTGCTGAGTTGGGTCTGTAGTACGGATAAAACCACTGACTTCCCTAGAATTGGTATTTGCTTATGAGAAAATATAAGATTTTCTGAAAGAGTGAGATTTTTATTATTCCTATTTACCCTATGTGTGACTCTAGCCAGCTGTACCATGGTTAAGACAGAGCATCACATCACTCTGGATCACAACATCACCATAAAGATTGAGAAGGAAGTAAATGACTTCCTTGACGACCTTTATTCGGACACCCCTTGATCTTTCTTACCTGTTCAGTGCTATGAAAAAATTACTTACTTCTCTCTTCCTGCTCACCATGATTGCCGGTGGCTTGCAGGCTGATTTTTCCGACTCCATGAAGGCTCGTCTAGGCGATCTGGTTGAGGCCAAAGATGCCGGCTCGATAGGTGAGGGAGTGGATGGATATGTGCACCTGCGTGACACTGTAAATACGGCAGCAAAGAAACTAGTAGACGCAGAAAATGCCGATCGTAAAAAGCTCTTCATTTCCCTGGCCGGAAAGACGGGGGGGACGGAGAAGGCGGTGGCTGAAAAATTTTCCAAGGCTCTTGCAGAAAAGGCAAAGCCTGGGCATTGGTTCCGGAAATCCTCTGGCAGTTGGGTTAAAAAGTAAGTACAGGTGAGCTCCAAGCTCTCCAGTTGCACGCTCGCCCTTGCCATGGTTTTTCTTTTCTGTTCCTGTCGGCCAAGGGAGATCCAGTCTACACCGAAAGAGCCGGTGGGAGAGCCAGTACGCAAAGACGCATTTGATCCGAATTCTACCGAGGGATTTACTCAGGAAATGTTGGACAACTCCGATTCCAGAATCAAATTAAAGAAGGAAGCACATTGGCTGCTTTTGCGACAAAAAATGGTTACAGCAGAACTGCAGGCGAACCATTTGCGGGAGACCGAGCTCATGCTTGCTTCGGAAATGTCAAAATATGGGAAACTGAACGAGCGAATTCCCGATAATCAAGGGTTTGTGGATGAAAGAAAGCGTGTTATCTGGAATGCCCGTTTAAACATCGCTCATGATGAGTACAAACAGGCAAATGCTAAAGTGCGCCTGCTGCAAAGAGATCTCGACGACTACCGTGCTGAGTTAAATGAACTGGGCGTGGATGCACCTGAGAATTCTGTTTTTACGGATATAATAGAGGTGGCCGAAGACTAGGATTTTCGTTGTCCTAATCCCTTCATTTATCAAGGATTGTTAGTTATGGAAGAGGTGGTTCAACAGTTGTCGGGAAATCCCTTGTTGCTGGTGCTGGTGGGGTTGATCATTTTTATTATCGCATTCTTTGTATTGAGGAGCCTGTTGCGGATCGTCCTTTTCCTGGCTGCCCTGGTCACTCTTTACTTCGGATATATGCACTTTTTTCAGGAGAAGTATCCTTTGCCTCAGGTAGATCCCAATACGCTTAATGATTGGGGGGAGAAAATTGGTGAGTTGGTGCCGGATGATTTTGGAGCAAAACTGCTCGACTCGAATTACACCCGTCCCCAGGACAAAGAGAATCCTTAGACCGGTGCCACTGCCTAAGCCTCAGGACTGATGCCCGCATGAAAATGCCCTGGCCACTTTACCTGGCTTGGAAACAACTTTTTCCCAGCCAAAAAAAGGTCTCCTTTTTTTCCTTTCTCGCGGTGGTGGGTGTGGCTCTGGGGGTAAATGTGATGATCGTGGTGGTCGCCTTCATGAAGGGCTTTCAGCACAAGTTCCGGGAGGATATTATCGATGCTCAGGGACATGCCCGGGCCTTTCCTGTGAAGCAGCCTGCCAGATGGCTGGAATTGCGGGATGATTTAAAAAGCAACCCCGATGTTGCCGCGGTCAGCCCATACGCCCAAACTGCTCTGCTTTTACAAAACAGAAATGAGCAGTCCGTTCCGTTTTCCATTGGGATCGATCCGGGGGAGTTGCCCCATGTTTTACCCCTGGATGACTTTCTCCGACGTGGGCATGGGAGGATGCAATCCACGGACGCTCTTGATGTAACCCCGGTGCCCACGGTGGATGCCTTGCATGACGATGTCGTACTCGTCAGCCGTTATGTGGCCAACCGCCTCGGTGTGCGGCCCGGAGCTATTCTACGCATGGGTAAAGGAGCGGAGTTGGAAAGTGCACTTGATCCAGTTCTTGGTGTGGGGGTGGCGCGGTTGGATCCATGGGTGCCTTCCGGTCAGTGGACTCTGCAATATCTGGGTGAAAAGACTTGGTTGCTGGAAATGGCAGACCTTGGGTTTGAGAAAAAGATTACTGAGCAGGATGGCCGGATTGAGGGTGGGCGGGGATGTCCCTTATTTATTCGTGGGCCTTCCTCGAGTGAGCCACCGACTGGGAGTGTGTCGACCTACCAGACCTTTGCTTCGTCTACAATTGAAGTGTTTTCGCCGAACATGATCGAGCGGGCCAAGGCCGATGAAATGGTACCGCCCAAGGAAGTGAAAATTGGAGGTATTTTTGAGGTGCCTTGGCAGGGCTTTCAGGCAGAGGCCCTCATTGGTACGATGCACTTTATGGGTGACCTGCAGGGTATGCCCAATCGATGCGATGGATTTTACCTCAAGTTTCATCCCTCCATATCAGGCAGTGAAGAGGAGTTGGTTCGATGGTGCGACCAGCAGGCTGAGAAGCACCCCCGCACCTGGGCATTTGTACCTTGGTTTGTGGAAAATGCCTGGTTTTTTGACCTGCTCAAATTCGAGGAGTACCTAATGATTTTAATCATGGTCCCGATCGGTTTGGTAGCCGCATTTGCCATTGCCATTGCCCTGATGACCACAGTGCTGCGGAAGATCCGTGAAATCGGGTTGTTGGTGGCTATGGGAGGTGGGCAAAGCTCGGTTGGTTCCATTTTTTGTCTGCAGGGCTTTCTGATTGGCGGGCTAGGTGCAGTGCTCGGTTGTGGGCTCGCCTTGCTCTTCATCCATTACCGGGACAGCATCATGTCCTTCATCGTGGTCAATATTGCCGGAGAGGAAGGGAAGGCAGGGGTGGCTCAGTTTTATGATTTTTACAGTCTGCAGGTGCCGTATCCCTGGGAGTCGGCCGAAAGTTTGTCCACTTTTGTAACCTTTGCCTGCTTTGCGGTCTGTGTATCCACAGTGGCCGGTCTCTTGCCCGCCTGGCGTGCGGCTCGCATGAACCCGGCCGATGCCCTGCGCAATGAATAGTACGGAAGCAATTATTGAGGCCAAGGGTTTGCGGAAAGAATTTTCCCTCGGCGGTGAAGTGCTGGAAGTCATTCGCGATGTTTCCTTTTCCCTGCAACCAGCTACCTCCCTGAGTATTCGGGGGGAGTCGGGTTGCGGGAAGACCACCCTCCTCAACCTGCTCGCCCGGATCGAATCGGCAGATGCAGGTGAGGTTCGTTGGGCGGGCAATTTATTTCCCGCCCACCAGAAGCCCGGCAAAAAAGAGATCGGCATGCGCGGCTCTTTTCTCGGCGTGGTCTATCAGGCATATTATTTGATTCCTGAACTCAACGTTCTCGAAAATGTATTACTTCCCAGCCGGATGGTGGGTGAGCACTCAAGTGTAAACAACGATCGTGCCCGGCACCTTCTTGAACAGATGGGGGTACTCTCCAAGGAGATGCAAATACCGGGCAAGTTGTCCGGTGGGGAGCGACAGCGCGTCGCCATTGCCCGTGCCTTACTTAATCAACCCAAAGTGATTTTGGCGGATGAGCCCACCGGCAACCTCGATGAACGCACCGGTGCCGAGGTGATGGACCTTCTCCTCCGCACCTGTGAGGAAGAAAAGACCGCCCTTATCCTGGTCACCCATAACCCTGCATTTGCACAGTCCACCAATCGCCAAGCCTACCTGACCGAGGGAACCTTGCAGGATCAATAAAAATTACCTACTCTTAAAAATATGATGAACCAAGCAGATGCAGGACTGATCCAATGTGGGGTAGCTGGGGTTGGGTACCTTGGCCAGCATCACGCCCGCCTCTATCATGCCCTACCTGGTGCAGAGTTGGTTGGTATTTACGAGCCTAATGATGAGGCGGCAGAGAAAGTCTGCTCCGAATACGGGTGCACCCGTTTTCCCACCATTCAGGAATTGGGCAAGGCTTGTGATGCGGTATCCGTGGTCTGCCCGACCGATCTCCACGCCGAGGTTGCCAACCAATTAATTGAGCAGTCCTGCCACCTACTGGTGGAGAAACCCCTCTGTGTATCCTCTGAGGAAGCAGAAACGATTCTGAACCGTGCCCAACAAGCCAAAGTACTTGTCCAGGTTGGGCACATTGAGCACTACAATCCGGTGATGAATTTTTTGGAGGATGCAGTGACGGAGCCCAAGTATTTGACCGTGGAAAGACTGGGTCCCTTCCAGCCAAGGGGCACGGAAGTGGGCGTGGTGCTCGACTTGATGATTCATGATGTGGGCATTGCCATGGCCCTGGTCAACTCCCCGGTGGAGCGGGTCGAGTCCATCGGAGTCCGCGTCCTTTCCCCGACCGAGGATATTGCCAATGCCCGGATCGTCTTTACCAATGGTTGCGTGGCCAACCTTAGTGCCAGCCGGGTGAGTGAAAAAAAGGCACGTGAAATCCGTGTCTTTCAGGACAGTGGTTACCTCTCTCTTGATTTTATGAACCAGAAGGGCCACCTCATTAAAAAGGCGGGACCCTCGCTTGAACGGCACGAAGTACCGGTGGAGCAGGGGGAACCCCTTGCCCTGGAGCTTGAGTCCTTTCTCTCCTGTTTGCGGGATATGTCGACACCCAAAACCGATGGAAGCTTTGGTAAGTCTGCCCTGGAAGTGGCCCTTACCATTACCAAGCAAATCCAATCTGGCTGGAACCCTTGAGCAGTAAGCCCGAGCTTTCCGAATATTCAGGCGAGTGTGACCTGCTGGTTATCGCAGGAGAAGCATCGGGCGATGAACATGCCTCCCGCCTCGTGCAAGACCTGCTTGCCCAACGCCCTGGTCTGCAAATTGCCGCACTTGGCGGGGAAGAGTTGCGTGCAAGTGGTGCTCAATTTCTCTTCCCACTGGCCGATCATGCCGTGGTGGGCATTGTTGAAGTTCTCAAGAATTACGGTTTTTTTAAGAACTTATTTGAACAAATTCTTTCTTGGATCAAGAGGCACCGCCCGAAGTGTGTGCTTCTAGTAGACTACCCTGGTTTTAACCTCCGTCTCGCTCGTGCGATGTTGGAGCAGGGCTTGTCTGAAAAGGGTGGGGGAGAGTGCCGGGTTCTCCAGTATGTTAGCCCGCAACTTTGGGCATGGAAACCAAAGCGTCGCTTTCTCATGAGCGGGGTGCTGGACGGGTTGGGCATCCTCTTTCCTTTTGAGAAAAAATATTATGAAGATACCGACCTGCCGGTTTCTTTTGTGGGCCATCCCTTTGCCCATCCCAGGTATCAATCCCCAGTGTCCTACGATCCACAGGGTTGCCTGCTCATGCTCCCGGGTAGTCGAGCCCAGCCCATTGGCAGAATTTTGCCCGTCTTTCTGGATGCCTATGAAAGATTGCGGACAGAGGGGCATGATATACCCGTGGTGATTCCCACTGCTAATCCTGCTCTTCGGGAATTGGTGCAGTCCATCCTGGCTACGCGAAAAAAGATCCTTCCCCATATAGAAATTGTGGACAAAAAAGCCAAGCTTCGTGCCCGTGCCGCCCTGATGAGTTCCGGAACGATGTCCCTTGCCTGTGCCTGGGCAGGTATTCCTGGCGTGATTGGCTACCGGGCTCATCCGCTTACCTACCTGCTTGGCAAAATGCTGGTCGGTGTGCCCCATCTCGGTATGGCCAACCTCTTATTACCGGATGATCCGCCCAATCCGGAATATTTGCAGGGTGCAGCCAACGGCAAGCAACTTGCCGGTGCCCTTTCGGAAATGCTCCATTCTCCGGGTACGGCAGAGCGGGCAAACGCGACTTCCGAAAAACTACGAAATTTGCTCGGTCAGTCCAAGGATAGCGAGCTTACAGACTGGGTGCTTCAGGCGGGGAAACTCGACTGAGTGCCCATCTGTTCCCAAAGGCGCAGGGCACGCTTGGAAAGGGCGACCCGGCAACGGTCCACCTCAGCGAGGCGCGACTTCAGGTTCTCGTTGGCGATGGCAGATACATCGTCCATATTGTAAAGAAACACATTGTCTATTTTCGAGGAAGCATCCTCGATATTCCGCGGGACTGAGGCATCAATCAAAAAGAGCGGCTTGGCCGGGCGCTTGTTCATTGCCTGGTTGACCTGTGCCTCCGTTAAGAGAGCCTTGGAACTGGCGGTGGAAGCAAGAACCACATCGAAGAGATGGAGGGACTCGTGAAGCTTGGAATAGGCGAGGGTGAACCCGTCAAATTTCTGGGCCAGTTCATCGGGTTTGCGGCGGCTCAATGGACACCAGTCAAAGGTGCGCCCGGTCACGGTGATCGCTTCGGAGCCTCGTGATTTAAAGGCCTCGAGGGCACTTTCCGCCACCTCTCCCGTGCCGACCACAAGCAATCGGCACTTTTCAATATTTCCAAAGATTCGCCGGGCCAGTTCGCAGAGTACATTGCCCAGGTTTACCTGCCCGCGGGAAATTCCGGTATTGGTCCGTGCCCACTTGGCGGCCTGAAAGCTTTTCTGAAATACGCGGTTGAGCATCTTGCCGGTTGCGGAGCGTGCGGTTGCCTCGTCATAGGCCTTTTTGATTTGGCCAAGGATTTCGGTCTCTCCCACCATTTGGGAGTCGATCCCAGCCGCCACCTCGAAAAGGTGCCTGACCACTTCGGGTCCCTTCTTTTGGTAGGTATGGGATTCGATGAAAGCGGGCTCCAATTGCTGGAAGTCTCCTAAATATTTGACCAAACGGGAAAGCTCAAAAGAAGATTCCTGCGATGCCCCGTAGATTTCTGTACGGTTACAGGTATTAATAACTATGCACTCGTCCAAGCCCGGCAGTTTTTCCAAGCCCTCGTAAAAGGAATCCATCGCACTAGTGGCGATACCAATTTTTTCACGCTCTTCCAGGTTGGCCACCTGGTGGGATGTACCGATGAGGAAAAGAGACTGCGTCAGATCATCCAAGCTCATCGGATTGCGGCCACCTGGGCGGTCGTGGAAGTGGAAGGTTTTTTGGCGGCTGAATTAACCAGGGACAGGACGGTCAGAGCGATGACAAATAAGCCAATTGACCATTTGGCAAACTTGGAACCATAGAGCTTATTCTCAAGGCGCTTAAAAAAGAGGGCCAAGTAGCCGGCCCAGAGCAAGACGGTGGTAATTAGTTTAAAGGTGCTGACCAATTCGGGGTGTCGTGTCCAGTGCATCGTGCCCACCACCATCGAAATGGTCAGGCACGCCGTGCCTACCGCCAGCAAGCGGAATGCGGCCACTTCAAGGTCCTGAATGGAGGGTAGGTAGGGCCCGAGGAAACCCGGTTTACGGGAAAGTAGAGCCTGCTTTTGGGAAAGATACATTGCACTGACTACCGCCAGCAAACAAAACAGACCGTAACTAAAGATGGCAATCGAGGCATGCAGTTCAATCCATGGGTCCTTGAATAGGCGTATATATCCACTGGCCGTCCAGTAGGGTGTATCCCAGTTTTTCAGGCCAAGGGAAAGAGAGCCGAGTAGAAGAGACACACCGGCACAAAAGGTACCCAATAGATTAAGTTTCCAAATGAGTCGGAGGATGAGATAGGCGAGAATGAGGGACCAGAGGATGAATTGCGTACGCTCCAATCCATTGCCCAGTGGGCACCCGTGCACCTCCAAACCGCGAAGGTAGAGTGCCCGGGTTTGCAGAAAAAACCCGATCACAATTAAAAAGAACGGGCTTTCGCTCAAGGTACCCGGCAGGGAATGCCGGGTTTTAATCATGCCCAAGGCAAAAGACGCACCATAGCAAATGGTGGCAATCCAAAGCAGATCTCGGACATCATTAAACATGGCAAGCGATCAAAATGATAACGACTCAATATTTAGCAAATACTGAACCGGGCTTCGATTGAAAAAATGGAGGAAGAGATCTAGGCAGTCGCGTGGACTGGGGACGAGCGAAAGTACTTACGCATCGAGGCACAGTCGGTGCCTTCGCAGTTTACACAGCATGGGCGGATAGAAGACTTAAAATCTCCATTGATGTGCTCAATGACGAGACGGGCACATAAATCGATAAAGAGTTCTTCCATGTTAAAGCAATCCACTCTGGCAAAGTGATCCACCACTTCATCGGCATAACCCCGGAACTCAATGTCAATTTCGTCGAGGGTCTCGATGTGGTCCGTGGTGAAGGCGATCGGTACCATCAGGATTGCCTTTTGCTTGGTCTCGGCAATCACATCGGGAGTGGATGGGGAGAGCCATTTGGTTCGTTGCGGTCCCACCTTGCTCTGCCAGGCGAGGGCGCCTTCGTGCTGTAAGCCTCTTTCCTGTAAAACTTTTTCGATGCGGTTGACTGAGCCCTGAATCTCCTCGTTGTATTTGTCCCCTTTTTCCAGGCAGTAGGATTCAGGAAGGCTGTGGGCGGAATAGATGATGCGAATATCTTCGTCCTTTAACCCATGCTCATTTTTCATCTCCTCAAATTTTCTTTGGATGAGCATGGCCCAAAGTTCGGTGTAGTCCGCACGGTCCCACCATTGATCGATAGCAGATATTTTATCCTGATATTCGGAGTTATTTTGTTTGTCCAGCCAACGGTAGGCATCACAAAACGAGGAACCACTGGTGCAGCAACTATGCTGAGGATATTGCGAGAAAAGAATGATTTTCTCAGCCTCCTTGTATTTCTTGATCATCTCCCCGGGACGGGGTGAGCAGTAGCGGAATCCGGATACACAAACATGGGGTGCGGACTCGGGGTTGAGTTGGTCGAGTTTCTGGGCGATGGCTTCGCACTGGTCTTCCATAATCGCTTTGGTCGGGGAATACTGCCCGATTTCTTCATAGCGTTCCTGGATTTTGGGAGTTCTGCGCCAGGCAATGTAGCGGCCAAGGATTTTCTGAAAAGGTAGCTTTAAGAGTTCACGGTCCTGAAACAGCTCCTTCAGATAGGGGTGGATTTCGTCCTTATTCTGTGGCCCACCCATATTGAGCAGGATGACAAGAGTTTTGACAGGATTCTCTGATGTGTTTGAATTCATTGGGATTATTTCAATCTAAATACGGTTCTCTTTTTATCAGCGTATTTGGACAGAGGCAATCTTTCCAAATGGAATGACGGAGAAAAATTAAGGATTTCCAGAATCCAGGCAGTTGGGTAGAGAGACACCGCAAAGGTGGGAACCGACAAATTGCAGACCGGTGTTGAGTGTTTCCAGTTTTTGTGCGGCTGTTTTTCGGTCGGTCATTTTAGAGTCGGGCAAGGGTATGGCTTGGGGCCAACGGACAATTTTTCGAAAGCTGGGTGTTCCACTCGTGCCCAAAAGAGCCTGGTGTTCTTCGCAGACGAGCGAATGAAGTTCCCCGTCTTCCAGTTTGGCAAGTTCAGGTTGGCGCTCGCCCCCCACAAAGGTGGTAAGTAACGCGTGGTCCGCGGGTGCACGATCGGGGAATAGGGTGCTGGAAAAAAGGGTGCCAAGAATTTTTCTCTTTTCCACTTCAGGTACCAAAAACCCAAACCCATTGAGCGGATGCGTGATATTGGATTTCTTATAGCCATGATAAACCAGGGCGAGCGGGAAATGGGTGGAGTGGGCTAAACCTGTCATCCATTCAGTGCCGTGCAGACCGAGCCATTCAATCTTTTTGAGTTGATGAGTGGGAACCGCACAGATTACCTGGTCGAACGCATTTTCCTGAATGGTGCCTGAATCATCTTTTGTAGTAACCTGCCACTGGTTCCCAAGGGACTTGATCCGGACGACCTTGGTGTTGAGACAGATGGATTCCTCGGGCAACAAGCGGGTGATTTGGTTGGGCAACTCCTGCATCCCATTGGGGAAGGAAAGCAGTCGGGTCTTAGGTAGGCGGTTGGGGTCTTTTTTCGATTTCAGCATGCCCTTAAATAAGGAGCCATGGCTCTGTTCCATTTCCAGTAGGGCAGGAAAGGCGTTTTTGAGGGAAAGACTTTCCGGTTTGGCAGCATACACTCCGGAAAGGAAAGGATTGGCCGCATAGGTGAGGGCTTCTTTGCCCAACCTGCGGGAAATAAAATCGGCCACGGTTTCATCTTTGTTTTTTCCCTTTGGAATGAAAGGCTCGAGGAGAAGGCGCAGTTTTCCCAGGGGTGAGAGAAAAGCACTGCTCAAAAATGAACCTGGACTTTGGGGTAAAGCGACCAATTTCCCGCCCCGGACGATGAAGCGGAGGTTGGCTTGCGGGTTGGCATCCACAGCATCGCTAAGAATGCCCAGGTCATCAAGCAATTCGGAGACCTTGCGGCTGCGAAGGCTGAGAGTATTGGCCCCGTAATCGAGAAAGTAGCCATCAATTCTTCTTGATTGCAGGACTCCACCCGTCTGTGGGGAGGCTTCCAGAAGGGTAATTTTTTCTCCTTTTTTATAAGAGTGCCAGGCATGAACCAGTCCGGTCAGTCCGCCCCCAATGATGCAGGTCTTCTCCATTAGATCGTGTTGACGGGAGGGAATTGACTTGTCGCTCCTTTAAAGAACGCAAAGATGAGTGCCTTCATGGATGAAATCAAAAGTTGTTTGCGGGTAATTACAAACCCCAAGGATGCCAAGCCCGGAGAATTTAAGCAATCTTTGGCTCGGCTGGATGTAATTGTGGAGGAGCAAAAGCACGATCTTCACCCGCGGCTTCGGCACTTTCTTGAAAACCGGAGTTATCAAAAAGCAGTGACTTGGTTGGAGGGCGGAACTCCCGAAAAAGGAACCTGTGGCGGATGAGCCGGCGGGAAAGAGAGTCGGGCAAGGTTTCCACTGCTGCGGGAAACGATTTTGGCAGCAATCCATTTGCTTCTCTTGATGGCAGCGGATTGCCAGAGGCATTGCCTGAGCAAAAACACGAAATTAAGGTATCTGTTGATCAGAAGGCCAAGTTGCTTGGCTCAGGTGAGCGTTTGGAAGTGCGCCGGGAAAAGACGGGCAGGGGAGGAAAGACGGTAACTACTATCCGCGGGATTCCCCCAGGGCTTGGGCAGGCAAAGAAGGATCAAATGCTCAAGCGTTTGAAAAATAGCCTGGGCACGGGCGGTATCTGGGCCGGGCAGGATATGGAGTTGCAGGGAGACAGGCGGGCGGAAGTAATGGCGTGGATGAAAGCGATGGGGTTTCGTCCGGTACTTGCCGGCGGCTAAAAAAGCCAAAGAAAAAAGCAGGACTTCCGGAGAAATCCTGCTTTTGAAATGTTTAAGTTCCCGAGTGGGACTGTAAAAGATTGGGGTTATCCTGCGGTCTGTTTTTCCTCTTCGGTGGATACTGAGCCAGCAGGTGCCTGGTTTTTCTTGTCCTTAAAATCGTGGTCTTCGAGGGGTTCCTGGTTCATTACATCCTGGATGTCCTGCTCCCATTCATTTTTGGCTTTGCGGAACTCGTTGACTCCTTTGCCGAGAGAGCGGAACAACTCGGGAACTTTCTTTGCTCCAAAGAGAAGGAGAACGATGAGAAAGATAAGAATGATTTCGCCACCGCCAAAGTTTCCAATGAAGGCAAGGGTGGGTGAAAATGTAGTGCTCATGACAATAAATTAGGTTGGGTAGTGGGGAAGGGCAACTGTTTTGTCGGGTAGGTGCGAACTTCCTTCAGCTTAGAGACCAAGCTGGCGAAGGGCTTCAGGTTTGGGTTTATTAACCGAACTTTGATCTGCTTCAAAGAAACCATGGAGCTGGCGGATACGGGTGGGGTGGCGCATCTTACGCAGGGCTTTAGCCTCGATCTGACGAATCCGCTCGCGGGTGACCTTGAACTGGCGACCCACCTCTTCCAGTGTGCGACTGTATCCGTCTTTGAGACCGAAGCGCAGGGAGAGTACATTGCGCTCACGCTCGGTGAGGGAGTCCAAAACATCAATGATCTTCTCCCGAAGAAGGGAGTAGGCGGTCATGTCGTAGGGGTTTTCCGCCCCTTTGTCCTCGATGAAATCTCCGAAATTGGTGTCGTCTCCATCACCCACTGGGCTTTGCAGGGAGATGGGTTGTTGGGCCATTTTCATGATTCCCTGCACTTTGTCTAGGGCAAGGCCCATCTCATTGGCGACTTCCTCCGGCGTGGGTTCGTGTCCGAGTTCCTGCAGGAGTTGTTTTTGCACCTGCATCACCTTGTTGAGGGTTTCAATCATATGCACCGGAATACGGATAGTCCGTGCCTGATCAGCGATGGAACGGGTGATTGCCTGACGAATCCACCAGGTGGCATAGGTGGAGAATTTATATCCCCTGCGGTATTCAAATTTTTCCACCGCTTTCATCAGGCCCATATTTCCTTCCTGAATTAAGTCGAGGAAGGAAAGGCCGCGGTTGGTATATTTTTTAGCAATCGAAATAACTAGGCGAAGGTTGGCTTCGACCATTTCTGTCTTTGCACGGTGTGCCTGCCTCATCAGGTGGCGCACCTCCTTGACCATAGCAATGAGCTCGACGGGGTCCATGTGGAACTTTTCCCTCGCTTCTGCGAGTTCTTTCTTAATCTGCTCCATCTTGATGCCCTTGCGCTTGAGCTTTACAGAGTCGCGCTCACCCAATTCCTTGTTGTGAAGATTGCGGGTGATAGATTTGAGCTCAGGCCCGAGTTGCTGGAGGAAGTCTTCGAATACTTTTAACTTTAGGCAGCACTTTTTGAAAATCGGTTCCAGTTCGCTCTCATATTTCTTAAATCGGCCTTGGGCACGCTTTTCCTGAGTCGCATCGGAGGAGGAGTGCATCGCATTCCATGCATTATCGATCTTTTTGAGGAGGTCGCCGAGGAGGTCGACCTGCTTGGCGAGCAATTTGAAGTAGGACTCCCGGCTGTCGATTTTTTTATCAAGTACCACCCGGTCGAACCGTTCTTCGCGGTCGAGCAATTTCTGACAAATCTCGAGATGAAAGCGTGAGGTCAGGGATACCGAGTAAATCATTTTGAGGGCGGCGACCTCCGCCGTCTCAATGCGCTTGGAAATCTCCACTTCCTGCTCTCTGCTAAGCAAAGGAACCTGTCCCATCTGCTTGAGGTACATACGGACAGGGTCGTCGAGCAGGTCGGTGTTGTTACTGCGGGCACTTTCCTCTTCTTTTTCTTCTTTCTTCTTTTTGAATTTTTCAACCTCTGAGCTGTCCATCAGCTTTATCTCGAGGTTGTTGAATATGGAAATTACATTTTGCAGTTCATCCGGATCATTGGAAATTTCCGGCAGTGCCTTGTCGACATCCTTGTAGGTCAAAAAGCCCTGTTCTCTGGATAAGTGAATAAGGGTGCGTACTTTCTCGGTTACATCCTTGTTCATCGCATGCGGCTCGATGGCTTTTTCCATCTTTGCAGCCACTGCCTTGGTTGTGGAGGATTCCTGCTTGGTTGCTTTCGCAGCTTTGTTCGGAGATTTTGAAGTGACTTTCGCCTTGGAAGCTGCCTTCGTCGCAGTTTTTGTTTTGGACGCGGGTTTAGCTTTCGTAGCCGTTGTTTTGGAGGCTTTTTTTACAGCCGGAGAAGCTGCCTTTTTAGCAGGAGCCGACTTTTTTACAGTCTTGGGAGCGGCGGCCTTTTTGGCGGGAGTGGCTTTTTTCACTGCCTTGGCAGCAGGAGCTTTCTTGGCCTTAGGATCGGCCTTTTTCGCGATAGTGGCCTTCTTGGGGGTGGATTTTGCCTTACTTTTGGCAGGTGCTTTTTTCGCGGCGGGCGTGGCTTTTTTCTTGGTGGAGGCGGTGGTTTTGCTGGAAGGCATCGTGTTTTGGAGTGAGGTAAGTTAAAGAGTGGAAAATTCGATAGTGGGAATATTACGACGGAGAGTTCTTACTTTTCGAAGTTCCGTGCTGAGGGAGGACAAATGTTCAGGATTTCGATCAGCCGACTTTTGAATGAGAGAAAGGACGCGGTCCTCCTCTTTTTTGGTGTGCCGAAGAAACATGACCTGAAGGCACTGCCGGGCGAGGCGGAGAGAAATTTCGGGCTCGTTGCTTGAAAATTCCTGTAGGATGAATTTGTGGTAGAGATCGCGTTCCTCATCGTCTTCCAGTAAATCCTCAATTTGTGCATGGGAGAGAGGACCATCAGCGAGAGTTTCGGCCAGAATTTTTGCAAGAATACGCCCGGAAACTGAGCACAGGTCAACCCACGATAAGTCAAGCACTTGGGCAAGAGGACTGGCGAGTCGGTCATCATGCAAAAGGATTAATAATAGATCATCTTCTACAATTGTCAATCGATCAGAAGTCGGGGTGGAGGACTTTTCTTTGGCAGTGGCACCGAGATAGGCAGGTTTGCGATTCCTGCGGAAACGGGAAAAGTCGGTTTTTAGGGCATCTATGGGCACGGTGAGCAGACGGGAAATCTGCTCCATATAACCCTCCCTTACGATAAGGGATTCCACTTCGGTGAGGGGCTCAAAAATCCAGTCGCAGATCGATTGCTTTTGCTTGGGTGAGGGTATTTGGCCGGAGGGGATTTTTTGGCGGATGACAAATTCAATCATCGGCAGTGCCTGATCGAGGAGTGCCTGAAGGGCCGGGGCTCCCTCTTGGGCGAGAATTTGGTCTGGGTCAGACCCGGTGGGAAGCTGGGCAAACCTGGCCTCAAGCCCGGTTTTTAAAAAGGTGGATACATAGGAGAGGGCCGCCTTCTTGCCCGCCTCGTCTCCGTCGAGCAGGCAGACTACCCCTTTGGGGCGAGAGCGGCTGAGCAGGAGGGACTGTTCTTCCTTGAAAGCAGTTCCCTGTGGTGCAACCACGGTACGGAAGCCTTCCTTCCAGCAACGGATCGCGTCGAGTTGCCCCTCGACCAGAATGAATTCGCTGTTTTCATCAATCTCCTTGTTGGCGAGGTGGAGGTTAAAGAGGAGTTTTCCTTTCTCGAAGATGGGGGTTTCCGGAGAGTTTACATATTTGGGGGATTTTCGGTCTCCCCACTCTGGGGTATGGGCAAGCTTCCTCGCGGTGAAGGCACAGGTCCGTCCAATCTTATCGCAGATAGGAACCATCAGCCTGCCCGTAAAGATGGCTCCGCCAAGTTTGCCATTCTTCACCTCGCGAAATAATCCGGACTTTTGCAGGGTGGAAATGGAAAAGTTCTTTTTTTCTAGGTAATTGCCTAGTGAGAACCGGTCGGTCGGAGCATAACCGATCCCAAATTCCTCCGCTGTCTCCAAAGAAAAGCCCCGTTCGTCCGTCCAGTACTTGAGGGCCGCCCCAGCTTCGGTGTTTTTTTCCCGCAGTTTTTCCTCAAACCACTTTTGGGCAAGTTGGTGAATCTCGAAGAGTTCACTGCGGAGTGATTTGGACACCTTTTGCTCGGGGGAGCTTGGGGAGTCGGAGTAGCGGATGGGGAAGTTGAACCGATCGGCAATGAATTCCAGAGCCTCCTGAAATTCGAGGTGCTCCACTTTTTGGATAAAGCTGATTATGTCACCGCCTTCCCCGGAGCTGAAGCATTTAAAAAATCCCTTATCGGGATGGACATAAAAGGAGGGAGTTTTTTCCTGGGTGAATGGGCTTAGCCCGACCCAACTTGAACCGCTTTTCTTGAGCTGCACATAGGGGCTGACCACATCATAAATGTCCACCCGGGACTTCAGTTCATTGACAAATCCATCAGCTATTTTGGGCATAGAGAAATCCAGGTCCTGGGCGGGTGGGGAAGGGAATTAGGGGGTTTGGAACTTTTCCAGTTCCATTTTTGCCTGGTGGGCGAGGGCACTCTGTGGTGGAGAAATTTCGATAATCTTGCGGTAAAGGACCGCCGCGGTTACGGGCATTTTCTCAACAATTTCATAGCGTCGGGCAAGTTCCCAGAGGATTTCGGTGGATTCGGGAAAAAATTCCCGAGCTTTTTCCAGTTCGAACAGGTAGCGTTTACCGGGGAGGGTTTCACGGGCGATTCTGAGGTAGTCCATTCTCATCTCGAGGTTGAGCGGGGCGTGACGGATGGCTTCCAAGATCGTCATCTCTGCCTCATCGATCTCACCGAGCTGAAAGTGTGCCTGTGAACATAACTGCCAGGCTTCGGAACTGGTTGCGTCTTCCTTGAGGGCGTCACGGGCGAGGAGGAGTGCACTGGTGTAATTTCCTTTGAGGTATTCATCCCTGCTCTCATTGATCTTGGAGTCGGTGGCACCCACGGGGGGGCCAATTTCGCCGAGGGGGGAAGCAAAGGCCTCGGCAAGGCTAAAGCTGCGTGGTTTTTCCGGTAGGGGAGGCACTGGCTGAGGGGGGCTTTTATCTTCCGCGGGCTCATCTTCGGGCAGGCTGGACGAAAGAGTGCGGTTGGGTGGAAGTTTGGGCCCGGAAGAAACCACAGTGCTTCGGGAGGGGGAGGAGGAGACGGCACCCGCAAACAGGGCTGAGGCGAGTTCAGAGGCGGATTTGCCACGGGCGTCCACTCCGCGTGCAATAAAGTCTGCCAGTCTCCTTTTTCGAAGCAGGTCGGCCGATGCCTGGGCAAAGACACTTTGCTCCACCGATCCGGGGTTGGATTTTTCGAGAGCGAGAATCAAAGTCTCTGCTTCCGCATCATTTTTTTCGAGGTAGGCGACCTGTAACAGGCCAAGTAAGGGGGCGGGTTCAACCCCGGGTGCAGACCGTCGGGCGGATTCGCGAAACCAATGCTTTGCCTGAGGGTAGAGTTTCTTCTTGGTAAAGAGAGCACCCATTAGCAGGCAATCCTGGGCAAGCGCCTCTTCGGGGGCCTGGGAAAAGGCATTGAGGGCATCAGTGTCTCTGCCCTTTTGGGCAAGGAGACGGGCGAAGGAAAGGTGGGCCTGGGGATCATCCACCGGTTCAGAAAGATAGACCGTGTAGTTGGCAATCGATGAATCGATGTCTCCTGACTGGAAGTGGGCTTCGGCAGACTCCCGCATCACCTCACGGGAGGCTCCCTGGGAAACCGCCTGTTCAAAGCGAAAGGCAGCGAGGGCAAATTCATTGGCTTCTGCCAGGGAGCGGCCAAGTTGGACCAAGACCTCTGCGGAATCAGGAAATTCCGTAGCCAGGGAACGGAGCAATTCGATCGCCTCGGCCGTTTTGCCGGCAATTCTCAATTCCAGTACTTCGCTGAGGTCAAGCACCTTGGGTGTGCGATCAGTTGGCGGGGCAGGCAGGGTGAGGGAGGGGTCTACTTCCTCGTCTTGCGAACAACTAAAAGCACTGAGCAAGATTGACCCAGTGAGCAGCATTGTTAACCATGGGAATGGTTTATTCATGCTTACTTTTTTTCATAGGATTAGGAAACGTCAAGCCATGGTCTGCTTATTTATGCAATCCATCTTCCTGGCATGGCTGTTTTCACCGGTTCTTTTGGCGGGTGAATGGAACGAGGAATCAGAGGAGCAGGCAGATGAAAAGGATAAGGGTCCGTCCCAAGTTTATCAGGTGGATGTGGATGGGAGTTTGTTGTCATACACCAATTGCTTCGAGCATGTGTTGCCACTTCTGGAGCACTCCAGTAATAAAAAGATCTATCCAGAGTTTGTTCCTAAGATTTGTATTTTCCTGGATTATCAGTCTGCCCCCGGCCTAGCACCCTCGTCAAATTTATTGGATGCCCTTCTGGCTGCCCTGTTAAAACGGGGTTATGATAGCCAAACAGTCAGTTTGGCCAATTTTAAGGGGGGGGGCGGGAGTAATACGAGCAGTCCAGCAGCGAGTTATCGGGGATTTCCGAGAATTTCATCAGGGGATGCCGGATATTTCCACAAGGAATGGTGGTATGACAGTCCTTTGCCTTCCTCCGAGCATGATCGGGCAAAAATTTTCCTACAATATCCTCATCAGCCGGAAATACGGAGGGATTTGGAAAGAAGGAGTGATTTACCGGCCAGTCTGTTCATGAATGGTACACATTGGATTAACCTGGCGGTGGCGATGGATGACCCTGCTTTGGGCATTTATGGTGCCACTGAAAATATTACCCTGGGTGCCTGCAGCAATACCGCCCGTTTTCTAAAAGACCCAACTATGACCAATGCGGCGGTGACCGAAATTTTGGCCATTCCGGAATTTTGGGATAAACGGCTTTTTAGCATTCTTGATATGAATACCTTTCAGTTCGCCGGCGGTTCTACATTTGATGCAGAGTTTATTAGCCAAGCCGGGAAGGTAATCGTGGGAGAAAATCCTTTGGCTGTGGACTATCATGCTTTGCCTTACCTGGCTTTGCAGAGAGAAAAGTACGGATTTTCGGACAGGAAAAGAGCCCAACTTCGCCTTTTTCGTTTTGGCAAGGAACTCGGGTTGGGGGAGGCGGGCCGCAGTGAACTGATTACTCTCCCCTAAGAGGCAGTATCTGTACAGCGTTGTAAAAGAGTTACAGCCTTAGCGCCGGCAGTCCTGAAGGACGCGTAGGCAAATTTCACGAAGGTCATGCATCCTTACATCGGACTCGATTAAATATTCCGTAAAAATTTTCTCACTGTGATGAGAAAAGAGCCGGTTGAGCCTCATCGATTCATTGAGGGCGGCATGAGCACGCTTGAGGTGGCAAATGGTTAGAAGATAATCACCTAAGTCAAGGCAGTTGGCGGCAAGAATGAAGTGTCTTTCCGAATCTGCCAGGCTGGCACAGTAACTCCATGAAAGCTCTGGTTTCGGTTGCTTGCGGTTGTGCCTCATCATATGCTCCCAGGAAGATCGCAAGAAGGAAAAGAACCCGCATGAAGCAATGTATAGGGGGTGCTTGTGTACGGTGTAGGGGTCCATCTTTTGCAAATCCTCTAGAGGGACGGGACGGATTTCGCGAAGCTGTTCCTCATCCAAATCAAAGTCATCGATGCACGACCACTCGTCCTTTCCCCAGTCCATTAACTTGGCGGTTGCTTCTAGGCGATCGGGTTCGTTTCGTGATTTGTTATAGGCGGAAATAAAACGGGAGATTTCCTTGTCTGATTTTCTGAGATATTCTTGCCAGTCGCTTTCGTTCCAAGCGACATTCTCATTTTCTTCCCAATCGCCTTCTTGGCTACCATCAAAATCGTACTGGCTCATAGAGATAAAAATTGTGTGAGAAAGGCAAAAACAGGTAAGTTGTCTTAATTATTCTGCGGGAATGGTTTCAAGGTCAAATGGTTTTTACTAAATTATTCCCAAGATTTCATAATGAGCCAAAATTTTCGTATCACAGTTAATTACATAGGTCGGGTCCAGGGAGTGGGATTTCGATGGCAGGTAAACCACCTCGCCAAATCCATTTCCTGCACCGGTTATGTGAAAAACCTAAGGGATGGTTCGGTCGAGGTGGTAATGGAGGGTAGCAAAAAAGACCTGCTCGAATTAATTGAATCCATAGAGCGAAAGATGGATGGATATTGGCAGGAAAAGACTGTGGATCAAAGACAAGGTGATGCCCATTTTGGAGAATTTTCTATTCGCTATTAGTGGTAGTCGCTATGTGGGGGCAAAAAAAAGCCTCCAGAACGGAGGCTTTCAAAATGTGGTTACATAAGTTAGTCGATCTGATCGACTTCAAGGGGGAAGCTGAGCTTTCCATGATTGCGGACAATCATACGAAGAATTGCCTGAAGTCCCTTTTCGGCTAAAAATTCCGGCTCAATGCCGAGGCTCGCTGCGGTCTCTTCTAGGGAGATAGGGTAAGAGGAAGGAGGCAACAGCTTGGTATGCTGTGGTTGGCTGCTCTCGGCAGATTTTTGTTCCTCTGTAATCTCTGGGAGTCGGTTGGTCTTGGCAGCAGTCATAATCGGCAAAGGTTGGGCAGATTGGGCGGTTGAACTGGGAACCACTGTTGAAGACTCAAAGCCATCCTCGGAAAAGGAAGGGAGTTGTTCAGCGGGGAGGTCAGCGACTTCGTCAAATTCATCAAGTGGTTCCAAAGCATCGTCATTCAGGGGAGACTCGGGCGCATCATGGGAACGATTGAGCTTTTTACCGAGTTCTTCGAGATATTCCTCCTGTTCTATGCTTTCGAGCCTTTCCTGAGCGATTGAAAGTTTGTCATTTACTTTTTCCAACTCGGATTGAAGATCGGAGGAAGAGATATCGACCAAATCGGTCGAGACACGCAAACCATCCTGCAGTGCCGAGATGCGTTTTTCGAGAGCATCTTTTTGGGCAAATACTTCGTCGATTAGCGAGCTGGTTTCATCCCTTTTCTTGGCAACCTTAAGCTTCGCATCCAAATCTTCCCGTTGCTTAGACAACTCATCAATCGCCCACTTAAGGGAGGATGTTTTAGATTGGGTTAAACTCACGGATTCAAGTTAAAACTCATTAGCTAAGAATGAAAGACTAATTTAATATTTGTTTCAAAATTCTTTCAGACGACTTGGCGTCATTGTAGGTAAAAAACTTCTTTCTGCACTGCAATCTCGCATCTGAGTACTTATCGTGCAAATTCACAGAATTGAGGATGGCCTCGTGCAGAAGATCTTGATTATGGGCATGCTCACCGGGAGCATTTTCTTCGTAGTCATAAAAAAATCCTCCCATATTAGAGCTATATTCCTCGTAGTCATAGTCGTAAAAAACAATGGGTCTATCGAGTAATAGAAAATCAAAATAGATGGAAGAGTAGTCCGTGACCAATACATCCGTGTATTTTAAAAGTGGATAAATATCTCCCTGGGCATTGTTAAAATAAACATGCGAATATCCCTCTGGTGGCGAAAAATTAGCTTGGAACTGCATCACAAAAGGATGCAGTTTGACCACCATTAAAAAATTATTCTCAGAACAAAAAGTGTTTAACGATTCAAAGTCTAATGGCATCAGAGGGGAGGGTGCCTTTCCGATAGAAGTTGCCGATTCCCTATGAGTCGGCATGTAAACGATAACTTTTTGTTTGTTTTTAATGAAAGCATCCTTTGCACGATTATAAAGTTCTCTGTCACAAAGGACCAAATCTCTTACGCTGTGATCCTTCAGTAATAGGTCATTTCTTGGATATCCTAAATCACTGTAATTCTTTGCATCAATTACACCCTTAAGAGAGGACTCATTGACATAATCTGATGTGCTGATCATCCAGTCGTAAGTTATGCCAAACAACCGATTTAATCTCTTGAGCGGGACGCCATGCCACATTTGAATTTTTACCTGCTTTGAAAGCAAGAGATTCAGGGGGTGAGTGAAGTCTCCTTGGTCTTGAACAATTTTTTTGGCACGGGCTAATGCCCAGAAACCTGAAAAGGAATGGAGTTCTTTCGTTTTTACACCAATTTTTGCAAATTCATATCTTTGAGATTCATTGTCAGTCAAAAGAATGGTGTTGTTTTTTGGGGATGATGATTCGACGAGTAATGCTTTTAAATTATTCCCAACAAATGACTTAGATACAAAGGCAATGTGCGTTGGTTTAATTGAAAAAATCTTAAGGAGAGCGACACAATATTTTAGGTAAGAGAGGAGGATCCTTTGAGGAATATTTTTTAGCTTTTGAGCCAAAATCTCAGTCCTACCAAGGAATTCATAACAATTATTTACTATGTCTACTTTGAAAATTTTTGATGCAGGTATGACTTTCCTTTGGTCGGCATAGATAGAGTAAAAATAATTAGCAGATAGGATTAACATGTAATCATAGGAAGTAGATTTAATATCTTCTAATTTAAAAATGCCATCCCCGGTTTTAACCTTGTCAACAAAACCAAGGATTTCCGCATCTGCAAAGGTATTCGCGAAAGTTTCAGCAAACATGGTTGAGCGGGGTGTGTGGGGAGCAATCCACACTTTTTTACCGTTAAAATCAGGAGTACCCTTCAGAGTTCAATCGAGTGCTCTTTAAGAAAAGCATCCATTTGCTGCTTTATTTCTGTGGAAGAAATATCTTCCGTTCTCGGGAGATAGACTACTTCACAATATTCCTTTAAGAAATCAAATTTCCCCTCCCAGTCGTTCCCCATCGCAAAGATATCAATTTGATAATCTTTAATGTCATCTATCTTTTGCTCCCAACAGGTTTCAGGGATTACACGATCTACACATTTTATGTTTTCAACAATTTCTTTTCTTTGATCGTATGGGATGAGTGTCTTCTTACCCTTGATGGCATTGAATTTATCGGTTGAAATCGCTACAGTCAAATGAGCTCCAAGTTCTCTAACTCTTTGCAATAAACGCAAATGACCTATGTGAAATAGGTCAAAAGTTCCATATGTAATGACTCTGCTAATTTATAAAGCTTCGAATGATTAGAGACAAAGATCTTTGGCGGAAAAGATTCGGTTAGTAAGCTGCTTTTCAGTTAACATATCTTTGATGGTAGGTTCTATTTGATCAAG
Organism: Opitutales bacterium; assembly: GCA_038152995.1. GTDB lineage: Bacteria > Verrucomicrobiota > Verrucomicrobiia > Opitutales > Seribacteraceae > Chordibacter. The sequence goes on from JAYOXT010000009.1 coordinate 27,983, forward strand.
GAATTCAAAAGACCCAATTAGTATAGGAACCTTGGGGTATTTATCTAGAGCTGTATCGAGAGAATAAACAAGAGTCCCTTCGATATCTGTGCCCCAAAGTGATTTTTTTCTATCAACAAAACACTCTACTCTTAAACTATTGATTTGAGCTGCTTTGACAGCCGCTTTTCCAACTTCTCCAGCTCCATAGACGATAATTTTAGATAATTTATCAATACGAGCAGATTCGATAACATCGTTCATGGCTTGTAGATAAGAATCAGAAGTACCATGCTGAAGTTTTTGTTTAAGTAGAAAGAATGGATTTGATCTTGTGATAACACCTTCGGGCCAATGAACACCGTGAATTCTGCTTGATTTTAAAAATTGTATTTCAGAGCCGATTTTCTCTAAAGCTTTTGAATCTTTCTTGCCACAAATTAACCTAGTTTTAGTAGAGCCATAATTAAAATCATGGCGTAAATTTCCTAGGAAGTCTGCTTCTCTTGGGGTAGGAGTTTCGATCATTCTTGTCAGAGAACTACAAATTTTTCTTCGTTCTACAGGGCATTCAATGGGCTTTTTTAAAATGGCTTTTTTCTGTGCATAAAGGTCGTACCAAAGATTTTGAAAATTCAGGGCCGATTCGTGAATGTTTCTTTTGCTCCTTACATCCTCTTCAGATGATTCAACTTTTTGGGTGATTGGGATTATTTGGTCAGAGGATAGTTTATAATCTAAAACACTACCTATATCTCCAGTCATAAATAACTGCTCGATTGGGAAAGATGATCTTTGTATTGGTTTTAGGAGATCTTGATTTGTTCCAGGCGATGTAAAAAAAGAGCGAATATCAATATTCTTTTTCTTTAGGTCGATTAACTTATCGCTTCCAAATGCCATCAGATGAATCACTCTGTGATTATGAAATGATTTGGAAAAGACCGCTTCTAAATTTTTATTGATTGTGCCATTAAAACCTAAATCAACGGTTATAAAATGAGTATTATCCTCGAATGTATATTCTAAATAAGATGCAAGGCTTTCATAGCTCTTTTTTATTTTGTGATTAGCTAGCCGCGTAATTTCATCTGAGTATAGAACGGCCAAGATTTCTCTCTGTTGCTCAACGGTAAGTTCTTTGAAGTACAAGTTTTGTAGAGGTGCAAACTTAGTTATCAAACTCGCTCCGATCGCATTGAAAATATCAATAACAAGGATTCCATGCCTGTTACACAGGTCTTCGCAAGTTTCATGGGTCCATTTCTGTAAAGAAGCAAACCATGTTGATTCACGGGAGACTGCTAGGGCCGTGATCTTGATTTCGAATTTTCTCCTACTGGCGGCATTTTTAAGCATGGGTGCGAAAAGTTCAGCTTCACGCATCAAAGGAAATACGCACTTTAGGCCTTCTTCTTCGCAAACATTTAAAATCCAGTCACAAAAAATAGTAGTAAAAGGACCAAGAATCCCCGCTCCGATTTGAAATTCGATTGATTTAGCGTTACCCGGACTGTGAGTCGCGAATTTGCGGATCGAATTTAAGTTTTTTGGACCAGCGTTACAGATACTTTCGTAATTGCAGATCTCTTTCATTACATCAGGAATAACCGAGTAATGAATAGATTTCATTCCAAGAGCTTTCGGAGAATCAAAATCTGCATCAAGCTTGTCACCGATATGTAAAATCTCTTCTGGAAGAATATGTGGAAAGTTAGATAGTAATTTTCCAAACAAAACACCGGAGCATTTATTTCCTCGATGTTCACAACTAACATAAATCTCCTCAATCAAGTTGAGATCAAACCCATTAGTTGTAAGGATTTGTTGAAGTTGGGCTTTACTCAGGTACATGTCCGAAGTCAGAACGACGGGAATGCCTTTACGGTTCGCATCCTCAATTAACTCAAGAATTTCTGGATTTAAGTAGCAATACTCACACTCCGTCATTACTTCCAAGGCATGAAGTTGAGTCCTATCACCAATGAATTGGGGAAGGAACTCATATATTTCTTCAAGGCTTACTTCGTTATGGCCATTTCTTTCTGAATTATCTTTTCTTGCATCTTGCTCGGCCTTTATTCTTAGAAGTGCGAATTCTTGATGAGTGATAGAATTATGTAATAAGTTTGACTTGATTGCTTTTTTTCCAATCTCATCAAAAATTTGTTTCGGCTGATCGACCAGTCTAAAAAGCAAGGTGTCAAAAATATCAAACGAGATGACATTAAAAGTTCCTTTTTTAATTTCGGACAGAAGCTTATGATAAAATGTCATCTAAACTTTTCCTAGTGAATACCTCTACCGCACCACCTCTTGTGCAGTTTATAATTCTTGATCCAATGCTTTCAGATAATTTATTTAGCATGGTGAAATGATCATTTGTTATTTTTTCATAAGGAGGGTTCCATTTTTCACCAATAGGTCTATATTCTGGATGAAAATGGTTTGATTCCCCCGCACCAACCAAGTGGTTTTTATGAGCATTATGATTCTCATATCTAAAAGAATTATCTACTCCAAGAAGGTAGATCTCTTTAAAGCCCATATAGAGTGCAACTTGAATAGCCGTACAAGTAACAGCACCACCCCAACCGAAATTCAAAAAATTGAGCGTAGGTTTTTTTGCAACAGGTATTCTATTGTTTGGACGATTAAGGCCGTAAATGTAATCGGTATCCGAAAATGTGAGTTGCCTGGTTATGAATTCTGGAAAGAACTTGGGCAGTTTTGAGATTGAGTTAATTCTTTTCGCATTATTTTTCGCTACTAGGATATCTTCCACCATGTAATAAGTTGGGCGGTATTTGGTTTGATCAAATGCCAAGTAAATTTTGTTAAAGGCAAAAGACAATTCGTCATGCATGTGCAAAAGGTCAAGATCACATACATTAAGGCTGGGACCATTTCCGATTATGAAAATACGCTTAGATTTCCTTTGTTTTTTTAATTTTTCCCAATTTTGAAAATTTTTATCACAAAATAGTGGGGTGGGCATTATTTTTTCAGATTGTACTCCAATATCAATTATTTGAGAACGAATCTTGTTTGTGTGAGCTAGGGAGCAAATCTTAATGAAATCATAGGAAAAATCAGGAATCTTTTCCGGGGGATAGATTTTAATTCCAAATTTAAATTTACCATGCAAATCCTTTTCTTTGTCAAAAAGAGCAACAATTTCGTATTCGGATTCTAGGCTGTCGAACTCATATTCGAGATCTGAACCACATCCAAAAATCAAGATTTTTTCTCTTATGAGCTTTAAAAGTAAGTATTAAGATACTGCGTATTCTTTTTTACCAATTATGAGATCGCAAATTGTCACCAACCAGAACATGTGAGTTGTTTCGACTATGATGTGAGACTTATAATTAAACCAAAATTTAATTATTAGAATTATGAAATTTATAAGTCTTTAAAGTTTGGATAATGGCTTTAGTAAGAATAGAATTACCTTTAGAGTTCAAATGCCTAGGGTCTGAAAAACATTCTTTATTACCAGCAAGTATATTTGAAAAATCATGCATGAAATCATTATTATCTAAGATGTAATTTCGGGCAGAATCATAAAACTTTCTAATGGATTTTAAGTAGCAAATATCATGGGTTGCAACTTTTTGAACTTTAGAAAACTCGTTAAGACAATATTGTTCCTTATCGTTTATAAGGTAGTCACCATAACCAAGTATTGGTTGTAAAATGGAAATAAAATTTATTGAAAATGTTCGACAAATTGAATTCATCATTTCCATATTTCTCACCCAGATTTGATAATCTTTAAGATTATAGACATACCCATGGTTAACACTAGTAATGGCTGTATTATCCGTGAATGATCCTACATAAGTGTTGAGTTTTGGTGGTTTGTGCCATTTATTTGATACGAAATTTTTATTTGAACTAAGATGAATATAATTATAAATTTTATTAAGATATCTTGATGTGTAGGGTGTTTGCGGAGAATAGGCTTGGATGAAGTTTATTTCATTAACCCCAGATAAACTAATAACAAAATGTGGATTAATTGGTGTAACATCTCTTATGAGTTTGATAATTTCTTGTGAAGATGAATAACCAGAAAATGCACCTGAAATTACTTCATAATCAATGTTCTCTTTATTTAAAAAAGATTGTAATTTTCGTGGCCAGTTATTTTTAATATAAATATCACTAGTTGAACCACCTAAAACAACAATTTTTTTTTGGGCAGTATCTCCATTGAGATAAACAAGACCATTTTTGAAGACTTCATCGTTGATGAGTTCATCTTTTATGTAAGAGTCATATGAATAGCCCAAGTGAGTATCAAGTGCAGATAAAAAAGTTTTTTTTCCAAAAGTTTTCAAATCAGATAGATGTAAGTAAGGAAAGTATTATTAAACATAATTTGAAAGTATATTATTCAAACGTTTTGAATAGTTTTCAAATGAACCAATATCATTTATATTTGTAGGTACTGTTTTAAACACATACGGTTTAGTTAAAAAAATTTCAATTTTTCTTTTAAAATCCTTAAAGTCGCCTTTCTTAGCATAAATTAGATTGTCACCGCAGGTTTCTCGTAATACAGGAATATCAAAGGCAATGCATGGAGTCTTACAATATAGGGCTTCTATTGGTGGCAAACCAAAACCTTCGAATTGAGACGGAAATAATACAAGTTTTGCCTTTTTTATTTCTTTAAACTTTAGTTTATCGCTTAACATTTTCTTGATAATAAGTTTTATGTTGAATTTAATAGATAAAATTTTGAGTGATCTTAGAAGATCATTTGGAATATTACCTGCACCGATAATTAAAACAAATGTGTAACCTGACATTTTTTTGGTTATTATCTTTTCGAGGTCGTAAGAACCTTTATGTCTACTATTTTCCATTCTACCAATCCAGATAATCCTTTTCTCTCTTCTTATATATTTTTGATCTTTACTATCAGCACAAATCGAATTAATTGATGGATAACAGTGAGTGAAATTAGTGTTTTTCAAATTAATAAAAAACTTTTTTGCAAAATCACTTGATATTTTCGTACTAGAAAGTATCAAAGATGCATATGGAGATACCTCTTTCCAATATTTCCAATCATCTATATTCCTTTTGAATGGTGATTCTTTATTTATCCAGTTTGGAGTTTCAAAGTTAAGCAGGCATATCTTGGAATTATGTAATCTCGATAATAAAATTATATTTGAATAAAAAGTAAAATTTGAACTATGATCTGGAATAATTATTATTAAGTCAAATTTTGTATTTAAAAGTCTTGATAATGTGTTTTTATCGTCCCAAAGTAAGATTTTTAATTTTGAATTATTTTTCGATAAAATATTTAAATCATCTAAGAAAAGAGGTTTATTATTTGTAAAATAATATGTATCATAATTAGATAATTCTAATGCTTTGGACATGAGCCAAGAGTGGTATCTACCACCTGAGTACTTATCTGGTGAATTTAAACCACAAATTAGAATTTTATTTTTTGGGAATTTCACAGTCTTCTAACATTTATCATCAAACAGATTCATGAAGTACTCAACGCATTTGATATCATATGACCTTTGTTGAACATATAAATTAATAAAATTATAATATCTTAGTTTATTTTTGAATTTAAAATAGAACAATATTCTAGCGATATTGTAAGGACAACTAATAAAAGTTGGGATATTTTTTATTAGTTCTAAATAAAAGGAAAATGCATTCTTAGCGTTAACATGTATTACATTCTCTTGAAAACTTTTTGAGAACAAACTAAATATGAAGTGATCAGGGTATGTTTGATCATAATGAATATTTATCGCATTATTGATATCTTCATTGTTTTCATGGTGAAGAAATATTAATGTTAATAATGGTAATGGAACATCTCTTAGAGAATTATTGTTTAAATCTAAAAAATAATTTTTATGAGCAAAGAAAACTATCATATAAAGATTCAAGTTCATTGGTTTATTCTCTTTGAAAAATTTCATGCATGTATTCGCAACATATATATGCATTTTATCTGTCTTTCCAGCAATAAAATCACTAACTTTCAAATTATAAATTTTTGTGATACTATCGATATATGATGTGTTGTTTCTAAATTTTTCAATATTATGAACCCTATAATCGAATGGTAATCTTTCAGTTTTTTTAGGTTCTAATTCTTTGCTTAATTTTAAAAGACCAAAATAATCTCTTAGTGAATTTATATTATTATTGTTTGAAATTTCTTGTTTTTCGTTTAAATCAATTAATTTTATAAATGATTTAACTTTTGATTTTATTAAATTACTATTCTTGTCTGACAATAGTAATTTTATAATTTTAATAAAATTACTATTTTTAGATATTTCTAATAATTTGTAGTAATTTTCAGGTAAATCACATCTAAGAATGTATTCTCTTATTATATTTTTATCTTTTAACAACCTTAAATTATTGTTTGTTTTTTCATCAAAAAATGAAATAGAATTATTTTTATCTATATAAAAATAATCATGAATATTAAAAACTTTTATATATTTATTGCGACTAATTAAATCTTTATTAAAACTGTTTATCAATTCAAAGTATTGTCTTAATTCTATTTCTTTAAAGTTATATATTTCATAAGACATGAAGTGCATCGTGTAATATAAATCATTTTTAATTAGATTCTCATCAATTATAAATTTTACATCTTTTTGACATGACCGAATTTTCTTTATAATAGAAAAATTTATTTTTTCTACTATAATTAATCCATAGTCATCGAAATTTAAATCTTTAACACAACTTTGTGTTGTGATCTTATTATTGCATAATATCTTAATTGACTTGTTTATTTTATTATTTTCACTTATAATTAAGATATTATCACTCAATGCATTGCTTTCCTTTATGATGAATGTATCATTATCAAAAATATAATTATTTATCAATTGATTCGGGAAATGAAAATCTGTTGGTAAGTAATCTTTCAATATAATTGTATTCTTATTGATACCATTTATTCCTTTTTCTATTAAATGAATTAATTCATTATAGCTTATGGAATAGCAATTGTTCTTTTCTTTGAAATCTAAATAATTTATATTATCTATTATTTTCATTATTTAAAAATATATTATTTAACAATAATTAATTTTATATTCTTTTTTCTAAATTTTGTATGTAATTGATGAATTAATATTCAGAGTGTGTAATTAAATGATGATATTACATCTTCTACTTGTTCAGTATTGAATTCACCTTCGATTAAATCTTTTAATTCTTTCAGAAATTCAGAAAATGTTTCATCGTGACCGGGGCATAATTCCTTAACATCATCGAGTAGAGCAATTATGCCTTCATGGTATTCTCCTACTTCTAAATTTGAAGTTGGAAATTTAGTAAATCTTGAATCAACATCTTTCTTGAATGATAATTGAAACCGATCATCAAAAATTAAAAGTAAAATTTCTCTTTTTTTATTAATTAGTTCTTCAATATCTTTTATCATAATACTTTAATCTAAAATATACTGATTCATCCAATATTGATTATTTACAAATTCCTTTTGATCTTCTTTGTGGAGGACAAAATTATTTAAAATTAACATGTCCATATCTGTTCTCATAAAGCATATAAATGCTTCCTCAGGTGTGCAAACGATAGGTTCATTCCTAACATTAAAAGAAGTGTTAATGAGTACTGGACATCCAGTTATTTCAAGAAAGGAATTTAGTATATTAAACAATCTTGGATATTGATGCTTATTAACAGTTTGTAACCTTGCACTGTAATCTACATGAGTAATAGCAGGAAGCTTAGATCGAAGTTGATTTACTTTTTCTAAAAGATCATCTGTGTCTTCTTTTATCCTTAAATCTTCTTTTATCCTTAAATGCTCTTTCAAAGGAGCAACCATGAGCATGTAAGGACTTACAGAATCAAAATTGAAGTAGTCCTGTGCGTGGGATTCTAGAACGATCGGGGCAAATGGTCTAAACGATTCACGAAACTTAATCTTTAAATTCAACTTTGATTGCATTCTACTGTTTCGTGGATCTCCCAAAATTGACCTACAACCTAAAGCGCGAGGACCAAACTCCATTCGACCATTAAAGTGTCCTATGACTTTACCTTGGCATATATTTGAAGCAATGAGGTTAGAAAGTTTTAACTCGCAGGGAATTTCCTCAAAGACACAATTTTCCTGAATGAGATATTTTTCGATTAAATCATTATCATATGAAGGTCCGAGTAAAGAAGAATAATATTTTGTCGGGATTCTATTGGGTTTAATTTTGTGATAATAGTATAAACTGGCACCGATGGACGTGCCGGCATCACCAGATGCTGGTTGTACCCAGATATTCTTGAAAGGTGAATTTGATCGAATTTTACCGTTGCAAACGCAATTCAGGGCTACTCCACCTGAAAGTACTAAGTTTTCAATTTTAGTTAAATCATAAAGCCGATACAAAAGCTTAAATATTATTTTTTCTGTAACAGCTTGTATAGATGAAGCTAGGTCAATTTCTCTTCGAGTTATTCGAGATTCCGGTGTCCTTGGGTCGCCTTCGAACAAACTGCAGAATTTTTGACTGACCATGTTCTCGGAATGCATGAATGAGAAGTAATCTAAGTTAAGAGAGAATGAACCATCTTTGTGGAATGTTAGGATCTCATTTTCAATTATTTCAGAATATATTGGACAACCATAGGGTGCTAATCCCATTAGCTTATATTCACCAGAATTTACCTTGAAGCCGCAAAATGATGTAAATGCACTGTATAACAGTCCTAAGGAATGAGGATAGTCGATAGTATCGTATATAGTTAACCCACCATAAGCGCCAAGACCAAGACTAGTAGTGTTCCACTCACCGACGCCATCAACGCACAATATAGCTGACTTCTCGAAGGGAGAAGGGAAAAACGCACTCGCGGCGTGTGACACGTGGTGGTTTACAAAGTTAAGTTTATCTGACTTACCTAACCGGCCGAAACATTTCCTTAAATCATCACTTAATGAGAGCTTTTGCCGAACCGTATTAAGTAGTGTATCAATATTAAATTTGTTATGCTTTTGATCATTTAAAACTGCATTTGCAAGAACACGATGAAACTTAAGTGCAGGGTTTTCATAAAAGACTACAGCATCCAAATCACGCATCTCCAAGTCAGCATAGTTAAGACAAAAATTTATTGAATTTATAGGGATACTAGGATCATGTTTTTGACGCGTAAACCTTTCCTCTTGGCAAGCGGTCACAACTTTACCATCAGAAATAAGAGAAGCAGAGGAATCGTGATAAAAGCAAGATATTCCTAAAATATTCATTTAGGCAAAAGTAGTAAAATTAATCTTGGATCTGGTGAAAAATAAAAATTAATTAATGTGATATAAAAACTTTATTAGATATTTTTAAATGAGAATTAAATCGCACTAGAAAAGACTACTATAATCGATCTTTTGAAATGAATTTAATTTTGAACCTGGAGTTGCATTTAGGATGTTAACCTTATTTTCTTTAGACCATTTAGACGCACAATCAAATGCGATGTCTGCTCTTTCAGGGCGTGGTTGAATAAATTTCAAATTTTTTTCCCCTTTTGTATATCGTGAGTCAAAATGTGTGGGCTGGTTTGCGTCATTAGCACTCCATGTTGATGAATATTCTTTATTTTTTAAATTCAAATTATAATTGTGGTCAACTCCAATTAAAATTATTGGATTACATCCCATTACCACAGCAATTTGTAATAAAAAATATGTTACTGTATTTCCTAAATATAAATTTTCAGATGAAGATGAAAATTTCGGGAATCCATCAAATTCATAATGATGTCTTACTGGGCAAACATTGTCGAATTTTAAGTATGAGATGTATTCAAATGGAATAAACTTGATGGTATTCTTAGGTATATTATCTTCATACTCATATCCATAGTGCTCTATTTGCAACCTGTCGCATATGCCCCAGTACCTAAAATTCAAATTCCACTTATCATATCCTAGATAGCATCTATTGGAACCGAATGTAATTTCATCTTTTAACAGAGAAACATTCTGCTCTTTTAAACTTGGTCCGTTACCCACAATAAAACAACGTTTATCATTATGTATATTTTTGAAATCATTTAAGAAGTAATCAATCTTAAAGTTGTAGAGGCCTTCTAAACTGTAAAAATTAAAATCTTTAAATCCATACTTGTATAATAACTTTAATTTTTCATAATGATCTTGTAGCAGTGGTAATCTTATCTCTTTATTAATTAGTTGTTTTAAAACTTGTTTTCGTACTGAAAGAGGAATTACTACTTTTGCTTTTTCATGGTAGATTTTATTTTGTACTTTTTTAAATTCAAAAGCATTTACGATTTTAAATTTTATTTTTTGCGATATTATTTTTTCAGTAAAACGTTTAAGCTGATTTATTGTTCCGTCATGCGGAATCATTATAAATTCATGTTCTGAGTACCTACGCATGAATATGTTACAAAGTTCCTCTTGTTCAGGAATATAGTAAATATAAATAATATTTTTAAAGTTCATTATAAAACTTCAATTTATTTTTTTCTTAATTAAAAAATATTATCTATTAAATTTATATAGATTTAATGTTAAAACCATTAAAACATCACTACCACTCTAATTGATACATTTTTAGCATTTACTAAATCTCTTACGACTGTTATTAAAGATTTATTCAATGGCAATAGAGAAAATAGTTGTGGTCGATGACGAATTAATGATTCGTAAGGCGTTGGAGACGCAGTTACGAAATAAGAGGTTTTCAGTAGCCTCTACTGGAGATCTAATGGGTGCCAGGAAGATATTGGCAAGGGATTCTTTTGATTTGGTTTTTCTAGACCTTCGTTTGCCCGATGGAGAGGGAACGGATCTCCTGGAGGAAATTACTGCGAAAACGGATGGGCCGATGGTTGTTATGATGACGGGTTACGGGTCTGTTGAATCTGCCGTATCCTGTATGCAGATGGGAGCTTTTGATTATGTGGTGAAACCATTCTCTTTTGATCAAATCGAAGTAGTTGTGGATAAGGTTGCTTCTTTTGACAAGATGCGTCGGGTAACCAAGTACTATGTGGAGGAGAGTGATACCCGGTCTTCTGATATTGTTGGTGAAAGTGAGCCGATCCAGAAACTTAAGACTTTGGTGGACAAGGTAGCCAAGACTGAAGCTACTGTGCTGATAACAGGTGAGAATGGAACCGGTAAGGAGTTAGTAGCCCGCGAATTGTACCGTAACAGTATGTTGGCTAAGCAACCGTATATCCGGGTTAATTGTGCAGCGATTTCAGAAACCTTAATGGAGAGTGAATTTTTCGGCCATGAAAAAGGTGCATTCACCGGAGCGACTGAAAGAAGGGAAGGTCGCTTTGAATTGGCCGATGGAGGAACCATTCTCCTAGATGAGATCAGCGAGATCGCACCGTCTCTCCAGGCGAAGCTTTTGCGAGTTTTACAAGAAAAAGAATTTGAACGGGTGGGGGGCAATAAAACCATTGAAGTTAAAGTGCGGGTATTAGCTACCACGAATCGCAATTTGTTGGAAGAAGTAGAAAAAGGGAACTTCCGCGAAGATCTTTATTACCGGTTAAATGTCTTTCCCATCGCTGTACCTCCGTTGAGGGAGCGAGGTGAGGATATTTTACTTTTAGCGAATACATTTCTGCAAAGGCACTCACGAAGGCATGGTAACGAAAAAATTTCTTTTTCCAAAAATTGTGATAAAGCCATTCTGGGTCACGCTTGGCCGGGGAATGTTAGAGAATTAGAAAATGCAGTGGAGCGGGCAGTCATCTTGGCAGACCCAGGTAAAAAGATTGAAGCTGACCTGCTCGGCATACCATCTTCCGCTAAATCAGTTAAAACCAAGCACACTAAAAAGACCTGATTCGCGTTTAGACCGAAATTTATTTTAGAGGTTCTATTGTTGAGCATGACGATCCTGCATTTAGATCCAAATTAAGAAACTTGGAAATGTTGAAACAAAGCTACCGCAAGGCAAATCATCTGGTAAACGGGAGGAAGAGCCAAAAGCAAGTTGTCGGAAAGACAGAGAAGATGCTGAACATTAAGCACTTGGCGTGCCAATGAAATCTTGGAGATCGGCAAATTTGGCTACTCAAAGAGCAGCTTAGCCATGGAGGGATCGTCCGAAAGATCGATTACCTGATTCGGATCAAAAGGTTTGCCTTCCTTAATCGTAAAAGCAACGAGTTCTCCACGGTCGAATTCACCTTCTTCCCAGAGCTTTCCATCTTCATCCCACTTAGAGATAGTTCCCTGATATTTGCCGTTTTTAAAACGGAGGACGGCTTCTTTTCTGCCTCGATCATCCAGGGCGGTGATGGTGCCATTGTATAACTCTTCCGTTTCACGAATCCACACCATGCCATCCCGTTTGGGGTCTCCAGCAAACTTTTTATAAAATTCGGGACCTGGGCCTTCCCATTCCTTCAACTCGAGAGCAGCTAAGCTCTGACCGGTACTGGCGGCTCCTTCGTCCTCAAACCTGCCAAAATCCTCTAGCCCATCTTTGTAATACCTCCTTGAATAGATTTCACCTTTGGAGGTCCAAATAAAGAAATATCCGTGCTTAAGTCCTCCTTTGTATTGTTGTTTGGTCTTAAGAGACCCATTCTCATGCCATTCATGAAAATCTCCTTCGGGCAGACCGTTGACATAACTTCTCAGAGCAGCCACCGTCCCATTTCTTGCCCTTACTTTAAGCACACCCGAGTAGGGACGTTTTGATTCTTTGAGACAGAAAAGTTCTTCATCATTAAGAAAAAAAGTTTCCGAAGCCTCTGCGGAACTCCCCTCCCAGTACCCTTGGTCCTGAACGATGATCGAAAGAGGATATCCCTCCTCCTTTTTTTGGACCTGTGGTTTCTCGCAACCAAAGAGCTGAATCAAGGCAAGAACAAGGAGTGTTCTTAATAAGTTATCAAACAGGATTGGCTTTTGGTTTGAAATTGCCATTTTCATTATTCTTTTACTCACACCCGCCCGCTGACAAGTTAAAATATTCTTCAAATTACTGATTTCTATGATCATTCCCAAAGCAAATAAATTGGATTCCAGTCAACTCCGAGAGGTTGAGTCCATCGCGGCTGACTTCGATTGCTCCATTTTGGAAATTCAGGGTCGCAACCGTTGTGTTTATGCCATTCTGGGAGACGAGGGTAGGGAGGTGATGTTCAAGCGGATTGCCGGTCTACCCTACATCTCCAAAGTCGATATGATTGAGTCTCCCTACAAGTTGATGGACCGCCGTTCCGGTCTCTCCGACCACCGGGTGCGGGTGGGGCAAACCGAGGTTGGCAAGGACAAACCATTTATTATTGCTGGGCCCTGCACCATTGATCCCGCCAACCCCAATTTTTATTTGGAAAGTGCTCATGCTCTAAAGGAAGCTGGGGTGGGTGCTCTGCGTGGGGGTGTGTGGAAACCAAGGACCAATCCCTATTCCTTTCAGGGGGATAACCATTCCCTCTCGATTATTTTGCAAGCCCGCGAGGAGACCGGTTTGCCCATCGATATCGAGGTAATGGATTCCACCCAGCTCAAACTAGCCCTTGAAGCCAAGGTGGATGTGGTGCAGGTGGGCACCCGTAATGCCCAGAACTACTGCCTGCTCAAGGAGATAGGGCAGTTAACCGCTGGCTCCTCAACCGCAGTCCTCCTCAAAAGAGGAAGGCACATGGCTTCGCCTAATGAATTCATTGCTTCCGCAGAATACCTAGTGGCTGAGGGAAACCCCAATGTGATGCTCTGCCCGCGGGGGACCACACCCCCACTGGATGGCTACCGCAACCATCCGGACGAGTCGATCACCCCTCTGCTAAAAAACCGAACCTGGGCACCCGTGGTGGTGGATCCATCCCACAGTGTGGGACATGCAGACTTTGTACCCGCCTGCTCCCTTGCTGCCATTGCCTACGGGGCGGACGGACTCTGTATCGAGTCTCACATTCAACCGGCCAAGGGTATCGGGGACGATCCCAAGCAGGCGATCCTTCCACAAAAAGTGAAGGAACTGGTTGTGGCCTGTAACGAAGTTTGGAAGAACCGCTATCTTCCCTGAAGCTGCTGTTTTTTGCTTAATTCAGCAACCGCTTCCATGAGCTCGTAATAGTGCTCGGGTTCTTGAGCAAAGCTCTCCACCGCCATTGGTTTTTGTAAGTTTTGGGACCGGGGTAGGGAAAAGGACTTTCTGCCCGTCTTGGTGGAATAAGTGACGGATACTCCGTGAGATGAGTTTTTGATAGGGGAAACCTCGACCAATCTTTGCATATTACCAAATCAAATGGATGAAGCCATCATTCTCAAATAAAAGGGTACAAAAAAGGCCCTACCATCACGGTAGGGCCTTGAAAGGATAAAATCCTAAATAGTGGAGAACGATTACTTGGAATCGCCGCTCTTGCAGCACTCACCACCTTCGCCGCAGCACTCAGATTTCTTTTCGCCGTCTTTGTCGCCACCGCATTTGCCACAGCACTCAGATTCGCCGCCGCATTCGCCACAGCAATCATGATTGTGTCCGCCGCCACAGGATGAGAAGAAGAACAAAGAGAAGACTCCAAGAGTAAGAAGTAGATTTTTCATATGATTGGATATGTGATTAGTTATAGGTAAAAGAATCATTTCATTCTTTGCTGATATTCTTAGTAGTCAAGGGGAATCCCAAGAATAAAGAAGAACCGACTTAGATGGATACACTCTATTTGGAAGGTATGGCATGAATTTCTTCCCCGTTGGTAAGGTAGGCCTTCTCTTTGTCAAAAAGGCGAATATTCTTCAGCCCGGTAAAACTGCCAAAGGCGGGAAGGATGATCCGGGTTGGTCCCACCACCCAGCATGGGCACCTCAAAGTGTCCCGTCCTTTTCCCTGTATTCTGTATCCGGGGTGAATATGCCCCGCAAGAAAGGAACGGCACTTCGATTCTTGGGGGAGGTGGCGCAGATCCCAATTCGGTTCGGCGGTTGGGTCTGGCAGGCATTCGATACCGAGTTCGGGCCATGGATCACCCGATTGTAGATCATGGTTTCCCCGAATGAGAGTAATGGCCAAGCTCCTGAACTTTTCTCTCCAATGAAAAAGCAGGGTGCGTACCGGTTCTGTCCGCCCTGCCCGGGCATGCAGGAAATCTCCCAGGATAACCAGTCGTTCAGCTTGGGTATCATTCACCAGTTTCTCAAGTCTTTGCAAGTCCTCTTCGGTAGTATGCTCCGATACCGGGATCCCTGCTTTGCGAAAGGTGGCGGCTTTCCCAAAATGGGTATCTGCAATGTAGAGGGTATTTTGCTTGGCCCAAAAAATGGCCCGGTCTGGAAGTAGTTCGATTTTTTCTCCCTGCCAATCGAGTGGGTAGGATCGCTTGCTCATGAAGATGCTTTCTCCAGTTGCATGGCCATTCTCTTTACCCGATCTCCCCAGGACTCCGAACTCATCTGGGAGCGCTGCGACTCTGCCCAAAGCGGGAAGCCAAAAGGACTGAGCCGTTCCGGAGATTGCCTGACGATTCGCTGTTTCGAAATTCTTTGGAGGGTATCGACCATACGGGTAACTTCCAGTTGCCTTTCCAAAACTTCCCTCCGCGATTGGGTAAGGAGGAGGTTATTCGGATCATACTTGGAAAAGACATCGTAAAAGAGGCCGCCCGATGCCTGCACCTGCCGGTTGGATTTCTTGGCCCCCGGATAGCCCTGAAAAATGAGACCTGCCACCCGGGCAACCTCCCGAAACTGTCTCTTATCCATCTCGCTCAGGTTCATGCATGAAAGGAGCTGTTCCACCACCTGATCCGGACGGAGCAATTCCCTCCACTCCTCCTCATTAAATTCCCGTTCCGAAGTGGAACAGAGGTGAAACCCATAATCATTGAAAGCGAGGGATAGGGTCATGGGTTCGGTCTGGCTCATGCGGTAACTGATCAGGGCGGCCAGACCCTCATGGGCGAGCCGGCCGGCAAATGGATAGACAAACCAGTTGGTTCCCTCGCGTGTATCGGTTCGCTCGATTAAAAGCTCGTTACTTTTGGGGAGGTGGGACTGCGAGCCTTGCAAGGTAAGCGATGGTTGCAGGGCCTGCATTTCCTTTTCCAGGAAAATTCCCTGATCGGCCGATTCTAATTTTTGCCTCACGCCCCGAGATAATTCTGAGGAAAGGGGAGACTTCCCACCTCCCCATACCGGGATCACACCCTTTCCCCGCTTGGCCAGGGTTACCACCGCGGTGAGATCACGCACCCGCTTTAATGTGAGCAGTTTTCCACTGAAGTAAAAATTGGACCCGGGCTTGATTCGGGAAATAAAAGATTCCTCCACCGTACCCAGCCTTCTACCGGTGGCAAATTTTACCTCAATCGCTGGGTCACTGGTAATGGTGCCGATGGACATTCGGTGAAAGCGGGAAATGATCTGGGATTCGACCCGGTGCAGTCCGTCGGCGTCTACCACCACACGTTTAAACTGATCATAAGCACGCAGGGTATCTCCCCCGCGGATAATAAAATCGAGTACCCATCCCCATTCTTCATCGGTAATGTCTCGGTAAGACCACGCGGAGCGTACTTCTTCCAATGCGTCTTCGGAGAGGAAACCACCGCCCAGTGCCAGGGTGATGAGGTGCTGGGCGAGCAGGTCGAGTGGGGCACGCAGAGGTTCACGGCATTCGATCCGCCTTTCCTCAATCGCTTCCCGGGCTGCGGCATATTCCACCAGTTCAAAGGCATGAGTAGGCACACACAATACCCGGCTGACTGCACCTGGTTGGTGCCCGCAGCGGCCGGCCCGTTGCAGGAGTCGGGCAACTCCTTTGGGCCCACCGATTTGAATGACCTGATCAACCGGGGAGAAATCCACCCCGAGGTCGAGGCTGCTGGTGCAGACCACCGCCCGAATGGACCCTTCCCGCAAGCGGTCCTCCACCGATTTTCGCTCCTTGCGGTCAATAGAGCCATGGTGTATGCCGATCTGCTCTGTCCAGTCCGGCCGCACATCTAATAGGGCGTTGTACCAAAATTCCGTTTGCGAACGCACATTGGTAAAGACCAGAGTGGTCCCCGCCGCTTCGATCCGGTCGGCCACCTGCTCAACCATCTTTCCGCCGAGATGACCAGCCCAGGGAAATTTTTCCATATCTTTGGGGATGAGCACATCGACCTGAAATTTTTTCTTCAAATCCCCATCGATCAATTGCCCATTTTTTTCTGTCCCCAGTAGGGCGGAGCGGGCAACCTCGAGGTTGCCAAGGGTCGCAGAAAGCCCCCAGGTCTTGAGTTTGGGATTCCACTTTCTGAGCCGGGCAAGTCCCAGTTCGGTCTGCACACCGCGCTTGGTCGAGAGCAGTTCATGCCATTCGTCAACCACCACTGCCCGCAGGTCAGAAAAGGCATCTTTGGTTTCGGGATAGGAGAGGAGAAGGGATAGGCTTTCCGGGGTGGTGACCAGGCAGGAAGGAAAACGCTTTCTTTGCTTCGCCTTGATCGAACCGGTGGTATCGCCAGTTCTTTCCTCGATCGTCCAGGGCAGATCCAGGTCATCGACCAGTTGCTGAAGGGAACGGGTGGTATCCTTTACGAGTGCCCGCAGTGGGGTGATCCAGAGAACCCGCAACCCTGGTGCCCGCTTTGGTAGTTGCTTGCCAGTATGTTCCTCCATCCACTCGATCAGCGGTCCGGCCCATGCGGCATAGGTCTTGCCCGTACCGGTGGGGGCATGAATCAAACCGCTTTCACCAGCGGCATAGGCAGACCAGGATTTTTTTTGAAAGGGGAAGGGCGACCAGCCATTCTTTTTGAATAGATCGATTACTTGGTCCGAGGGCTTTTGCTTGGTGGACTTTTCTTTTTTAGATCGTTTGGGAAGTGCCTGAACCACGATTAAAAAAGCGTGGTTTGCTGATCCCGATCCCGTTCCAGAAGTTCCGGTCCATCCTCCCGGGTGGCATTTACTTTCTTGGAGACTGGATAAAACAAAACTTCCGGTGCAGGGTTTCGCAAAAGATTGTTAAGCAAAGCAGGGGAGGAATTTGAATCGAGCCAGAACTCCCAGGTTTCCTCCGGTAAAATTACCGGCATGCGGTGGTGCAGGTGCAAGCAGTTGGAACTGGCACTGCGGGTAAGAATGGTGAAACAGGTTTGCCCATCGGCTTCTTTCCATAATCCCGCAAATGCAAAGGTCGGACTTTCCTTGAGATGAAAAAAATGAGGCTTTCGCTGATGCCCCTCCACCTGCCACTCGTAATATCCATCCGCCGGGATTAAACACCTGCGTTCTTGGAAGGACTCTTCAAAGGTTGGTTTTTCCGCCACCGTTTCCGAACGGGCATTGATAGGGAATTTCCGAGTGTTTGGAGAATTGGATGAAGGAAAATTTCCCCACTGTGCATCGGCCCATAAGGTTTCGCTTTTGCTGGATTTAATCACTGGGTGCTTCTGCCCCGGTGCCCGGTTGTAGCGTGGTTCAATGGTTTTTTGTGGGGCAGGGGCGTATTTACGAAAGCGTTCAACCTGCGGATTCGTCCATGTATAGCGTCCGCACATCGGTTTACTCTTTTTCTCCTCTCACTCCTTAAGCATATCCGAACTTGGTAGATGACTCAAGGAAGCGGTGGGGCGGGAGCGCTTATCCCCCTCGTCCACTTTGTAGAGTTTGTGGAGTTGGTAGCCCGCTCGGTAAGGGAATCCGTGATCTTTTATCCACTGATTGATAGCTCCTAAAACTTTCGTATCTTCTGACTTAGACCATTCCGGATGCAGCCACACGGGTACTCTTCGTTCCTTCATCGGCAGAGCCTCGGTCCATTTGGTTAAATCTTCAGGAGTTTCCACAATCACCTTGAATTCGTCGGCCAAAAGAAAGGTCTCTTCAATCGGCATCTTGTTCCACTTCGGACTCAGGGTGATCCAGTCCATCTCTCCCTGAATAGGAAAAGCCCCGCAGGTTTCGATATGAATGGGTAGACTGCGGATGCGCAATTCATGCACCAGCTCGTAAAGTGGATGAATTGCCGGCTCACCTCCGGTGATCACAATAATTTCGCATCCCGACTGCATCGCTTCCTCGGCCAGGTCCTCGGGCTCGATCCGGTCGATCGAGTCGGGTACATGGTCTGGGTGCCAGGTGCCGGCGGAGTCGCACCATGGGCAATGTACCGGGCAACCGTGCAGACGGATGAAAAAGGCGGACTTCCCCATATGAGCACCTTCGCCCTGCCAGGCATGAAAGCGTTCGTAGACCGGCAGTGCCCGGCTCATGCGGTTTGGTCAGGCTGGTAGGTGGCGGAGTTCTTGGTATCCTCTTCCAAATGGATGGAGCAGATGCGGGCCCGCCCCTTGGTCTTTTCAGCTACCATTGGTTGAAAAGTATGGTAAAGAAACTGGGCAATTCCTTCGCAGGATGCACTGGGAACGAGAACCAGTTTGATAAGACCATCAGCTTCGAGGGCTTGTAGTTCATTCAGTTTAGGATCGTTTTCCCAGACCGCGGTGGCGTGGTCCAAATGCTGATCGATCCAATCCTCGATAAAGTGAAGGTCGCCAAAATCGATCACAAATCCATTTTCGTCCAACTGCTCGGATGCAAAAGTCAGGGTGATCGACCAACTATGCCCGTGCAACCTGGAGCACCGGCCAGTGTGGTTGGGCTGGCGGTGGGAGAGGGGAATGTCCCGGTAACTTTTACTGCAGGTGATCATGCTGATGTGGAATCCTCATATTCCGTAGGGTCGGGCACCTTGGCGAGTGCAAAGGCTTCTTTTCTTTCCACACAGGTTCCACACTTTCCGCAATGCTTTTCACGACCGGCGTAGCAGGACCAGGTCAGGTGGAGCGGGGCATCCAGTTCGGCTCCTTTTTTAACGAGGTCCGTTTTACTGAGGTGTACAAATGGGCGGTGCAGGGAAAGCTTCTCCCAGTCGGCCAGTCCCAGTGCAGTTTCCATGGCATCTGCAAATTCCGGCCGACAGTCGGGGTAAATCGTATGGTCGCCCGCATGAGCGGCGTAGGCAATGGTGTCAAACCCGAGGGAAAGAGCATGGCCACCGGCAAGGGCGAGCAGGATCATATTACGGTTGGGTACGACCGTTGCTTTCATCGATTCCTCCGCATAGTGGCCCTCGGGCAGTTCCACCTGGTCGTCGGTCAACGAACTTCCTCCGAGCAGGGGACCGAGGTCGGGCAGTCGCAGGATGCGATGAGGTAGACCCAATGCCTCTGCAATCTTTTCTGCCTGGTGGAGTTCCTTGGCATGTCGCTGACCATAATCGATGGAGAGCAGACGGGTTTCCGCTCCGTCCGCCAGAAGTTGGGCGGCGAGGACGGTGGAATCCAAACCACCGGAGAATAAAACCAGGGCTTTCATCAGAAAACGCCTGAGCAATCAGATGGGGGGCATCCCGTAGGCCTGCCGGCACCTGGCCACCTGAGCGAGTACGGTTTCCAGATCATCGGCTAAAAAATTGGCATGTCCCATCTTTCTTCCCGCCCGGGCACCGGCCTTGCCATAGAGGTGAAGGGTGGCACCGGGGGTATTGAAAATGGGGGTCCAGTCGGGAGGAGTCTTTTCATCCGCCCAAACATCGCCCAAGAGGTTGAGCATGGCACAGGGCTTTTTCAAAGCGGTCGAGCCGAGGGGCAATCCGCAAATAGCCCGGGCTTGCTGTTGGAACTGTGAGGTCATGCATGCATCGATGGTATGGTGACCGGAGTTGTGGGGGCGGGGGGCAATCTCATTGACTAGCAACCTGCCTGCCTTGGAGATAAAGAATTCCACCGCTAGTATGCCAATATAATCGAGGGACTCGGCCACCCCAACCGCCACCTTGCGTGCTTCCTCCAAAATATTTTCGGGCAACCGGGCAGGCACGATGGAGACATCAAGGATGTGGTTGCGGTGGATATTTTCCGCCGGGTCATAAGTGACCACATCACCGGCTGCTCCACGGGCAACCAGAACGGAAATTTCCGTATCCAATTCCACCCGTTCTTCAAGCACCGCACGCTGGGAATCAAAGGACTGCCAGATGTTCGCGAGATCTTCAGCGGAGGCATCCCCGGAAATCTTTTGCTGGCCCTTGCCATCATATCCAAATTCGGCGGTTTTAAGAATGCAGTCCCGTCCGATCTCTTTCACGCCGTTCTTCAGTTCATCCAAATCGGTGATGATGAAGTGGCGGGCACACCCAATTCCATTGTCGGACAAAAACTTTTTTTCCCGCTCCCGGTGCTGGCTGGTGATGATGGAATGGGAATTGGGGCGCAGGGGCACGCGTTCCTCCACCTGCTTGAGCATGTCGCCGGGCAGGTTTTCAAACTCGGCGGTGGCGACTTCCACTTGGGAGCAAAATTTTTCCAGTGCCTGCGGGTCTTCAAATGGCTGGTGCATCACCTCATCGGCCACCTCGGCGGCTCCGGAGCGGTCCCCACCTGTCCAGGTCAGTATTTTGTACCCCATGGGCCGTGCGGCGAGGGCGAGCATACGGCCAAGCTGGCCGCCTCCGAGCACGCCAATCCAAGCGTCGCTTCCCGGTTGGATCATCCCTGAGCTGGAGGAGAAAGTTTGGACGCCTTTACCTTGTCGCTTTGAGCCTGACGAAAGTCATCCAGCTTCTGAGCAAGACTTTCATCTCCTGCGGAGGCGAGCATAGATACGGCAAAAAGGGCGGCATTGACGGCTCCGGCATCCCCAATCGCAAAGGTGGCAGTGGGAATACCGGCAGGCATCTGTACGATGGAAAGAAGAGAGTCCACCCCATTGAGGGCCCGTGATTTGATGGGTACGCCCAGGACAGGGAGCGGGGTCATGGCGGCGGCCATGCCGGGGAGGTGGGCGGCTCCGCCTGCTCCGGCGATGATGCACTTGAGCCCACGAGACTTCGCAGAGTTTGCATATTCGTAAAGCAGGTCTGGGGTGCGGTGAGCACTGACCACCTTGGATTCCCACTTCACTCCAAAATCGGAAAGGGTCTGGGCAGCTTTCTCGAGGGTCGGCCAGTCGGACTGGCTTCCCATGATGACTCCCACAACGGGCGTACTATCGTTTGTCATCTATATGGATTGTAAGAAGGAACGAAACTCGGGCAAGTCCATTCGATGGGTGGGCAAGTCGTGATCAATCCTCAAAAGGATTGACTGTGTAATTGGGCAATGGATTAATCGGATCTATGATTCGTTACCTGATCATTTTCCTTACTTTTTCTTTCTGTTTAACCGCCAAGGAACCGATCCGTACATGGACAAGTGTAGATGGGCGAAAATTGGAAGCTCGCTTCCTCGAAATGGTCGGAAGCAAGGTACGAATTGAAAATACATCGGGGCGGAAATTTACCGTTCCCTTGACTGGGTTCTCATCTGCTGATCAGGAGTATGTTAAGAAAGCTCATGAGCGGGCCTTGTTCATTGATCCTCAGCCTTTTGACGACGATGGTCGGGGAGGCGTGATTGTGGCTGCTGCCAAAGGTAAGGTGGAAGTATTGGTTCCACCTCGGGATCGTTACTCGGATGTGAAGCCCACAGCTCGGGCGGTGATCGTGGGTGAGTCAATCGCCTCCGGTGCGACCCTTTCCACGGGTAGCGGTTCATCTGCCGACTTGC
The DNA here is from genome assembly GCA_038152995.1 of Opitutales bacterium. Classification (GTDB taxonomy): domain Bacteria; phylum Verrucomicrobiota; class Verrucomicrobiia; order Opitutales; family Seribacteraceae; genus Chordibacter. The sequence continues at coordinate 50,540 of JAYOXT010000009.1, forward strand.
TACTAACGAATGGAACCTTGGCTCATTTGGCCGAGAATACAAAGTTGGTTTTGACTGCCCTTTATCAAAGGAGTTTTAGCGGGACGAATCAGAAGGCGAGCGAACTGACCAAGGAAGTAAGCCCTAGTCGTACGGCTCTTAAACTGGAGGAAGGTGACTTGGTGGTGGAGGTACGAAAGCTAAACAAAGAATCTTCCTTTCTCATTAGCACACCCATTGCCCATGCGGGGATACGGGGTACCCAATTTAAAGTAAAAGCGAGTGCCGACTCCGCCGAGCTATCTGTGCTGGAAGGGCGGGTGGATTTTTTGGATGCGAAGCAACATACTACTGCAGTGGAGACTGCCAAGAAAGCAGGTGCAGTCAAAGGTGGTTCGGCCAAGTTGGATGATATGAGTGCTTCGGAGCAGACAAAGGTGAAGCAAGCGATGGAACAAGCCAAGCAGGCCTCGGAATCGATTGATTTGAACCGCTTGGCAAATACGGTCGACGGGTACGAACCAAAACCTAACTACTTCGTTAAGTCAGCTTTGGACATGGAACTAACTTGGTGTCCGCCGGGTGGGTATGTTAGAGGCGAGGGCGATGAATCCCACCAAGTAATTCTAACCAAAGGGTTTTATCTTGGAAAGTTTGAGGTAACGCAGGAGCAGTACGAAAAAGTGATGGGCAAAAATCCAAGTCAATTTAAGGGGGATAAACTTCCCGTTGAAAAAGTATCATGGAATGATGCGGTGGAATTTTGTGATGAATTAAACAAGAAGGAACGGATTCCCCGCGGCTGGGAGTTTGCTTTGCCTACTGAGGCACAGTGGGAGTATGCCTGTCGTGCAGGTACGACGACAGCTTACAGTTGGGGAGATAATATTACACCCCAACTCGCAAATTTCAAAGATAGTGGATTAAACAAAACTGTCGAAGTTGGATCGTACAGTGCCAACCCATGGGGCTTGTTTGATATGCATGGCAATGTGTGGGAATGGACAGCGGATTGGCACGGTGCTTATCCGAGTAACTCCGTTATCGATCCGCGTGGGCCAAACGATGGCTCCGACCGTGTCTATCGGGGCGGCTCCTGGACCAATACGGGTGCGACCCTGCGTTCGGCCTACCGCGTCAACAGCAACCCCAGCCGCCGTTACTACAGCGTCGGCTTCCGTGTCGGTTTCCAACAGCAGTAAGCGAGCGAGGGGCAAACTTTAGCTTACATCCCCTTCGGCCAGGGAATGGTTTCCCAGTGGGTGCCGTGATGATTTGCTTGCTTGGGCCCGGGGGTACTTCTTCCATTTTCCACAAATTGACGAAAGACTGCGGTGAGTTGCTCGACGATCTCGGGGTGCTTGCTATGCAAATTGTTTGATTCCTTGGGGTCGCTATCGAGGTCGTAGAGTTGACCGATGGGAAGTCCCATCTTGATGGCGGTTCCCTCGGTGGGAGGGCTCCATCCACCGGAGCCACGGGAGAAGAGAAGTTTCCATTTTCCCATGCGTACGGCGAACTTTCCAGCACTTGACTGGCTGATGATCGCTTCATGCAAGGGAGCACCCGTTTTCCTTTTGCCGGAGAGCAGGGGCCAGAGGCTGACGCTATCTTCCCCGGCATTCACGGGGATGCGGTGGTTGATGATTTCCGCAAGGGTGGCGAGCAGATCGGTCTGCACGATGATTTCATCGCTTCGGGTAGCAGGCGAAATCTTCCCGGGCCAGCGGACAATGAAGGGCACCCGGTGGCCTCCTTCGTAAATATCCGCCTTGTATCCCCGCCAGTTTTCGCAGAGGTGAACGCCCTGCTTTTTGAGGGCCTCAAGATCCGCCTTGGGGGAGGTGCCATTGTCAGTGGTAAAGATAACCAGGGTATTGTTTTCCTGATCGGTTTCTTGGAGGGCACGGAGAACTTCACCCACCGCCCAGTCGGTTTCCAGAAGGAAATCGGCATAGTCCCCCAATCCGCTTTTTCCCTTCCACTGCTGATCGGGAACGATCGGAGTGTGTGGGGAGGGCATTGGGAAATAGAGAAAGAAGGGGTTTTTCTTATTGGCCCGTTCCCGGATGTAGGAGGAACATCTGTTTGCATATTCAGGAAGCACCGCTTGGAGGCTCCAGTCCTCCACCGCGGGGCCGTTGGATACGCCCACATACTGGGTTAATTTCAGTTGCCTGGCGTCGGTGGTGGGGATGCCAAGTAAGCGTTCGTTTTCCTGCCAGGCATAGGGGGGCCAGTTGGGCACATCATCCCCGAACCAATAATCAAACCCGATGGCATTGGGCCCGCCGGTGATGGGTCCGGCAAAATCGATCTCCTGGGCCTGGTTGGTAAACCCGCCCCCTTTTTTTGGCCAGTTGTGCCCGAGGTGCCACTTGCCAATCATACAGGTTGCATATCCTTCCTGCTTGAGCATGGAGGGCAGGGTCAGCCTGCCTTCTTCGATGAGCGGGCGTTCCCATTTGTTGACAATGGCCCGCTTGAGCCGGCTTCTCCAGTGGTAGCGCCCAGTGAGCAAACTGTAGCGGGATGGAGAGCATACACCGGATGCACTGTGGGCATCCATGAAGGACATTCCTTCGGATGCGAGGCGATCAAGGTGCGGGGTTTCTAGACCAAGTTTCTCGTTGAATGCACGGACCGAATCGATCCCCATATCATCTGCATAGATCAGGACGATGTTCGGCTTTGCTTGTGCGAAAGCAAGCGGGCTCAAGATTAACACAAATGATAGAAAAAACTTGAAGCTACTCATTAGGAAAAGGGGATAGGGAAGAATCGAAAAAGTCGGAAACTTTTATTCAACCGGGTTGGCACCCTTTTCCTCTTTGTCCCGGGAGACAGATACGGCTAACCAGGCAATAACACCCCCAATGACAAGGAGTACAAATCCACAGATAGGCCAGGCGAAAACTTTGTAGGAGAAACCGGGTTCGAGTAAGGATTCGCTAGGGTTGTCTGGCATGTAATATACAGTGACCTTTTTTCCCTTGGGATATTTTTGGGCGATTTTCTGGGCACCTGCCTTGGCATCTGCATTACTGCTGTAGCGGGTGACTCCCATGATGGTAATTTTTTTCGATTTACCCAAATATCCATGGTCTGAGTAGCTAATACGGGTACCCTTGAAACTTTTATCGTTTACCGAATAAGTGTAATCAACTTTGGGCTGATACCTCTTTTGATTAAGCGGAGTTTTGTTTGACCCCGAACCCGTTCTTTTAACTTTTTCTTCCTCCACCCGTGAGTCGATGATCTTTCCATCGACCGATGGCCAGTCCGTGCTGGCAAGGGAACGGCTGACATTGCGCCAGCCATAAAAAGAAGCAGCCAATCCACCAACAATCAGGAAAAGAATAAAGGACCAGAGCAGAAACTTTTTCATGGGCAGATCTCAAAGTACGGGATGATTCATTTTTCTGCCAAGAAAGAAATGTGCAACGCATGGGCTTGTCGCTGACCTGCGATCTAAAATTTAAAAATTTCTCTCAAATAATTTGATCAGGGAACACTCCGTCCGCAGGTCACCAATTGATCCAGCTTGGCTTTCATTCGTTTCACAATCTTTGGATGCTGATGATATAAATTTTTGGTCTCACCGGGATCGTTTTCATAAGGGATGAATCAGGGAGATTTAATTGCCAGGTATGGACGCTTGGCGGTCCAATTGTCAGGCACATACCCCACCGATTTCCAAAGCTTTTGGAATCGATTGTTGTGAATGATTCGAAACCCGGGGAAGGGCAGGGCTGGATCCCGAAAAATGAATACATTCTCGCGGGTGGAATATCCGACTAAGAGGATGGAGTGAGCCGAATTTTCTCCGTCCTGCAGGATGTCTATTACCACAGGTTTACCTTTGCTAATTGAATTTCGCAAAAATTCGATTCCCTCCTCGAACCCGTCAATATCGTTTGGGAAACTGCCCACCATGAGCTTGGCATCATGATTGGATGCCGCATCGATCATGCTTAGCCAATGTGCACCGTTTCCCCAGACCTTTTCACCGCAGTGCTCTGCGAGTACGAACTGGGATACATCGGCACCGGCATGTTGGAGAAGCATCGAGGTGGATGCCAGGGCACAAAAATTCTTTGCCTGCATGACAAATTTTACCGGTATCAAATAGTCCAAGGTTCCTCCTGCTTGCATACGAGCTATCCGGCAGGCTGAAGACTTTGAATTTTTCAAACTTGGTTCATTAAGAAGCGAAGAGAGGGGGTCGATCGATTTGGTTTGAAGGGTTGCTAGAGCGAATTTATGGGCGACCAGGGCTTGCCTGTTTCCTTTGTCCGATAATTGTTTCCATATCCTGATTGCTTCCTCTTTGTTTTTTGGATCATTTCCGTCGATAAATAGAGCAGTGGCCAGGCTCATGGCTGCTCGGTCCGAGCCAAGTTCGGCGGATTCTCTCCACCACATCTTTGCCTTTTCGAGCGAATGTTTAACTCCCAAGCCACTGTAGTACATATTTCCGAGATTTCGTCCTGCATCATCTTCGCCCAAGAGGTGAGCCTGACGAAAATACCCGTAGGCAATCCATGGACTTTTCGGCGTTCCTAAACCTTCAAGGTGTAACCAACCGAGGTAATCTAAACTGGCCGGGTGGCTTTCTTTTGCTCCTTCAGAAAACACCCGGATTGCCTCGGTATAATTCCGCTTCATCACTGCAAAATGTCCCTTCGACAAAAAGTCAATCGCCTGGCAGTTCAGGGTGGTACATAGAAGTATCAACGCGATGTTTTTTCCTACACTCATCATTTTTATATTTGAAAGTAGAGAAACATTTTTTCCTATTCCATTGAATCCTCTATTAAATAGGACTCTCCAAGATCAGCGAGTGCAGAATCTAGGGATTTTCCCTGCCAATTTGGATGGGAGAGGGTGGGGTTGAGCTCGTGTAGGGGGCGTAGAACAAAGTCGCGCAGTAAAATGCCAGGGTGAGGGAGTTGCAGTTCCGGTAAGTCGAGGGTATCATCTCCGTAGAGCAGGAGGTCGAGGTCGATGATTCGTGGGCCGTTTTCCCGCACCACTTTTTTACCAAGCTTTTGTTCGACATCCTGCAAGCGGGCGAGGAGGTCGAGCGGTTCTAAATGGGTGGAGATGTGGGCAGCGGCATTATAAAAATCCGGCTGGTCGGAAAACCCGTAGGGCTTGGAGCGATAGAGCTTGGATACGCCGATGATTTGGGCGAAATCAGAAATCTGCCCGATCGCTTTACGGAAGGTTGCGGGCGGGTCGCCGAGGTTTCCCCCGAGACCAAGGTAAACATCAGTGCTCAACTTCCACGCGGATGGCGGCGAGCCCGAGCTTGTTGACATAGCGTGGCTTATTGATCACCAGGCGTACATGGTCTGCCGGGAATTTGTCTTTCAGTCCCTTCGCCAAGTGGTCCGCCAGTCGCTCGATGGTCTTGCCATCGTAGGATCCACAGGAGTCGCGAATATACCCAATGACCTCGCGGTAATCGATACCATCGGCGAGATCATCCGTCTGAGAAATTTGGGCAAATGAGTGTTCCAGTTCCACGGATACGGTAAGGTCCTGCGGTGCATAAAGCTCTTCTTCGAGGAGGCCGATGCGGACCATCACTTCAATATCTTCCAGTACGATCTTTCCCATGGTATTAAATGAAAAAGAACAATCTCTAATCGGTCGGGTCGATCAGGGCGAGCCCCTTTGCCACTTCCAAAGCCTGCACAGTTTCCTGGACATCGTGTGCCCGGATGATTTCTGCACCGCGGGCCACTCCGGCCAGGGCGGCACAGAGGGAGCCGGCCAAGCGGTCGTTGGGATCGGGGGCACCGCAGAGGTGATCGATCCAGGACTTGCGAGAGGCCCCAAGCAGGATGCCCCAGCGGGGGTCGATGAATTCATCCAGCTCCCTCATCAGGGCGAGGTTGTGCTCCAGGGATTTACCAAACCCGATGCCCGGATCAATCCACAACCGAGGGAGGTTGAGTTCCTGAAGGGCTTCTATCTTTTGGTCAAAAAAAGAACGCACCTCTTCGACCACATCGTCGTAGGTGGGAGCATCCTGCATATCTTTGGGCGAGCCTTGGGCATGCATTATTACATAGCCTGCCTGGAAACGGGGGGCATGCCTGAGCATTTCTGGGTTTCCACCGGATACATCGTTGAGGATGGACACCCCAGCCTGCAGACCGGCGAGGGCGACCGCGGGTTTGGTGGTATCGAGGGAAAGTACAAACTCTTCCTTCGCCAAAAGTTCAATGACCGGAAGCACGCGGGCCAATTCTTCCTGTTCGCTGACTGGATCACTGCCCGGGCGGGTACTTTCCCCACCGAGGTCGATAATTTGAGCACCTTCCTCAACCATACGGTGGGCATGGGCAAGGGCATCCACCGGGGCAAGAAACTGGCCACCATCAGAAAAAGAATCCGGGGTGAGGTTGAGGATTCCCATGACTGCAGGGGAGCGGAGGCGGACATCCCGCCCGTTGAATTGATAATCAGGCACAAGCCTCTTCAATCAAAGAATCATAGATTTGGCGAACCTGATTGAAGACGGTATCCCCGCGAGTGCTCCATCCGAGTTCGGAAAGGGAGGAGAGTGGGGCGACACCGCGCCCGCTTCCGCAAAGCAATATTTCGCTGAAGTCGGAAAGGTCGCTATCTTTGGGGGAACCACGTGAGATGGAAAATTCGGATTGGAGCAAAGGGAGGAGTTGGCGGAGGACCACCCCCTGTAAAATAAATTTTTCGGGGATGAGCAGGTTTTTGCCCGAGGCGAAAATGAGATTGGAGGTAGCGGTTTCACGCAGGTCGTTGTCCTTGGGGTCGATGATGATCCAGTCCTCTTTTTGTACATCGAGTTCGGATAGGGCACCGTAGAGGTCTTTATCGGCAGTGGACTTGGCCAGGGGTTCGGGCCGGCGGTGGTGGAGGAGCCACCCATCCACGGGGTGGCCATCGGATGCGGCGGGTCGGTCGCTCAGTCCAAGCAGGTCTTCAAACAGGCAGATGCGGACTAGCCCGGTAAAGGCATCCCCCAGTTCATCGATGTAGCGATGGGCACGGTCCTGGATCTCGGACGAATGGGGAAGCCAGGGCAGGTGAAGGCGGCGGGCGGAGTCGAGCAAGCGGTCGAGATGATTGGGCAGAAAGGGAACCTTGCGGTTTGGAAATACGCGAAAAGTGGTGAAGGCCCCGGGGCACCCCCAGGGATCAGGATGGGATTCGGGTTGCCCCGTTGTCGTCCAAGCTTGCATGACGAATGTTCTCGATCAGCTGTATTCCAGATGTGGTTAAAAAAGATTCCGGGTGGTACTGCAAGCCAAAGAGTTTCCGTTCGAGGTCTTCAAAACTGAGCGGAATATCACCCATGGGGTCATGACCAGTCAGGCGAAGAGTGTTGGGCAGGTTTTCCAGGCTGGTGGGATCAACTTGTAAAGAGTGGTAGCGAGCTACCCGCAGGACATCGCCCATTCCGCGGTAGGTCAGGCTTGTGGGATCGGTGGCGATATCGGTCTCCACTCCGTGAAGCACCCGTGCCTGACGGATGATGCGGGCCCCTTCGGATTCGAGTATCAGTTGAAAGCCCAGACAGATTCCGAGAATGGGTTTCTTGCCACGCCAAGCGAGGTAGAGCGACTGAGTCTCGGGATAGTCGGCCGGTTTACCTGGGCCGGGAGAGAGCACGAGCATATCTGCAGACTGGGCGAGTTGTGGGTCGACCGATTGGCGGTCTCTTACCACCACTTCATCAAACCCGGCAAGTAGATGCTCGAGGTTGCGGGTAAAGGAATCCTGGTGATCAATGAGTAAAATCATTGCAATAGATCGAGCAGGGCCTGGGCCTTGATCTGGTTTTCCCGGTATTCATATTCGGGCGTGGAACCCACCACGATGCCACCGCCCGCCTGGGTGTAGCATTGATTGCCCAAAACCAGCATGGATCGGATGATCAGGTTGAGGTGGATATTTCCTCCATCCTCGATGGTGCCGAAGCTCCCTGTGTAGGGTCCACGAAAGCAGGGTTCGAGGCGATCTATCCACTCCATGGTGCGGGCCTTGGGGCAACCAGTAATACTGCCCCCAGGAAGCATGCCCCGAAGAATCTGGGAGAGACCGGTGCCGGGCCGGAGTTTTCCGCGAATGGTGGAGACGAGGTGGTGAAGATGGGAGTAAGTTTCGACCTCGCGGAATCGTTCCAACCGGACGGTGCCCGGGAGGCAGAGGGAGGATAGGTCATTTCGCTCCAGATCGACCAGCATGTTGTGCTCCGATACCTCCTTGGCGTCACCGAGAAATCGTTCGATCACCGAACGGTCTGAAGTGGAGGATTCCCGGGCGTAGGTACCCCCGATCGGTCGGGTAATCATTTCATCTCCAGTTTTTTCGATAACGACTTCCGGGGAACAACTGACAATGGAGAAATCCGGAGTTTGTAAAAGGAAGCCCTCGGGGGCGGGATTGGATCGGCAAAGCTTGGCAAAGGCAAGCAGGGGGTCGATCTGTGCCTCCGCTTCGAAACGCTGGGAAATTTTGATCTGGTAAGTCTCGCCGTCGAGGATGGCCTCGCGTGCCTGGTGAAAAAGTTTCTCATACTGCGGGAAGTCGAGGTTACATTGTCGCTTGGTTGCCAGAAAGGAGGGTAGGGCGGGGTTTCCAGTCGAGCTGAGGGTGTCGCAAATTTCTCTTTCCCTTGCCGGGTTGGTTGATTCCACTTGGGTTTCTGATCTGCCTATGTGGATGAGGGTGGAGGGGCGGCCAAACCAGCCATCAGGCACATCGAGGTCGCGGTTTGCCTGAAGTTGGAGGCCGAAATGAGCAGCAAGAAATTCATATCCGAAAAAACCTACCCATCCCCGAAAAGAAAGTTCAGGTTGCTCTGTATGCACTTCCGTAAAATGAGCCATTCCGGTTTCGGTGTTACTTGCGGTAGGCTCAAAGGTCTCTGTGAAATCGAGGTAGGCGACCCAACCATCCGGCACTGCACGGATGACGAGGGGGTTTGCCTGAAGCCCGCTTAGGCGTTCAATAGGTATAGGAACGGGCAGTTCGGTCACGGCAGATGATCGAGCAGTTCGGAAAAGCAAGTGATCTGATCGTCCTCCAATTTTGGCTGACCAAAAAGCAGGGCATGCCAGCCTGCATTGCGGGCACCGAGAAAGTCGCGTGAGTGACTGTCTCCGAGATGCAGAATTTCTGCGGGTAGGCGGCCCATTGCTTCCTCGACTTTGCGAAAGATTTCAGGTTCCGGTTTTTCGCATCCCATCTCGCTGGAAATAAAGAGGTGATCAAAGGATTGGTCGATCGCGAGGTCCGCCAGCACACTGCGCAGGCGGGAATCATTGTTGGATAGTACAGCCAGTTGGTAGCCTCTCTTCCGCAGGGTGGTCAGGGTATCCAAAGCATGCTCGGCCAGTTTCCAGCACTCTCCCTTGGCAAACAGGTCCCATAGTTCCTCGAATAAGGGAATGAGGTTTTGATCCCCGGCAAAGGGGCGGAATGTCTCGGTCACTACCTGACGCCAGAATTCGGACTCCTCCCCACTGTTGGTTTCTTTACAGGTCTGGAGTTTACCAAAAGTTTGGTAAAACCGGGTGTTCACTTCATCATCCGATGCGTCGATGCCATGCTCCCGGGCAGTCCGGCCATAGACGGCCCCCACCGAGGGCCAGGGGCGTACGAGAGTACCGGCGGCATCGACGGTGAGCAGGCGGATGGATGAGTGGTTGGTGGACATGGGTTGATTAACAGTTGGATAAAAGGCAACTTTGTGCCAATTCTTCTATTTGCTTAATATGGACAGGTTGGCAAGCAAGGGAGGATTCTCGCAAGGTACAGGGTTTGCCCTGGCGTTGGTCTTGGTCGCATTGGCCGGAGTATTTTTTCCCCTTCATATCGGAGAGAACAAGTGGTTGGGTTTTTTAGCCCCGATATCCACCTTTGTTATTTTTCTTTTCATCGGAAGAAGTATAACTGCGGGCGGCTTTCTCCGGGTATGCAATAAACCCAAGGTTACTATGCTGGTACAGGGCTTTATCTTTGGTGTTCCCTGGGCGATTGCATTCGTTCTGACCTTCATTACTCCATCGTCCTTTTATTCGATAGGATTTCTAATTGTTCTCATTTTACCCACCACTGTTTCTAGTTGTGTGGTCTATGCCCGAGAGGCGGGCGGAAATGCAGAGTTTGCCTTGGGGCACTCCTTCATCGCCAACCTAATGGCTCCGCTTCTTTTCCCCTTGCTTAGTACCATGTGGATCTTTGGGGCAGGGGATGGTGGCATTCCATTTACCAAAGTTGCTGCCGAAGTATACCCTCGGCTAGGTCTGTTGATTTTACTACCGGTTCTTCTTGGGTGGTTTACGAGAAAAATACCCTTGCTAGGCAATTCGCCAGCGAGGTGGGAAGCCAAGGTGCCTCAGGTATGTATACTCTTTCTGTCCTATCTTGCCTTTGCCTCAGGGAGTGCTCTTTCTTTGCTCGATATGCCCATGATTGAATGGGTTGGGTTGGCCGGTTGGACTATGGGCTGCTGGTTGATTCTTTCCTTTTTGGGCTGGGCCTGCGGGAAGATCGGTGGTCTGGATATGCCCGAGAGAAAAAGTACTTATTTCGTGGTTTCCCAAAAATCTCTCGCCACCGGGATTCCCCTGATTTTCGCAACGATGGGAATGAAGAGTATGGAAGGGTGGGTCTGGTTGGTTTTACCGCTCACCCTCTACCATATGTTTCAGTTGATTACTGGAGCGGGTGTGATTGCCTGGTTAAATTCAAGAAAGTGAAACGATGGTTGGGTTTGCTTTTTACGTGGATGAATGAGCCATCCTCTTATAGCTTGTTGAGGAAATGAGCGACCCATCCAATCCGCAGACTGCCCTGGAGCAACTACATGAGCAATTGGGTGATTGTGTGGAAACTTCATTCGAGCAACGAGAAGATCACTCCTACGATGGGTTGAAAATAAGTTGCCTGCCCGATGCGGTCATCCGCGTAAAAGAGGACAGCCAGGTAGGCATCGTTTTGAAAATAGCCAATGAGCACAGGATTGCTGTGACAACACGGGGTGCGGGTTCCTCCCTGACTGGTGGAGCGACCCCCATAAGAGGAGGGTGGGTGCTTGATCTGTCTGGTCTGAACCAACTGGAAATCGATGAAAGAAATCAGGTCGCATACTGCGGGCCCGGGGTAGTGGTGGCTGATTTACAGGCAGAGGCGGCGAAGGATGGTCTGTTTTATCCGCCGGATCCATCCTCCAAAAAATTCTGCACCATTGGGGGGAATATTGCCTGCAATGCTGGCGGATTACGGTGTGTAAAATATGGAGTGACCCGAGACTATGTGCTCGCTTTGGAGGGGTATCTGGCCAACGGGGAAAAAGTAAGGTGGGGCCGGGTGACCCGCAAGTTTGCCACCGGATACAACCTGCGTGACCTTTGGGTGGGGAGCGAGGGCACACTGGGGGTGTTGACCCAGGCAACTCTTCGCTTGATTGATCTGCCCAAGCATAACGCTACATTTCTTGGAGTCTTTGAATCGGATGAAGTGGCACTTTCCTCACCGGGTGAACTTCGTAAGTTGGGTCTGCGTCCCTCCATCCTGGAGTACCTTGATCAGTGGACCATAGACTGCCTGCAAAAATATGTGGGTACCGAAGTATTTCCAGGAATTGATCCCAAGCCGATGCTCCTGATCGAACTCGATGGATCGGCGCGGGAGGTCGAAGAACAGTCCAGCGTCTTAACGCAATGGATGGAAAGTACGGCCCTTGCTTTCCGCTCGGCAAGCACTGCAGAGGAAGCAGAAAAAATATGGGATGTGCGCCGGCAGGGTTCGTCCTCGATGAAAAAGCTGGCCTCGACCAAGCTGAATGAGGATGTGGTTGTTCCCCTCGACAAACAGGTTGAGTTGGTGCAGTGCGTCGATGGATTACGGAAAAAATTTGGGATTAAGATTGGGGTCTTCGGTCACTGTGGAGACGGCAATCTGCATGTGAATTTGATGTACGATGAAGAGAATGCTGAGGAAACCGCCCGGGCAGTGGCGGCTCTCAAGGAATTGATGAGCCAGGTGATCAAGTTGGGCGGGGCAATCAGTGGAGAGCACGGGGTGGGGTTGGCCAAGACACCCTTTGTGCGGGAGCAGTTTAACCAGGCTGAGTGGTCTGCTATGCTTGCGGTTAAAAAAGCACTGGACCCGAATAATATTTTAAATCCGGGGAAAATTTTTGACGTTTTCCATCCTTGGGAACAAAAAAAGATATCTGTGACTTTGTCATGGGAACTCGACAACGAAGAACCAAAACCACAGGAAACATGAACAAGCCCTACCTAATCACCCTCTTACTTGCCTTGCCAGTTGCCTTTATTTTCGGTCAGGATGAAACCCTCTATCCATGGACTGACACCCAGGGTCGCACCTTGCAGGCATCTTTTATCTCCTTGGATGAATCGGCCCAGACCGTGATTATCAAATGGAACGGTCAGGTATTTCCTTTGCCCCTTAATACTCTTTCATCTGCGTCTCAGGCATTGGCCAAACAACTCGGGGTTCCTGCTCCGACCGTTTCATCTTCATCGGCTTCTTCCCCTTTTGATGATATAGTTGCCGACATTCCTACGGACATCCTTGGGCCTGAGGCGTTGGATATCGAGCATGATTGGACCAGTGCAGATGGTCGACCTATGCAAGCTAAGTTTATCTCACTGGTAGGCGATCAACTAACTGTTTCTATGAATGGAGGTACCAATGAATACACTCTTCCGTTGAATAAATTTTCATCTGAATCACAGGAACTTGCCAAAGTCCTGCAAGCCTTGGCCAAGAAACATCGCCCGGCGCCCAAGCCTGCACCAAAACCTGCTGCGGTCAAGGAACCGGCAAAGCCTGCAAAGGTGGTTCCCCCCAAGGTGGTGGAAGCTGACTTGGATAAAACCCATACCTGGACCAGTGCGGATGGGCGTCCCTTGGAAGCGGAGTTTGTTTCAGCAGACGACAAGGGAGTGGACCTAAAACTCCGCGGGCGTTCCAGTCCCATGAAACTACCTTGGGACAAATTGGATCCGCAATCGGTCGCTCTGGGCAAAGCATTGCAGGCTCTGAAAAAATCCCTCGTTCCGACGATACTTGGTGGAAATGAAAAAGTTCTTGAGAGATATGGATCCGGGAAGTGGAGAAACTATAACACCTACATCGAGAGCGTCGCCTTCGAGGCAGGTGTCCATTGCAATGGGAGAATGGCACACTTTTGGTTGCTTAAAGATGGCCAGCGAGTTCAGTCCTCTCCGTTCACTATTGAGTTTGACGGCACTTTTAAAGATGAGCGAGGGAGCTGGGGAAGCCGGAAAATTGTCTCTTTGGATACATCTCCTCCTGCCACAAATGACCGGAGGAACACTACAATCAAAGGAAAATGGAACAATGAAGGCACCTTTGAATACAACTTTGAACTCTCCAGTGCGGGTTTGTCTTTTTGGGGCGAAGCCAAGGAGCCGAGTTCTTCTGAATTTGCAACTTCTTTAAGAATTTGGGTTCGTGCTCCATCCGTGGTGGCGGATGCCAAGAATGCGTCCATGGAAGATATCAAGAAGGCGAGCGGGGACGGTGCACTTTATGTGGACCCGATGGATGGAAAAAGAATTAAGTTTGCTTTTGATGAAAAGTGGTTGGATATAAAAAACAAGCTGTCTAAAGGGGGTAAGAAAGATGTGGATTACAACCCAATCAAATATGCTGAATTCAACGGCTTTCCTTTTGGTGACCATAAGATAAAGGCGAAACCGGCGAGCACCCGCACTGGGCATCTTGTTTGGTACTCGGGATATAGTCAGATTTTTCCAGCTCAGGGAGCCATGTTGATCCACCGAAGCACGGATGGTGCTCAGGCAATGACTGATTTCAAAAATGCGGCCAGTTACAAGGATAGGTTGGAAATTAAAAAGGGTGAGCGTTTAACTATTCAAATTATCCGGGGTGGATGATCACTTTCCTTGTTTCTAGGCTTTAGAGTTTGCTGTTGGTGGTTTGTTCTCTCCTCCCTCTGTTTTGGGGAGCGAGTCCGAGTTGCCTCCTACAATGTAAAAAACTACCTCTCCATGGATCGCTGGGCAGGAGGTGCGTGGCGGGAAAATTATCCAAAGCCGGAAATTGAAAACGGGATTGTCCGATCCATTATTAGGCGGGTAAATCCTGATATACTTGCCTTACAGGAGATGGGAGAGATTTCCTATCTCAACGATTTATGGCGGGATTTAAATGTCAGCGGGATTGGCAACTATTCTTTTTCCTTTTGGGTTAGGGGCGAGCAAAACGAGAAAAGACACCTTGCTTTACTTAGCCGTTTACCTATCAAGACCCAAAGATCTTATCACGATTTGGAATTTACCTATTTCGGGGAGCGGGTTCGACCGAGGCGCGGGTTAATGGAGGTGGAGTTTGTCAGCAATGGAAAGTCATGGCGTCTGTTTAACCTCCACCTCAAAAGCAAGTGGACGGAACGCGAAGATGACCCCCAAGCATCCAGTCTTCGGGAAAAAGAGGCCCGGGCGATCCGGGATTATATTCGTTCAAATTATCCCCCTGGTACCAATCCACTGCACTTGGTGGTTGGGGATTTTAATGATTTTACCAACTCTCCTGCCCTGCGGCGCTTTCTCACTGTGAATAAGACGACACTCCACCATTTGCTTCCTTGCCAGGACACCATGGGCTATTTCTGGACACATTATTACAAAAAACAGGACAGCTATGCCCGGTTGGACTACCTGCTTGCTTCCCCTGGGATGATGAGTCACTTCATCGAGGGTTCGGCCCGGATCGCTGACCCCTTACGCTGCCTCGAAGGATCGGACCACCGTATGGTCTACGCAGACTTCGAATTTTAACAGGGTAAGAAGCCTAGCACTTCCAGAGGTCTTTCGCTTCGATCATTTCGGCGACAGGTGGGGGGAGGGCGTCCTGCCATCCACACTCTCTCTGGCAAACTTTTTGGAAAACATCGCGGGAGAAAAGTTTCATATTGGTTCGATCGCAGTTCTCAATTTTTTCCAAAAATCCATTTTCCCGCACATATTTATAAAGGTTTCGGAGGTTCTCTGCGACCACCAGGTTGTCTATGGTGATCAGCCCATCCTTGTCGGCCACCGCCTCCACATTGTCTCCCCGGTGCATCTCCTTACTGTAGATTTCAAATGTTTCCTGCTCGATGGGATATCCGTAAATACGGAGATTTTCTTTAAAGAGAACACCAAAGGCTTCGAGGATGCCCCCGTCGAGATTTGCGTAGTATTCCTGCTTGAAAATATCAGCCAAATTATTGAGTCCCAGAACCAGTCCTATCGGTTCGCGAACCAATCTGCGAAGGTATGCGGATAAGCGGTAATACTCAAAGTAATTGGTGACCAATACCCCGTAGCCGCAGGCATTGATCACCTCGATACGGGCAATAAAATCGTCGTGGTCAATTTCATCCTTTCCCCCCAATGCACCGAGGGTGAGCTCCATAAAGACATTGAGTCTGGATTCATCCACATCCTCTCGGGCAATAAACTGGGCCCGGGCTTTTTCGAGCATGTCCACATTGACCTTGGTTAGTGGGCGAAAGCTGCCCCGTTCAATCAAACAGGCATGTTTGTATAACTTTTCCGCAGCCTGCACCACATAGCCGTCCTCATCGAACATGACTGCATGGGTCAACCCGTTCCGGATCAATTCGAGTGATAGGATACGGTTGTCGAAATTTTCAAAATCGGGTCCGTTGAACTCAATCATATCCACCTCGATCCGATCGGAACCCAACTCATCGAGCAAACTGGCAATCAATGCGGTGGGGTTGTTACGTAAATGAAAAGCCCCGTAGACAATATTGACTCCAAGCCGTCCAATGGCGTCCTGTTGCAGGCGGTTATCCCGGTCGAGCATCCTCACAT
The DNA here is from genome assembly GCA_038152995.1 of Opitutales bacterium. Classification (GTDB taxonomy): domain Bacteria; phylum Verrucomicrobiota; class Verrucomicrobiia; order Opitutales; family Seribacteraceae; genus Chordibacter. The sequence continues at coordinate 66,421 of JAYOXT010000009.1, forward strand.
GCAGAATAACATCGTGCGGTTTCCCTAGAGGTTCCAGTTGCAGACGGATGCCCATCCATCCGTGACACTCATTGGTCTTGCTGTAATTGAGAGCGGCCACGGTGTTGGCAAAGGAGAAAAAAGTGGATTCCTTTCCCCTGTTTTCCGAGAGGCGCTGATCGAGCAGGTCAAACTCATGCTTGAGCATCTGTACGAGGCGTTGACGAGAGACATATCTGCCCGCTTCCCCGTAGATGGAGTCGCTGAATTTCATATCATAAGCAGAGATGGTTTTCGCCACTGTGCCGGCGGCACCCCCAGCCTGAAAGAAATTACGCCCCACTTCCTGCCCCGCCCCAATCTCAGCAAAGGTGCCATATTTGGCTGGATCCAGGTTGATCCGCAAGGCCTTGCGTTCCACACTTAAAGGTTCGTCGTCCATAAATACCGCACGATGCTTGATTTCAGGAGACAAGCAAAGTTTTTCTTCGACCTTTTGGTGAATCAGGTGTTTTTTTCATCTTTTGTACTGAATGAAAAAATTTTTATCGGAAGTCTTTCGTAAGTTTGCTGTCTCCCTGGTCTCCACGATTCTATTCGCGGTGGTATTTTTCTTTTTGATAGGAGGCATGCTCGCCTCCTTGCTTGAGACTCCCAAGCCGGAAATACGTAATCAATCCTTTCTGGTACTCGACCTGACGATGAACCTGACCGAACGTCCGGGCGGACTGACCTTTGAGGATGTTGCCGAACAGGCACTCACGGAAGATGTCAAACCCCTACAGGTCCACCTGCTCGAAGTTTTGGATGCCCTAAAGAAGGCGAAAAAAGACCCGCACATTACCGGAATTTTGATTGAGGGAAGTTTTCAGCCCCAAGACTATGGGTGCGGATATGCCACTATCCGGGAAATGATTGAGGGGCTCGATGATTTCAAATCTTCCGGGAAACCGGTGATCGGGTTTTGCCACAGCCCAACCCAACTCGACTACCTCGTCTATTCCGCTTGTAATGAGCTCTATATCGATCCATCGGGTACTCTGCTTCTAAACGGTTTGGCCAGTCAGGACCTTTTCCTCGGTGATACTCTAAAGAAGTATGGGGTAGGTGTGCAGGTGGTGCGTACGGGTAGGTACAAGGGAGCGGTCGAGCCCTTTACCTCCAACGGGTATAGCCCAGAAAATCGGGAGCAAATCAAGCGCCTGCTTGATGTCCGTTGGGCCGACTACCTTGGTTTTGTATCAAACCGCAGAGATATTTCCTTGCGCGATCTTAAGGGCACTTTAAAGAGCCGTTATTTATTTGAGGCGGAACAGGCCTTGGATGCCGGACTGGTGGATGGTATTCTTTCCCATGATCAAATGATTGATCTGGTCATCGAGCGTGGTGCCTTGAATGAGGAGGGTGACTGGTATGAGGAAGTCGCTCTGATCGATTATTTGGACCGGCCCCAACCGGGAGAATCAATTGAGGGTGCGGATGCCCAACTGAGCAAGCCCGAGGTTGCGGTGATTTATGTGGAAGGCGTGATTGTGGACGGAGGCGTGGACGATGGATCAATGGTCGGAGGGGCCGAGATTGTTTCCCGTATAAGGACTGCCTGGAATGATGAAAATTGCAAAGCAATCGTTCTGCGGGTCAACAGCCCAGGGGGGAGTGTTTCCGGATCGGATGCAATCCTACAGGAAATTCGTCGGGCTCGCCAAGAAGGGGTGCCCGTGGTTGTGTCGATGGGCTCGGTGGCCGCTTCCGGGGGATACTGGATTGCGACCGATTGCGATCTTTTGATTGCCCATGAGCAAACCATCACCGGATCGATCGGGGTTTTTGGCCTGCTGCCCAATTTACAGGACCTGGGTGCCCGTTTCGGCGCATCCTTTGATGCGGTCAAGACCCATGCATCAGCCGACCTGCTGGGAGTCTCCCGTCCCAAAACCGCACAGGAAATGAAGGTCCTGCAGACCCATGTGGAGTCGCTCTACGAAAAATTTGTTACTTTGGTTGCAAAGGGCAGGAAGCTTCCTCTTGCTGATGTGAAAAAGCATGCGGAGGGTAGGGTATGGATGGGGATGGATGCCCGCAGGATTGGTTTGGTTCAGGAACTGGGTGGTCTTACGCAGGCGATTGCCCGGGCAGCGGAACTGGCTGGTCTGGGAGAGGACTATGAAGTGATTGAGATGCCCGAGGTGAGTACACCAATGGATGATTTTGTGGAAATGCTGGATTCTCAGGCACAGGCCCGCCCGACCATGCCCAACCCATCTTTCTCGGCCCTTGCTGAAAATGCGGGCTGGGCCGAGGCAAAGCAGTTCCTCCGGGTGATCGAAGATTCCCGCCGTACCTACTCCTGGCTCTCCTGGTATCGGGGTGCCTTCGGTTTTCATCCCTGATAGGAATACCCAACAAATAGAAAAAAGAATTTATGAATCAGTCCGTCACCCTCGTTCGTTCCTGCCTAGCCACCATCATACCCGCGGGGGATGAGGTCACCCTTGCCGAAGGGGCATCCTACACCATTGCTCAGTCCCTTGGCGGTTCCGTTACTTTACGGGATGTTACCGGGATGTACCGGGTAGGGGAGAGTGAACTCGATGCCCTCGGTGAGGAGATTAAGCAAGAGGTGCTCAAAAGCAAAGACAATGGTCAGGATAGCGGTCCCTTTAGTGAAGAAAAAGTATGGGATGCAATGCGTGGGTGCTACGACCCGGAAATCCCGGTCAACATCGTCGACCTCGGTCTGATCTATGACCTTAGAATTGAAGATGGAGGCTCAGGAAAGAAGATCAGCGTGAAAATGACTCTGACCGCACAGGGATGTGGAATGGGCCCGGTGATCGCCGATGATGCCAAGCAGCGCATCCTTGCCCTAAGTGAAGTGGAATCTGCCGAGGTTGATATCGTCTGGGACCCGCCTTGGAACCCCCGCATGATTTCCGAGGAAGGAAAGAAAGTATTGGGCTTGGAATAAGTTCCAATTAACCAACCAGTTCAAAATTTTATTTGAGCACAAAAAAGCCCGGTCGACTGACCGGGCTTTTGTTTAAATTAGGTTGATCAGGCAAGGGCTTATTTCGCCTTGGATTTAATCTTACCCACTTTTTTCCAGCGACCGGACTTGGCGGAATCCAGAACTGCTTCGCAGATGTACTGGGTTTCCAGTGCATCACGGAAGTCAGGGCGCAAGGGGCGCTTTTTGCGGGAACCATAACCGGCGACAAAGTCAGCAAACTGGTTGATGAAGCTGTGCTCGTATCCGATATTCAGACCGGGCACCCACCACTTGTCCATGTAGGGGTGTTCACCACCGTCGGTTACATGGATGGAGCGCCAACCACGGGTCTTGGCATCTTCCTTGTCGTACTCGAAGTAATCGAGGCGATGAAGATCGTGTAAGTCCCAGAAGAGGGAACCATCCGCTCCGTTGATTTCGAAGGTGTACAGGGCTTTGTGTCCACGGGCATAGCGGGTGGACTCAAAGATCGCGAGCGAACCATTGGCAAATTTGGCAAGGAAAGCACAAGCATCATCAATAGTGACCTTTTGCTTCTTACCGGTTGCAGTATGCACACGTTCCTTGATGAAGGTTTCAGTCATGGCACTGACTTCCACAATCGGTCCGTTCAACCAGATCGCAGTATCGATACAGTGAGCAAGCAAGTCTCCGGTTACTCCACTTCCGGCTACCTTTGCATCGAGACGCCACAAGCCTTCTCCACCCTGAGGTAGGTCCGTGCTGATGGTCCAGTCCTGAAGGAAGTTGGAACGGTAGTGATAGATCTTACCCAACCGGCCCTCGTCGATCATTTCCTTGGCCATGGTGACCGCAGGAATACGACGGTAATTGTACCATACCATGTTGGCTACGCCTGCTTTTTCCACTTCGCGCACCATTTCCTCACCTTCCTTGCAGTTCAGAGCAAGGGGCTTTTCGCAAAGAATACCTTTACCAGCCTTGGCGGCAGCGATTGCGATTTCGTGGTGTACATTGTTGGGAGCTGCAATATCGATCACATCGATATCATCACGGGCGATCAGTTTCTTCCAGTCGGTCTCCACCGATTCATAACCCCACTGGTCTGCGAAAGCTTGGGCACGGTCTTTGTTACGAGCACAAACGGCAGCGAGTTGGGGTTCATACTTCAACTCCGGGAAGAAGTTGGGCACTTTACGGAATGCGTTGGAGTGGGTACGGCCCATGAAGCCATATCCGATCAGTCCGATGCGCAAGGGTTTTTTCTTAGCCATAGGTTCTGAGTGGGTTGGGTTGGGAGGAAACCGCTAAAACTTCCGGTCCTCAGGATTTACTTTCTTCAAGCTCGATGGGCTTGTAACCACCGCGTCCCTTGAAGTAGAAAATAAGAGCAAGGTAGCAGGCGAGCATGAAAACGGGGAAGATGGCCACACTGGCCAAAGAAGCTTGCTTGCCCACCTGAATGCTGTGGCGGACGGTGTCTTTTTCCTCAGCCTCAAGAGTATCCACCGTCGCAAGGTCAACAGCGGTGTAATCGCCGAGGAAGTAGGTGCTGTCCTTGGATACCTTTCCGTAGGTTTCTTCGGAGGTGGAGGAGATGATGGAGGCTTTTACAGCATCTTCACCCATCTTTCCGATCACCGGCCCACCGAGAATACCCACTGCAAGCATTCCGATACCGGCAATCGCATTGAGGGTGAGGGCACCACCCTTGGGGCATTGCTCAGAAACCACACCAAGGGTAGTTGGCCAGAAAAAGGTTTTTCCGAAGCCGTAGAGGGTGGCAAATACGAAGATCATGGCCAATCCAGATGCGGAGCTAAGCAGGTATAAGCCAGCAATGGCCAGAACGGCAGAGGTGGCCAGAAGACCCAAGGGGCCGAGTTTCTCAACAATCGGACCTGCAAACCAGAACCGCAGTACCATCATGATTGCAGAGGTGTAGATAAGAACCCAAAGGCCGTTGTATCCTGCTTCCTTCATTGGCTCTTCCATCAATCCGGAAATTGCACCGTCTGTACCAAGTTCAGTGGTGGCGAGAGGAATCATGATGATGCACATGAAAATGAGCAACGGGCGCCCGAGGGACTTACAATAAAAGTAATATCCAATCGTGGCTACTGCGGTAAGGATATAGACCATATTGTCAGTCCATCCAAATACCATGCCGAGCTGTCTGAAAATGAGGTAACCTGCGATCAGAGCGCCAATGGCTCCAAATTCTGCGAGCATTTCCTTGTAGGAAGTACCGGAAGAGACACGCTCGTTAACTGGAAACTCAGCTTTGAGGAGCATGAGTAAATACACAACGGCAGGGATGGCGATGAGGTAAATGAGAATTCTCCAATCCTCAGCAGCTTGTGCACCGAGGAGGATGGTAAGAATACCACCGATTACTAAACCGCCGGGCCATCCAGCATGGAGGATGTTGAGCCATTTGGTTTTGTCCTTTTTGAACATAGTGGCAACCACTGGGTTGATGAAGGCTTCCACGGTACCATTACCCAGACCGAGAATAACAGAACCCCAGTATAATAAATTGTATGCTTCGGACTGGGCAG
>JAYOXT010000010.1:0-70694 GCA_038152995.1 Opitutales bacterium
GCATCGCGGTCCCCCGTTAGCCAGCGGGCAAACCAGGGAAGAATTCCCCTGAGATATAAATAGTAAAAGGGACGAAACCAGAGATAGGGCTGGCTAAATTCAAGTACGATCAGGCGGCCACCGGGGCGGAGCACGCGGAGCATTTCAGCGAGTCCTTTCGACCGGTCCGCCAGGTTGCGCAGACCGAAGGCAATGGTGATAAGATCAAAGCTCTCATCCGCAAAAGGAAGAGAGAGGCAGTCCCCATGCAAAAATTGGTTGTCCATTTCTTCCAAACTTCGGTCGGTTCTTTTTTTACGGGCCTCTTCCAGCATAGGCTCGCAAAAATCCAGCCCGGTTAATTTTACATTGTCCCCCAGCCCCTGACGCAGAGCAAAAAGAACATCCCCGCTCCCGGTGGCTAGATCGAGAACATCATGCGGATTCCCCTCCTTCGCAAATTTGACAAGCTTTTTGCGCCAGTAAAAATCGATCCCACCGGAAAGCCAGTGGTTGGCAAGGTCGTAGCGCTTGGCCACGCTGGAAAAAGTCGCCTCGACGGCGACGGGGTCGGGTCCGCTCACTCTTTTTCCTCGGCGAGGGAGAAACTTTCCACGACCCAACGGGAAAGCTCCTTATCCGGATCATCGATCACTTTTTTCTCAATCACAAAGCTGCGCTTTCCAGTCCGCTGAGAAATGATCCCCAAGCCGTGCTCAAAATCCTTAAACATGCGCTCACAGGTGGCAAAGACCGAACGGTTCTCACTGGTGGCTATTTTAACCACCGCGACTTTGGCCGCCTTGCGGAATTTCAATTCGTAGCCGTAATCCCGCTTGAAGGAATCGATAAAGCGGTCCACATCCTCGAGCATATTCTCATCAAGTAAATCCTTGTTATCCTCAAGCAGTTCCTGAAGGGCGGATGCTGGATTGGAAATAGTTTCCTCCATCACTTCAAATTTACGGATGGAAGTGGAAGGGAGCTCAAATTTAAAATCGCGGAAGGTACGCTCCAGAATAGTGACCAATCCACGGGCACCGGTTTTTTCGGCAGCGGCCAGCTTGGCAATGGCCTGGATGGCAGGATGATCGATATCGAATTTAATATCGTACCCCTCAAAATCCCGGCGGTACTGCTCAAGGGCATTCCCCTCGGAGGATACCAGAATCTGGGCGAGATCTTCCTGTACCAATTCCTCACAGGCAACCCGCACGGGCAGACGGCCCACAAATTCGGGCTCGAATCCATATTTGATAAAATCCTGAGTCTCCGCACGGTTGAGAAATTCGGAAGCAGGGCGGGCAGCATCCTTGCCTTCCTCGGAGGCACCAAATCCAATCCGGTTTAAATCGAGCCGCTTACGCACACTCTCCGCAAGCTGATCAAAAGCACCACTGACAATAAATAAAATATGCTTGGTGGAAATGGTCTGCTTGCTGGGCTTACCCCCACGCTGCATATCCATGAAGGCTTTCATCTGGCTCATCATGTCCTGCGGGGAATGGAGATTCACCTCCGTCTCCTCCATTAATTTGAGCAAATTGATCTGCACACCCCGGCCGGAAACATCGCGACCACCCTTGGAGCCCTCGGAGGCAATCTTGTCGATCTCATCCACATAGATGATCCCGTACTGAGCGAGTTCCACATCCCCGTCTGCCTGTTTGACCAGATCCCGTACGAGGTCGTCCACATCATGCCCAACATATCCGGTTTCGGAAAATTTGGTGGCATCGGCTTTGACAAAAGGAACCCCAATCAGTTTGGCCACATTGCGCATCAGGTAAGTCTTCCCCACCCCAGTTGGGCCAAGTAGCAGGACATTGGGCTTGAGATACTCGGAGGATTCGGTCTTGGGATTATCGAGACAGCGACGGACATGGTTGTAGTGATCACAAACCGCCACCGAGAGTACACGCTTGGCTTGCTCCTGCTTGATCACGAAGCGATCGAGGTAGTCCCGAATCTCCTTGGGCTTACGGTCAAAGGAGCGGATGGCATCGAGCACATCTCCCTTGGGTGGCACAGGATCCTTGGCTGGTTTTTTATCCTCTTTATCCCCCTCTTCCTCCGCGTTGGCTGCCTGATTCATGGACTGCATGAAAGGGGCAAAGGCGACCTGAACATTTTTATTTTTGAACAGATCACGCAGCTGTTTTTGGATTTCCTCCATGGGGTTTTCGTCGTCTTTCTTGGACATGGTTTGTAAAATAGAGTTTGACAGGTCGTTCTAGGATGGGAATTTATGAAATCTTAAACAACCCCACCCTAACCCCTACCCACCGGTCTTTCAAACCGTTTTACCTCCTATGTCAAACAACCTGACCAAAAGACAGATCGTGCAATCAATTTACGATGGTGCCAACTACAACCACAAGGATGTGACGGACATCGTGCAAGCCACCCTCGACAAAATTTCCGAAGGACTTACCCAGGGGAAAAATGTGGAGCTTCGAAATTTCGGTGTCTTTGAGGTGCAGGTGAGGAAGTCCCGGGTGGGCAGAAATCCAAACCGCCCGGAAAAGGATGTGATCATACCCAGGCGTGCAGTGGTCAAATTCAAGGCAGGTAAGGACATGAAGGCGGGCCTGCAAAAGCTTGACCTCGAGTCTATCTAATCTCCCGGTCTTGCGGGATGGGGAGTAGTTTGGATGTTTGACACCCTTCCCGGATTTCGGGAGTTCCTCCCCGAGGAATGTGCCCGGCGCAACCACTTATTTCGTGTATTCCGTACTGTCGCCCGGGCTTTTGATTTTAAGGAATATGATGCCCCGATCCTCGAACCCCTCGAATTGTACACTGAGAAATCGGGGGATGAAATTGTCTCACAACTCTTTCACTTTGAAGACAAAGGTGGCAGAAAAGTCGCCCTGAGGCCCGAACTCACCCCTACCCTCGCCCGGTTGGTGGCCGCACGAGCAAACTCGCTATCCAAACCAGTGAAGTGGTTTAATATTGGGGAGCACTTTCGCTACGAAAGACCGCAAAAAGGAAGGGGGCGCTGTTTTTATCAGTTCAATGCAGATCTGCTCGGGGAAAGCGGGGTGGATGCCGACGCCGAACTGATTGCCCTGCTCGTGGGCATTATGGAAACCCTTGGGCTGTGCCCCAGCGATGTGCGCATCAGGCTGAGTGACCGGCTCAGTTGGGTACTATTCCTTGACCAACTGGAAGTGCCTGAACAGGCAAGAGCGGCGACCTTATCCGCAATTGACAAAAGCGACCGCCGCAAACCGGAGCAAACCATCGAATCGCTGGAAGAAGCCAACCCAGAAAGAGGGTCTTTTCTTTACGAACAAATCCAGCAGATCAAAAAGATCAACCACCTGGAAACTGTCTGCGACCGGCTTAAGAGCTGTGGGCAGGCCGGTGAAGAACGGGCTCTTGCCTGGCAATCCCTACTCGGCAGGCTGGACGCATTGGGCTGCACACCGTATATCGATGTGGATCTTTCCATTGTCCGCGGACTGGCCTATTACACCGGTTTTGTATACGAGGCATTTGAGGCATCGGGCGAGGGCCGTGCCCTCGCCGGTGGGGGCAGGTATGATCACCTGCTCAAAAAGCTATCAGGAAACTGCGACTTGGCGGCCGCGGGCTTTGCGATTGGTGACATGACCCTTTCGGACTGCCTCGAAAACAAAAACTTGCTGCCCCGCTATGTTTTATCACCGGACATCTTTGTTATCTTTGGGGAAAACGAGCGGCCGTCCGGACTGGCCCTTGCCCATCAACTCCGCAAGGGCGGATATTCGACAACCTACCCCCTCAAAGCAACCGCCTTTGGCAAACAATTCAAGGAAGCGGGTAAGTGCGGAGCCCGGTTTGCCGTCATTCTCGGCGAAGAGGAGGTAAAAAGTAAGACGGTTAAAATCAAAGACCTTGGCAGTGGAAAGGAAAAACCTGCCCCCCTGCTTGATTTACTTAACACCCTCGAGAAACTGGACAGCGAGGGAGGAATTCCTGCTTAATTATGATTCCTGACACTCCTGACTTCCACCGAGAACAGGAAAGAAAGCGCGAGCAAAAGATTCGCAAAGTTACCCGCAGAGAATGGATAAAAAAGGGCATACTTGGAGGTACAGCAGCCCTCGGCTTCGGCGGGTATATGAGCTTCGAAGCCCAGTGGTTGGAGGTGCAAAAAAAGACCGTCTTTTTGCACCGCATGCGCAAGAGCTCGAACTTTAAAATTCTTCACCTTTCCGACCTACACTTCTCGCAGGTCGTCTCCCTATCCTATCTGGAGAAAGCCCTCGAGGAGGGGTTTTCCCAGGGGCCGGATTTTGCCATGATCACGGGGGACTTTGTCACTAGTCAACCAACCGAGGAAAAACTCGAACTTTACCGGGAATTGCTCGAAAGGTTTGCCAGGAAAAGGCCTGTTTTTGCCTGCCTGGGCAACCACGACGGGGGGGGATGGGCGGCCAAAAACGGGGGCTATTCCACGAATGAAAGAATCAGCAAATTGCTCCGGGCAGCCGGCATTATCGTACTGGAAAACCAAAAAAAAGAAATACATGTCCGAGGGCAGAGGCTCGACATCGTCGGTCTGGGCGACCTTTGGTCAAACCAGTGCCTGCCCAACCAGTGCCTGAAAAAGTTAGAGTACGGTAAGAAGACACAGCGAAACCCCATTGTTTTGCTCAACCACAACCCCGACGCCAAGGAGGTGCTGGCCCGCTATGATTGGGACCTGATGCTCAGCGGACATACCCATGGTGGACAATTAATTATTCCCTTTGAAAACTACGCTCCCCTTGCCCCGGTGAAGGACCGCAGCATGACCCATGGTCTGCATGCCTGGAAGGGCCGGGTTATCCATATTTCCCGGGGCATAGGCAATGTTTATGGCGTCCGCTTAAACTGCCGGCCAGAAGTTACCTTGCTCGAGGTTTCCGGAAAAGCCTAGGGAGCAAAAGCGTCGAAGAGATTGCTCAGGCATGCCCTACCCTCTCCTCGACGACTGTAATCCTGAGCATTTCCCAAATCCCCACGGTGCGGATGCCCACGGCTTTGTTGCCCTGAGCCGGTCACTGGGCAAAGAGCGGCTGATCCATGCCTACCGCAAAGGAATTTTTCCATGGATGAAAATGGAAGAGCCCCCTTTTTGCTGGTGCTGGTTTTCCCCCGATCCAAGGATGTGCCTGTACCCAAAAAATTTCAAAACCTCACGAAGCCTCGCCAAAGTTCTCAGACAGGGCTCGCTGGAACTCCGCGTGGATAACAATTTTGAATCTGTAATGCGGTCATGCGCCACGATCAAGCGGCCCAATCAGGAAAAGAGCTGGATCGAGGAAGATATGATTGAGGAATACACTGCCCTGCACCATGCAGGCATAGCTCATTCTATTGAAGCCTATGAAGGAGGAAAATTGGTAGGTGGCTTATATGGACTGGCAATGGACCGGGTCTTTTTCGGCGAGTCCATGTTTCACTACATCCCGGAAGCATCCAAGGCATGCATGGCCCACCTGGTAAAATTGGCTATTTCAGCTGACTTGTGGATGATTGACTGTCAGGTACACAACCCGTTTTTGGAAAGCCTGGGTGCCGAAGAAGTGCCCAGAACCCGTTTTCTCAGGGAACTGGCTGAGGCATGTACCCAGACCGAATCCCGGATAAACTGGAAGGACATCGCTCTGCGGGAATGACGATCTGCACTTGCTTCCTCTGGGTAGTCTTGAAATAAGTGTACCCTGCCAATGATCCAAGAAAACCCAGAACACTCAGAACTTAGCCAACTCGGAAAAGGAGGCACCCAGCCAAGCCGCGAATTGGAAACCTTTCCCAACCGCAACCCGGAACGCGACTATGTGGTTGAACTGCGCACCTCCGAATTTACCTGCCTCTGCCCCAAGACGGGACAGCCCGATTTTGCCGAGATCTACATCCGTTATGTGCCCGACCAAAAAATCGTCGAGTCCAAGTCGCTCAAGCTCTACCTATGGACCTTCCGTGACGAAGGTACCTTTCACGAGCATTTCGCCAACCGCTTGCTCGATGATCTCGTAGCCGCCCTCGCCCCCAGGTGGTGCCGGGTGGAGGTGGACTTTAATGCCCGTGGTGGGATAGGGATTGTGGTATCCGCGGAGCATGGCACTCCCCCTGAAGTCGCGTTCTCATGAGTGATCAGAAAACAATCGAAGTGGGCAACCTGCGGGTATCCAATGATTTGCCCTTCGTTCTTTTCGGAGGGATGAATGTACTGGAGTCCAGGGAACTCGCCCTGGAAGTTGCCAGCGTCTACAAGGAGGTCACCGACAGGCTGGGCATCCCCTACATTTTCAAGGCTTCCTTTGACAAGGCCAACCGGTCCTCGGTTGCCTCTTTTCGTGGGCCAGGCCTGGAAAAAGGCTGCGGAATTCTCGCCGAGATCAAGCAGACTTTCGATGTGCCAGTCATTTCCGATATTCATGAACCCCATCAGGCAAAACCGGCAGCAGAGGTAATCGATGTTCTCCAGCTCCCTGCTTTTTTATGCCGGCAGACCGATCTGGTGGTGGCCCTTGCCGAAACCGGCCGGCCGGTAAATGTAAAAAAAGCCCAGTTTTTGGCAGCCCATGAAATGGGGCATATCCTCCGTAAATTTGCCGAGGTGGGAAATGAAAAAGTTCTGCTCTGTGAAAGAGGTACCTCCTTTGGATACAACAACCTGGTGGTGGACCCCCTCAACTTTGGCATCATGAAAAAAACCGGCTGTCCGGTTGTCTTCGATGTGACCCACTCCCTGCAGGTTCCGGGCGGGCGGAGTGACTCCGCAGGCGGTCGCCGCCAGGCAGTTTTTGAATTGATGCTTGCGGGGATGAGCCAGGGCATTGGCGGTCTCTTTTTAGAATCCCACCCCACTCCTTCCGAGGCAAAGTGCGATGGCCCCTGTGCCCTACCCCTTGACAAACTGGAAGCATTTCTTACCCAGGCAAAAGCCTTGGATGACCTGGTTAAGGGGCTGCCCAAGGTGGAGGTGGAGTAAGGACTGCCCTCCGGTTTCCTGATCCGCACAGCCCGTTTCTGTGGAGATGAGTGATGCACCTGATCCCTGGCCACTCCTACAAAAGTGGTTCCCCGACCTGTCTGATGAGAGTTGGGAAAAATTAAAACAGTACACCGCCCTGCTCCGGGAATGGAATGCCAAGATCAACCTCGTTTCCCGCAAAGACATGGATCGGCTGGAAACCAAGCACCTCGCCCATTGCCTGACCATCACCAAATTTCTCCGGCTCATGCCCAAAGGGCGGGTCCTGGATGTGGGCACCGGGGGCGGGTTGCCCGGCATCCCCATGTCAATTTGTTACCCGCAGGCAAACTTTACCCTGATGGACTCCATCGCCAAAAAAGTGATGGTGGTCGATGATATACGCAGTCGTCTGGAGCTTTCCAATGTGGAGGTGATTCGGGGACGGGCCGAAGAACTGCCCAAAAAGAAAACCTATGATTTTGTTCTGGGCCGGGCTGTGACCGCACTACCGGTTTTCTTTGGATGGGTGCGGGATAAGGTGGCCAAAGGTGGCCGGCATTCTCCGGCCAATGGTATCCTGTACCTGAAGGGGGGAGATTACACTGAGGAGTTGAAAACTTCCGGTCTAACCCCGGCAAAAATATGGAACCTTGACGAGCTCCTGCCCGAAGCGGAACTCGGAGAAAAGTACCTCATTCACTTCAAGCTCTAGGAACCCAGGGAGGGCATGGCAATACCATGCCCCTGATTAGGGCTTCCAGACCTTAAAAAGTGCTTCTGCGATATGAGATGGTGTCTCTGCTACCGAAATACCGGCATCGAGGAGGGCTTCCACCTTCGCCTCTGCGGTTCCCTTCCCTCCCGATACAATCGCACCGGCATGACCCATACGGCGGCCGGGAGGAGCGGTACGACCGGCAATAAAGGCGGCACATGGCTTATCCACATTCTCCTTGATGAAAGCGGCGGCTTCTTCTTCGGCCGTGCCCCCAATCTCACCGATCAAAATGATCGCCTCTGTATCAGGATCTTCATGAAATAATTTCACCGCATCGAGGTGACTGGTTCCATTGATGGGGTCACCGCCGATCCCAATACAGGTCGACTGGCCATGCCCAGCAGAGGTGATCTGCCAGACTGCTTCATAAGTGAGCGTGCCCGAACGGGAAACGATGCCCACTTTACCAGGCCTGTGGATATACCCCGGCATGATGCCGATTTTGCACTCACCAGGAGTGATAATGCCTGGGCAGTTCGGACCGATCAAACGGGTATTGGAAGTGGAAAGACGGGCCTTTACCTCAGCCATATCCCGCACCGGGATACCCTCGGTAATAGCAATAACCAGGGGAATTTCCGCATCAATCGCTTCGAGAATGGAGTCCGCAGCAAAGGGAGGAGGCACATAAATGGCGGCCACATTGGCCCCCTCTATGTCCACTGCTTCCTGGACGGTATCGAACACGGGGACAGAGTCCTGAAATTTCTGTCCACCCTTCCCCGGGGTAACTCCGGCAACCACATTGGTACCGTAATCCATGCATTGTATGGTGTGAAAACTCCCGGCACTTCCAGTGATTCCTTGAACCACGAGGCGGGTATCTTTGTTGACAAGAACGCTCATTGTAAATTCTTCCGTTTTGGGTGTTGTCTCTTAAGATTGGGCGGCGAGCTTGACCACTTTCTCGGCGGCTTCGGCAAGAGAGTCTGCCGGTTCCAGGGCAAGCCCACTGTCGGCGAGAATCTTTTTACCCTGCTCCACATTGGTACCTTCGAGCCGCACCACCAAGGGGACTTTCATGTCCAGCTTGCGGGCTGCATTGACGATACCGGTGGCAATGACATCGCACTTCATAATTCCGCCAAATATGTTTACGAGGATGGCCTTGACCGCATCGTCGGAGACGAGAATACGGAAGGCATTTTCCACCTGTTCCTCATTGGCACCGCCCCCGACATCGAGGAAATTGGCCGGTGATCCGCCATAGTGCTTGATAATATCCATCGTGGCCATGGCCAGCCCCGCACCGTTAACCATACAGGCGACATTGCCATCGAGGGCAATGTAATTGAGATCGAACTTCGATGCCTCCACTTCCTTGGGGTCTTCCTCGGTAAGATCGCGCAACTCAACCACATCGGGGTGCCGGAAGAGTGCATTGGCATCAAAATTTACCTTGGCGTCCAGGGCGAGAACATCTCCCGTGGGAGTGAGCACCAGTGGATTGACCTCGACTTGGGAGCAATCCTTGGCCCAGAAGAAAGCATAGAGCTTGGTGACCAGTTTGACACATTGCTTGAATGAATCTCCGCTTAAGCCGAGGGCAAAAGCAACCTGACGGGCCTGGTAAGGACGGATACCCAGAGTGGGCTCAACCAGGACCTTAACGATCTTTTCCGGGGTTTTTTCGGCCACTTCCTCAATGTCCACGCCCCCTTCTGTCGAAGCAATGATTACGGGCTTGGAGGTAGCCCGGTCCATGAGGATGGCGAGGTAAAATTCTTTGTCGATATCGGACGCCTCGGTGAAATAGACCGTACCGACCTCCTTGCCCTCCTCACCGGTCTGCTTGGTGACCAGTACATTGCCAAGCATGGCTTCGGCTTTGTCTTTTGCTTCAGCGGGGGAGGAAACCACATGCACCCCTCCTTTGAAACCATTGGTGAAGGTGCCTTTTCCTCTGCCCCCAGCGTGGATCTGAGCTTTTACGACGACAGCTTGTCCGTCTGTAAAAGAAGAAAGGGCTTGGTCGATTTGATCTGCAGCCTGGGCAACCGTACCACGGGGTACGGTTACACCTGCGTCCGCAAAAAGTTGTTTGGCTTGGTATTCGTGTACGTTCATGAGTATAAAAGGGATTGAGCTTGTCAGGGTTCGTTCATCATTCAAGCCTTTTCCAGTATATTATCAGCGGGCAGCACGGTATAGACCATCTCCTAGCCGGAGTGATAATTCTTCAGCCAGGTATTTGGTCCTTGCCCGGGCAGAACAAAGAGAGGAAAAAGATCACATGCTGCGCATCCCTACCCTGCTCCTCTTCTCCGCACTTTCCTCCTTGGCAAGTTGGCCCCAGTATCATGGTCCTCTGCTTGACAAATCCACTGCCAGTTTGCGTTCCCCTTCACCGCAGGGTTGGTTGCCTCATGCCCCGGCGTGGACCCAACCGACTCCTCTGGGGTTTAGTTCAATGACCACCGATAAAAACTCGGCCTACACCCTGATTGCCCTGGAAGATGAGAATGGTTTGCTTCGCGAAGTTTGCCTCGCTCTCGACCTTGCCACTGGGGCACAAAGGTGGAAATCCTGGCTCGGACTGGCTTCTTATGGCCATGGCGGGGGCAATGCTGGGACCTCGGCAAACTCCGGAGGGGACGGGCCCCGCTCCACTCCATCCATCGAGGAGGGCCGTATCTTTATATATGATTCCCAAATGGTCTTGTACTGCCTGTCCGCACACACTGGCAAACAAATCTGGAAAGCAGATATGATCCGCGAGTATGGAGGGACCAACATCATGTGGAAAAATGCCTCCTCTCCCCTGCTGGTCGACCAGAGAGTGATCGTCCATGGTGGGGGAAAGAAACAGTCCTTCATCGCCTTCGAACAGTCCACAGGAAAGGTCGCCTGGAAAAGCGGAAGCGAGGTGCCCACGCACGCCACCCCTTCCCTCGCCTCCATCCATGGCAGGAAGCAGGCGGTCTTTTTATGTCACTCGGGCATGGTTTCCGTTGATATTAAAACAGGGGGAGAACTGTGGAGGCAGGCCTTTCCGTTCAAGGTATCCTCCGCGGCATCTCCGGTGATTTGTGGAAATCGGGTCTTTTGCTCGGCTGGATATGGAGTGGGCTCTGCACTCTATGAAATTGTCGAGGAAGCCGGTATCTTTCGCTCGGTGGAGGTTTGGCGAAAGAGAAATGAGTTAGTCAACCATTGGAGCACGCCGCTCTTTTACAAAGGATATCTGTACGGAATATTTGGATTCAAGGAATACGGCAAAGCACCCCTGCAGTGCGTGGAACTGGAAAGCGGGGATATTCAATGGAGCAAAGAGGGATTTGGGCCCGGAAACCTGATCCGCTCAGGAAATGCTCTTTTTATTCTGTCGGACGATGGGCAGCTTGTTGTGGCAGAGGCAAATCCGCAACACTATGCCGAGCAGTATCGAAAGAAACTCCTCTCCGGCAAATGCTGGAGTACGCCCACTGTTAGCGATGATTTTTTGCTCATTCGCAGCACGGTGGAAGCGGTGGCACTTCCGCTTGATTAGCCCTTTTTAGACGCCCAGTCTCTAATTACCTTGCCCGGCAAAGCCCCAATGCCTAAAGGAGGGGAGAAAGTTTTTCGGGTCGTAGCTCAGCCTGGCAGAGCGCTGCGTTCGGGACGCAGAGGTCGCTGGTTCGAATCCAGTCGACCCGACCAAAACAGGTAGGCTAAGCCCGCGTCATGTCCTTCACCACTCTTTCAGACCCGAAAGAATCACGATGGATCTCGATATAGCGAATGAGTTTTTCGCTAAGTAAGCCATGTTCAAGAAATCCAGTCCAATCCCATTCCTCAGAACTAGATATAATTAAGTATCTCTCACTCACCGTGGCATAAATGTGCAGGTGGATACCCACACCCTGATGGTTACAAGAGACATTCTGCGGAATATTTAATTTAGGAGTCATTACATTATAGATTGGTTGAGTCAGATTCTGCAGTATCAGGCTAAGGTGAGAAACCAGAATCCGGTGGAGGCAATAGATAGGATCATGAAGAAGGAGATTAGGTTAGAGTTCATATATAAGTGCATTAAGGGTTTATTTATACAAATGCACTAATTACATATTATAGTCAAATAAATTAGAATTTTTCTTAAATACACCCCTCATCTTTCATTTTCTTTAACTTTCTTTAACTTTTATTTTTTGACAAGCAAATTAAATATTTATTAAAGTCTGGGTACAGGATAAATGATTTACTCGCAAAACGATGAATTTGTAGCTATCAACGCAAGGGTGACGAGATTGACCTATGAAAGAATGCAGGAAGTATCAAAGTGCTTGGATGTAAGTCTTTCCTCTCTTATCGCCAGTGCGGTCACCGAATACTTGCACCAAGTTACATCGGAAAAGGGGGCCCAAACCGTGGAATTGGAAATCGCCCGCTTCGCCTACGGCAAAAAGAAAAGCGTGCAAGACTGAGCGTTGGTTCGGGAAGATGACGGAGCACTCCTCGGAATCATACGAACCCGACTCTCTTGAGGTAGAATTTTCTCAAGAGTCCTGGAAAACCGAATTTCACGAAGAAATTAAATCTGTCCGCTTAAACGGAGAGAAGATCGCTGAAATCAAGGATTTGATGGATGAAATGAAAGCGATCAAAGAGAAAAATGACCGGACGATCAAAGTGCTTTCCATTGCCATTATCAGTCTGACCATCATCGGCCTGTGCTTTCTTGGATTTGGAGTGAGTTACCTAATGAGGTTCAAGGTCGATAAACTCGATGAAGTAATTGATGCCGGGGTTGAAAAGTTTGATATGACGAATAAAACCTTCATCCATACAGATGCCTTCGCTACGCTTAGCGACACCTGGCATCCATTGCTTTGGGATCGTAAGAATCAAGGTTGGTTTGTACAGAAACCAAATGGTGCAAAAAGGAATTTCTACGATAATATTATCATCCCAAAAAAAGCATACCTTGAATTATCCAAATCCAGCCTAAACTGGAAACAGGGAAAGTGGCATGCACCCAAAGGTTTCCCCTCATTAAGAAAGGACGAAAACTAAGATTATGGCAGAGGGAAAGGATGTTTATGTGGCAATCAACGGACGGGTTACCAAACCTGTGTACCAAAGAATGCAGTACCTTGCCGGTGTATTGGATGTAAGTATGTCCACCCTAATTGCAAATTCAGTAACTGAATATATTCACCAGGTTACCGACGAAAAGGAAGGGCAACCTTCCGTTGATATGGAAATTGCCAAGTTTGCATACTCCAAAAAGAAACCGTCCAAGGATGGTCAATGAAAGACGGGGAGTTGAGTAAGGACAATCCAGACCTTGAGAGCAAGCAGGGGAATCCTTTGCCTTCAAATTTGGTTGAGGTCGAAACACCATCCGAAACATGGAAAACAGAATTTAAGGATGAAATCTCTTCCCTGCGGATTAATGGGGAAGATGTATCCAAAATTCACCGGGCCATGAAAGAACTTCGTGAAATGAGAGATTCAAGCGATCGTACTTTGCGCCGTTTAATCCTCCTCATCACTTTACTACTTTGTTCCGGTCTGGGTGTCGGGGTTTATGCCCTCGATTATCTTCTTCAGTTTAATGCAGAGAAAATTGACAAGGTAATCGACTTAAACCTTCAAGCGATCGAGAAAAGCAAGGCAGGAATGATCAAAATACCCTTGATCGCACTCTCTTTACTGGAAAAACATCCAAATGAAATGAACTGGGACGCAAACCAGTCCATTTGGACTTTCTTGGATACCTTCAGTGGAAAAAGAAAGGAATTTTCTCCTGATTACATGTTTTACTCACCTGAAACCCTCGAAGACTTAAAACAGGAATTAGGACTTTTTTGGAATGGGGATCAATGGAATTGGCCCAAAGGATTTGAGCCAAAAAAATACTAACCAAGGTAAGTAAAACTAGGTTTCAAAGTAAAAAAAGAGAAGCCAGTCCAAGAAAGGCAAAAAATCCGACCACATCCGTAACTGTGGTCACGAAAACTCCAGAAGCAAGGGCAGGGTCCGTGCCCAGACGATCAAGCAGGACGGGAAGAATAATTCCTGACAGTCCGGCCACGATCATATTAATGACCATCGCCCCGGCAATAATTCCCCCGAGTAAAAGGGAGGAGTCTCCGCTTTCTCCGAAGAGGAAGATGGTGACGACACCAGAGATCAGGGCAAATAATACACCATTGAGAGCCCCGACCAGCAACTCCTTGCGAATGGCCCGCATGGTGTTGTAAGACGCCAGCTCCTTGGTGGCCAGGGCCCGAACTGTGATAGTCAGGGTCTGGGTGCCGGCATTGCCCCCCATAGAAGCGACAATGGGCATAAGGACAGCCAGGGCGACCATCTGTTCGATGGTGGCGTCAAACAAGCTAATCACAGCGGAGGCCATTGCCGCGGTAACCAGGTTGACCAGCAACCACGCAAATCGCTTGGCGGAGGATTGCAGGACGCCATCGTCGATGGTTTCCTCCCCTACTCCACCCAGGCGCAGCACATCCTCCTCGAATTCCTCCCGGGCCACTTCCATGACATCGTCCACCGTGATCATGCCAAGCAGTTTACCACCCCGATCGACAACGCCGGCGGTGGTCAGGTCATACTTTTCAAAGAGCAGAGCAACTTCTTCCTGTAAGGTTTCGGCAGGAACGAGAACCTGAGTCTCATCGGCAATTTCACGCATCAGCGTATTTCTGGGGGAGCGCAGAATGCGGGACAAAGAAATTATACCGACAGGATGGGCATTCTCATCCACCACAAACAAATCAAGAAATTCCTCCGGCAAATCATTCTCCTCGCGAAGATAGTCAATCGTCTGTCCAACGGTCCAGTTGGTGCCCACCGAGACCACATCGGTCTGCATTCTCCGCCCGGCACTGTCTTCCGGAAATGCTAAGGCCGTCTCAATATCAGTTCTTTCCTCCCGGGGCACGGAACTGAGCACCTCCGCCCGGTCGCCCTCCTCCATGTCCTCGAGCACCTGCACAGCCTCATCGGAATCCATCTCCGTAATGACCTCGGCTACTTCCTCCGGGGTCAAACTGTCGGTCACCTCCTTGCGCAGATGGTCCTCCAGTTCAAAAAGCAGATCGGGATCGAGCTCGGCCTTGACCATATCGACCAGCCGCTTGCGCTGGGATTTATCGAGCAGACCAAAAGCATCCGCGAGGTCGGAATGATGAAATCCGCTCAGGTGCATACCCAGTTGCTCATCGCTGCCATCGGCAAGTAAACGGACCAGTTCCACAAACCGGGCATCGGACTCGCCACTGGTCTCAGGGTCGATTCGATGAATAATCTCTGGACTTTCCTGGATATCTGGCATGACTCGTAAAAGAATGGGAAAGGGAGGAAACCGTGAGGTGGGTAAAACCAATGCTGTTAGAAAAAGCCCCTCCCTTTTACCAACTGGCTAAGTTCGGCTCAACCGAATTCGATCAAGTCACGAAACTTAGAGGAAGGATCCTCTGCAAAATCCCTTAGGGCGTCCAGGTAAGGGCGTGACAAAGAGCCAAACCCAGGGCGTCGGCCTGGTCAAAGGGAAGAGCTTGGGGCAGACCAAGCATCTGGGCGAGGGTCTGGGACATCTGTTCCTTACTTGCCCGGCCAAACCCGACCACCGCCTGCTTAACCCTTAGCGGAGCATACTCAAAAACGGGGACTTTCCCAATCGCCGCCGCGGATAAAGCAGCTCCCCGGGCAGAGCCCATAATCTGGGCAGTTTTAAAGTTCTGCACATAAATGGTTTCCTCACAAGAGAGGTGGCGAGGTTGCCAAAGGGCAATTAAATGAGCGACCAATTGATGGATCTTGCCGAGGCATTCAATCGAGGAGACCTTGGTCCCGAGCTTGAGGGTTTCAGAATGGAGCAAACGGTATTCTCTCCCACTGCATTCAAGCACCGCCAGCCCCGTGCCTCGAAGGCTGGGATCCACTCCGAGTATTCTTCCCTGATAGCTTTTCTTTTGCAGCAGCATTTTGGGATCCACTTTGGGAGCCCCCTTTTTTGACTCCCCAGCCAAATGTTTGGCCCACAATTTTCGGGATGACTTGTTCACTGCCCGTTCAAAAGATCATGCGCAACCCGGCAAGCACAATAAAAAACCAAATCAGGTACTCAAATATATCCTGCCTGATACGCCGGACAAGGAAGGGTGCGACCGCCGCTCCCAGCACGGCAGGAATAAATAACCACATACAAACACCCAAAACCTCAAGATCAAGAATGCCCAGTTCCCACATCAGAGGAACCTTGGATACATTTACAATTAGGAAAAGCCAGGCAGAAGTCCCGATAAATGCATATTTGGGCAATTTCATGGACAACAAATAGAACTGGGCAATCGGCCCGGCCGCATTGGCGAGCATGGTTGCCACCCCGCCAAGCAGTCCCAAAGGCGGACCCAGATAGGCGGGCAGACTCAATTCCTTTGCCCGTCCGCCACTCAGGGGCAGGAGGGATAAGAAACGCAGGGCAGTCACGCCAAGAAGAATCCAACCAATCAATTCTTTTAGGTTAGTAGCCCTGTCTGGGCCCTGAAAAAAATCAAATAACCACCAACCGAGAATCACCCCGACAGCAAAGAATGGCAGTAATCTTTGCAGGTGCACCCACTCCACATGGCGTCGGTAAATCAAGGTGGATGCCATATCTGCAGATATAAGAACTGGCAGAAGTAAGCCCACCGACAGGGCCACTCCCACCGGGCCAAGTGCGTCTTCGAGAACCAGGGCATAGAGGGCGACAGTGAGATTCCCTGCCCCGGGGACCCCTCCCTTACTCAGGCCCATAATCGCCGCCCCCAAACAGAGGACAGTCCAATGACCAATCGTTAGCTCATTCATTTTTTGAATTTTGAGATTCCGCGGAGAAGCAACCCTCTTCCACACGAAAGGTTTCCCAAATGAAGGAGTCCTGCTCGGAAGGATAGGTCGTTCCGCTGGCAAAGACCTGTGCCTGCGGTGGCAGCAATTTTCTGAAATTTTCCCGGCGTGATGAATCGAGCTCGCTTAATACATCATCTGCCAGCAACAGAGGAACCCGGCGAAGTTGTTGGTGAAGATAGGCATACTCAGCAAGCCGAATGGCCAGAATTAACCCCCGCTGTTGCCCTTCTGATGCATAATTACGGGCATCCGCCCCGTTGAGAAGAATTTCGAAGTCATCCCGGTGCGGGCCATGGCGGGTGTTGCCAAATTGGTAGTCCCGGGCCCTTTGTCTGGCAAAAAAATCCAACCATGCGGAAGCATCATCAAGGGAAGTATCCGGGCGGTATCGAAGAGTTGCACTCTCCTGATTTTGGCTAAGTGTCCCATAGAACTGGCTGATCGACGGAAGGAGTTCGGCAATGGCCCGGTTTCTTGCCTGAAATAGATAGTGGGCACTGGGAGCGAGCATGGCTTCAAAGGCGACCAATTCAGCGGTGCCTGCACCTGCCTTGAGCAGGGCATTTCTTTCCCGGACGGCCCGATGGTATTTCTGGAGGTTGGAAAGATAAGAAGGGTCACAGGAGGAGAGCAGTAAATCCAACCATTTCCTGCGGTCACTTGGACTCTCCCTCACCAGCCTGAAATCTCGAGAAGACAAACACACCGCGGGAAAACCGCCGAGGTAATCCCCCAGCCTCCTGACCGGTTCACCATCGACTTCCAGGACTTTTTTTCCCTTGGCAGAAAGACCGAGCAGCACCTCACTCTCCTCTCCATTATCGAGTAAGAAACGAAAAAAGAGCTTCCCTTCCCCCGCCCCCGAGCGTACAAGGCCCTCCATGCTGTGCTTGCGAAAAGAGCGGAGGGTGGAAGACAGCCCAATGGCCTCGAGTAAATTCGACTTACCCTGACCGTTTTTTCCAAGAAACAGGATACGGTCGGTGGCAAAGGTCAGGTTCGCAGACTGAATATTGCGAAAGTTTTCAAGATTGATGGCAAGCAGACGCATTAAACAACCATCAGAGTGAGATCACCGGAGACTCTCCGGACTCCTGCACAAGCTCAGTAAACACCGCAGCCATGGCTTCCGCCAGATCCTGCCAATTCCGCTCGGTTGTACGCCAGGAAGAACTCACCCGGATAACCCTTCTGCTGTGCACCGGCCCCACCCCCATCGCGGAGAGTCCCTGTTTATCCGACTTCAATTGACTGACTGAACAGGCCGCCCCGGTGGATACCTGAAAGCCCAGCCTATCCAACAGGCTGACCCAACGAAGATTTTCAAAATTTGGCAGGAGCAACAGCGAGGTATTCCACAGTCGTGCCACCTTGCCTCCCAGAACTTCGGTGCCCGGAATGAGGGTACAAACCTTTGCCTCAAACTCATTCCTCCACTGCTTCCTCAAGATGTTTTCTGCCTGATCGGAAAAGAGCCTTTCCTCGCAGGCTAAGCGAAGCCCCTCAATACAGGGGTAATTCTCCGTCCCTCCCCGTTGGTCCTTCTCCTGCCTGCCCCCCTTGATCAGGGGATGCATCGTTTCCTTGCTGACCAAGCCACCCACTCCTTTGGTTCCTCCAAATTTATGACCGCTAAATGAAAAGCCGGAACAGTCCCCAAGGGCACTGACATCCATTTTTCCCACCCACTGGGTGGCATCACAGAAAAAGGGAATTTTTCGAGCTTGGCAGATTTGTGAGATTAGCTCCCATGGCTGCAACACCCCGGTCTCATTGTTTGCGGCCATTAGGCAAACCAGACCGTACTCTTTGGCCTGGAGTCGCTCTTCCACCTCATTCACGGCGACCAACCCCTGGTCATTGACGGGCATCCAGTCCACCCGCCCACGAAACCAGGAAGTTGCAGGTTCGCTGAGGCTCGGATGCTCAATGGAAGAGACCAGAATTCTTTGATCTTTTCCCAAGCGGTGATACTGGTGTGCCAAATAGGTATTGTTGGCCTCCGTTGCCCCGGAGGTAAGAAGGAGTTGCTCGGGAGAGGCGGAAAAACACTCCGCAATGTCAGCCCTCGCCCGTTCGAGCTTCGCCCGAACCACGGCAGATGCACGGTAGGGAGAGGATGGGTTGGCCCAGTCCACACCCTGAGCTTCGCACACTGCGTCCAATACCTTCTGGCTGGGCTGGGTGGTGGCGTTGTTATCGAAGTAACTCATGGGCAGTATGCCCGAAGGATTATCGTACCGGAGGAAGACGCAGTGTCTGGCCAACCTGCAAGCTGTTTTTGCTTTTCAAGAGATTACGATTTGCCTGAAAAATGGCGTCGATGTAAGAGGAGTCTCCGTAAATTTTTCGGCTTACTCCATAGAGGCTGTCACCTGGTTCGACTGTGTAGGAGGAAGGAATCCCGGGCCTGCTTTCATTTTCAGTCGAAGGGGGAGCGGGGGACGGCAAAGACCTCTCATCCGCTTCTGCCCGGACCGCCGCCGGGGGCAAAGTGCCCAGCCTCGCCTTCAAATCCGCGACCTGCCGTTTGAGCTGATCATTTTGCTCCTTCAGTTCGAGGCTTTGCAGATAATTACCGTAAGGCTCACCGGGCAGCTTGCGGATAATTTCCCGCTCTGCAGAGACAATGAGCTGCCTGACCTTATCGGACTCACGGGAATTGGGTTGGAGGAGCAGAAAACGGCGAAAATGATAAACCGCTGCGATGGGATCCTTTCTTTCGTTTAGAGTGAGCAACAAGCGGCCCGCTTCAAGGTGAGACTTGGGTGCCTGGGTAATTCTACGGGTGACCGAGAGAAACTCATCGAGGGCCTCTTTGTCCCTGCCCACCTTGAGGTAAGACCGGCCACGCTCAAAGGCGGGATCATCTCCTTCCTCAATCACGGCTCCTCCATACTCGCAGGAAGTGAGTGAGAACATCAAAAGACAAAGAACGAATAGTAAACTCTGTAAATTATTCATTCCCCGATAAAAGTCATGATCACCCTGCGTTGGTGGGACGCCCGTCTGTGCTCCCAAAGAAAGATGCCCTGCCAGGTGCCGAGTTGCAGCCTTCCCCCTGAAAAGGGAACCTGTTCACTGGTGCGGGTCAGGGCCATTTTTATGTGCGAAGGCATATCGTCAGGCCCTTCCAGAGTGTGCACAAAGTAGGGTGAATCCTCGGGCACAAGTTTGTCCATAAACCTCTCCAGATCAACGCGTGCGGTGGGGTCAGCATTTTCCATCATCACCAGGCTGCAACTGGTGTGTCTGATAAATATGCTTACCAAGCCATCCTGCAGTCCAGACTCCAGCAATCCGGAATGAAGCTCGCTGGTAAACTCATAGGTACCTTTTCCCCGGGTCTGAACTCCTACATTCTTTATAAATACGCCCATACAATGGCAGTAATTGTTAAGTGAAAAGAATTCGATTGGCAAGGGTTGAGGGGAAGCATTCCCATCATCCTTTAGACCCTCAATTCAGTTTCCGCATTCATCCAGGTTTTTAAAGAGGCAAGCAAGCCCATCAGTTCATCGGCGGGCAGAGTAAGCTCCCGCACGGGCCGGGAAAGGAGTGCTTCGGTCTGGGCACGATCTTCTTCTCTCAGGCTGCGCAGCCATGATTCCCGGACTGGAAGGCCCTCCTTCCGGGAAAACTCAAAATAGACCTTGAGCAGAACAACACTGGGGTTACCCGCATGAGGAATGGCATCGATCCCTTTTTTAAGTAGCCTGAAGTGAGGTACGGGGTCCAGCAGGTGAGCTCCATTGTCTAAGTAAAAGCGGGCCAACTGGGAAGCGGCTAAAAAAGATTCGGCATTCTTGGCCAATTCTCTCGCTGAGGAAAGCACCTTAAATTCACGGACAAATGACAATCCCCCTCCGCCCTTGGGCGGACTGAGCAGGCACTCCACCTCGTCAAGAAAATCAGGGAACCGGGAAAAGGGCCCACTCCTTATTTGCCTAAATAAAAAGGGGGTCAGCCCCGCTTCACTAAAGAGATAGACTCTTCGATGACTCTCCCCCGCCTGTTCCTGATTGAGAACAACACCATTGACCTCTAAGTCCGAAGCCGACACCACAGGGTAGACTCAGTGCGAATGGGCAGGAGGAACCACAGCACCTCCCGAGATCAGCATTTTCATCCCGTCTCCCACGGAGACATCGAGCCGGTGAATTTCATCCTGGGGCACAAGCAATAAAAATCCACTGGTGGGATTGGGGGTGGTAGGTACGAATACATAGATCAGTTCGCCCTCCACTTTTTCCCTGATATGGGAGGAGGCATCTGCAGTGATAAAGCCCAGTGCATAGCAACCCTTGCGGGGATACTCCACCAGGCAAACCTCTTTAAATACCGCCCGGTTTTCACGGCCAAAGGTCTCGACTATTTGCTGAACCGAGCGGTATACAGTGTTGAGGAAGGGCACCTTCCCAAGCACCTTTTCCATGGTGGAAATAAAAATCCTGCCCAGTAGATACTTGGACAAATAACCCAGCAGAGTGAGGGAAATCACCCCGCTGATGAGCCCGGAAATCGCCAGCAGGGTCTCGAGTCCGAAAAAGGAATTTTCTTCCCTCAAGCCCAACTGAATCGCCAACTTAAGAGCCGGCTCCTTAAACAAATCGAGAATGAAATCGAGGACAAATATAGTGGTACCGAGAGGAAGAAAAACCAGCAAACCGGTAAGAAATGCATTCCTAAACCTCCTTGAAAAACTCGCTTTTTGCTCACTCATCTTCTCAACCGCTAATTGCCCAACCCTAAAGAGCGAGCCGAAAATCCGGCCAGGAACAATGTTTTTTGACCACCTCGAGTACCCGCGTCTCCTCCTGCCTCATCATTTTACGGTCCAAATCATCGAGGTCATTGAATCCGACAAGATGGAGCCAGCCATGGATGAGATAAAGGCTAAGTTCCTCAACAAAGCTGAGGTTTCGCTTCCTCGACTCCTCAATTGCCTGATCCACAGAGACACAAATTTCCCCGGCCATATCCTCATCGGGGTCGGGTGGAAAGGTGATCACATCGGTGGGTCTGAAATCCTGAAGGAATTCTCCATGGAGCTTGGAGTGGTGTTCCCCATCAAGAAATGCAATCGACAAGCTCCCCTTGAGTGAGTGTTGGTGAAGAGAAGCGAAAGTGAAAAAGAAATCCTTCAGCGAATCTTCGGAGAATTGAAGCCCAGAATAATGGTTAGCTACCTCAATTTCCAGGGAGAAGGAGGAACTAAGATCGGGACTCATCTTGATCGAAGGGAGAGCGTGAGTTTCTCTCCTTATCTTCATCCGGATATTCGATCCTGGAATGCAACATATTGAGGGTGGTCTTGAGGAAACTCTTTTTGATGGTTGCGACTTCTTCCAGCGTCAATGGGCACTCGTCCAACTGGCCATCCTCCAGACGGTCCTGAAAGATGGACTCGAGTAACTCTTCCACACTGTGGTGCGTCACCTTGGGCAGGGACCGGGCAGCCGCCTCCAATGAGTCTGCAAAGAAGATGATCGCACTTTCCTTGAAACGGGGCTTGGGCCCATCGTAGCGATAAGTCGATTCATCGGGCACATCGGCTTCAAGCTCACCGTAGGGCAGGTTGGTCTGCTTGGACTTCAACTTCGCCTGGTGGTAAAAGTACTTAACCAGGGTGGTGCCATGGTGCTGCCGTATTACATCACGGATGATTTTGGGCAAACGGTATTCCCGGGCAATTTCAATGCCCTCCTTCACGTGGCTCTTAATAATGAGGGCACTCATCGCGGGGTTTTGGCGACTGTGCGGATTACCCAAATCCCCCTGATTTTCAGTAAAATAATGCGGTTGTGCCATTTTTCCAATGTCGTGAAACAAGGCACAGGCACGGCAAAGTATCGGATTTGCCCCGACCGTGAGGGCGGCATTTTCAGATAAATTAGCCACCATCAGGCTATGGTGGTAGGTACCAGGTGCATCCACTTGCATTTGCCGGAGCAGAGGATGATTGAAGTCGGTTAACTCAAAGAGAGTGGCATCGGTGGCCACTTTAAATACATTTTCGATCAGGGGCATCGCACCCAAGACCAGGGCACCGGTGAAGACGCAAACAATAAAAGAGGCAATTGCGTGATTACCGGCAACCATCAATCCACTACCCGAAGCGAAGCCAATCCCCAAGGCCACCACCCCACCGGTCAGTCCCGCCATCGCCCCGGCCCGCAAGACACTCCCGCGCAGGCGGACATCCCGGCAAAAGAAAGCACCGACCAATGCGGAACAAAGGGAGCCCACCAACATTTCAATGCCCACATTTTGCATGGTCGCATGGAAGACACAGGTATTGATCGCAGTCAAAGTGGCCATCCTTGGACCAACGGTGATCATGACAATCATCGGGGCAAATGCGATCGGTAAAAGATAGGGCAACAGTCCAACTAGCAGTGGATTACTGCCAAACAGTTCGGTTTCCCCAAGCTCGAGCACGAAACGGGAGATTCCCAGGTTGATCAGGATACTCAGGGCCACAATGGCCGAACGGGCTTTATCACTCCAGAACTTGGGCAGAACCAGGCGGACATAGACGATCCCGAAAAGTAGGGTGACAATGGTCACAAAAATACGCTTGGGCAGCAACTGGCTGTCCTCGAGGGCAAAGTCGAGGTAGTTCTCGTATTTTTCTAGGTCGATGGCGGTGACTTTTAGCCCCTTCCGCAGGATTAAGTCTCCCTCCAAGACGGAAACCACAATCGGGTCCATCATCGATATTGCCTGGTCCTGGGCAGCCTGGGTGGCCTCCCGGTCAATCGAGCGCAAAAAGAGGCCCTTCCTCAGAATGGAGGAGTATTCGGAAACCAGGTCGTTGCGAAACTCCAAAGCGGCCAAGGAGGCATTCTCATCCTCTAATTGTGTCAATTCTCCGAGCGAAATTGACTGACCGGACCAGGACGAGTTTGCCTCGTTTTGGCTCTCTCTTAAAGAAGTTAACTGTTCTGCAAATCTCGGATAATCCGCTCCCAGTTCTTCGGGGGAAAGTAAGAAACGGCGGGTATCCTTTGCAGAATCGACCAGGATGAGCCGGTTGGTCATTTCCAGCATCTTCCTTTCGATTTTAGAGGTGGCGTTGGCCTCGGATAAAAACTTTTGGTCATTGGAGGGAAATTTGACCACTCCGGTAAGATGCAACTGGGCAAGCAACCTAGCCCCCTCCTCAAAAAATGTGGCCTTACCCAGACGGAAAGAAAATAGGATTGCCCGTAACTCACGGGGCAATAGAGAGAGCTGATACTTTACGGAAATTTCATCGAGGAGAGATTGCTGGGCCATCTCCACCCCTTCCGCTTCCATCCCCACAATGGTCGAACATGCCTCCCGCAATCGAATGAGGGTACGGGAAAAATTTTCCTCACCAGCAAAATTTCGGGCAAATTCCCGGGGTGTGCTACTACGGATCCACTCCTCGGCTTCCGCCTGCCTGACATCGCTGACATAACTAAAGGCACGGTCACTGTAGATATTTTCGGGTGCCACTTCCCCCAGGGCACGTAACCCGGGAGGTTCCTGTCCCACAAAACATATAAACACAATCGCAACTCCAAAGACTACAGTTTGCAGGAGGTGCCTTCCCCATTTTTCCCAATACCCGGAAAAGCCAACTAGCTTGGAACGTTCATCAGACGGTTCCTCGTCGCCACGGCGACGCTGGCCTTTTCTACTCAATTTCTTGAGAGTACGACTTTCTTCCTGGGCCATTTAATAAAAGGTTGAGGGGGGCAAAAAGGAAAAGATTAGCTCTTTTGGTAGGCAGATATGATACGGCTGACCAGCGGATGCCTGACCACATCATTGTGATCAAATTCATGAAAGCACAGACCTTTGACTCCTTTAAGTACATTTTTTGCCTGCAACAAACCGGACTCCTTTTTTGCCGGCAAGTCAATCTGAGTAAGGTCTCCGGTAACCACCATCTTACTTCCCTCCCCTAGACGGGTAAGGAACATCATCATTTGGGAACTGGTGGTATTTTGGGCTTCATCAAGCAAAGCAAAGCACTTCCCGAGGGTACGACCGCGCATATAGGCAAGGGGTGCAATTTCCACCACTCCGGTCTCGATGAGCTTTCTGGATTCAACGGGGCCGAGAACTTCATCCATGGCATCATAGAGGGGACGAAGGTAAGGAAGCAGCTTTTCCTCAAGATCCCCGGGCAAGAAACCAAGGGCTTCTCCTGCCTCCACCGCAGGCCGAGCCAGGATAATTTTTTGCACATCTCCCTCGATCAATGCATGCAGTGCCGTGATCATGGCAAGGTAGGTCTTACCGGTACCGGCAGGCCCGATACCAAAAACCAAATCATTATTCAGGATACGATCCAGAAATTCTCGCTGACCAAAAGTTCTCGGCACCACCGACTTCTTCCGTATTTTCAGACAAATCGGATTTTCGATCAGCTTTTTCATCTGCGAAGCCTGTCCCGAGGTGTACATGGCAAGAAACCTCAGAAATTCAGATGAATTGATACGGAACCCCTGCTTACTTGCCTGCAGGAGCAGAAGGAAAAATTCTCCAGCTTGTTCTACCTGATCCACCTCCCCCTGGAGGTGAAGTTCATTGCCTCGGGCAACTGCCTGCAGATTCAACTTTCTCTCAAGAGCCAGTAAATTATCAGGCTTTTCCCCGTAAAGCCTGTGCAGCTCCCTCTCTGAATCAAACTCTATGGTTTTAGAAGGCATTCGTGCGGTTCGATGGTGAGCCAAAAAAACTGTGGATAAGTGAAAACGAAAAAAAAACTTACCAATTGGGATAAACGGCTTTGGGCAGATACATACTATGAATAAAATATCGACCCATCCCCCCTTCCCGCAAGCACCGAATCCCTCGGATTCCCCTTCTTTCCAATTGCCAATTATGCACTTTTCTCCATCAAGGACGGATACTTGATTTTAAAAATGAATGTCTTATTTGTAAGCCCCGAGGTAAATCCCATTGTCCGGACTGGCGGGTTGGGTGATGTGGTGGGTAGCCTCCCCCTTGCCCTGCAAAAGATAGGGGTCGATGTCCGGGTAATTTGCCCCTTACACAGGGTCTGCCAGACTTTGCCCAAAAAATACTTTTCTCAAAAAGCTAAAATTCTCTGGGATGGGGAATCCATTATCGGAAAAGTCGCTCAGACCGAGGCCAATGGAGTCACCATCTACCTTCTCGACATCCCCGCTCTTTATGATCGCCCCGGGGTATATGCTGACTCCAATGGTAATTACGAGGACAACGCCCTGCGTTCGGTCGCCCTCTGTCAGGCAGCAGTGCAACTGGGCAAGATCATCCACTGGAACCCTGATGTTTTCCACGCCCATGACTGGATGGCTGCAGCCACCCCTGCCTACCTCAATGCCGCCGAAAAACCGCAGAGCCAGGCCAGCTCGGTTCTCACGATCCATAATCTGGAGCATCAGGGTGTCTTCCCCCACGATGATTTTCTTAAAAGCGGACTACCCGGGGAGTACTGGGGAATGGATGGGTTTGAGCACCAGGGACAATTCAATCTCCTGAAAGGTGGAATCCAGCATGCAAACAAAATCACCACGGTCAGCCCGACCTACTCGCAGGAAATCCGCACACCCGAATACGGGTGTGGTCTCGAGGAATCCCTCAAGTACAGAGGGGCAGATATCATCGGTATTCTCAATGGAATTGATGAAACAGACTGGGTTCCAAGGGAGGACTCCGCCCTTCCTCACCCCATCTCTCCCGCACGTCCAACCCGCGGGAAAAAGCTCTGTAAACTTGCCCTCCTCCAAGAGATGGGCCTCCCAGAATCGACTGAACCTCCTCTATTCGGAGTGGTCTCCAGGCTTTATTCGCAAAAAGGGCTCGATCTATTGGGAGAGATTTTGCCCAGCCTACTCGACTCCAAGCCTGGGAATTATGTAATCTTAGGAAGCGGAGCACAGGAGGAGGAAAATAGATTTCAACACCTTGCCCAAACCTACCCAAACCGCCTTGCCACTTACATCGGATTTGATGATGGGCTGGCGAGAAGGATCTTCGCAGGTAGCGATTTTTTCATCATGCCTAGCCGGTTTGAGCCATGTGGACTTGCCCAGCAATATGCCATGCACTACGGCTCCATTCCGATTGCCCGGAAAACTGGAGGCTTGGCGGACACGATCTCCCCATGGGGTAAAAAGTCACCCCAAGCCAATGGATTTCTTTTCGATCAAGCTACTCCAGCCTCCCTCCTTGGGGCCATGGAACAGGCGATTGATCTCTACACCAAACAGCGCTCCTTTCTGAAAATCAGAAAAAATGCCCTCCATGCCCCATGCTCATGGGAAAATGCGGCTCGAAATTATCTGCAATGCTATCAATGGGCAACTTCCTGAACTCCCCGCCCCAAGCTTATTAAGAACCAGCCTACGCTGTGTCTTTTGTAATTCACAGCGACCATGTCTCATGTGTATAAGTTTTGACCCCAAAATGGTCATTTCCACTTGCCCCATGGAAAGTTGTCCACCTAAAAAATAGGTAAACTTTTGATTGGCAGAGATGATTTCAAACGGACCCTCCCGCACCTTTACTAGAGAAGCAGTTGAAGCTTGGCTGGTCAGGCTGTCGGCTTGCGACTGGGAAAAGCACATCCCTCTTCCCCAATTAAAGCAGGCGAGGGATTACTACCGGGAGGGCTATCTTAGCACAATCGATCTGCAGGAGAACCAGGCCATTGTTACCAAAAAGGTCAACCGTGAGGAAACCTACTCCGTTGTCGAGTGGGGCCGAGACAACTCCCCAGAAGTACGCACATCGCTGGACGATGAACAACTGGGTTTGGCTCTGGCCACTGCCGGGCTCTATGAAATCGAAGAGTTGATTGCAGAGCTGCAGGAGGATGACCCTCTTCTTGGGGAAAACCAACCCGTTCCTATCGAAGAGGAATCGGATGAAGAGGTGGATGTAGAAACCGACGCTTATGCATCTGAAAGCGGGGAATCCCCTCCCGACAGGATCCCCCTGATCATCTATCTAGAAGTTTCCAACCAGCAGGGCCTCCGGGCGGTACCCTATTGGAAAAATGCAGAAAACAAGAAAGTTTCTGTCTATGGAGAAAGCAAATCACTTAACCAAGACCAGACAGACCGGCCCGCCCTGATGCGCTTCGTTGCCGAAGCTGGAAACCAGGGATTTATTTTTGAGAAGAAAGCGGGGGAATTCCGGCTGAAAGACTGGGCAAAAGTGGCCAGATTTATTCAGGAAGCCCTCGCAGGTTGGGACCAGTCCTTCCTCTTAGAATTTTCCGAAAATGCCGAGTTGCTCAAGAAGGGGCTCAAAACCTTAAGCTGGGAAATTGAGGCCCGCAACTTGGATGATTCCAATATGGTGCTAAGGGAGAACTTTCACCTCGGCAAAAGGAGACTCGGCCCGCAACTTGTTAAAAAGGTAATCAGTGCCCGCAAAGGCAGTACATTCATCCGCGGACATGGCCTGGTCAAATTGGACCAAGAGCAGGTTGATGACTTTGAATGGTGGCAAAGAAACCGGGGCGATGCCCGGCGTGCCCATTGGCCCAGATATATGCTTTTTTCCCTATTTGCCCGCAAATACCTCAAAACCCGGGCAGACGGACAGCTAGAACACTGGAGGCATTCCATCGAGCAACTTGCCACCAATGGCGTGGGCAAGAAATTCTCCTTTCTCAGGCCCTATCAGCAGCAGGGCGTGGCCCACCTTCATGCCCTGCATAGCCTTGGCTGTCACCCACTCCTTGCCGATGAAATGGGCCTGGGTAAAACCATGCAAACCCTTGCCCTGCTCTCAGCAGCCAGGCCAAGTGAGCAGCCGGACCTCGTTACCTGCCCGGCATCGGTCGTACCCGTGTGGGTAAAAGAGGCCAAGAAGCATTTCCCTAAGCTTAAAGTTAATATTTTGTGCAAGGAAAATACCTTCGCAGACGCTACTGAAGGTGGCTTATGGGTTGCCAGTTACACGCAACTTCGCCGGCACAGGCATCTCCTCGATCAGGCTCAATTCCGCTATGCAGTGCTGGATGAAGCCCAGCTTATTAAAAATCCAAAAGCAAAAGTTACCCAGGCCTGTCTTTCCATCGAAGCAAAATTCCGCCTCGCCCTCTCAGGTACACCCATTGAAAATTCTGCCCTGGATTTATGGACAATCTTTCGCTTTCTCATGCCTGGTCTGCTCGGCCCGCGTAAAGAACTTGAAAGCAATCTTGCCGAAGATCCCCCTAAAACACTGCTACTGCTCCGCCGACAGGTCACCCCTTTTGTGCTCCGAAGGATGAAAAATGATGTGGCCTCTGAGTTGCCACCAAAGCTGGAAACGGAACTTCCCTGCCCACTCAATGAAGAGCAGCGTAAAGCCTACCGGGAATTAGCGGAAGGTGGCATTCACCAGCATGGAAATGACCTCAAGAAGGCGATCAAGGAATCCTCCATGCACATATTTTCCCTCCTTACCCGCCTACGCCAGGCCTGTTGCGACCTTGCCTTACTGCCCGGCAGGGAACATCTCCCCAGTTGCGGATCAAAGGGAGATATGCTGATCGAAAAATTACACGATCTATCAAGTTCAGGGGCAAAGGTCCTTGTCTTTAGTCAATTCACAACTTTTCTTTCTGTGCTAAAAAAGAACATCAAGCTCGAATTGCCCGACCTCGAAGTCCTTGAACTTACCGGGTCCACCCGGGACCGCTCCAAACCAGTTGACCGTTTCGAATCAACCACTTCTCCAGTCGTCCTCTTGGCCTCCCTCAAAGCCGCCGGGCTTGGGGTAACCCTGAAATCCGCGGATTATGTATTTTTAATGGATCCCTGGTGGAATCCTGCGGTTGAGGAACAAGCCATTGACCGTGCCCACCGGCTCGGACGGGAAAAACCAACCTTTATTTACCGCATGGTTGCCCAAGGCACGATTGAGGAAAGAGTGCGGCAATTACAAATCGAGAAGAAAGAAACCTTTCAGACAGTGATTGGGGATATGGAAAAACCAACCGGGCTTATGGACCACTTCTCCAGTTTGCAGGATTTGATTGAACTCCGCTAAATAGCTTGGCACAACTCGCAAGAAGCGAATTTATGCACTAATTTCAGGGGTGGAATCCTCAGCGGATTCCTTCTTCTTGCGGTTACGATACTTACGAACCGCACCCATTCCAGGAACAAGCATCAATCCAGTCACCATGACATAGGTAGACGGTTCTGGAGCGACAGAATATTGCAAGTAAAAATCACCCTCCGAGTGGTCGAACCATACATTCCAATCGTGCAGGTGATGACTGTTATGATAGGCCCACCCATAATCAACGATATTGAAACCAGACACATACCCGTCATCGGTTAGAGCACCATTACCAGTCCAACTCACCGCACCGGTAAATTCCATAAATTTAAACCCGTTACTAGTGTAGTTCTGCCATAAATTCCCACCTGCCATCGCACCGGCTTCGCCGTTGGCATCCAAGCTCATTATATTGATGGTGAAGGAGTCATCCGATGGAGAAAAATTAAGGGTATCAAATTTGAGCAGATCCCAATCGGTTCCAGCAGTCCCTGTAAAATCACTAATCTCCCAGTCATATACACCACCATTCTCGAGAGTTAAAGTATCGGAAACAGTGAATGTCCCAATCGCATTGGTACGATCTCCAAGAGAGACCTGCTGCATGGAATTGAAGCTCGATAAAGAGGAGGATATACCGGAACCAGGGGAGATCACATCAACAAAATTGGAGGAGTTCGCATCCCCAATTGTAATCGCCTTGTTCAGGGTGCCTTTCCCTCCAATCATACTCTTTTCCCCGTTGGTGGTATTGATGGTGTAACCGCTATCAAGAGTGACTCCACTATCAACCTCAAGCTTACCCTTGGTAATCGTGACTGTGTTAGATGTATTTCCCAATGCTTGGTTTGCTCCAGCGACCAAAGTACCATCTAATATTTCCACACCACCGGTGAAGGTATTGGTATTATCAAGAACCAAAATCCCCACACCATCCTTGACCAGTTCCTTATTCCCATTTTCGTAAGAAATTACTCCTGAAAAAGTCTGGGAATCGTTGTAATCCGATGACGCAAAAGAACCATCAGTAGTGGAATTGGAAATTTTTATTTTCGTTTCACTGCCCGTACCGCTTAAGATGACACTGCCGTTAAAATCGGCGGAGGAAGAATTCGCGAAACCCAACTGCACGAGTTGTCCCGTCCCAACTCCAGTGTTATTGAGCTCCAAAACCGCATTGGCAGTGCCCCCAGTAATGTATTCTGCAAATTGAGTGGATGCAGTAGTGGGAGCCAAGGTGAGGTTGCCCTCGTAGATTTTGATGAAGCCCGTGTTGCTACCAGCAATATCAAATGCACCGGTAAGAGTTTGTCCACCAGCACCTGTCTTGAGAATAGAACCATTTCCATCGATGGTACCAGAGTAAAGGTAATCATTTCCCCCTGCAGAATTGATTGTCAAAATATTGGCATCATTACCGAGATCAATATCCCCACCACTATTCAAACCGCTCAAAATGGTATCACCTGTACCTCCCGTGTTGTCCATATTGAGGGTTCCGCTTCCGTCGTAGTAAGTAATTGTGGTAACAAAATCATTCGAAGGAAGATTGTAATCAGAACCAATTTTAGATATTCCCGAGCCATAATTGGTATTTTCAAATTCAAAAACCAAACCAGAGACTGTATTACCGGAGTCGCTCACATCATTGAGGAGGATTTCTTCTCCATCAGTGAAAGTCCAGTTAGCATTCATGATGGTATTGTAGCGGGTAGTTCCGTTCGAAGAGTTAGTCGTGTCGTAAAATCTAATACCAATGAGCGGATCAGTAGCACCATCGAGTGCCTCTACTCGATCATTTAGATCATTCGTATCATAACTAGGGGTGTCCCCAAATTGCGAGGCAGTAGAGGAATCGAGAGAATCTCCAGGATTTGTAATATTATTTTCAAAGGTGTTGTTGATAAGGACCTGCCCATCTTTATCACCATTACCCTGATTAAATTTTAATCTGTAGGCAAAAAGCCCGCTCCCTAAATGGTCGGATGTGTTGCTGTCATACCCAATCCTGAGCTTAGAAGTGAGGGGCGTCCATTCGCCCTTGAAAAGGTTTGAGGTGTCTGTATTAGGGGTAATCGAAGATGAATCATTTACATCAGATGGATTTGTGTCAAAAAAACCAAGCTCAATTCTGTCCCCATCGAGTGTCGAATAGTTTGAAATTTGGTCGAGATTACTTGTACTTCCATCTCCATCAACAAATTGAAGAAGATAATTAGGACTGCTGGGATCAGAATACCCCGTATCCTCATCCAAAAGCCAAGAGGAAGGTCCTCGATGAGTACCAAAAATAATTTCCCAAGTAGATACTCCAAAGAGAGAACTCGAACCCACAAAAAACAAAGCAAAGCAGATGAATTTCAAATTTCTGGGCATATTATAGATAGGGAACTCACCCTCCATACTCCACCGAATTCGATTTGGGGTCAAACACTTATTAGAGTTTAGCCAAAAACGCTTCCACTTCCCGACAATATGAATCTTGCAAAAGAGGTCTTTCGAGACATATGTTAGCTTATTAAAAGCCCTTATTGTAATATAGTTAGTTTGTTTTATCCCTTGAATAGTAGAGATGGTAGAGATGTCACTCTCAAGATTTTCATAATTGTCGACTTCACAAATCTAAAAAAGTGAATAAAAGTAAGACAAATTCGAAGTCTTTTTGTTCTGTGGAGCTTAATCATCTCAAATTTAAAAGGACACCCGTCCTTTTGAATTTTGGGGCTTTCTTTTTGTGCCTATTCGCTCTCTGCTCTGCAAACACTCCACAGATTAGCATTGTTTGGTCTACAGAAAATTTTGGTTCAAGCGTGCCTTTGCTTAAAAACATATCTGGTCATGCTCTTACTGCCGGTGTGCAAGGCAATGGGGATGGTTGCCTAGTCGAGCTTGGCTATTACAGTGAAGCCACAACCTCTCAACCCTTTGCTGGAGACTGGATTGCTCTTACCCGAAATACCCATGTTGGCGATTCGAGCACAGGGTATGGATTCGATGACGGTAAATTTGCTTTTAGCACTACCTTTAGCAAAGATCGTGACACCGTGGTGATTTTTCCCACAGAACCGAAAGTCTTTGTTGAAACTCTGGATTTTACCGTCACCTCCTCCACTCCCCCGGTTAATATTCCGATCTGTATAAGGTTTTACGACACGGTGGAGAAATCGCCGACATCGAAATACAACGCGGTTACAGGTGCCGACTGGAAATGGCCCAGTTTCCCCTCAGGTTCATCCATTCCCGGAAATTTTTACTTTAAAATTTCCAACGCATCTCCACCTAGTGGAACCTACTGGAAATACGGTAGTGCATTTGAAGATCCAGACAATCCGTTTGTGGCAAGCAAGTCACAATTTTTTAGGGTTGGCATATCACTCACTCCAGACTCCTCTGGTATGGGCTCGATCACCGACATTAACGGTACTTTTTCTGCCGGATCTTACATCGATGTTAATTCGTCCGTTGTTGCTCACCACGAGTTCTACATGTGGTCGGGAGGGACATTTCTTGACCCCTACAAGCCAAATACCAAAGTCTATGTAGACGGCACCTTGGACATTAAGGCTCAATTCTACACTTCGATTTACTACATTGGTGTGCCCGAGGAACAAGAATCTCAAATCGAAGGATGGGGCCCGCATGATTACGGAACAGAAATCGTGCTTTCTGCCACCCCTCCCTTTGGATACTCGTTCTCTCATTGGGCAGAAAATGATATAAATATAAGCAACCAAAACCCATATTCTTTCTCTATCGATGGAGATCGCAACGTCACCGCTGTCTACAATCCGCTTGCATTTAATGTCTCCTTTAGCGGCAATGGTGGGTCCATTGAAAGCATCCAGGATGTAAATGGGGATACCCCGACTCACTTTTTGTATGATCACAATTACACAATATCCCTCAGACCTAATTTGCATTATGAATTCAGCGAGTGGTCCGCAGAAACATCTTCTCTCGCTCCGCTGACCAACCCCTCAGGCAACCCTCTTGAATGGCAATTCAGCCCGGATTCCCATGCATCCTATGAAGCGAATTTTACAATCATAGAGAATTATTTATGGATACATGAGGGAGTGGGAGGAACGACTGATTTAAAGACCGGCATGTTTCTTGCCATTGATGAAAATATGTCCATCAATGCAACCCCACAACAAGGGTACAAATTCTCTTATTGGTCCGACCCTTTCGGAATTCTCAGCGAATTAAATTCAAGTAGCACTGAAGCAAATATTAGTAAAATCGATGTATTAGCTGAAATTACTGCGAATTTTGAACTTCTGGATTACAACCTCACCGACATTAATATTTCCGCAACGGATGGAGGCAGATATACCCTCGAGACTGTTGCACCTGGAAAGTACAAATACTTCTCCCGATACTCCCTGGTTGCAACCTCTTTCCCCGGTTATCAATTCGACAGATGGATGGGCGATGGCAATTTGAGCAATCTTGTGTATGGACCCAGTGCGGGCACGAACGAAATAATTATCGATGGGCCAATCACTCTCGTTGCCTCTTTTGTACCCTCGCTTTACCAACTTTCCACATCCAGCGATCCAGCGGAGGGCGGCTTTGTCAGTGGTGGCGGAGGATTTTCCATATTGGATTCCTTAGCCGTCGAGGCCCAACCTAGCCCATTTTGGAACTTTGAATCCTGGTCTGGAGACACTGAATTTCTTGTTTCTGCAGACTCGGCTGGTTCAATTATACAATGGCCCGATGGCTCATCACCCAGGGATTTAAATTTAAATGCTCATTTCTCCAAGGAAACAATCCATCTTGATGCCACGATTAACGGACAAGGCAGTCTTCGTTATTCCATCTCAAGCAATGGTGCGGTGACGCAATCATCCGACTCTTCTACATCTATAAGAACTGAATTATTTGCCGAAGATAATCTGTTGATTGAAGGCCTACCAAGTCTTGGTTGGGAATTTAAAAATTGGACCGGGCTCCCTCGCACCGATGATCTGATTGCTTTTGATTTTATTGAAACCTACCTAGAAGTGGCCTCTTTCTCTTCGGCTGTTGACATCAATGTTAGTGCAAACTTTATCCGCAGTGAATTCGCGTTAACCATATCCAATTCTTCCCAAGGTGGTGAATCGACAGGTAGCGGGCTCTATCCCTACGAAGAATTTGTGGAAATTAATGCGACTCCCAAGCCTCATTTTACATTCAATGGATGGACGGGTCCTGGAACCGAATATCTAGAACTCCCCACAAGCTCAATGTATAATGAACTCACCATACCCCCCAGTGATACTGAACTCACCGCAGTTTTTGAGCCCATTCGTTATTCACTCATCCTAGCATCAGGCAATCATGGGAGTGTCACACATTTAGCAACTTATGAGGGACAGTCCCACTCAGGATTGGAAATTAATGGCACCAGCAATGTGATTATATCGAGCCATCCTGAGGATGGGTATGTTTTTCAGGCATGGGAGTGGGAAAAATCAGATGGCACCTCAGGTACTTTCTATAACCCGACTTTTGTCATCCCCAAAATGGATGGAAACTATTCACTCTCAGCAACTTTCAAATTACCTGAAACTGATCTTGATTATTCCCTAACCAGCAATCTGGGAAGTGGTGGTACTACTGAGGAGATCAAGCACCTTGCGACTCAATCTAAGCGTTCTTTCCTGGCACAAGCTTATGAGGGTTACTCATTCCTTGGATGGACGAGTGACCAACCTGCCCAGATCTTTCCTGATTGGTCCACCAATGCCGTCGAGATCAACCTGTCAGATGGAACCACAATTACAGCCAATTACCGAAAGGATGCTCCCAAAATCATGGTTGATGTTGATCCTCGATTCGGCACAGTGGGAATGAGTGAGTCCACTTCTTTTAATGACTTGTACACCCTGTCTGCGAGTCCCTTGGAAAACTACGAATTTTCATCCTGGGATATAAATAAAACTCAAAACCTGGTCGTACAGCGGGAATATTCCAAGATAA
Source organism: Opitutales bacterium (assembly GCA_038152995.1). Lineage (GTDB taxonomy): Bacteria > Verrucomicrobiota > Verrucomicrobiia > Opitutales > Seribacteraceae > Chordibacter. The sequence continues at coordinate 35,553 of JAYOXT010000010.1, forward strand.
ACCCGGATAAACCTCGCTTTTTTATTGATGGGAATGAAAGCCCAGAACTAACTTTAATCCGTGGGTTTTCCTATACATTCGCCCTAGACCTAAGTCCAGATGATGAATTCTTTTTAGCAGTAAACCCTGATAATTCCCCTGCGGACGCATACACAGAGGGTGTCAACAACCAACCAACTTCCCCACGCACTATGGTTTTTGATGTTCCTCCAGAGAGCCCAGACATCCTCTATTACAACGGAAGTCAATTTCCCTATTCAGGAAATCGAATTAACATCATCTCCATCAACGAAAGCGACATCATTCCCTATCCGAAAAATCCTGTTATCAATGTTCAAATCCCCGCTAATTTAGAACTCGTTGCGAATTTTGTACCAGTCGAACTGGACTTCGAAATCTCAAAAATTGGGGAAGGTGAGGTTATAACAACAGTCGATAAATTCTTCTACGGAGATGAAATCGAACTTTCAGCAACCCCCTCTGAGCACTGGTTGTTTTCTCACTGGGAAGGAGATTTGGAAATTTTAGAACCCGCAAACCCGGACATTAGCGTTGAAATATTCGCAGATTCGCAACTCATTGCCAATTTCATAAAGAAGCCTTACCGAGTTGAAATCGTCTCTTCTCCGTCCGATTTTGGAAACTCTTACACTCCCACAAATGTTTATACCTTTTACAATGGGGATGAGGTCGCAATCAAAGCCGTAGCCAGAGAAGGAAAAGTTTTCTCTCATTGGTCCGCTCCCGTCCTAAGTAATCGCCAAAACCTCGCTGAAACTTCCTTTGTATTGGAGCAGAATACTGCCCTAACTGCTCATTTTCAAAGCATTGAATATAATATGAGCTACAATGTTGTTGTGCTCGATAAGGACTCCAATGTGCTAACCAACCAATTTGCAGGCTTTGTGGCAGCAAATGACTCTTACCTGGATGAGGATGTAGCCAATTTTAAATTCATTATCAACCAGGGGTATGATTTTCTCTATTGGAAAAACGCCGAAACGAATCAAACGCTTTCAACAGATCTTTCATTTCCACTGGAGATTAGCCGTAATTTGGATATCGATATTTTTGTTCAAAAACAATCTCATCAGGTCAACTTATCCTTAATTCCAAGTGACAAAGGAAAAATTTCCCTCCTTGAAAACGACTACAATGATTCGGCTAGCTTTACTGTAGATCATGGTGAAGAACTCTCTTTATTTGCCACTCCTTACGAGGGCTATGCCTTTCAGAAATGGGTATCCTTCAGTGGTCTTTTGCCTTTCCCCAGTAACCCATCGCTTACATACACGGTTAAGGACGACATCCACATTGCCGCATATTTTGTGCCGCTTGAGGATGTTGAGTTGGAAATTCTCATCGAACCAAGCGATGCAGGATGGGCCACTGGAGCAGGAACATTTGCATACAACGCGAAACACCCAATATCCGCAGCTCCATTGCGCGGATGGGTTTTTGATCGCTGGGTGGGCAATGGTATTGAAAATGAATCCCTTAGGGCAACTCAGATAAACTTAAATGCAAACAAAACGATTATTGCCCAATTTAAAGAGGACCCAGATGGAGGGAATTCATCCGGAAGTAATTCCTCTCTTTTTGTGCTGCTCGTTTCATCCACCGATGATCAGATGGGGGAAACAAGCGGTTCTGGCATCTACACCACTGCATGGACTCCCATTACCGCAACTCCACTAGATGGGTATGACTTTAGCCACTGGGAAGGCGAAAATATTGAGAATATATATTCTCCAACTACTCGCACATACACTGATTCGAGCAAGCAAGTATTTGCCCACTTTATAAAAAGCGGCATCCTCGAGGATTCGACTAATCTACAGGATGCATGGTGGAGCAATCCATGGCTCGGTAATTATTGGAAGCAGAAAAACAGCAATTGGATCTTTCATGAAAAACTGGGTTGGAGTTTTATTACCCGACAAGAAACTACTTCCGTATGGCTTTGGATAGAGAAGCTTGACCATTGGTTTTGGACATCCCAAACAACTTACCCATATATTTACTCTTCAACAGAGGGCTGGCATTGGATACTGCTCGAGAGGTCCAACCCTAATAAGCTATATATATACCGTTTCGAAACTCCCGAAGGGTGGATTTCTTTCTAGGACAGCCTAAATATGAAGCTTCCCGAAGGTACATTTCTTCTCGTGTGATCGATACCACACCAAGGGTTGCCCATCACTTTTTATTGAACGAATTGAGACTGATGTTTTTTGTTCGATGTTTGCCGTTCAAAAGATGTTGCGAGTTCTTGTGTCGCAAGGTGGTGACCATCATATCATAATGTAAAATGGCCATGTCATCGTGAACAGAACAAAGACGGAGTGTCTAGCAATTTTTAATTTGCATACCTAGATGCAAATAAAATCCCGGGGAAACTACTTTTTAACGAATTAGTTGCCCAGCGGGTTGGCAGGTTCAATGAAAGATGCCACCCCACCGGAGGATCGGCGAGAGATGATGATTCCATCCGACGCACCAACAGTTTGATCCCCACGGGGAGATGAATCCCCACCAGATAACCTCCATCCACCTCCCGAAATTACTATCTGGGGGGCTGATGTATAACCAGATCCTGCTGAAGATACGGTAAAACTTGTCCCACTGCTATTGACTGTACCCTCGGCTCCACTTCCTCCGCCCCCTACTGCCCACCAACGAGCAGTAGTGGTATAGCCAGCACCTGCACTTCCGATACTCCAAGCAGGGGAACCCTCATCGGATTTAAAATTAACATCTCTTTGCTTCTCAATCACCACATATCCAGCCCCACTACCCACAACCTCATGAGAGCCACTAAGATTTGAGTAAACCACAGATCCTGTGCCGTTGGTTTCTACATTTTCGCCGGTGGTGGCATTGACCTCGTAATTACCATCGTCGTTGAGCATGTAGCCCTGCATATCTGAAAGGGTGATCGTAAATCCAGTTCCTGGGGCAGTGCCATCGAGACTGATTTTAGTGTAATTACCATCGTTGTAATTTGTGACCACAGAAGACCCAGCGGCATCGGAACAACTCTGAAGATTCGTAACCGTATCAGATCCAATTTTTAAATCAGTGGACTGCAAGCCATTGCTACCTCCAGTTCCCGCACGGGCACCTGCCACCATCATCGAGGTAACTGCACTGTTTGTACTGCTGGATGTGTACCAGTACTTTTTCCAGGTTGAACCATCAAGAATGGTCACGTAATCCACATTCCCATCATCGCTCGTCCCGGGTCGAAACTTTCCAGTCCCGCTCCCGATTGCTGTGGAGGGGATCAGTTCGGCGAGAAGGAGATCCATCCCAAAGGGGTTGTTGCAAAGCATCTGATCACCATCAGCAGGCAGAAAAAGTTTCTGATCTTCGGATGAAACCGTACCTTCTACTGTTAATTCAACCGAACCAGATGTTCTTTTGGCAACGATGAATGCTTCATCAGGATAAATGACCAAATTATTTGCAGAAACACGAAAATTATCTGAGGGAATCCATCTATCGGGTTGCCTGGTAGATTCGTAGAAAATGTACTTATTATATGCACCAGCGGAGTCCCAAACATAGACCCAATCGGCACCATTGACTGAAGTTGAACTAAGGTTGGACGCACCGGTCCAATTTGTTGGACGAGCGATACCGAAAATATTACCTAATGTCGGTGCTCGCACAACTTCAATGAGGGTGCCCGCGCTAAAGAAGGTGGAAGTGTTTCCAGTCTCGCCACTTGCTAATACAGGAAACTCCAAATCCAATGTTGTTTGGGTGTTGTTGGAGATTAGAAAAACCCTTCCGTAATGAGAACTACTGGTATCAATAATTCTCAACAGGTGCGGTCCTCCCTCCACAGTAGCTTCCGCCGCAGTATATCCAGATCCACCCTCAGTGATGGAAAAGCCGGTAACTTCACCACTCGTCAGGGTGGCGGTGGCGGTGGCTTGCGTCCCCCCCCCATCAGAACCGGAGATAATGATTCGTGGGGCATTGGTAAATCCCGTCACCGAACTTTGAAAGCCATCGTTTCCATAACTACGGGATAAACCGGTCACCGCACCACTTGTAACGGAAACAGTCAAGGTGGGCACCTGAGCGTCCTTGTGGAAAGCTCCTGCAGCAAAGAAGGGATAGACGGTGGCATTGCTCTCGTCCGTAGTGGTGGCAAAGGACAGGGTATCTGAATCAGTCACCGCGTCCACAACACCAGTGTAGACTGGTTCTCCTGGGGTCGATGCACTGACAATCTTGTAAGTGGGTGCTGATGCCGTTCCTCCATTAATCGTCATGATGTTGGATCCGGCAATTCCTCCCACATTGGCAAAAGAAATAAAAGGTAAAAAAGTAGAAATTAGGATAGTAGAGAGAAGAGGGCGTGAATACTTTTTCATATATTTAAACGATAGGGAAAACAGGTTGGGCTTAAGTAACATTAGCAGTAATTCTTGTTTTCTTACAAGAAAGTTAATTTCTTTTAAAAAATTTTGGTTATTGATGATTTACCTGTGGTGGCAAAATCTCCTAAAAACCAAAATACCAAAGAACATGAATATTGCACCATTCACCCACCAACCCACTCCGAATCGCCCCACCACTTCTGCCAGACTAATGCCTGATAAATAGTAGGTTACACAAATAGAAACTCCCCAAAGAAGGTTGGCACTGGACTCCTTTCTCCCCTTGCTCATTCCCAGCGGCACAAGAACAAAGCATAAAAAGAAGGGAGAACATGCCAGAGCAGTATTTTTATTTAAAATGAACCAGGCCGACTCGATCCATTGCAGACTGGTGGAAGAGAGGATCTTCATAATTAGTCTCGCTACATGGAGTGTTTTAGGATTGTCTGAACTCGAGGGTTCTTGAGTAACTGCAAGTTCCAAAGGTGAATTCCATTTTTTAAATGCGATAAAGTGGGAACTGACTGCTTGCTCCCCCTTTTCCTGAGCAAGCCGTTCCAAATCCACATCCATCAATATCAGTTGAACGATTGCTTCACTTATATTTTTGCGAACCTCCGCTCTTTTGGCATGCATAATACAAACAAGTTGCTGGTTTTGCCCCCAAAGCAGAATTCTCAAATTTCGCCATTTCTCTTGATTACACGATCCTACAATGAGGGAAATTTTGCTAATATTATCACCGGCAAATGACTGAATACTCTTCAGAGATGCCGAATTTTGATCTTCGTTAAGATGAAAATTAAATTCCTCCCCATTTTTGATCATACGGTCAAAGTTACCCCAAATCATTTCAGATTTTTTACCATCAAATTGGAAACGAGCCTGTGGAGCCCAGAAAAGTGTGCAAAAGGATGCGGCTAAACTGGCCAGAACGGAGCTAATTAGAATCGGCCTTGCCCAATCCAGTAGAGAGAAACCCAATGAATCCAAGGCCATAATCTCACGGTCGGCGGACCACTTCCCCGCACAAAAGAGAATCGCCAATGAAAACCCAAACGGCAAGGCCAGTGAAAATGCATAAGGTAAAAGGAGATAGACCAGTTCAGCAAAAAGGACTGGACTTATCTTTAATGCCTGCACCAATTCCTCATGGTAGCGGGACATGTTTCCATAGAGGAGTAAAAGCGTAAGGACGAGGGTTGCCAGCCCACCTGCCATCCACAACTCGTAATAGATATATCGGTAAATAGTCCTTGAACCAAAATGGGTGGGCATGGGATAGCTTAGAATTTTATTTTTTTGAGATCGTCAGGATGGTCTACCCCAATCGAGCCGCTACTCACCACCGAGACGGAAATTTTGAATCCCTGCTCAATCGCACGGAGTTGCTCCAGGCACTCAAATTTTTCCAGCACGCCCTGCTTGCTCTGGGCGAAGGCGGCAAGAAAAGGGGCGGTATATGCATATAAGCCCATGTGTTTGAATGGCTTATAAGTTTCAGTCTCAAGGAAGTAATGCTCCGCCTCCCCATCCCGGCAGAAAGGAATGGGAGAACGCGAAAAATAAAGAGCAAAGCCCTTTTCATCGAGAACGACTTTCACCTGATTGGGGTCCAAAAAGTCCTCCACCTTAGCAAACGGAACCGCCAAGGTGGCCAAATCCGCATCTGGAACTTGCAAAGATTGAGCCAGGGCAAGGATATGCTCTCTCTTTACCAAGGGTTCATCCGCCTGCACATTGATGACCTCGGCTCGATTGAGTTGCTCATTGGCTTGCGCGATCCGGTCCGTCCCGGAGGGAAGATCGGGATTGGTGGATATTACCTTGTATCCTGCACCCGAAAGAACATCTCCCAGTTCATCTCCATCCACCGCAAAGAATTTTTCGAACTCCGGAGCCTCCTTGTCCAACCTTTGGGCAGTTCGTAAAATCAGCGGCATTCCACCTGCATCGGCAAGTAACTTTCGCGGAAACCTAGAGGATGCAAGACGGGCAGGAACAACAATGGTAGGCAGGGATGACATGAAACTAGGCTAAGGGATGTCCCGTTTTTCAGCAACTTCTTGTGTTGTCGCAAGCAAATCTGAATATATGGTTATTGTTTTTCCCATGCTATCTGAACTAACCAATCCTTCTACTCCTCCACAAAACAGGTTTTCCATACCTGATGAATCCGGTCATTTTGGACCTTACGGCGGGAGCTTCGTTCCTGAAACTCTCTACCATCCGCTCAGCGAACTCAATGAAGCCTACAAGGAAGCGCAGGCGGACCCCAGCTTTCGGCAGGAACTGAATGCCCTGCTCAAATCCTTCGCCGGTCGCCCGACCGAGCTTTATTTTGCCAAGAGACTAACGGAGGAAATAGGCGGGGCTCAAATTTTTCTCAAAAGGGAAGACTTGCTCCACACGGGTGCCCACAAGATAAATAATGCACTCGGGCAGGCACTTCTGGCCAGAAGGATGGGAAAAAAAAGAATTATTGCGGAAACCGGTGCTGGGCAGCACGGGATTGCCACCGCCGCGGTTTGTGCAAAGTTCGGTCTTGAGTGCAAGATCTACATGGGTGCGGAAGATATGCGCCGGCAGGCACTTAATGTTTTCAGGATGCGCCTTAGCGGAGCAGAAGTTCATGGCGTGGAAGCGGGGAGCAAGACCCTCAAGGAGGCGATCAATGAGGCTATGCGCGACTGGGTCACCCATGTGCGCTCCACCCACTACATCTTGGGCTCAGCACTGGGTGCACACCCCTACCCTGCCATGGTTCGTGACTTTCACAAAATCATCAGCGAGGAAACCAAAAAACAATTTCTTGAAGTCGCAGGCAGGTTGCCCGATGAATTGATTGCTTGTGTTGGTGGAGGAAGCAACGCAATTGGATTCTTCTTTGAGTTTCTTGATGATCCATCGGTTCGCTTGGTCGGCGTGGAAGCAGGGGGCAGATCCCTGGACGAAGGGGAGCATGCCGCCCGCTTTGAGGGTGGTAAATTGGGCGTACTCCAAGGGTGCAAGACATGGATTTTGCAGAATGTGGATGGTCAGATCAATCCCACCCACTCGGTGTCTGCAGGTCTGGACTACGCCGCGATCGGACCGGAGCATGCCTACTACCGTGACCGAGGAAGGATCGAGTTTGCCCATGCCGGAGATGAAGATGCCCTCGAAGCATTTCGTAAATTGGCCTGCATCGAAGGCATCCTACCTGCACTGGAAACATCTCATGGCATTGCTCACGCTCTCAAGAGGGCGGCAGAGATGAGCAAAGATCAGATTCTTTGCGTAAATTTGAGCGGGCGCGGTGACAAGGATGCGATGGAGGCAGCCCGCCTGATGGGAGTCGAAGGACTTCCGAAAATGACCTTTGCATGAACAGCATGACGGGCTATGGGCAGGCAACTATCGAGCTTGCCGAATACCCCTTATTCATCGAGGTGTCCTCAGTAAACAAAAAGGGATTCGAGCTAATCTTACAGTGCCCAAGGGAATGGCAGGGATTCGAGAAAGAGGCCCAAAAAATCCTTCGCAGTTTTTTGGAAAGGGGGCGAATTAGAATCTCCCTTTCCGTCGACCCAACATTCAGGAATGGCCGTGAGAAGGGGTGGGACGAAGAATTAATGGATGCCGAGCTTTCCGCTCTGGAAGATTACTGCAATTCCCGAAGTATCCCTTTTTCCCGCTCGGCTGATCTGGTGCTCAAGTTAACCGAATCCTGCCGCACCGGAGCCCAACTGCCCTCCTTGTCTGCTGTAGAGGAAAATTTGGCTCAGGCCCTCGCCGAGGCTACGGTAAATATGGTATCTATGCGAAAGCATGAGGGAGGCTTGTTAAAACAGGACTTGTCTGCCCGCCTGGACAAATTACAACTTCTTCTCCAGGGGATTGAAAAAGGGAGTGTCGGTATGGCTGAGGAGTGGAGAGACAGGCTAATCAAGAGGCTGGACGAAAGTGGTCTACCAGTCGACTCCAGCGATGATCGTGTGCTCCGCGAATTTGCTCTTTATGCAGAGAAGTGTGATTTCTCTGAGGAAATAACCCGTATCCGCAGTCATATCGAACAATTCAAATCGATCATCTCCACTGATGCACCCATGGGTAGAAGGCTGGAATTTATAGTCCAGGAACTGGGCAGGGAATTTAATACCCTGACTTCGAAATCTGTACGGCCCACCTGTTCGGAACTGGCAATTGAGGCTAAGGTCGAATTGGAAAAAATTCGCGAACAGGTAATGAATATCGAATAATTGTCTGCAGTTTCCCTTAGGTCTGAACGCACTCGCCTCCCCTGCAAGAGCGATCTGGTCAGCTCACCTGCGGGGCCTAACTGGCCAATTCTACCGTCTCTTTTTTCTCCCTCCTTGCATCCTTAACCGCGAGAAGAATACAGAAAATACCTCCAATAAAGATTGCCGAATCCGCAACATTGAAGACCGGGTAGTCATATTCCAAAAATGGCAGGTAAACATCGATGAAATCGACCACCTCAGCTGGTTCGCGAAATAAGCGGTCTCCCAAATTTCCAGCCGTCCCACCAGCAATGCATCCAAAAATAAACTGCTGGGGAGCTTTTTCCAGCTCGAGATATTTGCGGAAAGCAAAAATGGCGACCAAAGCAAAAGATGCCAGTAGAGTTAACGCCTCTGGATAGTCCGATAACATACTCCACGCCGCCCCAGGGTTGGTAACATAAGTAATTTCAAGAAATGCCTTGTGCCCATCGAGCACATCAAGAATTACGAGGGGTTCCCTCCTCAGTTCAACCGCCCGCTCAACAATCCATGACTTGCTTAACTGGTCAAGAATGAGGACGGACAAACATAAGGTCCAAAATCTCCCATATTTCACCAGAAAAAACTATGAAATTAAAGAAAAGGGGTAGAGATCAATCCTCCTCCCCCATGGTGGAGTCAGAAATCGTGGCAAAGGCACCGGATCCGGAATCGCGATCACGCTTTGAACTCTTTTCATATAAGATCTGGCCCTCCAAAGAGAACCGGGTGAAGGGAACGGCTTGTAAGCGATTCTTTTTAATAGGCTTCTTGGTCTGCTGGCAAATGCCATAAGAGCCGTCAAAAATCCGGTCAATCGCATCTTCAATTTCCTCCAGAGCTTCCTGATCATTCGCCACCATGGAAAGGGCAAGATCGCGGTCAAAAGTCTCTGTTCCGGCATCACTTGAATTGAGCGAGAGCTCACCCGACTCGCGGGCAGAGGCACCGATAGTCTCGCTGGAACGCTCGCCCAATGAGCCCTTCAGTGAATCGCGCATGGATTTAAGCACTTTGTAATAAGATACCCATTCCTTAGGCAATTTATTCTCATCGCGGACAGGGCGATTCGATACAGAAATACTGCCAAAACCTAAGATGTCATCGATAGAGGCTGTGGTTATCTTTTTAACCTTGGAAACCTTCTCTTTGGAAGGAGAGGTTTTTTCAAGTGTCTTTTGCTCTTTTACTTCTTCCTTGGTGGTCTTCGGTTTTTTACCGCCTTTCTTTTTAGATTGTAAAATAAGACGAACATCCTCCAACGAAAAGCCCATCCCTTCAGAGCTTTTATCCTCGCTGCCCTTACCGCTCGGCTTGGTCGTCCTTGTGGCTATTTTCTTGGTGGCACTTTCTTGTTCCTCACCCTTTGCTGTCCCTCCTTTATTCGGTGTTGCTTTAATGGGCTTCGCCTTGGCACCTTTCGATGGAGCCGCCTTTTTGCTCACTTTAGCCAAAGCAGATTTTTTAATAACAGGCTTGGCAGCCGCCTTTTTGGTGGGAGCTTTTACGGTACTGGCTTTGGAATTCTTTGCGGATGGGGAAGGAGCGGGCTTTTTCTTCGCGACGGACTGGGCTACCTTTTTAGGTGTGGCTTTCTTGGCCGCGGGCTTGCTGGTGGGTTTTTTAGCGGGAGCTTTTGCTGCACCTGCCTTTGCCTTGGATGGCTTAGCGGACGTAGAGGTTGGGGCTTTCTTTTTTGCGGTCATGGGAATGGAAATTTCGGCAGAATAGTGGTTCAAACAAGCTTGGCAAGCACTTCAGCACATCGGGGCGAAACCTCACCCCAGGGCTCGACTTTTACTAACTCAGGTACCCAACGCCAACTGCGGGGGCACCGGACTCCCGATGCATGCCTCGCGACTGCCTGATCGCCCACTGAAACCTGCCCATCAACCACGATTACTTTGGAGACAATAAAGAGCTCGGCCAGTTCATCGGGAGATCGGCGCCTAATCGTCTCATTCAAAGGACTGCCATCGACGATCTGTAACTCCACTTCGGCATCAAGAGACTGACCAATCTCTTTCTTCACTCGCAATGCCTCCAGAGATTCGTTGACTTTTGATTCCTTCAATTCCAGCAGTTGATCCACATCCTGCACACAGAGATCTTCCTGCGGAAGCTCAATTGGCACAGGCCAATCCTCAAGGGCGAGAAAGTCCTCCCCCAGTTCTTGACCGGAGGTGACAAAGGCCCATGCTTCATCCGCAATGTATGGCATAAAAGGACCGATCAGTTTGGTAAGAGATTCAAGTATGAGAAATATGGCGGATTGTGTGGACCGGCGAAGAGGATCATCGATGTGCAGAGTGTAGAGCCTGTCCTTAATTACATCATGGTAAGTGGCAGAAAGCACACCGGAACAGAACCGGTTAATGGACTGAATGGCCCGGTGAAACTCATATTTATCGCATGATTCCGTAACCTCCATGATAAGATCATTGGTCTTCCCGATGGCCCAGCGGTCAATCATGGACATCTGCGCCACAGGCACCGCATGGTCGCCACGGACAAAGTCATCCAGTGCTCCTAACTGAAAACGAATCGAGTTGCGAAGCGAACGATAAGCACGCACTGCCTGATCAAGAATCTCATCGGACAGGGGAATATCCCTACGAAAATCCTCAGAACAGACCCACAAGCGCAAAACATCCGCACCGTATTTGGTAACATAGGAATCTGCCGTCTGGGGTTTACCATCACTTTTCGAAATCTTCTTCCCCTCCCCATTGACCACGAATCCGTGTGTCAAAATTCTTCGATAAGGGGGGAGCTTTTTCGAAACCATACTCGTCCACAATGAACTTTGAAACCACCCACGATGTTGGTCACTGCCTTCAAGATAGAGGTCAGCAGGCCAGGTGGTCAGTTCGTTCTTACCAAGGACTGCCCGGTGACTGCAACCCGAGTCTATCCAAACATCTAAAGTATCCTGTCCTTTATTGAGTGTTTTCCCTGCCCACTCGGGGGGCAGATCGTAGCCATCAAGTAGCTCCTCTGCAGAACTTGAAAACCACAGATCACATCCGTGAGAAGAAATCTTATCGGCAAGGAAATGAATTAATTTTGCATCGAGCAAGGGGTTGCCATCGCTGTCAAAAAAGACAGGAATTGGAACACCCCAGGAGCGTTGCCTCGAAATACACCAGTCTGGCCTCGACTCAAGGAAACCAAGGATCCGGTTTCGCCCCCAGTCCGGGGTAAAGGCGACCTCTCCCAGTGCACCCATACAGCGCTGCCTAAGTTGATCGTGATTTAGTGAAACAAACCATTGGTCCATTGCCCTAAAAATTACGGGGGATTTACTTCTCCAGCAATGGGGGTATTGGTGGTGATGGTCACTTTGGGCAAGTAAGGAACCATTTTCCTGAATAATCCGCAAAACGGCCGAATTCGCTTTCGAACCATCCCCCTTTTCCAAAACGGAAAGTCCCACCAAGGAGGGAGGAACCTGACCATCATCCAAATACTTTCCGCCATCATCCAGTGGGCAGTAGATTTCCAAACCATGCTCCAATCCGGTCAAATAATCATCCAATCCATGGCCCGGGGCAATGTGCACACAACCCGTGCCGGTATCCATGGTCACATATTCAGCGGATACAACCTTGCTTTCACGATCAATAAAGGGGTGCAAAGCCACTTTCCCTGCCAGGTCTGAACCCGTGCATTGATTGCCAAGGGAATGGTTTGTGAAGGCACATTCCTTGACAAAAGATTCCACCCTCTGTTCGGCGATCCAATAGTGCGCACCATTGGCAATTACCTCCCGGTAGGACTCCCTAGGGTGCACCGCGACCGCGAGGTTAGCCGGCAGAGTCCATGGTGTGGTTGTCCAGATCACCAAATATGCATTCTGAGGAGAATCTTTTAGCTTAAAACGGACATAAATCGATGGGCTGATGTGCGCCTTGTACTCGATCTCGGCTTCCGCAAGGGCAGTCTGGCAGGGAATGGACCAATAGACGGGCTTTTTGCTACGGTAGACCAAGCCTTGTTCAACAAAATCGGCAAATGTACGAAGAATATCTCCCTCATAGGCAGGGTGCATGGTGCGGTATTCATTTTCCCAGTCCGCCAAGACGCCAAGCCTTTTGAACTGGGCACGCTGAGTCTCGATGTAGGACTTGGAAAATTCTTCGCATTTACGGCGCAGCTGCACCGCATCGAATTCTTTTTTCTGCTCCCTTAACTTTTTGGTCACCTTATGCTCGATGGGCAATCCATGGCAGTCCCACCCCGGCAAGTAAGGAGTGTGAAAACCCCGTGCATTTTTATAACGGAGGATGGAATCTTTTAACACTTTGTTCAGGGCTGTGCCAACATGGACATCTCCATTGGTAAAGGGGGGCCCATCGTGCAGAATAAAAGATTCGGACCCACGGTTTTTTTCCTGCATTTTTGCGTAAACGCCAGCTTTCTCCCAATGTTGCATTCTCGCTGGCTCCCTCTCCACTGCATTGGCCCGCATGGGAAAGTTGGTCTTGGGAAGATTTAGGGTATCCTTGAGTTTTTCAGGGGCATTCATCGTTAATATTTGTCTCGCGCAAGGGGAAAAAAGATGTCGCAATAAGCCATCAAGTCAAGGGTGGATGGGATATTCTGCTTGAATCTCCTTGCCATTGGTAGGCATGCCCCCACCCTTGACAGATTTTTCATGTACCAACTCTTGGATCAGTGGATAGGCCCGTACCAGGGAAATTCGTACTCAATCTACCTCGTTCTCCTTTGGCTCGGAGTCATCCTTGGACTGTATCTGCTCACCAAAGGCGGAGATTGGCTGAGTGAGCATAGTGCCAACCTCGCCAGCATCCTTGGGGTGCCCCCGGTTGTAATCGGCCTGACCGTTGTTTCTATCGCTACCTCGATGCCGGAGCTCTTCACTTCGGTATCTGCCTTACGGAGCAATTCGCCCGGCTTGGTGCTCGGCAATATAATCGGGTCAAACATTGCCAACATTGGACTTATCTTGGGAGTTTCCTTACTGCTCGGAGCGATCCGTACCGAAGGGGCCGTCTCCAGACCACAGCGGGCTTGCCTACTCATCCTCACCCTTACTTTTTGCGGCATCCTTTTCTACCATCCCCGAGGAGAACTGGGCACGACTGCCGGTAGTCTCCTTATTCTTTTTATCAGTATCTACTTGGTGTTGGTGGCCAAGCATGCCCTACGAGGAAGGCAGGGCATGGGAAACTCCTCTGTCGAGTTGGAGCAAGGAACGGCTACATCCGCACCCAATTTACTGATTTCCTTGGCCATGCTCCTAGTCGCCACCTTCACTCTTTGGATCGGCTCGGACTCTCTCGTTTATGGCTCAAAAAACCTTGCCAGCATCGCTGGAGTCCCCGAAGAACTGATTGGTTTTACCTTGATCGCCTTGGGCACCAGTCTCCCCGAGCTCGCCGCCTCTATAAGCCTGGTCAGGAAACAACACACTGCGATGCTACTAGGAAACATCGTTGGCTCCAATTTATTTAACATTGCTCTGATTGGGGGTATCGCTGGCATTCTCGGTCCTGTGCGTTGTGGCACTCCACGCCCTTGGGTGGATTATCTATCCCTGCTGGGTATCACTTTTCTGATCGTTTTTTGGCTTAGCGGAAAAGACCTTGGGAAGAAACATGGGCTCCTTCTACTCTCCCTGTACTTAGGTGCATGTATTACCACATGGCTTCTAAACAGCTAAAAGCCAATTGCTTCCCTCAGACAAGGGTATTGATGAAAGCATTGAATTTAACAATCCCCACCTTGTAGAATAGGAGGGATTGTGACCTAAATTAAGCGTTTTCCCCGACTTGAAAGCGGAGAAATTTTTCAACCTTTAGCGTGCTTCCAATTTCTTTTGCAGTAGCCTCGACCAGTTCCTTGACCGACTGATCAGGGTTCTTGACAAAGGGCTGTTCAAGCAGACAGGACCCAGCAAAGTATTTATCCAACTTTCCGCTGACAATTTTTTCAACCGCCTGCGGTGGTTTTCCTTCTGCCTGAGCCTTGGCAATCTCGGTCTCTTTCTCAACCAAGTCTCTAGGCACATCATCACGGGAGACACAAATCGGAGAAGCCGCAGCAATGTGCATGCAAAGATCCTTGGCCAGCACCAGAGCACTTTCATTACCAGAAACATCTCCATCCGAACCAATGGAAATGAGAACAGCTACTTTTCCACCAGTGTGGATATAAGACTGCACGATACCAGTGCTTTCAGGAGCAAGTGCCTGGGAGCGGGAAATTTGAATATTCTCTCCGATCTTGGCAATTTGTTCGGTGCGCTTTGTTTCCAAGTCCGCATCGGGATTATTGAGAAGTTCCTCGGCCACAGAATTTGAAAAGGCAACGAAGTCTTCGTTTTTGGCAACAAAGTCCGTCTCGCAATTCACTTCCACAAGAATGCCCTTGGAAAGATCGGTCGAGATCGACTGGGCAATGATCCCTTCGCCTGCGTCTCTTCCTGCCTTCTTCGCCGCGGAGGCAACCCCCTTCTTGCGAAGAATGGAGACAGCTTCTTCCATATCTCCATTGCTATCGGTCAGGGCACGTTTACAATCAATCAGACCGGCTCCGGTTCTTTCACGAAGGGTCATTACTGCATCTTTGGTGATGGTTGACATTGCTTAAGGTAAGTTGGGAATTAAAAAATTATATTTAAGTAAAGGTTAGGCATCTTCCTTGGCTGCCACAGGTTCCTCGTCAGACTGCTCTTGTGCATCGCCAGAATCAGCGTCCGCACTCTCTTGGGGTAGCGGTTCCTCCGCCTGAGCAACTTCCACAGGAGCTTCTGTTTCGTCTTGCTTTTTGCGGTCATCAAAGTCCATTTCGTCATAGCCTTCAGGAAGAGTGACTTCTGGCTCGTCTTCATTTTCGAGGAAGTCAGGTTCCTGAGCGACCGGTGTAATGTCTTTTCTGCGGGTAGGTGCCTCAACGCGATTGGACAAACCACTCTGGATTGCATCCAGAATCACATCCACAATAATGCGGATTGATTTGGTGGAGTCATCATTGCCGGGAATCGGGTGGGATAGAATGGACGGGTCCGAGTTGCTGTCCACCAAGGCAATGACAGGAATTTTCAACCGGTTGGCCTCGGCTACAGCAATCTCTTCGTTGTGAGAATCAATCAGGAAAACGGCTCCCGGAAGGCCCTGCAAATTGAGCAAACCTTCAAAATCACGACGCATGCGTGTCATTTGTCTCTTGATCGCAGCACTTTCCTTACCGTGCATCTTATCAAGGCTTCCATCCTCTTCCATGCGGAGAAATTTCTTGTATTTCCCGATACTGGCAGAAACAGTTTCGTAGTTGGTAAGCGTTCCACCCATCCAGCGATTCACGCAGAATGGCATATTGGTTGCACCTGCTAATTCCCGGATTGGCTCCTTTGCCTGCCTTTTAGTGCCGACCAGGAGTACTTGCTTGCCAGAGGCTACGATTTCTTGGATTGCCTGAGTGGCCTGTTCCAGAAGATCGTAGGTTTTCTCGAGGTTGATGATGGATATCCCGTGACGGTTGTCATATACGAATGGTTTCGACTTGGGATTCCAGCGGCGGACTTGATGCCCAAAATGTACACCGGCATCGAGGAGGTCTTTTACAGATACGTTCATAATTGAGTGATGTTCAAAGCCCTTCCGAACGAAGAAGGGAGAAATAATTTTCTTTTGATTGTGGGTTAAGGTTTTGGTGAAGAGTTGGGAGCAGGGGCAGGATTTGAACCTGCGACCTTCAGGTTATGAGCCTGACGAGCTACCAGACTGCTCCACCCTGCTACAAAAGATCCAAAGTATAGCAACCCGGGCACAGTGCAACAAAAACTTTTTTCTCGCTCGGTCCTATCCCCCATTTAGTCTGATATGATATGGTTGACCTTAGCGAAGTGATTAAATTTTGCGATTCTCGGGTGTGCTTGGAGGAAACCCCCGATTTTCCCGGTGCTCACAATGGACTCCAGCTCGAGAACAAAGGAGAAGTTACCAAGGTTGGTGCCTCCGTAGATGCCGGCCTGGTTCCCTTTCGTCTGGCAATCGAGAAAAAAGTGGACCTTCTTATTTGCCACCACGGATTATTTTGGACGCCCCCCATCCCCATCGTCGGTTCAAATTTCGAAAAGATCAAACTTTGCATGGACCACAACCTTGCGGTGTACAGCTCACACCTTCCTTTGGATTGCCATCCAGAAATTGGTAACAATGCCCTGCTTGCCAATAAACTGGGCCTTGAACCCTGTGGTACCTTTCTTCCCTATAATGGAGTGAATGTAGGACTGATCACTACGAGTTCCTATGACCGCAATGAGCTGATCGACCGCCTGACCGATCTCTTCCCCAAAGGCTTCACCTCAATGGAGTTTGGTATGGGAAAACCGGAAAAAATAGCCATTCTTACTGGCTCCGGTCAAAGTGCGGTAGACCAAATCCTTCAATCTGGTGCCGATACCCTGATAACTGGCGAGCTCAAACAGCATCATTTCAACCTCGCACAGGAACTCGAGCTCAACCTCTTTGCCTGCGGGCATTATGAGACAGAGAAATTTGGAGTGGAAGCACTGGCTCTGGAAATTGCCAACCAGTATGATCTGGAATATGAATTTGTCGAAACTCATTGCCCGCTCTAAGGATTACTTCCTGGATTGCGGATTCATTCAATTTTAGGTTTGATACTACCCATGACTAAAAAGATTGGACTACTAAACGGACCTAACCTCGACCGCCTCGGCAAAAGAGAACCTGAGATTTATGGATCTCATACCCTCGAACAAATTGTCGAAGAGACAAAGTCGCTCGGGGAAAAGATCGGATGCGAGGTTCATCCCTTTCATTCCAATCACGAAGGTGCATTGATCGATCAAATTCATGAATGGGCCGATCTTCACTTTGATGGCCTGATTCTCAACCCAGGTGGCTTCACCCACACCAGTGTCGCCCTACGGGATGCCATTGTTGCATCCGGGCTCAAGACTGTGGAAGTGCACCTTTCCAATATCCACGCCCGGGAAGACTTTCGTCACAAATCACTCATTTCAGGTATTGCCAATGGCGTTATAGCCGGACTTGGTTCCAACGGATATCTCTACGCATTGGAATTTCTCGCCTCGCAGTAATGATCATCAGATCATCGTTTCCCAGACAAATTATACGCAGGGAACACAGGAGTTGAAGGAGTTAGTTTCGGAAATTAGTCTCCGAGATTAAGCCACTTGTCGATACTGTAATCGTACATTCTGATTGGGTTTGAGGAGTGTTCCTTAAAATACATCCAACCCGCGGATTGTCCGTGAGAACTTGATCTGTAAATATATGGGTAAGTAGTAGGGTTAGTCCACATCCAACCCATTTCTGGCTGATAATACCAACTGTGGGTGTAAGGTGTAGATTTTTGCAATGATTTCACTGCAGTCCCTTCTTGACTGAAGAAATAATTGTATACTGCATCAATAACATTCTTATCACTGGTGTAAGGGTCCATCCCAGCAGCTATTTCTACCTCATCAGGCAGCCCATCACTATCCGAATCGAGAACTGCTTTCGGGGGTTGCACAATGCCGTTTGGGAAGAACATACTCAAAGTTGAGAAATCATCTGAAATGTAAGATCCAGATGAATAAGAGTAATCGAGCCTCCCTGTAGATAAAATTTTGAAATCGCCGGAAAGGATATCCACTTCAACAATTTCAGGGCTGGCAACAATTGAGCTCATCTCATTTTTATAATTCAATCCAAGAAGAATTTTATGATCCTGCAAACCGGATATCATCATCGTTACCTCAGGATACCTGCCCGAAGACCAATACCCCCAGATATCTGAACGGTGACTAAGTTGCCACAAGTCAACCACCGTGTCTTTGTCATATCCTTGATCAGTCATTTTGCTGATAACGATTTCCTTTATGGTGGAACTGCCCGTATCATTGAGATAGGTGGAGAAAAAGATTTCCTGACCATCCTCGGACAGCGAAAAGGGAGAATACGAATCCTGAGGAAACTCATTCATATACCCTCCAGTGTTCTGATTTTCGATAGGTACGACGAGTTGTATCCCAGAGGAATTCATTGTATGAATTTCTTCTACATCCGCAGACCCCATTCCATCATTGTAAGAAACCGTTGTTCGGATGATGGGAGATTCACTGCCTCGTACATCAATGTGGGAAATTTCAGGACTCCAATTTCCAAAAAGATCAAATTTCTTCACTGCGGATAAGTTCTGTCCGCTAAAGTCACAGGCAACTAATTTCTCATAATTAACTGAATAAGTTGCACTGCCCTCTGAAAAGCTTTGCTCAACAAAATAAATTTTTTCATTTGTCCAATCTACCGCCATTGTATCGGTGCAGAAATTCACATAATCAATGTTCATCGAATCCAAAGGGTTTGATACGGCCCACGAGCGAATAACAGAATTCGATCTTTGTACTAAGTCATACGAAACAATTTGGGTGAGGTACCTTTGGTTAGATACATAACCCATGGGGGCGGATGCTAGTGAAAACCCAAAAATCAATTGGTCACCTTCGGGCGATATACAAACCTTACCTCCTTTAATTAGAGGATTATAAGTTGTCGTCGAACTCAAACCTAGTTGATTAATCAGATCTGTGGTGTTCACGCTGTAGAGAACCTCCTCCGAATCATCGCCCAAATACCTCAAGATTACTGACTTCTTGCTTGATGAACTGCCTACATAAGGGGTCTCAGAAACTAGTTCATCACGCCAGAAGACGATGGCACGATTATCCCATAGCAGGTTTGCATCTTCGATCTCATCAATCCATCTTTCCTGGGTAAAGAGGGGAAACAAACCTCCGAAAGTGGGATCATCTAATTCGTCGGTTATGAATTTGTTTTTCTTACTCTCAGGCAAAATTTGAGCCAGATCAACATCACCAGCAAACACTCGGCTTAGATCAAATGTATCTCTACGTGCATCTCCTTCATCTCCCATGAGGTGGGGGCCATTAAGAGCAGACTCGATATCAAGCAAGGCCTTACGAAACTCCGCCTCGTCTGCCAAGTCCTCCTGAGATAAAACAAATAAACGATCCTCCACACCCCAACGATTATAGTCAGTTAGTAAAGGAGAGGCTTGCTGGTACAGGTCAATCGCAGTTTGTAAAAAAACTTTGGCTTTAGCGAGTTGGTTAGCACTCCGAATTCCTCCAAAGTTTGGATTATGATCACGAATTTGCTCAAGTGTCATATTATCAGAGTCATCCAACGCTTCCATATGCCCCGCGTTTATATCCCAATCATATCCAGATTGCAGCGATGCTAAGCCCGCTAACAAATTCGTTATCGTGCGCAAAACCAGCACATCAGCTGAATCCACATAGACCAAAGATTCACTTCCAGTAGTCTCCTGACCCAATTCAACAACACTAGATGCTGGCACCTTGGCAAAATAGGAATCTGTCATTTCCAGTGCGGGTATGATTGAATTCTCCATGAATTGTGCCAATTCACCTAATTGAAAAAGAGAATTAAGCTCTGCATCATAATTTTCAAGAGATGATAAATCGCTAAGGAGAAAGTCTCGGATCGCAGGGTCCACCCCCACGGAAACAGCAAATTCCTTGAGTCCCTCTACCTCGTTGCTTTCGAAAATATTCATTAAGGCATAAACTCCCCTTAACAGATTAGCCTCTGCATCACTAGGCGAAGCAGACAGAATTTGATCTACTCGAGAAATCTCGTTAGTAAGGTCGCGAAAAGCGACGGGGTATTGAGGCTCATAATCAATGCCAGATTCGTAATAACCCCAACCTGCATTTAATCGGTTCGTATAAATTAAGTTTGATAACTCCGCAATTTTGGAGGCAGTTGTGCTGTCTCCAAGGTTTAGGTGGTTCCCGACAAGGTAAAGTTGTTGAAGGTTGAGCAGATTATCAAGGATGGATAAATCTGAAAGTTGATTGTCGTCTAAGTCCAATATTTCCAACGCATACAATGAAGAGATACCAGACAAATCTGCTCCCCTTGCCCCATTGATAGAAAGGTAACGCAGTTCAGAAAGCTCCCAAATTGGAGTAAAATCAGTAATTTGAGATGCATCCCAAATGTGAAGTGAAATTAAATTAGGAAACCATTTTAAATCAGCTATTGAATATATCGACCCATCCTCTTCTTCAAAACTTAACCATTCAATATTTTCAAAATCACTTGGCTTAAAAACATGATCAACCCCAGAATAATTGGAAATCCATAAATACCCATTTGCAATTTGGTTATGCAAGGCTGCCGCAAAATTGGCATCTTCAAAGACGATGGGTTCATCAGGATACAAAATTCTTCTTTGAGCAAAGGAGCCGTATGTGTTGCTTTTCAGTTGATACCCATTGACTGTCCACTGGTAGTAATTGGAAGTATACAACTGATTGCGATTCCAATAAAATTTATCGTCAGAATATTCCCTAATTAAGTCGGGTTTCCCGTCTTTATCTAGATCCGCAAGGGCAAGACCAGTAAGACCTGCTTTTCCACCGAAAGCAAGGGAGTAGAATAATGATCCAAGAATGATTGCACTAATATACGATTTCATGAAATTATATCAAGGAGTGTGGAACAAAATTCTCAGACCCTTGATTTTCAAGCCATGCAGAATCTGAGGAAGTAGATGAGGCAGCAACAATGTCAAAATCTCCATCCGCATCTAAATCAGCAATCTCAATTTGATCAACATTTGTTAAATTAGTTACTAAACTCTCAGCCGGCAGGAAATGGTCCGTTCCCTGCCCCTTCATCCATCCTACTAAAGAGGAATTTTGAGAGGAATACACGGCATCTTTTCTGCCATCCTGATCGATATCAACGATTTCAAGATCTGAAATCAAGGGTGCACCAGTTCCTAAATTTTGGGGCAAGAAATTTTCACTCCCTTGGTTTTTCGCAACCTGGACACCTGCCAAGGAGGGGTCTGCGTAGAAAACGTCATTTTTTCCGTCATTATCATAGTCTTCCACATCCAAGGCTGAAACATTCACCAATCCAGAAGCAATAGGGCTTTGTTGAACCAAACCTCCTGCCCCATCATTTCTCGCCCATCCTACGAGGGAAGGTTTGGTATAAACTACATCCAAGTCTCCGTCTTGATCGAGATCAGAAAGTTGAACATCCTTAACTTCGCCCAGTTCCGAAGCATTCAACGGTATGAAATTTTCTGAACCTTTATTTTCGAGGACCTGCAATAAACCATTTTCTTGGTTAAGGATTACCAAATCGTTGTCTCCATCCTGATCGACATCCGCGAAACCAACTTGGTCGATGGTAAAATCAGCACCAAATAAATTCTCTTTAGAGAAAGAAAAGCTGTTATTACGAATTAATTTTAAGCTGTTGGAGGAATCAGCGTCTATAATATCAATATCGCCATCTAAGTCGAAATCTACAGGGACAGATGATTTCAATTTTGCTTCAGATGCTTTTGCGGAAGATGGTGTGCTCAAAAATACACCAAGTGCAAGACCCGATGCAGAGAACAGTATTTTGAGATGAACCAAAGAAGATCCTAAAAGTTTACGCAAAAAAGATAGGCTCCATGTTGAGCTTCTTCCTGCACGAATATTTTTCAGCACGAAAAGAATATTCTTGATGCACAAATCACGTTTGCTGAATAATTCACTCATAATTTGCTTCTATCACTCCCCCCACGATGGTCAAGTTGTTTGAACTCAATTTGTTTGTATCTTCAGAAATATGAAACATTTCTAATTGAAGAAGATAATGGTCAGAAAATGAAAAAATTTCCAAAAATTAGTATCATAACAGCGGTCAGGAACTGTGTAACAGAAACGGATGATTACTTAATCTCCCTAAGAAAATTTCTGCCCAAATTTTTTAAGGAAATTATCCTGATCGACGATGGAAGTGATGAAGACACCAAACTTTTTCTCCAAAAACAAAATTTTCCTGGAAAACTGTTAAGAAATCAGGCAAGTCAAGGTTTTGGAATTTCAAATAATCTGGGTGCATCCCATGCTGGCGGAGAATGGTTACTCTTTCTCAACAATGATCTTACACTAACAAAGGGATGGAGTTCTCCTTTCGATCAAGTAATCGAAAAAAAGATAAAACTTGATAATTTTGGTTGTCTTGGAAATATTCAAATCGATCCTCGCACAAAAAAGATCGATCACTCAGGAGTTACATTTAAGAGAGGCATTCCTGCTCACCATAAGAATGGTGAAAAAGCCCCTAAGACCCCTAATGAGTTTTCTGAATTTCTTGCAGTTACTGGTGCCTGTTTTTTGATAAAGAAGAAAGTTTTCGAGGAAATCGGTGGTTTTGATCAAAATTATAAAACTGGTTTTGAGGACATTGATCTGTGCCTTCGCCTGAGAATGCTTGGATTAAAATCTTATGTAGCAAATAAAAGCATAATCTTCCACAAACGAAGTAGCACCCCGCAAAGAAATGAGTACAACAACCACAATAAGAAAATTTTTTACGGCAAATGGGGAAAGCTAATAACCCGATTTGAAGAGTGGGAAAGAGTAGTTTCAACCCATGCTAGGAAAACGATCAAAGGACATTATATTCTTGAATGCCCCGAAAAGTTCTTGTTTGCAGACCAAGCTCTGCTTGCGGAGACATGCAAATATTTCATTAAGCAAAGACAATATCAATATGCCCAAAAAGTCCTTACTTTACTTCAGAAAAACTTCGGAAATCAAGGGGAGTACATACTTTTAAAGTCATGCCTCTTACGCAATAAAGGTACAGTTAAATACCTAGCTGACTTTTGGTCCAAAAATAAAGAACGAGACCAAGATCATGAAATAAATTTTGAATATGGTTTGGCACTCTCCTCAATAGGCGAAGCCCAAAAAGCAAAAAAAATATTTTCCTCTTTGGCAAAAAAGGGATTTTTGCCGGGAAAGTGCTTCCAAAATATTGCCAAGATTCAGGTTAATCAACAGGAACTGACTGGGGCTGTTGCATCTTTACGCAAGGCTCTAATTTATGCACCAGATGAAGCACCTACTTGGCGTCAATTATCCATAGTGCATGAAATGCTGTTGCAAAAAGAGAATGCTATCTCCGCCATGCAAACCGCATACTCTTTCGATAGATCCATTAGGAATTTAGAACGACTATTCCGCACCTTGTTGGCTGATGATAGGGATATTCAGGCTTATTCACTAATGGCAAATTCTACTTTAGATGTCCCCAATGCAATCTTGTTAGATTTTGCAAAAGTTTGCGTTCAGCTTGGAGATCTTGAAAGAGGTGAAAAACATTTAAGAAAACTTATAAAAAACTCACTGCATCTGGCAGACTCTTATTTCTTGATGGGCAACCTCATGGTTTTCAAAAAGAAGTTCAGGGAAGCATACAAATATTACTCTTTGGCCTTGGAATGTAAGCCTAATTGGCCGGAGGCGTTCAGTAATCTTACCAATGCAAAAACTTTCCTTTGCGATTGGGAAAATCGTCAAGAGGATGTTCAAACCCTGAACCGTCTCATCTCTAAAGAGAAGATCC
The DNA here is from genome assembly GCA_038152995.1 of Opitutales bacterium. Classification (GTDB taxonomy): domain Bacteria; phylum Verrucomicrobiota; class Verrucomicrobiia; order Opitutales; family Seribacteraceae; genus Chordibacter. Next base: position 59,682 of record JAYOXT010000010.1, read on the forward strand.
AAAGCAGCCCATTCGAATTAGCCGGCTTGCATTGGACCGAGCAAGAAGAAGGAATGTTTGCTCAAAAGAGAACAGACAAAATACTAGCCGCAAAAAAAACCGAGCTCAAATACCCCCCAAAACAAGCCGATTGTGCAAAAGGCGGGCTCAAACAAATTGGCTTTCTATCATCTGACTTCCGTAATCATGCAGTAGGGCATCAAGTTGCTACCCTAATGGAAAATTTGGATAGAAAAAAATATAAGATTATTTCATTCGCAACTACTCCGGATGATAGCAGCACGATTAGAAAAAGAATCGTGCACTCAAGTGATGATTTTTTTGATCTTTCCACAGCAGAACTCACTGATAAAGCCAAACTAATTGAACAGCAACAACTGGACCTGCTCATCGACTTGGGCGGTTTTTCGAAGGGAAATAACGCTGAGCTTTTGGCACTGCGACCTGCTGTCCGACTAGCACATTACTTGGGTTTTGCATCAAGCATGGGCAAAGGCTTAGTCGATTACACAATAGCAGATTCAACCGTGATCCCCTCCAGATCTTCAAAACACTTTGGAGAAAAAATCATTCGCATGGCTGGATGCTTCTTTCCTCCGGGAGATTTTAATTCTTTTGCAAAGAAGGCTCAAAGAAAAGAAGTTGGATTGCCCACCAAAGGATTTATCTATTGTGCCTTTCATGCCGCTTACAAATTGGATCCGGATATTTGGGCATGCTGGATGCGGATTCTAAGATCGGTCCCCGCGAGTATCCTGTGGCTAAAATTCAAGCCTACAGAGGATGCCATCCAAAACCTAAGAGCAGAAGCCGTGCGCCAGGGCGTATCTTCGAAAAGAATTATCTTAGCCGAAGATTTACCTGAGAGGGAGGCACACATCTCTAGAATGGCAGCGGCAGATCTTTATCTGGACTGCCCCCTTTATAATGGCCATGCGAGTGCGATGGATGCCCTGCATGCTAAGCTACCTATTTTAACAATAAAAGGACATCGTTTTTGCAATCGGGTGGGCGAGAGTTTCTGTAAAAATCTAGGTCTGCAGGAAATGGTTGTTACTGATCTCAAAGCATACGAAAAGAAAGCAATTGAGCTGGGACTCGATCAAAGTCTCCTTAAACCATTGAGAAAAAAGTTGGAACTCCATGCAGATGCAGTTCTCAGCCCAACAAATCACGCCAAAAGGTTTGAGCATGCGATAGATAAAATAATAAAAGGGGTTAAACAAAACCGTTTAACCTCACTTCGCTTAAAGAAGCAGCCAAAAGCACAACCTCAGGATTTAAAAGATTTCACTTTGGTCATGATTCGACCAGTCGGCATCTCAAACTGGGCACAAAATGTTTCCATGTTAGCAGATGAGCTCCAAAATTATGGTGGCACAACCATGGTGATTGATTTCACAAATCAGAAAACAAGAAGGTCTGATTTCTCTAAATCCGTTAATCTCCTACATTCCCCATACCAGACTCAGTCTGATTCACTCAACCATGCCTTTAGTGAATTAAATTCAAAATACTTATTTTATCTTGATGACCCACTACGAGTATTACCCGCTTCTCATTTCATCCAAGCAATTCAAGAAGCGAAGCATTCATTAACCAAGAACCCAAAGGGTATTTTAGGAATTTGCTCAAGTAGAGAACCGCATACGGGATGCTTAACCACAATTTCGGAAGAAAAGAACAAAAAACCAAGTGGCTTATTTTGCCCCTCGTTTATACTTAATTTGGAAGCTCTCCAAAGAACTGGAGGACTCAGAAGATTTGGTCATTCCCTACCCCTTCCGCTTCTTGACCTTTCTATCAGGTTTGAACGAGCAGGCTATAGAAGTTCTTTACTGGAAACAGATACTATTCTTTGCCCCGCACATTCCGCAGATGAATATTTAAGAAATTCCAGCGAATCTGAAATGTCCCAATTTTTTAACTTATGGAATAAAAAAGTGGTTTCCATAAAACCAAAACATCCATCAAAAGATCAACAAATTGGTGAGACTGCTGATTATCAGGAATGGATACGATTTTGCGATACTATTACGGAAAACGACATTCTAGCATTCAAAAAAGAAGCAGATGAGCTAGAGATAAAGCCCTTGATCTCTGTGGTTATGCCCGTTTTCAACCCTCCAAAGAAATTCTTAATTAAGGCCATTGAATCGGTTACTTCACAAGCCTATCAAAATTGGGAACTTTGCATTGCCGATGATGCTTCCACAAAAAAATATATCCGACCATTACTCAAATCTTATGCACGGAAAGATTCACGTATAAAAGTTACATTTCGAAAGACGAATGGACACATCTCTGTAGCTTCAAATTCTGCCATTAAACTGGTAACTGGTCAGTTTATTGCCTTTCTTGACCATGACGATGAGCTTCGGTCTCATGCTTTACTGGAAATCGCTAAATCAATTAATGACAACCCATCTGCAAAATTAATTTATTCAGACGAGGATAAAATAGACGAATCCGGCAATCGATATGATCCCTATTTTAAACCTGACTGGGATCCAGATCTATTGCTTGGTCAAAATTACATTTCCCACCTAAGTGTTTTTGAAGCAGCACTTCTAAGGAAACTTACAGGTTTAAGAAAAGGATATGAAGGCTCTCAGGACTGGGATTTAACTCTAAGATTTACCGAGCAGATAAAAGATTCCTGCATTCTACATGTCCCCAAAATACTTTATCACTGGAGGGCTTTTAGAGGCAGTGCCGCAGTTAATATCGCACAAAAAAAATACATCCTGGAAGCCACAGAAAAAGTCTTAAATGAGACCTTCATAAGAAGAAAAATTAAGGCTAATTTAAATTTTATTTCCGAAGACTCAAACAACACAAATATCAATTATCAGTTGGGCCAAAGAGCAGTGCCAAAGGTTTCGATATTAATCCCTACAAAAGATCGAGTAAATCTACTCCAAAAATGTATTTTTTCACTCTTTGAAACGATTGAATATAAAAATATAGAAATCATTGTTATTGATAACGATAGCGTAGAAGACGAAACATTTGCCTATTTCAATGAGATTAAGAAAAACAGAAATATTTCGGTATTAAATCTTCCTGGAGAATTTAATTATTCAAAAATAAACAATTTGGCTGCAGAGAAGGCAGAAGGAGAAATTTTACTGCTTCTCAACAACGATATTGAGGCAATTTCTAAAGGATGGTTTCAGAAGATGCTTTACCATGCAATTCGTACTGAAATTGGATGTGTGGGAGCCAAACTAATTTATCCTAATGGTAAGTTGCAGCATGGAGGTGTCGTTGTTGGGTTAAATGAAGTTGCAGGTCATGCTCAAAAGTTTTCACAAAAAGGGTTTCGTGGATATTTTGGTAATCTTAGTATCAATCGAAATGTCAGTGCTGTTACTGGAGCATGCTTGATGATCAAAAAGAAAATTTATAAGGCTGTAGGAGGACTTGATGAACAATGCTTTAAGGTTGCTTTTAACGATGTAGACTTCTGTCTTAGGATAAAGAAACTAGGCTATCGTAATATATTGATACCATCCGCAGAGTTGATTCATTATGAATCGGTATCACGCGGGGACGATCACGGGACAAAAGACAAAAGAATACGCTTTAGTGAGGAATGTTCTGCTTTCTTATTTAGATGGCAATCTAAACACTTTGTTGATCCATTCTATAATCCTAATCTCACAGCGTCATCACAGCGTTACTGGTTTGGTTTATCGAATAAAATTAAAACTACCCCTCTTTCAAAAGGAACTAGCTTTTTTAGTAAAAGAATTTATGATCCTGGAATAGCTTACAAAAGATTATTCAATGATCTATCTGCTCTGAGAGGCAGCAAAGAGGCTACATTTCTTACTGTTGGTGGCAAATCTCAAGAAATTGGAAAAATTTCCTTGGAGATCTTGAGAGAGTTTGGGTTGGAATGTCGTGACTTTCTTGTAGATGTGGGTTGTGGATATGGGCGTTTAGCTGAAGCATTATTACAATGGCACAAAGGTAAGTACTTGGGGACTGATGTGGTGCCAGAACTATTAGATTACGCAAAGACTAATTTTGGTAGGACCGGGAGGGATTTTAAGTTAGTTGATCAAATAATAATCCCGGTAGAAGACGCTTCAGTTGACATGGTCTGTTTTTTTTCTGTCTTTACCCATTTATTGCATGAACAATCTTTTAACTATTTGAAAGAAGTCAAAAGAGTCCTAAAGATTGGTGGTAGGGTAGTTTTTTCATTTTTGGACTTTAAAGAGTCAGCACATATCCAACATTTTGAAGAAAGCGTTTCTGGATTTAGTTCTGGACATCCGTTGAATGTTTTTATGAGCGAAGGTCTTATTAGAGCATGGGCAGATCTTTTGCACTTTGAATGTGAATTTGTCTTTGGTAGCGAACAGAAGCACAGGAAAGGTTATCCATTTTCGCGATTTGGTCAATCAATAGCTTGTCTTAGAAAAAGTATAGGCAGTCATATAATACCAAAGCAAAGTCTCCCCCCAAAGCTTGCTAGAAACCAATACAAAGAAACTTGGAATTATCTTTCAAATAGTTTTGATTCTGCAAAACTTCATGTAACTGGAGAGGCTAACGAAGAACAATTAAAGGATTCAGCTAAAGAATCAATTGAAAGAATCAATCGTTATGTAAAATTTACTAAGCAAGATACCGTTCTGGAAATCGGTTGTGGAATTGCTCGAGTAGGAAAAGAACTAGCTACTCGTTGCAAAAAATGGATTGGATGCGATATCTCAGGCAACATGTTGATTCATGCTCAAAAGCGACTATCGCATTTAGAAAATATTGAGTTAGTAGAACTGCCTTCTTGTAACTTATCACCTATCCCTGATAATTCTATCGATGTAGTTTACTGCACCGTAGTTTTCATGCACTTGGATGAGTGGGATAGATATGAATATGTCAAAGAAGCATACAGAGTTCTTAAACCAAATGGGCGTGCTTACTTTGATAATTTTTCCCTAGTTACAGAAGAAGGTTGGGAGATTTTTATGGCCCACTATCAGCTACTAGAGCGTCCCAATCATATATCCAAATCATCTACTAAAGAAGAGTTGTCTCAGTACATGAAGAAGTCCAAGTTTATGATGGTAAAAACGGAACTTGATGATCCTTGGGTAATAGCAACAGGTGTTAAAAAAAAATAAAAATTATTTTATCTTGAACAAGCAAAAGAATAATTAGCGTTAAAGAGTCATTTCATTTTGCTTCAGAGTAAATATTTTCAGGCTTAAAAACCTAACTAATTTTGTGGAGAACATCTGATCCGGATTGTACTCTAATAAAAGAATCATTTTCATAATAAATGATTAATTTATTATGTTTTGAGGAATTACTATCTTTCTTAAGCACTACCTTATTCCATAAGCGTAATTCCCCAGTAGTTGTAAATTTTGCCTTATCTGAAGTAATAACAAATTTTCCACCCGTGCTATCAATCAATGTAAGGTTTATTTTTTCAATACTGGCATATCGTATGGATTTTGGGGATGCTAATTGTTGCCACTTTTTAAGGATAGAAGAGGGATCAGTATGCCTCAAATCAAGAACCATTTTCAGTTCCTTAACTTTAAGAAACGGAATACCAAACTTTAAAAATCCAAATTTTGGCTTTTCTAAGGTTGCTTCTTCATAACCAACGCTCAGGTAAGGCAAGCCAGATTCTTCAGAGAAGAAGGTGGTTTCTAACCCGGAAAAACTGGTTAAGGTTGATCGATCATCTGGAAAAGCATTTACGAAGTTGTAAAAGGCAATAAAAAGGCAAAAGCTGTACACTGGTACCAAAGCACGAGAATATCTCCCGATGAACATAAAAATGTAAAAATTATTCACTAGGTATCATCACCCAGAAAGAAATCATTTCCTTTATCATCGGTGATGATAAAAGCAGGGAAATTCTCTACCTCGATCTTACGAATTGCTTCCATTCCCAGGTCTTCATACTCAAGCAACTCCACTTTCTTGATACAGTTTTGGGCAAGCCTAGCCGCAGAACCTCCAATGCTGCCGAGGTAAAACCCTCCATGCTTTTTACAGGCCTGCACCACCATCTTGGATCGGTTTCCTTTAGCGAGCATGACCATGGATCCCCCTGCTTCCTGAAATTTGTTCACAAATGCATCCATCCGACCCGCAGTGGTGGGACCAAAAGAGCCGGATGCATAGCCTTCCGGAGTTTTTGCTGGTCCAGCGTAGTACACCGGGTACTCCTTAAAATACTCGGGCAACCCAGCTCCAGAGTTTAACCGCTCACGCAAGCGACTGTGGGCAAGGTCGCGGGCCACAATTAACGGTCCATTTAGGGAGAGACGGGTGCGCACCGGGTGCTTTGATAATTCCTCAAGCACCTTTTGCATACCCATATTCAGATCGATTTCCACCGCATCTCCCCCGTCCGACTCTTCCGACTCATAGTCGGGGAGAAAACGGCTTGGATTGGTTTCCAGTTGCTCAAGAAACACACCATCTTCACAAATTTTCCCGAGTGCCTGACGATCAGCCGAACAACTTACCCCAATACCGATGGGCAGGCTGGCCCCGTGCCGGGGCAATCGGATCACCCGCACATCGAGGCAGAAATATTTCCCACCAAATTGGGCACCAATGCCCCGTTTCTGAGTCATTTCGAGAATCTTTTTCTCAATTTCCGGGCAGCGAATCGCATGTCCCGATGGATCTCCTTCCGTTGGCAATCCATCCAAGTACCGGGCACTGGCTAGTTTAACGGTTTTTAAATTTGCTTCCGCGGAGGTACCCCCGATCACCACCGCTAAATGATAGGGTGGACAGGCAGCCGTACCTAGAGCAGCAATCCTTTCATCCAGATATTCCAGAAGTAATTCCTCTTTCAGTAAAGAAGGTGTGCCTTGGTGCAAAAAGGTCTTATTGGCGGATCCCCCACCCTTGGCCATGAAAAGAAAATGGTACTCATTCCCCTCTGTATGCAAAATATCAATCTGTGCAGGCAAGTTGGAACGAGTGTTTTTTTCCTCAAACATAGAAAGCGGTGCCAACTGGGAGAACCTGAGGTTGTCGGTGGCATAGGTCTTTTCAATCCCACTCGACAAAGCACGCTCATCACCTCCAGCTGTCCACACACACCTACCCTTTTTCCCCATAATAATTGCAGTACCGGTGTCTTGGCACATTGGCAGGATGCCCTCCGCGGCAATTTGAGAATTTCTCAGTAAATCGAGGGCGACAAACCGATCATTTGCGGAGGCTTCAGGATCTTCGAGGATTTCCCTTAATTGCTCAAGATGCCCAGGGCGTAAAAAATGAGAGATGTCATGAAAAGCCTCTTTGGCTAGTACCTCAAGTGCCCGAGGGTCGACTTTTAGAATGGATTCGTTTTCAAAGGAGCTTAACTCAACGAACTCGCTTAATTCATCCAGCTTCCGCCACTTTACACCTTTGCTTGGGTTAAATGGATACATTTTTTACACAGATCAGGTAAGATTAAGAATAAGAGCGGCAAGCAGAGGAGAAGAAGTGAATTTTGGAGAAAACCCTTAGAAGTCTTCTGATTTATTCAAATCAGTTGGTACCTCACCCTCGCTTTTGTCGGAGGCGTCATCGGGCAAGACCCCATCCACCTCAACCACATCAGACTGGGAAAGCAGAGACACCTGCCTTCTTTTTTCCACCTTGATGGGGACCTTTACTTCCTTCCCTTCACGGGAGACCACAAACTCAACCACCGTTCCAGGCTTGGCAAAAAATGCAGCATGGGCAAGATCACCGCGGTTGGTTACCTCTTCACCTGCAATCTTTTTTATTATATCCCCCACTTTGAGGGAAGACTTGCTGGCGGGCGAACCATCCACAGTGCCCTGAACCACAATTTCAAAAGAATTCTCGGGGTTTAATTTACGGCTTACTGTCACCCCAAACCATCCGTAATCAACCGCACCTGAAAAAAGCAAGCCATCACGAATGCGCAAGCAGGCTTCGGCTGGGAGCAGAAAAGAAGCGGTTAAATCAGGCAAAGCCGCATGGCCAATACCAACAAACCTGCCCTGCAAGTCAAAGACCGGGGCACCCACCTCACCTGGACCCAATGGAAGGCTTGTCCGGAGCATGCTTGTGGGAAATAAATTTTTCCCAAAGGCAATTTCCTTACTTTGGGCTAGTCCATAGGTTGGACCTACTTGGAATTCTAGGGCACAGGAAAGACCAATTAGAAAAGAACCTGGTTTAATATCAGGAGCTTGATCAACCAATGAAACAAAGGAAAACTCCCGGTTCGCATCTACAATCTTCAGCAGGGAAACATTACACATCGAATCATTCCCCAACAATTCGGCGAGGTAAAAAGACTTCTCATGCTCGATCCAAATTCGATCGGGTTGATGCAAAAGTCCACTAGTCAGCACATGACCGTCTTTACTGACAATAAATCCCGTACCCATTTTAAGAATCCGGTTAACGGGTTGCTGTTCATCCGTGCTGTTTTGCCTGGTTGCTTTAATCCGGACAATTGATGAATGAAAGGATTCGTAGACATCCTGAATTCTCTCCTGCAGAGCAAAAGACAACAATGGTCCATCGTCTGCAGTAAGCCCAATCTGGGCTACGGCAATAAAGAGGGAAAGCCGTGTAACCTTAAAAGTAAAATTAGAAAGTGTAGCTATTGGACACACTAAACTCTAAGTCCTCTGCGGACTGGTAGTGGTGCTGGGCAAAAACTTCATTTCCCGCAGAAACCAAAAGTCGAGTATTTGCAAATGCAGAGGCATTTTCAATCTTTGTGGAAGATTGGTTATAACCCGATTGAATCGTAACTTCAGAGTCCATTATTTCCTGCAAAATAGATAGGGCTGGAGAAATTTGCCCAACTCCAGCTTCTGCTGTCACAGAGTTGGTTACATCTACTGATACCAACTCTGAGTTGAGATTGAGTAATGGTCTGGAAAAGAAAATTGCCAGGGCAAAGACAGGAAGGGCAGAGAGTATAATCTTGGATTGATAAATCTTGGATTTGCGACTGGTACTAGCAATCGCTTTCCCCTTCACATCGTTTTGGAAGCGATCCCAGAAGTGCTCATCTGGCATATCCAATTTCTTGGATGAAAATAAATCCTGCAAACTTGGTTTTCCGCTATCTTTCATGTTGTTCCCTCCGGTTGGATGTAATCGGACAGGTAAGCCTGTAATTGTTGTTTTGCATAGTGCAAACGGGAGCGAACCGTCCCTTCGGTGCACTGCATAATTCCCGCAATCTCTTTATGGCTGAGTCCATCAATTTCAAATAATACCACTATTGTTCTATGTTTATCTGACAACTTGGACAGCGCTTCGTTCAATTTTTCATGCAATTCATTAAGAAGTGCTTTCTTGGCCGAGTTGGAGTGATTGGTAGAAACATGCTCCAATTCCTTGGACATTCCCCCATCATCACTGGCCTGATCAAAGCTAAAAAATTTGCGTATCTTTCTTTTCTTTAAGTGAGAAAGGGTAAGATTGACCCCAATCCGGTATAACCAAGTGTAGAAAGAAGACTTTTCACGAAATTTCCCTAAAGAGCGAAACGCCTTCACAAAAGTTTCCTGAGTTAGATCTGCTGCATCTTCATGATTGAAGGTCATATTGTAGATGACCGCGTACAGACGCTCACGGTACCGTGTTATCAAGGAATCAAATGCAGCCAAGTCACCAGATTTGGCCCTTTGAACCAATGCAAGTACATCGTCAGATATTGCCCGGTCACTTAGAGATACCGATTGCTCACGGGCTAGCTCTTTAGATGTGCTATTCACATCTTAAAATTTAAGATTTACCGGCTAACAGGCAAGAAAATTACTCGTTTTAAGGGAATGAACCGAAGCAAACTTGCCTGAAAAAGAAGCTAGAAACTCACCCAGATTTTGCTGAACTGATGGATTGGGCAGACGATTTACCAAAGACAGCGTATGTTCATAGCGCCCGAGAAGAAAGGATGTGCACTCAGATAAAATTTGATATTTTTCGAAAAATTCAAAAATTTCCATATTTCTCAATCCCGAATTATTCCCCTCCGTATCCATGGTAGACAATAAAGATGTCACCCGTTTGTGGTCTTCCGTGCTCGCGGCCCGCAAGAGGAGGATCAGAGGAAGGGTGATTTTTCCGCTATTCCAGTCAGAACGCAATGTTTTGCCCGACTTTTTCGGCTCACCAAATGCATCAATCAAATCATCATACACCTGGTAGTTCACTCCGAGAGAAAGTCCAAACTCAGCAGAAATTTTACAAGCCTCCTCATCCTCACCACCCAGAAGAGAGCCAACCTCGCAGGACGCGCTAAACAACTCGCCCGTCTTATCATTGATAAATTCGATGTATTGGTCCATTGACACATCGTAAGAACCCCTTGAAAAAGTCTGCCTTATTTCTCCGGAGCAGGTTCGCTTGGTAGCACGAGCTACAATTCTGCAAATTTGAGAGGTGGGAAATTCTGAAGCCAGTTCCAAAGCATAACTGAAAAGTGCGTCCCCTAAGAGAACGGCTTTGTGGGTACCAATGGTTTGGTGCAGAGTGGATGATCCTCTGCGAGTCGAAGCATCATCAAGAATATCGTCATGAACCAGAGTTGCCACATGAACCATTTCAAGCACCGCAGATGCTTTCATTAATGCTTCAAAATTTGCCGAATTCCCACCGGCAGGGGATGAAGCAAAGTTGTATATCAGAAGGGGGCGAATGCGTTTGCCCCCAGCAAGACAGACCTGGGCAGCAAAGTCACAAACTTCGCTATCTAAATTTTTGAGTAAATCAGAAAGGTAAGCTTCGAAGTACTCAGTAAAACGCTCACAACGGGTAGTGGATGAGGTATCCGAATGAAGGGAACTGGACTTAAAATCAGGGAACATCTTCGAGTTTACAATCTACAGGTAGAGGATACGAAGACAAATTGGCAGCTGAAATAAGGACTGCAACCCTATATAAAAAGGGTTACCAGTCTCTTTTCTTGTGCCTGTTGGCCCTGGTACGTTTACGACGCTTGTGCTTATTCATTTTCAAGCGACGTTTTTTCTTAAG
>JAYOXT010000011.1:0-44963 GCA_038152995.1 Opitutales bacterium
CCCTTCCCGCCAAAAACCGGATCGCCCGACCGGCCGAACGGTTCGCCTCATGAACAAAGATGGGAATTCTTAGCGACCGGGCAGCCACCGCCGGTCCAAAAGTGGAAAACCCACCAAATCCCACCAGCAGATCGGCACCTACTTTTTGGTAAAAGCGCCTGGCCCGTACATATGAGTGGAGAAATCCTTTTCCAAAACGCAGAATGCCCCGGGTCGATTTGATCAGGGGTGCTCCAGGCATGGCAATGAAGCTCATTTGGGAATATTTGGATGCCAGCCGGGAATCCACTTCCTTTTGACTGGTGAACAACCAGCTCGGGTAACCTTTTTCTTCCAGCGACTGAGCCAGGGCAATGCCAGGAGTGAGATGTCCACCGGTTCCGCCACATGCAATAACAATGTTTTTCATAGCTCCCGGGGGCGAAGGGCAAGAGGACGGTCCCAACGACGCAACACATTGATAATCAGCCCAATCATTACAAAAGTAACCAGAAGATTAGAACCCCCATAACTGATAAAGGGGAGAGACATTCCTTTGGTTGGCATGGAACCGGTGACCACGCCCATATTGATAATGGCCTGCAGAGAAATAAACAGTAAAGCACCCATGGCCAGCAAATACTCATACATACTCCTCGCCTGCCTCAACTTCCAGCAGACCACGGCAAAGAGGGCGAGAAAGGTGGCCACAATACCAAGGGTGAATATTAAGCCCAACTCTTCCCCAATTACCGGAAAAATAAAGTCAGTATGTGCCTCTGGTAAAAAATGCATCTGCTGCCGACCCATTCCCAGACCAACTCCTTGCATTCCACCGACCCCAAATGCCAACATGCCTTGCCACAACTGATAGGCACTGTCATTGGCATTGGCTTCCACATCGAGAAATGAAGTAACCCGGCGGATACGCACGGGGTCAAAATAGACTAAAATGGAAAAACCTATCACTGCCAGACTGGCAACAGGGAGTAACCAGCGCAAACTCGCCCCTGCCTGAAACATGAGAGTCGCCCCCACCGCACCGCATAAAAAAGCCGTACCAAAATCGGGTTGCAAAAGAATAAGTCCCGCGGAAAGACCTATAAAAACCGAGGGAATGACAAAGCCATGGGCAAAGGTCTTAATCTTTCTCTGATTGAGGGAAAAATAATGGGCGAAAAGAAGGACCATTCCAATTTTGGCAAATTCAGAAGGTTGAATGCGCAGTGGCCCAATCCCGATCCACCTCTGTGCCCCATTCACTTTTACCCCAATACCTGGAACGAGCGTTAGAATAAGCCCCAGTATACACAAGCCAAAAAGCAGGGGTGTGTAACGGCGTAAAAATTCTAAATCGATGTAGGCCATAAAGGCACCCGCACCGAGGGACAGACATAACCACACGCTTTGCTTGGTCAGTAAATCTTGGGCACCCCGAACCGCACCCGCACTGAAAAGCATGACTAGACCAATGGTGGTCAGACACAACGAAGCGACCACCAAATAGGCAGCAACCCAGTTTGTCTTTCTGTATACCGGTACTTCTATCGCAAATCTCCCATCATCTTTTTAACCACACCCTTTTTCCCACCTTAATCTTCGTCTTCTACGGACTCTCCGAAACATCAATGATTGGCCGGTCATCCACTGCGGAATCATTAAAAAAATCTTGCAAGGTCGAAGCGGGATCGGCGGACGGAACAACTGCTTCCTTTGGAGCTTCCGGTACAATCACACTTGCGTCAACCGGGTTGGCCACGGAGGCGGATGACTGGGAGACAATCAGCGATTGCCCCGCCCGTATCATTCCTGGATTGGATAGTCCGTTCCACTCCATAATATCAGAAACGGAAACACCATAGATCGCGGAGATCCTACTAAGGTTTTCTCCTTTCTCCACCGTGTGAGTAGTGGCTCCAGAAGGTACCACACGGGTGGGTGCAGGGGAGGCAAGAGGGCTCGAAAAATCACTCGGTATGGTGAGAGTTTGCCCCACCCGAATAATCGTAGAAAGGGCCAGGTTGTTTTCTTTGAGTAACACACTCAAAGGAACCCCATGTTTTCTGGCAATGCCAGAAAGAGTATCCCCTTTTTGAACCTGGTAAGTGGCACCCGAACCCGACGGAGCAGCGACCGGATCTGGTAGGGTCTTAGGAGCGGGCACAGCACCCTGCCCCGCGGCAGGGATCATGACCTCCTGCCCGATGGACAGTCTCGAATTCTTGTCAAGATTGGGGTTGGCATTGAGTAAATCCGCAAGGGAAACTCCATTTTTGCGGGCGATGCCCCAGAGGGTGTCCCCTCGTTCAATTTTGTAAATTGCCAGATCCGATGGACGCAGACTGAGAGGAGCGGGACTGGGTGAGGAGGGCACGAACACGGGGGTTGGTTGAGGGGCCAATGGCTCAGGCTCCACCGGCACGATGAGTTCTCCCGGCTTAGGGCGTGTGGGTGCGGCAAAGGTGTTCTTCACCGGTGCAATCACTTGGCTTTCAGGAACCACCTCGGCGGATGGTTCATTAACTCCCTGGTTGAAGGACTGGTCCACTCCTGCTTCGGCGGAGGAATTTTGATCTACTCCAGGACGGACACCCGCGGTCTGACAACCGGGTTGAAACATAACGAGTAAAATTACTCCAATGTGCAGTGAGAGAACGATACCGAATACTTTGGATAGTTTCATGGTCTTATGTGCTATGTAACGAATGAAATGGACTTACTACTTGCGTATCCCTTAGCCCACTTTTCTTCAAATCCAAAACGAGCTGCAGGAAAGAATTTCCGCGGTCCAAATAGCTCTTAAAGCTATCAAAACTTGCGAAACCAGGGCTAAATAAAATATTTACTACATTTTGGGCATAGTCGTATGCCCGGCTGACCGCTTCTTTTAAGCCTGAACATACTTCGGCTGGCACACCGCTCCGGGAAAACACATGGTGTAACTTTTCCGCGGTTTCCCCAATGAGAAATGCCTTTTTGATGTAGGGAGACAGTGCGGCACCATATCCATCGAGGTTCTCCCCTTTGGACTGACCGCCACCTATCCAGATAACTGGATCAGAAAAATTCCTGCAGGCAGCCACCGCGGAACCAAGGTTGGTCGCCTTGGAGTCATTCCAGAAACTCGCACCATGGATGGTGCACACTTTGGAAAGTCGGTGTGGTTCCGGCACATAATCCGCCAGTGCAGCGGAGATCGTTTCCCGGTCGAGACCCTCTGACCCCAGCCAGGCAAAAGCTAAAGCAAGATTTTCCCTCTGAGGATAAGTGAGCAGAAAGTGGTCTGCGGGCAAACCGAAGGATTCGATGAATTCGGTCGGCACTACCCTGACTTCGCCCGAAAGTGGAGAGGAGAAGGAAAAAGCGGCTTCAGCCACCTGAGAGCTCACCCAGGTGGAAGCAGATAGGGTTCTTTCCACCAACCGGTGCTTGGCCTGAAAATACTCTCTCTCAGAATGATGAAAATTCAAGTGGTCTCTACTAAAGTTTGTCCAAAGCAATGCATCCGGTTTCAGAAACTTAATGTTCCTTGATTGAAAGGAACTAATTTCCAAAAAGATATGAGCATTCTTACATTCCTCTTCAGCAACAATTTCAGAAAGGGGCCGACCAAGATTTCCTCCGGCAAATCCGGATGAACCGATTTTCTTCCATACATGGGCAAGCAGAGTGGTCAGGCTTGATTTTCCATTGGTTCCAGTGATGGCAATCACTTTTCCATCTACAAACCGGGCAGCAAAATCAATTTCATTTACAATCTCTTTTCCATTTCGAGCAGCCCGAAGTATCCATGGATGATCCGGTCGGAATCCCGGGCTATGTACCACCAGTGAGATCTGATTTAAATCCTGATCATCGAATAAATTACTGTCCTGGTCAAAAGTGAGATAGTCCCAGTTTAATTTTCGGAGCAAGCCTTGAAGAGCCTGACCGCTTTTCCCTTCTCCCAGAATGGCCACCGGCCATTCCCTTATTCCTGCCCAATCTTTCGGAAATTCCTTCATTACCTAATTTTCAGGGTCGCCAGCCCGATCAGTGCAAAAAGTAACGACAAAATCCAGAAGCGGATGACCACTTTTGTCTCCTTCCATCCTTTCAGTTCAAAATGGTGGTGTATAGGCGACATTCTAAAAATTCTCTTCCCCCGCGTTTTAAAAGACAAAACCTGCAAAATAACCGAACCCGCCTCCATCACAAAAATCCCGCCGACAATGATGAGGGTTAACGGTTGGTGGATCATCAGGGCAATAATTCCCACCAGTCCACCTATGGCCAGCGAACCGGTATCTCCCATAAAGACTTCCGCCGGATGGGCATTGTACCAAAGAAAAGCCAGACTACCACCAAGCAGAGCAGCACAGACCACGGTAAGCTCCCCACTACCAGGTACCCAGCTAACCTTCAAATATTCGGCAATTAAAAAATTTCCGGAAGCATAGGCCATAATGCCATAGGTCAAGGCCACCGTAACGGTACACCCTATGGCCAATCCATCCAGTCCATCAGTCAAGTTGATGGCGTTGCTTGAACCACAAAGAGTCACCAGGAAAAAGAGAAACAACACCCCAAGCGAAAGAGTGGGTATGGCCCCACTTTCTGCATAACTGACAAAGGGAATCCAAAGTTCGCGCATTTTTTCTGCACTTCCAAGAGCCGCCTTTTCATGTCCGGACAAATTGTGGCTAAAGGGACCCAACAACAAAAATAAGGCCACCGCAGTAGTGATAAACTGCCCCGCCAATTTATACCTTCCAGCGAGACCCTTGCTGTTCTTTTTTACCACCTTGAGATAATCATCGAGAAAACCCACAAAAGTTAAAAGCAGGTAGGTGATTAAAGCGGTTAGCACATATACATTTAATTCCGCCCACAGCACACAACTGACCACCACACAAAGACAAATCAAAAGCCCCCCCATAGTGGGCGTCTTTTCTTTGGCTTCATGAAGATTGGCCAGTTCCCCCACCTCATCCTTGTCCCTAAATGCTTGCCGTGCACCAATCGTTCGCAGCCATTGGATGATCATCGGACCAATGACGAATCCCATGATCAGGGCAGTCACCCCCGCTCCAATGGACCGTACAGAAATAAATTGAAACAAGCGCAACGGACCGAACCATTCCTCACCAAACTGGAGATAGGTTAACATAGCACAGGTAAATTCGCCTCCTCTTTGGCGATCGCCCAACTTGGTACCATTTCCTCCAGACGATACCTTCGGCTTCCTTTCAAGAGAACATTCCCCTCAAAATCCTCAATCAGGCTTCGGCAGTCCTCCACATTTTTTAATACGATCACCTGGTTTGAATGGGCACCCTGCTTAAGAATGGTATCTGCCATCCAGGAGGCTTTTTCCCCAACCAATACCACCCGGTCATTATTATTTACTTCAATATGGTTCGCCGCATCGCGATGAAGCGAGACCTCATCCTGACCGAGCTCTTCCATTCCTCCAAGTATGTAAAGTTTGGGCAGATCCCCTGACTGAAGAGAAAAAAAACGCATCGAATCTGCAAACGAAGAAGGGTTCGAATTGTAACAATCCACAAAATACTCTCGCCCCCTGCCTTGAAGACGGGCGCCTCGCAAGGCAGGGGGCTTGTATTGGGGTAGGCGTACAGAAATTTCATCCTCCGATAAGCCGAGTTCCAGAGCAGCCAAAACACAAAGTGCCATGTTGCTGATCATGCCCTCGGACATCGGAGGGATAGGACAACGAAATTCGGAGGACTCAGGATGCCAAACATGCAGCATACCCGAGCCCTCCGGTTTGTTTGTTTCAGTCCAAGATTCGTAAAAAGCGGTCTGACTGCATGATTTCTCATCAGACGGATATCCCTTTTTCAAAGCAAGATAAGGCTTACCCTGGGCTACCAATCTGCAAAAGGGCTCAAAGACCAGGCATGATTCCGGAAAAATTGCCCGGGCATCTGTGTCCTGCCAAAGCTTACTCTTTTCCTCTGCCACACCTTCAATCCCTCCCAATCCTTCCAGGTGGGAATGACCGATCATGGTGATCAAAACTAAATTCGGTTCGATGGTTTGAGCAAGCTGAGTCATTTCACCTGTGTGGTTAATACCTACCTCGATGATTGCTGCGATGTGCTTGTCCAATTCCAACCGCAACAAAGTCAGGGGCACGCCCAGGTGGTTGTTCAAATTTCCCTCTGTGGACAACCCATCCCTAAGCAGAGTGGCTAAGACTTCTTTGGTCGATGTTTTCCCACAACTACCGGTAATCCCAACCACGGGTTTGCTAAATTGCCTACGGTGACCACGGGCAATATCTAGAAAGGCTTGCGGAGACTTCCTAACTTTTAATTGGGGCAAACGAATCGATGGATTCACTTCTTCAACCAGTGCCGCTGCCGCCCCTCCTTCCCGTGCCGCCTCCAAATAGTGATGTCCATCCCTGGCGGAGCGGATTGCCACAAAGACATCCCCTTTTTGAATTTTACGGGTATCTATTGAAAATCCGCACAGGCAATCACTGGGCTCAATATTCCATTTACCCTTACTCCATCTTTGTAAATGGTCTGGAGAGAAAGCCACCATCAACGAGAAAATATCTTTGCCTGAATTAACTCTTCAGCAATTCTGCGGTCGTCAAATGGAATGGCAGAATACTGAATTTCCTGGAATGCCTCATGCCCCTTCCCCGCGATTAATACGCAGTCATCCGGCCCCGCTGCATCGAATGCACTGTGAATTGCCCGCCTGCGGTCCTCGATAAACGCAACTTCGGCACCACGAGACACTCCCTTTTTCATGTCGTCAAAAATTGCCGATTGTGGCTCTGTCCGTGGATTGTCCGCAGTCGCCCAAATCCGGTCCGCCCCTGCACACGCCACACGTGTCATCTCCAGTCTTTTTCCCCGGTCGCGGTCCCCACCACATCCAAAAACAAGATGCAATTTCCCCTTCGTGCATTCCTTTAACATACCCAAGGCATTTCGCAGAGCATCGGGAGTGTGGGCATAATCAACCACCACCTTGAATGCCTGACCCTGATCAATTACTTCCATTCTGCCATCCACACCGCTGAATCCAGCTAGTTTGTGAACGGCATCAGACACCGATCGGCCCATCCCATAAATGATGGCGAAGGAAGCCAGTACATTCATGATGTTATACCTTCCAACCAGTGGACTGTTGACCACGATATTTCCTGCGGGTGATTCGAGCACAAATTTTGCCCCGTTTGCCTCTAGGGATATTTGATTTGCCCGAAAGAGGCAGCCCTCATCAAATCCAAAAGAAATAAACCTGACCTGGGGAGGAAGTTCCTCCATCAACCGCTTTCCATAGGGGCAATCTCCATTGATCACAGCAACCTGAGGAAGGCTTCCATTCAATCCATTAAATATTTTTCTCTTCTCCTTAAAGTATGCCTCCATACTCTTGTGGTAATCCAAATGATCCCTCGACAAATTAAGAAAGGCAGCAATCTCCAACCTTAGTCCAGCTACACGTGACTGATGAATACCATGGGAACTGACCTCCATCACTGCTTCTGAACATCCACCCACAAGCATGCTTTTGAGCAATGGATAAAGGTCTGCTGCCTCAGGTGTGGTACGATAAGAGGGCAACACCCTGTCACCAAGGTGGTACTTTACCGTTCCTATTAAGCCGACTGGTCGTCCGGGTTCCTCGAGGAGATGACGGGTCAACGATGTGACTGTGGTCTTACCATTTGTACCAGTGATACCGACCAGTTTTAAGAGCTCGTCGGGATTGCCATGATAGCGCTTGGAAAACCTGGCCAGGGCAGCCCTGGCATCGTCCACCTTGACCTTGACCACATGACTGGGGAGACTGTCGGTTTCTGAATCAGTAATGACGACCCTGGCTCCACGTTCAATCGCTTCTTTAAGATGCTCATTTCCATGGGTGCGCATTCCCGGCAAGGCAAAAAAGGCCGCCCCCGGGGTTACTCTCCGACTGTCTGAACAGAGCGAACTCAGTCTGACATTTCCCCTATCCTTCGCATAGGCACCCTCTTGCCTAGCCAGGCTTTTAAGATCCATGGAAGAAGATATTCTTCGGTGGATATTTTCCATTGTTTCAGGATTGGTCTTTATATCTGTCATAACAAAAATTTTAAAACGCTCGGTTCCTGTGTTTGGCGGTCTTTATAAAAGTAACCTCCTGTTCCCTGGGCTTCAGACCCATGGATGAAATAATTTTTGTACCAATGCGCCTAAAAGAAGGAGCGGCCACACTCCCGCCATAGCCAAGCCTTCCTGCTTTCATCTTGGGCTCATCAACCACTATGGTGGCCAGTATTTTCGGATCAGATGCTGGAAAATATCCAACAAAGGAAGCGACATGGTGCTGATTGGAATATCTTCCCTCTATTAATTTCTGGGTAGTGCCGGTTTTTCCCGCCACCTCAAATCCACTTATTTTTGCCTGCCTCGCTGTTCCCTCATTGCTCACCACTGATACGAGCATTTCCGATAGTGACTGGGCCACATCGCTCCCCACCACCCTGTGTTTAACCTGTGGATCAAAAGGAACCACCGTCTTTCCCTCATGATCAAAAACCCTTCTTACAATCTGAGGCTTCATCAGAATACCCCGATTGGCAATTACACTCATAGACTGATGAACCTGCAAAGCGGTCACTGCCACTGCATGCCCCATGGGCAATCGGGTAATGGTTAAACCATCCCAATTATTTGGATTATGCAAAACACCCCTTCTTTCCCCAGTCAGCCCAAGATTGGTGTTTTCCCCAAAACCAAATGCCCTGCTGTATTCATATAACCGTGAGGCACCCAGCTTTATTCCCAGTCTGGCTGCTCCCCGGTTGCTTGACTTCTGAACCACTTCCTTGAGAGAAATCTTGCCAAGTGGGTGATGGTCACTGGGCAACATACGGTTTCGGGAACCTACCCGATACACTGGATCTGCACAGTCTATAATATCATCAGGTTGAACCAGACCCTCATTCATTGCACCCGCAACAGGAACAATTTTAAAAGTGGACCCGGGTTCGTAGAGATCGGTAAGGATACGGTTACGCTGGTTCTCGAGAACGGTCTCGTTGTATTTATTTGGGTCAAAGTCTGGATAATTGGCAAGTGCGAGTACTTCACCCGTTTTTGGATCCGTGACAATGATGCTCGCACTCAGTGGATCAAAGTTGGAGGCAATGGTCTTGAGTTCCTCCTCTACAATATCCTGAATGATTCTGTCCATGGACAACTCAACATTGAGTCCGTCTCTGGCCAAAACTTCAAAGGAACGATACTGCGGCATTTCGCGACGCCTGCCATCACGCTCGCTCTCCCGCCAACCATCCTGTCCCTTTAAGTAATAATCAGCAAACATCTCCACCCCCATACAGGGCTTACCTTCCTTATTTACATAGCCAAGCAGGTGAGAAGCGAGGGACTGATTGGGATAGAGCCTAGAATGCTTAAAATTCCCATACACACCATCGATATTGAGCTCTTTAATCTTACGATACGTCCCCTCATCCACTTCATCCTTTAGCTTAACCCAGCGGACAAACTGTAATTCACCCTGACTGTCTTTTCTCGTCTTTCTTTTCGCTGCGTCTACAACTTCAGACTCGGGCAACTCCAACAACCTCGCAAGAGAGTGGAGTTTTCCGAGATCCTCCTCCTCAATGGAATGCGGATCCAACCCCAACTCAACCACTGATCTTGTGGTAGCCAGCAGGTTGCCCTTACGATCAACCACATCGCCCCTCCTTGCTGGAGTGGTGATAAAATTCTGCCGGACACCCAGGGCCACTTCTTTGTATTTCTGGGCATCAATATACTGCAATTGCACCAGTCTCCCGCCAAGGGAAGTGAAGGCCAAGAGGACCGCAAGAAAAACAAGATAGAATCGATAGCGGGAGATGAAGATATTGTTCATTCTAACGGTTGTTAGCGAACTCTCCCTGCTCCAACCATTGACCATCGAGGCGCTTCCTCATTTCTCGCTCAGAAACATGCACAGTCCGAGCAGGTGAAGGCATAGCCAATCTTCCCTTTACCATACCTGCCAAAGTTGATGGGCGCAACGATCGCGACCGCTGCCCCCTCAACTCGTGCAGTTCCCTTGCCACCATCTCTCTTTGATCTTCCAACTTTCCACAATTTTTGGCGATCGTAGAGATTTCCATCCTCAACCATACGATTGATATTGCCCCAGATCCAAATACAGAGACTCCCGTTATAATCATGATCCACCACATCCTGCTAATCATGACTAAATCCCTGGTTGGTGGGTTTTTCGGATGAACCGCAAACGAGCAGACCTGCTCCTCGGATTCGATTCGACTTCTTCTTTGGTTGGGAAAATGGCTTTTGTTTTTTCCAACACTCCAAATGAAACACGATCCTGCTGGCTCCGGCCGTCCAGTTTATGTTCGGGACGACCCGCCATCTTCCTCAGGTACCTCTTGACAATCCTGTCCTCAAGAGAGTGAAAGGAAATGACCGCAAGGGTACCGCCCACTTTGAGAGAGCGAAATGCCTTGGGCAAAGTAATAGCCAGTGCCTCCAGTTCACCATTAATCGCAATACGAATGCCCTGAAATGTTTTGGTTGCAGGATGGATCCGCTGCCTGGAATGTTGGCCGCCCACCGCGTCGCTAACCAGCTCAGCTGCACTCATAGTGCGGGACAGTCGGCCAGTTCCCCTGGCCGCTTCGATTGCCTGAACCACCCGCCTCCATCTTCTTTCCTCGCCGTACTCACGAACAGCACGGACCAGACTCTCGTGGGAGGCAGTCTCCAAAAAATCGCCGGCACTTATGCCCTCCCTCGGGTTTAACCTCATATCAATCGGTGCGTCGAGCCGGAAGGAAAATCCTTTATCTGCTTCCATCAGCTGAAAGGAGGAAATCCCCAGGTCCATCAACACTCCATCAAATTCATTCGCGGATGAGTACTGGTCAAGACCACTAAAGGAGGAGTCCTGAAAGCGGAACCTATCCCCAAACTCCGCAGAAAGCACCTCCGCCCGGGAAGCGGCATCCGGATCACAATCAAACGCTAAAACCTGATTACCGACATTCGCATCAAGGAGAGCGCGCGTATGGCCCCCTCCCCCAAAAGTTAAATCAGCAAATACACCTCCGGCCTCCGGCTTCAAACAAGCCATGCATTCATCGAGAAGGACCGGTATATGCCTCACTGATGTTGGCGAACAAACAAATTCAACTGCCCCACAATACATTTCTAGCCCCCCCCAGGCTGACATTAACACCACAAACCAATGCACGAGGGAGATGGGCAAGCACAGCTCCCAATCCCCTTAATTGGGCGACCACCCTAAAAGTCACCACACATGGAAGTCCGCACATCATAAGCCCAACTCCCTCATCGCATCAAAAATATTTCGCTCATCCTCCACTGCTTTTTGGCTATATCTTTCCTCAGCCCAAATCGCGAAAGCGGAAAAATTACCCACCAGCACCGCACGGCCGGAAATCCCCGCGTGCTCGATCAATTTATCATTCAGATTAATCCTGCCCTGCTTGTCGCAACCAAAAGAATGGGCTTTGGAGAACAACTCCATCATGACCGCCTGGACCCTCATATTGCTAAGACTTGCCTGAGCCACCTTCTCATCGAGCCGGGCAATCATCTTGGGTGGATAAACTGTGACATATCCACCGGGATTGGGCAGGGCGAGATAGGTATTGTCCCCCCCGGAAATTCTCCATTTCGAGGGAATAGTAAGCCTGCCCTTGTTGTCCAAGGCATGAGTAAATTCGCCCACAAAAAATGTTGTCGCTGAATCTCCCAAGTACTACTCCCATCTACGATATGTTTTCCATTTCTACCCACTTCTTGCCATTTTAACCCACCACAGTCAAGGGTTTTAATAAAAAAATAATTACTGCCGCTCTTATTTCTCCAATCTGAAGTTGCTCCGAAAGCGGATTTGTCCCATTTTTCGGCGATGAAGGAAAAAATGAGGGCAGATGAACTTTTGGTTCACTTAGGCCTTTGCGAAAATCGGACCCGTGCTCAGGCCTTGATTATGGCAGGTCAGGTAAAACTTGGCACCGAAAGGGTGGATAAAGCTTCCCGATCCTTCCCCCGAGACACACAATTATCCGTCCTTACTCCTATGCCCTATGTGGGCAGGGGTGGACTGAAAATGGAGCATTTTCTTACCTCCAGTAAAATCCCCGTAAGAGGATTGCACATACTAGACCTCGGTGCATCCACCGGAGGGTTCACCGACTGCCTACTGCAAAAGGGGGCAAGTTTTGCCACCTGTGTGGATGTCGGGCATGGGCAACTTCATTATAAACTCAGAACTGACAACCGGGTAACCAACCTCGAAAAAACCAATTTACGCAGCCTTCAACCCGGCGACCTTTCCCTCCCCTGCTATCCCCTGGTGGTGATGGACCTGTCTTTTATCTCCCTGAAAAAAGTCCTCGCAAACGCCTGGCGATTTGTTGCCAGGGGCGGTCACCTGATTGCCTTGGTCAAACCGCAGTTTGAATGCTTAAAGGAGGAGGCCGACCGCACCCGGGGAGTGATTAAGGATGAAACCATCCACCTGCGTGTGCTCGCAGAGATCAAATCCTCAATGGAGGAAATCGACCGCACCGCCGCCCTGATTCATGAGATTGAATCTCAACCGAGGGGGAACGACGGCAATAAAGAATACTTTTACTGCTGGAAAAAGGGATACCCCACCCCAGAGACCTCTCAGTCTACAAGTTTGGCCTGAATCAGATCGTCCACCAGGGAATCCCTGTCTCTTTCCGCACGGGCCAGCTCAAGGTCTTTCTCCCTGCCAAGCACTTCATTGGCAGAGGACTCCATTTTTCGTAAAGTGTAGACTTGGGACAGTTTGACAAAGAGAGCCCTTTCTTCGCTGCGCTCAAGCTCGGACCACTCCTCACCCACTGGAAGCGTGGGGGCCGCCTCAAGCAAACGGGAAATCAATTCGCGTTCACGCCCCAACTCTTCCTGTTCGTCTCGCAGACCCTGAAGGCTTGCATCGATTTCGGCAAGTTCCTTTGGATTGGGTGCGGTGGAGTTGCTGTCCACTGCCTCGAGCTCAGATCTCTTATCCTGCCATTTTTGAATTTCTGCACGCAATTTTCTTTGTCTGGAATCAAATGAGTTTCTTGAGGTTAGAGAATTTTTCGCAGACACAGAGAAATGACTTCCCTTGGCGGCCTTCTTGGTCCCGCCTTCATTAAGCTCACCGAGAACGGTCGAACACATCGCATCGAACTCCGCACCGTTAAGAAACTCAAGGTAATGATCGTAGATCTTGTTAAAAGGAGTCCCTTCGAAATCTCCATCTTCTTTATCCACCTTCCGGTTGAGCAGAAAAACTGCGTACCCATCTCTGGTCTTCCTCACCGAACGGGTAAAGTAGATCCGCTCATTCAATTGGGAAACTTCCTCCAATGGCTCTCGGTTATTGCGACGCTCGCTATCACGGGGTTGCAGGCCAAGAACCATTGCTTGCACATTCATTTCATCTTCACTGAATGAGATTTTTCTTTCCTTGGCCCCGCTTTGAGTAATCAGGTCGGCCAATTCACCTGAGTTGCGGATTTTTTGAAAATCGCCGTACTTATTGCGAAGCCTGTCCCCAAGTTGGTTGAGCGACTCTAGAAAAGTGAGTGCATCCTCCCTCGACAACCTTTCCGACTCCCTCGTTGCCTCTTCCCGGTCGAGTTGCAAAATTCGCCTGGCCACTTCCTCCTTAACCTCCTCAAAGGTAACCGCGGGCAAATCGGAGGAATTCGCATCCTCGGCCAAATCAGCGAGCAACTCTTCCTCACTGGCATCAGTGCTGTCATTGGAATCTGCCGCACCCACAGGCCCAGGGACCCCCTTTTCCTCAGCAGGCAGAGCGGAAGGCAAAAAATCCAGACGGTTCCGCTCAAAATAAGACCTCATCCTTGCCTCATCCGGTTGCGAAGGTTCCAGAAAGTGCGGTGCCGAGGAGAAAAGAATGGCCGAAGCAAAGGTGCGGGGAGCCTTGGCAAAACGGTCTTCCCCCTTCCGGTCCTCGAAAAAAGCCCGGAGTTTATCCTCTAGCAGATCCTTTACCACCAGCGAGGGAGAATCCGAGGAAATTTTCGGATAGGATCTAAACTTACTCCCAGGCTTCAAGGTAACAGAAAATCCGTCCTTACCCTCCTTGGCCACGCGGACACCTAGGTTCTTCTGTTCCACTTTAACCAAGAGATTTTGTAAGAATGCGGGAAGGTTTTTCCCCAACTCAACTGGAACCTCCGAGCTATTGTTCTCCTTGAGGTTGTTACCGCAGACGAAGATGGTGTTTTTGTTGGCAAGAGAAAATTCGATCCGGGTGCCCTCCTTGGGCAATTCTTTAAACTTCAGATTGAAGAGAACAGGGAGATCAGCCAAGGCCTGATCCGATCGAACTTCATAAACTTCCCCGTCCCAGGCAAAAGAATCAGCGTGGAGGTCAAGGTTGGCCTCCTCTTCCAAGGCATATCCATTTTGGGCAAACACATCATCGACCAGAGATGTGCGAAAGTGGGAAAAAAGCACCGACTCCACCTCACGGGGAGAAAACCCGTGCCGCCTACCCACAAATTCGAGGGCACGGGAACGGTTGCCCTCATCGAGCAGATTGGGATCAATCCGTGAAACATATTCGGCAAATTTCTGGTTGATCGATGGGTGGTTGACCTCGAGAGGGAGGAAGTCCCAGGAGTTCGCCTGGGCATCGAGGGAAACCTTCGCCTGCACGGTGGCTTCAGAAAATGCCGGAGAATAGGAACCGGAGCGGGCAATTTCACGGACTTTCAAGTCACGGGGAAAATTTGGCCAAGCCTGCATAAATCCAAACATTCTTTGCAATGCCTCCTGGTCGATATCCTGCTGGTTTGCACGGAAAGCCTGCTGAAGCTGGGCCTGCAGACCCTGCATAAAGTTTTCATCCGCTTCAACGAATGCCTCGCCAGTTGGTGGTGAGACGACCCCAAAGTCAGCCGCCACCCGGTTGGTAACCGACAGGTATCTCCGCTGATCCGGGTCGTTCCAGTCATAGCCATAAAAGTCACGGGACTGCTTGTTTGGATCGGGCAGAAGGTCAAAAACCGATGATCCTTGGGAGAGGTAAAGAACGAAGGAAAAAATGACCAACAGGAGCAAAAGAATGAAGACAAACTTTCCTTTCTTGGAGATGAAATTTTGTATAGCCGTAATCATAAGTCTGGATGGGCGAAAAAACGCTCCATGATGGAGGTACTTAAAGGAACGTCAAACTTTTGCAGGAACCGGGTTCGAATCAATTCTGCTTGAGCAGGGGAGGGTCTGGAAAAATCAGCGAACTCATCCAGCTCTGCCTTTTACTGCCGTCATTTTTGAGAAAAGGGCGCATGATAATCAACTTTTCCAACTCCAAGGCAGAGGGCTTGGAGGAAGACCAGCGGAGGATATACTTGTAGGTTTCTGCGGGCACCTCGCTGTCTTCGTCGCTCTCGATTTCTGGCATCTTCACCACCACCGCTATTCTCTCGCCCATCCAGTCCCAGGTGCCCTTGCGGGCAGGGTTGTCCCCCACCCCGCGAACTTCCGCCACCTGATCCGGCCCAAAATGGATTCCCACTGGGAATGATGCTTTGCGCGAAAGCCCTTCGTGCCTCATCAGCAGCAGGGAGCTGCCATCATCATTGGCCAGCCCCATCTTTGTCTGAAAAGCATAGCGTGCCCCTCTCTTAATTAGAAAATACTCGGAGGGTTCCTTCCCATCATTCATCGTGATTACCCTTTCCCCATCGCCCACTTCCCAATGCCCCGAGCGCTTGATTTCGCTCATCTTCGGATGCATAAAGATCAACTCTGCCCGGTTTTTTTTCTGTCCCTGGCTCAATTCGAGGCGAATGTCACATTCCAGCCCGTCGGTAATCAGGATTCCAGTGAAAACCTCATGCACCCAATCCTGTAAAACTCCCGAATAAGTGCCACTTGGATTCAGCCTGGAGCAACCGGCGAGCAGAACAATGCACAGAGGAATTTTCCACAATGATTGTCTGAAGTTAAGGAGGCCCATTGGGCTCTACATTGTAGCCTAGGGAGAAAAATTCAATCCTTTCCCTCAGTCGAATCAGGAAGACGACCCAGTTCACGGTGGTAAATAAAACAAGCCAGAAGAAAACCAACTCCAAGAAAAACTGTCCAGCTTGACTGTCCAGCATCCAGCCTGTGGAAAGATAACTCCGCGGGCTTAATGGTACCCCCACTCCGGCGTAAACGAACCTCTGGATAGAGGCGAGGGTTACCCCCTTCCCTGATCCCAGGAACATAAGTCTCATAACTGTCAACTCGCTTGACCAGGCGCAAAGAAGCGGTGGATTTGTCGTAGGCAAGAAAGTCTGCCCACTGGTGGTAATCATTGGGCGAAGTAGCTCCTGAACCAATGAACTGCCAGAGTTTTTTTCCATCCTCCTCCTGATCGAGCTTTTTAAACTTCCGAAAGCTCAGCTTGAGCAATCCATCCTCACGCTCCCAGGCACCAACCACATCCTGGCCCCCGTCCCCCTCGTCATCATAATTTGCAGGGACAATTCCCCAGGCCTGCCCGGACCAGATTCCCGCACCCAGTTGGTAACGGTCAGATGCACCATCGAGGTAGTATTCCGTCCAAGGTGAGGGTGAGAAAAACAGATAAGTCTTTGAGACAAGGAAGGCAAATAAGCATACCCCTCCGATCAGTGCGGTCATCCCTCTCTTAAACCTCAGACTACTGATTTTTTGCTCGAGCTCCCAAGCCATCTCCCGCTTTTCCCTAAGGGCATCCAGATCCTCGCTTTGCCCCTCCTCTTCCCCGTCCACTTTTATACCAAAATCTGCCAGGTCTGCCATGTCTGGAATCTCTTTCATGGAATGCGGCATGGAGGGAAATTGCCCATTCACGGAAAGTTCAGCCCAGGATTGCCAATCTTGCCAGACCTTTGCATCCAAGCCGCTTTTTTCGATAACCCATAAAACCAGTTTCCCCAATCCCTGCAGGTCCCAACTTTCTTCGGGTTGGTCTGACCAGTGTGCATCATCTGGCCTGAAATGAGCCGTGGCCACATGCGAGTCCTGCGACTGGGAATTCTGCGAGATATAACTCACCGTTTCTTTTTTTTCTCCCGGTGCACGATAGGTAAGCATTTTCGCCAAACCAAACTCCGTCACCCAGCCCTCAAATTTAGTTTCCTTTTTCTGCACCAACACATTGCTTGGCTTGAGGTTGCCATGAATGACGCCCAAGCGGTGAGCACGGTCCAATCCACAGTGAAGGTCGATCATGACCGATAATAATTCGTCTGGTCCAATGGCGGATGGTCTAGCCTGCATCCACTCTTCAAGGGTGGTCAAGCCTTGCACATCCTGAACCTCCCCATGGGGGGCATCCATCTCAATTTCATGGCCATCCAACCAGTCGTAGGCCACCCAGTGCTTCCACTTCATTACCCCAAATTTCAGGAGGGGCCAGATTCCGCGGCCCTGTAGTTGCTCCACCGCCTGGCACTCCTGCACAAAAAAATCTTCAAATCCGTTGCGCTCGGACACCTCCCGTACAATCAGTTTGACGAAGCGGGATTTCCCCCTGCCCTCCCCTTCGGTCTGCTCCCCCTGATAGCTTTGTCCACATGCTCCTTCCCGAATCCATTTCACAATCCGGTTTGTGCCTATTCTTGATCCCATGGAAAGCATTCCTTTTTACTTCATCCCCATTTCAGCTTGTTCCGTAAAACCCGGAAATGCGAATAATCCAAAACTTCGATCAGGGGGAAGGTTTCCTTGGCCACCGACACCCGCAGCGGCAACTTGGGGGAATCGAAAAATACCTCCCTTCCGTCAGCAGAAACGAGGGGCGTTGCCTGCTTTTCCTCGATGGTGACCTGCAGGGAGATTTGGGCAGGAAATACCAAGGGCCGACTAGTCAGGGTATGGGCACTGATCGGAGTCATCAACATTACATCGGCCGCGGGATGAGCAATGGGGCCTCCAGCAGCCAGGTTGTAAGCCGTGGACCCGGTGGGAGTGGAGAAAATAATTCCGTCACATGCATAATCCACCACCCGCTCATCCTCAGAAAAGACACAGAAACGGCCAAGGCGACCACTGTCCCCGCTCTTGATCACCAAGTCATTCAAAGCAAAAAATTGCCTATTCTCCGCGTCCTCAAACTCGATCAGACTACGCTCACAGATGCGGAACTCTCCTTTGAGTAAGGGAGGAAGAGACTGGCTTAGATGCTCAGTTGAAAGGGTGGCAAGAAAACCGAGTTTACCCAAGCCAATGCCTGCAACCGGAACCCGATATTGTTTCGCCTGCTCCATCAGGTGAAGCAGGGTGCCATCCCCCCCCACCGCAAAGCAGGCATCACAACCCGCAAGAAAACCATCAGCCAGCGGAAACTCCTCGGTTTTACGAACCTCTAAACCCAAAGTCAGGCACAGTCTTTCGATTTCCTCCGCAATTCTATGTGCACCCTCTTTGGAGTGATTGATTACCAGAGCAACTGTGTGGAGGGAATTCATGAAATGATTGAAGTATGTATATGTCTAAAGGTAAGCTCCATAATCTTATCGGTCAAGAACGCGAAACCCACGGATACCGTGAGGTGTCTATGACCTCTTCCCTGCCCAGCAGTACTCTCGACCCAGGGGGAAATTTTTTCCT
Organism: Opitutales bacterium; assembly: GCA_038152995.1. Taxonomy (GTDB): domain Bacteria; phylum Verrucomicrobiota; class Verrucomicrobiia; order Opitutales; family Seribacteraceae; genus Chordibacter. The sequence goes on from JAYOXT010000011.1 coordinate 18,639, forward strand.
AAACCACTTTCTTTGCTTGGAGACAAGTTTGCGGGTAGAGGAAGCAATCGCAGGCAAAAGATCCGCCTCATCAAGCCCACCCCGGAGATGCGAAATGACCTCACGGTAACCCACAGCTGAAGCAAGGTTTGTCATTTCGCACAATCCATTCTCAAGCAGGAACTGAACTTCTGCAACCAATCCGGCGGCGAGCATCCCCCGGGTCCGGTGCTCGATCCTCTCCTTAATATCGGCATCTTCGCGGTCCAGCCAAATCATTTTTTTCTCCCACTGGGGATAGGGCTCGGGCAGAGCCGAAAAACGCTCCCTCAACTCCTGCAGGGATTTCCCGCTTTCCAGGCAGCGCTCGAGGGCACGAAGAAGACGGACGGGGTTGTGGATATCCAACTGCTCAAGCCCGGTGGGATTGATTTGGTGAAGATGGGTCAAAAGGCCCACCTTTCCCTCATTCTCATAGATCCGCCAGACTTTTTCTCTCGTGTCTTCGCTGATATTCACTTCGTCCACAACTGGGTGCAGGAAGCCTTCGAGGTAAAACCCACTCCCTCCCACCACCATCGCTCCCTTGCCTCTTTTTGCAATGTCCCTTAGCACGCCCTCTGCATATTGGTGGTATTGATCCACATCAATGGGTTCGCTCAGATCGCAAAGATCGAGACCATGATGGGGAACCTTGCCTCTCTCCTCTAAACTTGGTTTGGCAGACCCAACATCAAACCCTCGATAAAAGGCAACCGAATCGCAGCATAAAATCTCAGCCCGGTTCGACTGTGCCCAGGAAATGGCAAATTCAGTTTTTCCTGCTGCGGTAACTCCACCGAGTAAACTCAGGGTTCTGAGTTCCGCACACATGGGATCAAAATTTAGGAAACTTTTGTCGGAGCAAGCCCGCTGGCCAGGTTTCGGACGCGGTCCTTCAATGAATTGAGGATGGCAGGGGCGTCTCCCAGGTTTTCAGAAATGCAATTGACCAAGGCAGACCCGACAACCACGCCATCGGCCACCTCAGCCACCTCGCTCACCTGGGCCGGACTGGAAATTCCAAAACCCACGACCACCGGCAATTCCGTGTGCTCACGGATCAGGGATACTTTTTCTTTTAGATCCGAGGCGAGGTCTCCCCGCACACCGGTTACCCCTTCCCGCGAGACATAATACAAGAACCCCGAAGCGTGCTTTGCAACAAGAGGGATGCGATGCTCTGGAGTGGTCGGAGCAAGGATGAAGATGTTCTTCAATTCATGCTCGGCACAACTTTGCAAAAGTTCCCCCGCCTCTTCGGGAGGAAGGTCAAGAGTAAGCAATCCATCCACTCCTGCCAATTTCGACTTTTCGACATAGGCATCAATTCCCTGCGAGAAAATCAAATTGTAGTAGGTGTAAAAAACGATGGGCACCTCAGAAAACTTCCTGATTTCCCGGACCAATTCAAAAACCATATCCTGAGTACAACCCGCCTCCAAGGCACGCTGGGCAGCAAGTTGATTGGTCAACCCATCGGCCAGGGGGTCCGAGAAAGGCACCCCCAACTCCAGCAGACCCACCCCATTTTCCACCAATACTTTGCAGGCTTGCAGTGAAGTATCAAAATCGGGATCACAGGCACAAATGTAGCCGACAAAAAGCTTTTTTCCGTTGGCTTTGGCCTGAGCAAAGAGATGATCGATCCGGTCTGTGTTTCCCATGTTAGCTTAAAAAAGTTTGAATAATTTCTTATACATTTGCCTCTGGCAATGGTAAAGGTAGCACATCTTTAGCGTGATCTTACTTTACCGAACATTCTTCCCCCTACTCGCACTTCTTGTTTGCCCCTATTACATTTACAGAATGTGGCGCAGGGGGGGGTATGGAAAAAAAATAAGGTACCGCCTCGGCTTCTGGCCCTCACTCCCCGCTGTAGAACCAGGCAAAAAAAGAATCTGGATCCAGGCGGTCAGTGTGGGAGAGGTTTCCTCCATCTCCAAAATTTTGGATTCCCTGCTCAACCACCCATCGATTGAGGTGGTTTTGAGCGGCACCACCAGCACCGGACTGGTCCAGATAGAGGAAAGGTTTGGCAATCAGGTGCTCGCCCATGGGCCCTTTCCTCTGGACTGGTGGCCCTTTTCCTCCATGGCTTGGAGAAAAATTCAGCCAGATATGATCATCACAGTGGACAGTGAGCTCTGGCCAGAACATTTCCATCAGGCCAGCCTTCGCGGAACCCCATCCCTGGTCATCAATGCCAGGCTTTCAGACCGCACCTACGGAAGGATTTCCTCCTCCACTTTTGCCCAGACTCTTCTCCTTCCCCGCGGTCTGCAAATCTTTACCACCTCTGAAAAACAGCGGGAACGATGGGTTGATATCGGTGTCTCTGGGGACTTTCTTCATGTTGTGGGAAATTTAAAAATAGACGCGGCCCAGCCCAACGAAGAAACTCTGCCCAACCTGTCTGAACTTCGCACCGAATTTGGATTTACCCAGGATTCTATGATTTTGACAGGAATCTCGACCTGGCCTGGCGAAGAACAACTACTCCTTCAATCCCTCCTCGAAATTAGGAATCAGGGTGTGGATGCCCGGTTGCTTTTGATTCCCCGCCATGCCGAGAGAAGAAAGCAGCTTGAAGATCTACTCAAAAAGGAAGGCCTCCCCTATCATCTGCGTTCTCATTCGCACCAGGCACCGCAAGGAACCTGGGTTTACTTGGCTGATACCACAGGAGAGCTTACCCGCCTGATTGGGCCCTCCGATATCACCTTCCTGGGAAAAACCCTTCCCCCTAATCAGGGCGGGCAAAACCCCATTGAACCGGTCGCCCTTGGTTTACCTTTGGTGATGGGACCCAATTATCAAAATTTTAGCCAGACCTGTGAAAACCTCATCACCCACAATGCAATCCGTTTAGGCAAATCCGAAGCAGAGGTAAAAAAAGAACTGGTTGGGCTTTCTATTTCCGAAGAATTGAGGGACTCACTTTCCAGGCAAGCCCAGCAATGGATCGATTCCCAGGGTTCACCTGCCAAGATAACCCTGGAAAAAATTGGGGATATTTTAGAACTATCCCTGCCCTAATTAAAGGCTCATTCAACCCATTCCACCATCCCTTTCCCTAAATTATCCTTGCTCGACTTACGATTTTATTGATACTGAGACTCAGTCTCAATAAAGACTCCCTCCAACTCTTAGAATATGCAAAAATACCTCACCTCCTGCCTACTTTCCGCGTACTTACTCATGTGCATTTGCTCGTGCTCACCATCAGGTTTGCCCGATCCATCTTCTTCGAGCAATGGGCTTTCCCTCAAGAAGTTGGTCATCGCCCTGAAAGCAAACAAGAATCCCGAAAAAATGCTTTCGGAAAAGGAGGCTCTGGAAAAACACCTTTCTGCTAAACTGAAACGTAGTGTCGAAGTTCTCATACCTTCGGATTCTTCCGTGGTGGTGGAATCCTTCCGCAACGGCACCCTCGATCTTGGGTATCTTAGCTCCACCGATGCCGCCCGCAATTTGGATCAGGACACCGCGTCCATCCTGCTGATTCACTTAAAAAATGGAAAACCTCACTACCAGAGCGTCTGGCTAAGTCTCAAAGAAAAACCCTACCAGTCAATCAGTGAACTCGCGGGTAAACCGATTGCGTTCGCCAGCCGCTCGAGTACATCGGGGTACCTGATTCCCTCATGGGACCTAGCCCAGAAAGGCCACATTGGTCCCGACCGCTCCCTGACCGACTTCTTTTCCGAGGTCCTCTACGGTACAGGCTATGTATCTGCAGTGGAAAAAGTGCTCAGCGGGGAGGTGGAAGTGGCTGCAGTCAGTGATTATGTTTTTAATGGAGACAATAAATACCTCTCCGATGAGCAAAAGTCCCGCCTCCGCATCGTCCAGCAACAGGGCCCCGTCCCCTCCCACACTCTCTGTATCCGCTCGTCCATTTCCCGGGAAGATGCCGAAATCATCGAGGCAGCCCTTCTCGACATGAACCACGAAAGCCCTGCCCTGCGCGACCAGGTCTTCAACGGAGAACTGGTAAAGGTAGAGCCAAATGAGCACCTTCGGGTTACCCGTGAGGCCATCGAAGTGCAGAAAAATCTCAAGCAGTAGATTTCCCTCATTCCCCTGCTTATCTTTCCCTTCCTGTGAGCCGCCCAAGCACTTTGCTCGAAGCGAGAAATATCGGTCTTCGGTTGGATGAGCGTTGGCTCTTCAGAAATCTGAGTTTTTCCATTCCCACCGGTGCATTCATTTCCTTAACCGGCCCCTCTGGAGTGGGCAAAACCTCGCTCCTGCGTATTCTCTACGGTGAGTTATCACCCACCGAGGGGGAACTGTCCAGCCCTCTGGAAAAACCGAGCAGCCAGGCGATGATTTTTCAGGACCTGCAACTCGCTGAAGGGGCAGCCACCCTCACCAATGTGCTCAGCGGATCTTTAGGCAGGCACTCATCGGTTAAAACCTTTTTTGGTTTTCCTCAGATTGAAAAAAAACAGGGGCTTGCCCTGCTTCTGCAATTTGGCCTTGAAAGAAAGTCCAGCCAGTGGGCCTCCACTCTTTCCCGGGGAGAACGCCAAAGACTGGCCATCTGTAGAAGCCTGCTCTCCCGCCCCACCCTGCTCTTTGCGGATGAACCGGTGGCCAGTTTAGATTCCGAGTGGGCAGACAAAACACTGTGTACTTTACACGACTCCCAAATCAAAACGGGTGGATCCATTGTCTGCTCTCTGCATGACGAACTTCAGGTTCAGCAGTTCTCCAACTATATTCTCCGGCTCAACCCATCGGATCCCTCCGCCTGGACATGGGAAGAACCCAATCCGATCTTCTAGATATGGAGTCCAAGATGCCATGGCATAGCCGGTTTGATCTCCTCGGGATTACCTTCCTGATTTTTCTGGGCTCGGCCCTGGGGGCACTGCCATCCATTGAGGGATCAGGGAGGGATCTGGACTATCTGGGAAACCTCTCCCGTTTTCTCAGTCAGTTTTTTCCGCCCGATTGGTCCATTCTCGACCGCACCCTATCCGGCCTACTGGAAACCGTTCAGATCGCCCTGGTTTCCACTCTACTGGCAATCGCTTTATCCTTTGTGATTTCCCTCGGAGCATCCCGTAATATTGCCCCCGCATGGGTGCTTTGGCCCACCCGTATGCTTTTGAATATGATCCGGACCATCCCCAGCCTGCTTTGGGCACTGGTGGCGGTGGTGATCGTGGGCTCCAACTCCCTTGCCGGGGTCATTGCCCTCACTCTCTACAGTGTTGGCTACCTGGCCAAATTCTTCAGCGAAACTTTTGAATCTGCGGATTTATCTGCCCAGCATGCATTAAAATCGCTGGGTGCCGGCCCCTTGCAAGCCTTCCAGTACGGACTCTGGCCCAATGCCCGGCCCATTATCTGGAGTCATTGCTTGTGGATGCTTGAGTACAATATTCGCTCGGCAAGCATTATCGGATATGTCGGAGCCGGCGGCATCGGCCTGCACCTCAAACTCTATGCGGAATCGGCGGACAGCTGGAATAAATTCTCCCTCGTTCTGCTTTGTATACTCGTGGTGGTAACCATTCTCGATTTCACCGGAGAAAAGATCCGCCATGCCATCCGGCAAAAACTGGAGGGCTCAAACCAGACAAAACCTTAGACAAGAAGAATAATCTCAGGTATTGGAATCGATATAATCGAAAAGAAATTTATCCAGAGCTTTATCCAGAGCCTTTAAAATAAATTTCTTATTTTTTTTGGCATCACCGATTGAACCATAGGTGCCCTGGGGAGGCTTATAAAAATCTCCAACTACTTTGTAATCATGTCCATACGCTTGTGCAGATTTCTTTAAGGATAGCTCAAGACTAAACTTGGTCCCTTTTCCCGTAATCAACAACTCGACCCAAAGGTAGTGGTAGGGTGACTCCGATCGCACGGGATTGATGCCCTCCTTCATTAGTTTGATTTTTGCAATCCTCAACAAGTCATCCTCGGTAATGTCGGCCTTATTGCTTCCCACCTTGGCCACCAAAGGAGTTAAGTTTTTGTAATCACCATGTACTTTTAAACCGGAAAACTGCTCAGCTATGCAAAAGGGCGATAAGAGCAGAGCAATTGACAAGAACGCCCATGCTCGCAAGGACTGGCAATGAACCATCCATCTATAAATTGAAGGCCTCAACATAATTCGGTCTCCTTTACTTGATTGTAGTCAACTGATTCGTTTTCTAAATCCTGGCTCCATTTCCCCGAACCGCATCCGTAAAGCAAAAAGGGTAAGCAGAATAATAATAGAAGAAGTTTCATTTCCCTAAGTAATCCACAGACAACAGATAGGTCAAACTTCTAACTCTTTGCAATAATGACCGACCATAAAAAGTGGGGCGACAGACCGGATTCGAACCGGCGACCCCTGGTACCACAAACCAGTGCTCTAACCAACTGAGCTACTATCGCCACAAAGAACTCACAAAAGTAAGAAATCACAATGAATCGTCAACGGGAAAGGTTTGCTCCCAAAACAGTTCCATCCTTGTTGACCGGGCAGACCCTCTCCGGCATGATACCACCTTTTATTTTTTGTTATGCTTCAAGCTGGAATTGTAGGACTGCCCAATGTGGGTAAAAGTACTTTATTTAATGCCCTGACCAAGACACGAAAGGCAGAGGCTGCGAACTATCCATTCTGCACCATCGATCCAAATGTGGGCGTGGTCCAGGTGCCGGATGCCCGCCTCACACCACTGGCCGAACTCGTCAGCACCACCACCCTGATCCCCGCCGCTATTGAAATGGTGGATATTGCCGGACTGGTGGAGGGGGCGAGCAAAGGAGAGGGACTGGGAAACAAGTTCCTCGCCAATGTCCGCGAAGTGGATGCGATTGTTCATGTGGTACGCTGCTTTGAGGATGAGGATGTGATTCATAACATGGGCCGGGTGGATCCGGTGGCCGATGCGGAGGTGATCATGACCGAACTGATTCTGGCCGATGCAGAATCCGTGGCCAGCCAGCTCCAGAAAAACCAAAAGAAGGCACGCGGGCAGGATAAGGATGCAGCAGCCAATGTTGCTCTTCTGGAAAAATTGGTTCCTCATCTGGACGAGGGCAAACCAGCCAATCTCTTACCCATGGATGAGGATGAGAGTGAGCGGCTGAAAACTTTTCATTTACTTAGCTCCAAGCCCATGCTGTATGCCTGCAACCTGAAGGAGGATGAGATTGCGGATCCAACAAGCAATGCCCGCTTCTCCGCATTCCGGGAATGGGCCGCCGCCCAGCAGGATGCTGCCTGTTGTGCAATCTCTGCAAAAATGGAGGAGGAATTATCCGAGCTCGCGGAGGAGGAAGCCTCGGAATACCTCGAGGCGATGGGGGTCTCCGACTCCGGGGTTACTTCCCTGATTCAGGCAACCTACGACTTGCTTGGCCTGGCGAGTTTTCTCACTGCTGGCGAAAAAGAGGCACGGGCATGGACTTTCCGAAAGGGAATGACTGCCCCTCAGTGTGCTGGGGTGATCCATACCGATTTTGAGAAAAAATTCATCAAAGCTGAGGTGGTATCGTACGAGGACTTAATCTCAGCAGGAAGTATGAGCGCTGCCCGCGATGCCGGAAAACTCAGACTTGAAGGAAAAGAGTATATCTTTGCGGACGGGGATGTGGTCCTCTTTAAATGTAATGCCTAATTTCTACCCGCTTCGGGTTGCCTGCATTTTCACAATCCATAGTTTGTATTTAAATGTACCCAATAACATATTGGATTAACAAAATAAGGGCTTATCCTGCCGCACTTTGTTGTCTTATGCTGTTTTCATGCGGCGAGGATGCAACCATCCAATCCTACACTGCTCCCAATCATTACTTGGGGCCCGTGGTGGCCTGGGAACTTCCTGAACAATGGGGAGAAAACCCGGGAATGGGTGGAATTATGGCTGGTTCCTTTCATGTAAAAACAAGTAATGGACCAGCAGGGAGGATTGGAGTTATGCCCTTTCGTGAATCCGTGGAAAATGCGCAAATTGTAAATATGTTTGCCCGCGAACTCGGTCACCCAGATTACAACCAATCCACCCTTTTGCCACTGATAGAAAATAAGAAACTGCAGGACCGGAATTTCGAACTCGTCCGTCTGGAAGACCGTAATGAAAACGACTCACTTCCCCGGTCTGCTCTGCTTGCCCTTTACAAGCAAGACGGCCAAACCTGGCTCTTTCCTTTCATTGCCGATCGGGCATTGATTGATGAGCAGATGGATAACTTCCTCGGCTTTTTGGCATCCACCACGCTGCGGGCCGGGAAGGAACCGGTGCGGGCAGTCTCCCCTACCCTCCCTCCTGCCCCGCCGGCCAGCAACGAACACCAACCATCCTGGGAAGCCCCCCCTCACTGGGAGCAAAAAGCATCCACTCAAATGCGCATCGGTAATTATGCGATATCCAATGATGCCGGGGAATCCCTTGACTTTTCCATCACTTCCTTCCCCGGGGAGGTGGGTGGAATTCTTGCCAATGTCAACCGCTGGCTCGGTCAGGTGGGCATCGATGCGACTGATGAGGGAGGGCTCGCCCAGTACCTCAGTGACCGCACCATCGATGAGAAACCGGCCAAACTGGTCATTGCCGAGTCCGGAGAGCAGGCCCTTTATGCAGCCATTCTTTTACATAAAGGAAGATCCTGGTTTCTCAAAATGATGGGGGATCTCCCCCTGGCCAAGGCAGAGAAAGAGAACTTCCTCCGCGTGGTTGATTCTTTTTGCCTGGGCGATCATTGATTGATCCAATTTTTATTGTTCGATGTCTGAAAAAAAAGAGAACCTTTCCTCTCTGAGCAGGCGGCGCAAAGTATTTGCCTGGCTCATACCTTTGGCTGATTTGCGGCTGACCCTTACCCTGCTCAGCCTATCGATGATTCTGATTTTTGTGGCCACCCTTGAGCAGGTAAGAGTGGGTATCAGGGGAGCACAGGCGGAGTTCTTTGAGTCAATCTATGGAATTTGGTATTACCCTGAGCAGTTCTGGGGAGGAGATTTTCTCCACTCCCTGCCGATTCCCATACCGGGTGGATATCTTTTGGGAGGTCTTCTCATCGCCAACCTGCTGGCCGCCTTTATCACTCGTTTTCAATGGACGGGAAAAAAAATGGGTATCCAGCTTATCCATCTCGGCATCATCATGCTCTTGATTGGCCAACTGGCCACCCAGGTCATGCAGGAAGAATCCCGCATGCAAATCGACAAGGGGGAGTCGAAAAACTACCTCGAACGTTTTCATGGCGTGGAACTGGCCTTTATCGATGTGACCAACCCCGAGACAGAGCGGGTGGTCGCCCTGCCCCAAACTCTGCTTGAAAAAGGGGGTGTGCATTACACCAGTGATCTTCCCTTCAAGGTAAGAATCGTCGATTTCGGCCCAAACTGTGAGTTTAATTCACTTTCCCCCGGGCAGTCGAAAAGTGGACCTGCCAGCCAAGTGAACCGTGGGGTTATCGAATCAGCCAGTCTCGATATACGCCCCAAAGCGGAGGACTTCAGTAGCGAGGGTATGAATTTTGGTTATGTGGTCTTTGAGCTTCTTGATGGATCAGACAGCCTTGGCACCTGGGCCGCAATTGCCCACCCTGCCGGTAATCAAGCCTGGGCACAGATCAGTCAGGATAAGTTAGGAGGCCTCGCTTTTCAGCCCATCCGGATCAAAGGAAAATTATGGGGGGCCACTCTCCGCCCGGAAAGAGAGTACCTCCCCTACTCCATCGAGCTGCTCGGCATAGCCAATGAATTTTATCAGGGTACCGATATCCCCTTCAACTTTGAGAGCGAGATTGTCCTGAAGATGGAAGAAAACCAATCCCGCCGTGCCTTGGTCTACATGAACACTCCTTTGCGACACGCAGGCAAAACCTTTTACCAGTATCAAATGAACAGGGCGGCAGACTACACCGTGTTCCAGGTGGTCCGCAACCCCAGCTGGCTTGTGCCCTACATCGCCTGCGTGCTGGTATCGATCGGTCTGCTTTGGCAATTCAGTTTTCACCTAATCCGCTTTCTTACCAGGACAAGCAAAGCCAACCTGGCCACCTCATGAACAACAACCCAATGCCGGCCAAGCTGAGAGTGCTCTTCTGGGTACTTATTTTGAGTGGTGTTTACTTTCTCTTCCTGCCCAACAAATACACCAAAAATTCTCTGATTGATTTCTTTAAATCCGAAAGTACCCCACAGGAGGAAGTCATCAACCTCGATGCCTTTTCCCGAATTCCAGTACTACGCGGCGGGCGGGTCAAACCAATGGACAGCGTTGCCCGAAATACCCTGCTCGTTTTGCGCAACAAACGGACAGCACTGGATGAAAACGACACTGAAGTACCCGCCATTCAATGGCTCGCAGATGTGCTCTTCGCTCCAGACCGGGCCGATAAACTTAAGACTTTTCTTATCGATCATGATCAGGTGCTCGGTCTGATAGGCAAAAAAATTGCCACCCACGGAAAACATTTTTCCTACAAAGAACTGGAACCTTTTATCGAAGAAATTGAGGCCAGTGCTCAAAAAGCAGGACAGGTTGAAAACGAGCAACGCAATTACTTTGAACAGAATATCATTGAGCTCTACCACGGGCTCGTCCTTTACCGTAATTTAAAGACCACCCTGACCCCTCCGGCCCACGCACCCACTTCTTCGGTACACAACCATGCCGAACTCGAACCGCTCTTCTACAATCCGGTTAAAGATACGAGCCGGACGGCAGAGTATCTCCGGTTTCGTGAAATCACTGCGAAGATCGCGGCCAATCCAGCAAGCATACAGTTGGGAAACAGCGAGGCACTTGGGCCCCTTATGTATTTCATCGATTATTATGCCCGATATAATTTGTACGCGGAGTTTTTTCCGCTTCCTCCTGAAGATGCAGAGACAGGAAGCAAATGGCGAAAATTTGGGGAGTCGCTGGTGGGCACGGAACCTCTGGATTCGAAGCAGAAGGCGGAAATTGAGCCCGCCCGTTTTATCTCTACTGTAAAGGCTTTAGTATCATCTGCTGACCAGGAATTGCCTGGTCAGATTAGGAGCATCCGTGAAAACCTAAAAATGGATCCCACCGCCCTCTTTGCGGCACAGTATGCAGAAGCGATCAAATTAAGAAAGGGGGTGGATCCGATCATCGAACATTACGAAAAACTAAAGAAAGCATATCAAGCTGAGGATGCTTTGTCCTTTAACCAGACTGTTTCTGAGATTCGTTCATTGATCAATGAGCGGGCGGAAGCAGATGTTGACACCATAACTTTTGAAAAAACTTACAATGGCTACGAGCCCTTTTACCGAAGTGCCATCGGATACCTCTGGATCCTTTTAATTGCCTGTTCGTCCTGGCTACTTTCCGCGTACCGCAACCCCGGTCCGGGGACTAGAAATGCGTCCCTTACCCTGCTTAATAGTGCCTATGTTCTTACTGGTCTCGTCTTGCTTGCTCATACTTTCGGGTTGGCAGGGAGGATGTACATTGAGGGCAGGCCACCGGTGACCAACCTCTATTCTTCTGCCCTCTTCATCAGTTGGGGAGCGGTGCTTCTTTGTTTTCTGACTGAAAAGTTTCTCCGCCTGGGAATTGCCTCTTCCATGGGATCCCTGATTGGATTCAGTGGATTGGTGGTCGCCCACAACCTAAGCATCGATTCTTCCCTCAACCCATCCGGGGACACCATGGAAATGATGCGTGCAGTGCTCGATTCCAACTTCTGGCTAGCCACCCATGTGGTCACCATCACCATTGGATATTCCACCACCTTCCTGGCAGGGTTTCTCGGGATTGCCTATGTGTTTTCAATGATGTTCCGGATCTTCTTCAGGGGAGGCAACAACGGCAGGGAACTGGACAGCAAACTGGCGGCGATGATTTTTGGGGTTACCTGTTTTTCGCTCTTTTTCAGCCTCGTCGGTACCGTACTCGGAGGAATCTGGGCGGATCAGTCCTGGGGGAGATTCTGGGGATGGGACGCCAAGGAAAATGGGGCCCTGCTCATTGTGATCTGGAATGCAATTATTTTGCATGCCCGTTGGGCGGGCGTCGCGAAGGTGCGTGGGTTGTCCGCCCTGGCTATTTTTGGCAATGTGGTAACAGCATGGTCCTGGTTCGGGACCAATATGTTGGGAGTCGGTCTGCATGCTTATGGTTTTATGGATAAAGCTTTTGTTCCACTTATGGCATTCATCGGATCACAGGTAGCCATTATTGCCCTTGGCTACTTGCCCGCACTCTTTTCCTTGTTTTCACGAAAGAAAGAGCTGCCAGCCTAACTAGCTCCTAACGATCAAACCCTAAGCGTCTGGCTTTTCTGTCTACGGATTTCCAGTGCTTGTCCCAAAGATGGTAAAGTTCATCACATTTTTTGAGGTAATCTGCTTTTTGCTGATCAGTAATTTTACCATCCTCATGGGATGAAACAACCAGTTCCCTGAGTGTAATATCTTTTCGGGGATGTAACACCGCACGGGGATGATCCTCCCGAATCATTTGGTACTGATTCCTCTTGTAACTGTTGATCAGATCATCTTCTGCGATTTCCAGGTATTGTTCAATGCGGGACCCATAATCATTTTCATAGGTTCGTAAAACATCCATACCATCCCTTCCCCCCCAAAAGCCAGGAACCTGCCAACTTGTACAACTGATCAGTGCAAGAAAAAGTGAAGTCTTTAGAAGAACTGAAAGGAGAATGTGCATCAAAAATATCGCTGACTGGTCTTACCTGGCCTACTTAGAACCAGAGTAAAATAGGGAAATTATTTGGGTATTCGGGGCTTGGGCGTACGGTCAATTTTTGACTGCATAATCTTGCACACCTCTTCAACAGGGCGGCCAAAGGAACAAGGAAAAGGAATAGGCTTATGAGAAATCTTTCTTGTGTCATAGGCAGAGCCAATCAGTTCGACTGCGAGCAATTTCTTGCCCGCAAATTCAACGATTTTAAACTCTTTGATCTCGTGATGCGGGATCCTTTGATTCCTGAACCACCCACGCAACCAAAATCCATTCTGGTCAATTTTCAAGCGTGACCACTCGAAGATCTGATCCAGCAAGCTTAGCAGGCTCATCAGTCCCACAAAAATGGTACCGACCCAACTGAATACTGGCCCAAAACGTGTGACCACCGAAAAAAAGCCTGTGACCACCAGTAAAAACAAAATGAAACAAGCCTGCCTCCACCAGATTGGCTTGATCACCACGATATCCTGCCTGGTATGCTTCCTCATCACCAGATCCTACGGAAGCACAAAAACCTAAATTAAAGCGGACGCAAGGTGGGAAACAAAATGGTATCCCGAATATTAGCTGCCTTGGTCAAAAAGATTACCAGGCGGTCTATCCCCATCCCCATTCCACCGGCCGGGGGCATTCCATGCTCGAGAGCGAGAAGAAAATCGTCGTCCAGTTCCTGAGTCTCCTCTCCCACCTGTTGAAGGAAGGCTTCCCTTTGCACCGCAGGGTCGTTCTGCTCGGAATAGGCCGGTGCAATTTCCTGCCCATTAATGCAAAGTTCAAATACATCGATAGTTGTAGGGTCAGATTGGGTAATTTTCGCCAGCGGGCAAAGCTCACGGGGAATGTGAGTGACAAAAGTCGGTTGCACCAAGGTGTGCTCAATGACTTTTTCAAACACATCATTGGTCACTTCAAAATCCTCAAGCTCGGGATCCACCTCAATGCCCATCTCCTTAGTCTTTTGCAGTTTTTCCGCCTTGGGTAGTTCAAACCAGTCCTCCCGGCCAACCGCTTCAATGATCAAGTCTTTGTACTTCACTTCCCGCCAGTCGCCTGACAGGTCAATCATCTCACCATCGGGCCGCTCAACCTGGAGTGAACCCAAGGCCCGCTCCGAAACCTGTTGGATCAGCGAGCGTGTCAGTTCCATCATTCCCCGGTAATCCGAATAAGCCTGGTAGGCCTCAAGCATGGTAAATTCTGGATTATGCCGGCGGGACAGTCCTTCATTACGAAAGACCCGGCCCACCTCAAATACGCGGTCAAATCCGCCCACGAGCATACGTTTGAGGTGAAGTTCCAAAGCGATGCGCAGGTTGAAGTCACAGTCCAGGGCATTGAAGTGCGTTCGGAATGGACGGGCAGCCGCACCTCCGGAAACCGCCTGGAGCATGGGAGTTTCAACCTCAATAAAATCACGCGACCACATAAATTCTCGGATTTCCCGAATAATCCGGCTACGGGTTTGAAAGCGCTGGCGGGATTCATCATTTACCACCAAGTCGAGGTAACGCTGACGGTAAATCTGATCACTGTCACTCAGCCCATGCCACTTCTCCGGCAGGGGCCGGAGAGCTTTGGTAACCAGGCGATATTCCTTGGCCCGGACCGTGACCTCACCGGTTTTAGTGCGGAAAAGAGGCCCCCGGATCCCGATGAAATCGCCCAGATCCAATTTCTTAAAGGAGGCATACTCATCATCCCCGATTTCATCCCGGCGTACATAAGCCTGAATTCTACCCTCGCGGTCGAGCAATTTCAAGAAAGCCGCCTTTCCCATTAAACGGAAGGCCACAATCCGCCCGGAAACCGAAACTTCAGGACCCAATTCCTCCTGATCTTTAAGTAGAAGAACCGCTTCTTTTGAAACATGGGTTTGATCCCAATTTTGCAAGAAAGGATCGTTTCCAGATTCACGCAAACCATCGAGCTTGGCTTGACGGACGGCGACCTGATCGCTGCCATCCAGTACGGGTGAGGTTGAACTGTTAACTGTCATAAATAGGAGGATCTTAGACTTATGAATTCGGGTCGTTGATGTAGATTGAAATTAGAGGAGTCGTAACCTGCTGCCGAAAATAAGCTATTTGAGCAAGGAAAGCAGCAGAGGTAAATTCAATAACCTTTACGTTGAAGGATATAAACCGGGTAAGCACCAAAATCTTTGGCGAGTTCAAGGTTTCCCGCATATTCGAAATCAAATTCGTGGTATCTGTAAGAAATCAAGGCAGCCACGGTTTCAGATACGAATACTGAACCAGGAAGTACAATAGGTTCGATCCTGGCTGCCTGGTTCACATGCCTGCCAAAAAAGTTTCTTTTTTTCAGAATAGGGTCAAACTCCTCATAAACTGGACCGGCATGCATGGAAATACGCACATCAAGCTTTCCATCTGACGAGAGGTCAGTCCATCTACCGTTCCCAAAAAAATCTCTTATGCTCATGGCTAGCTTGAGTGCGTCGCTGAGATCATCAAAAACAGCAAAGAAGCTATCGCCCCAACTATTCAAAAAAGAAGGTGAACAACTCAACTCGTCCATCATACGGGACACATTTCCATGAAAAACCTCAACGAACTGAGTGGTTTTATCCTCATCGACCTTGGCAAATGCCTCCACATCGGCAAAGAGCATCGTCTTTACCGATCGCATTGCTGCGACCGACTCGCCAAAGCTTTGCATAAAAATCGGTTTGGTGTTTCCGGTTGGCAAGGGGGGAACGAAGTTATCATCGAGAAGTTCAAGCACTTCATTTGCATTGATCACTTCTGGTTCATTGAAGGTCTCCCGCCAAGAAGTTACTATTTCTCCGGTGCCCCCGGTTTCCCCAGGGTTGCCATCCCAAAAAAGGAGCAAGTTTGGATCTTCATTTAACCCCCTACCCCGCATTGCCGCAAAACCAAGCATAACATCATTACAGAAGGTGAAAAGGGTATCGTCACCATAATAGCCTTCGCTAGTCACATAGTGAACAGAGGTGGCGTGATCGAGGACTTTTTCGAACCGGTTAATCCAGTCGGTGCCCTCGCGGTGCACGCTGGTTTGGATGAATTTGTCCTTAGCAAAGGGGAGAAAAATATGCGTTTCCCCGCCTCTTTCCTGCATAGCTTCCAAAAAAAGGATATCCGTCCCGCAGGCCGCCGAACTGTAACCGCAGGTGGACTGCAATTTGTCCAACCTTTCGTGAATCTTTGTTCGGACAATTTCTTCCGCTTCCTGAGGAAACCTCCTTCTTTTGCCTGGGTTGTCAATCAGATGACCGGAGCAGGCCACAATTCCAAGAGTCGGAAATGCTTTAATCACCTCATTGCGAATTGTTTCTTCTTGGTAAAGGGAACTGATTTGCAAAGCTTGCTTCCGGGTGCTGGCGATGTAGGAGGGCTTGGCGTCCTCCAGTTGAACTGCCGCGGAATAAGCAGCCAAGGATTCCTCGAGTGAACCGAGTAGAAGATATGCTTCGGCAATGGTTGCCTGCACCCAGTAGTTCGACTCCCCATTATCTATGATTTCCTGGCAGAGTTTTCTCGCTGTTTCCGCGTACTCGCGAGCCTTGTCATAGTTCATGCAGACAAAATGCATGAAGGCGACATTGATGCAGGGATAGTAGAGATTGTCAGGCGTTTGGTTATCCCCATCAATCAGGGCATCCTGACTAAAATAACCCTGCTCATAGCGGGCAATGGCCAGATCAGCATAATGCTGCTTTTTGTTGGAATCCGTGGTATTCTCGCACAAGTCCTTGTAGGCACTCGCTAGCAGGCTTTGCGTTTCCACATCCCTAACCCCGGAAGAAACCAAATCCTCCAGTACCTGAGTCGCTAGGTAAGGAGAACCCGCTTTACAAAGAGCGTGGGCTGCCTTTTGGGAAAGAATTCGGTGATTTTTATGAACTCGAAGACCTGCTCTAGCCACATCGTGGGCAAGTAGAAATTCTCCCACCGCCAAGGTGCGGTCACAAAATTGAAGAAAGGTATCTGCGGATGAATGATCCTTATCGAAAAGCCTCCATTCCCTGCGGAGGCTAACTACACTGCGTTTGGCGAGTTGAGACATGACCAAAAACGCTAGAAAGGGAATTTGTTCTTTACGAGCAAAATCCCACGGGAGGAAAAGAATTACATTTTCTCGTAACGGGTGCGGAGCATTTGATTAAATGCAGCCAACTCGCGTGCCTTCCTCTTCTTGTCTGAGGGCTTTTCAAAATATCTTTTTGCCCGCACATCACGGATGACCCCTTCCCGATCAAGAGATTTTTTCAGACGGCGAATCGCCCGATCCATTGGTTCACCTTTACGAAGTTTGATTTCAATAGACATAATAATTCAATGCAAAGGTACTACATTAACGGAGCAAAGCCTTTCGTCAAGAGACAAGCGACCAAATCACAACCTTAAAATCAGCTCGAATGTTTCCTGTACCTCGGTTCCGGAGGAGGAGCGGGCTCAGTGGTCTTTACCCGCATACCACGCACACAGTTCGCAGAACGTAGGTTCCTCAACTTCTCCAAGGTTAAGGACAAACGAAACCTCTGGTCCAACTCCACCACCAACCCTTCAGCATCTGCTGGTTCTGCAAAGGCCAGACCCAAGGTGGACTTCCCCACACCTCGCTCCGATTCCTTAAACAAGTCTTGCAGGAAAAGAGGAGTCTCTGGATTAGTTGGATCGATCAACCAGGTAATTTCCTCAATCAGTTGAGAAATGGCCTGGTCAACATTGTAAAGAACAGTGATATTTAACCGCACTTCTCCCTCTTTATTCGAGGCGACACCCTCCGCAACGATCAACTTACCCTCCTCTAAGAGATTGCCGAATTTTTCAAATGCTTCGGTGAACATCGGTAGGGAATAATCTTTCTCCTTTGCCAGCAGGTTGAAACGGGCCCAGGGAGAGCCATCCTTTTTGGTGTATCTCTTTTCAATATCGGCGAGCACACCGCACAAGCGAAAACTCCTCCGGTCCTGAGTGGCCATAATCTCATCATAACTAGCAGAATCCAATTCCTGAGCTAATCCAAGTAGGGTGTCGACCGGATGCCCCGAAAGAAAGAACCCGAGTAGCTCCTTCTCCAACTTCAGTTTTTCTAGGTCGCCCATCTCCGGTACATCCTCGGTAATCTCAATGGACTGACTCCCTGGCTGCGCCCCCTCATCATCTCCCATCATATCGAAGAGACTAACCTGACCGGCCTCGCGGTCTTTGCGCCGCAACTGAGCTTCACCCATGGCCCGGTCCAAATCTGCAAGTAAGGCGGCACGATTTGAGTGCAAGGCATCAAATGCACCAGATTTGATCAGGCACTCGAGCACGCGCTTGTTGGCCGCTTTTCCATCCACCCGTTCCACAAAATCTCCAAAATTGAGAAAGGGTCCGTTGTCCTGCCTTTCCAAAACAATACTTTTCCCAGCCACATCGCCCACTCCTTTGACCGCAGATAAGCCAAAGCGAATTTCGCCCAGTTTTACCTCGTCTCCATCAAGCGGGGTAAAGTTTTCACCCGATTCATTTACATCCGGCCCTAGTACGGAAATGCCCATTTCCTGACACTCGCCAAGGAAGTGGGAGAGTTTTTCCGAATTTCCCAATTCACAGGCAAGCACACCTGCCATAAAATCAACCGGGTAATTCGCTTTTAAATAAGCGGTTTGGTAGCTGATGATCCCGTAGGCTGCGGAGTGTGATTTGTTAAACCCATAGCCGGCAAACTTTTCCAGAATATTAAAAATATCGTTGGCTTTCTTGGACTCGATCCCATTGACTTCCTTCGCCCCCTTGACGAAAATTTCCCGTTGTTTGGCCATTTCCTCGGGCTTCTTTTTTCCCATCGCCCGTCGCAAAATATCCGCCCCACCCAGGGTGTATCCCGCGATGCGGCGGGCGGCCTCCATGACCTGTTCCTGATAGACCATGACCCCATAGGTTTCCGCACAAACATCTTCCAATAAAGGGTGAGGGAACTTTATGGTCGAAGGATCCTCTTTCCCTTTGATGTAATCCGGTATCCAATCCATCGGGCCCGGACGGTAAAGAGCGATCAGGGCAATGATCTCATCGACATTGGATATAGTCATTTGACGGCACAAACGGCGCATACCCTCTGATTCCAATTGAAAGACCCCAATGGTGCGTGCTTCGTTGAGCAACTGGAAGGTGGGCTCATCATCAAGCGGCACCCGGGCAACCCGAAATTTCTCCAAACCGCTTTTTTTGCGGATGTGGGCCTCCGCTTCGGAGATGACCGTGAGGGTCTTTAGGCCGAGGAAATCCATCTTCAACAAGCCCAGTTCCTCTACTGGGTCCTTGGGATACTGGGTGGTCAAAATCCCGTCCTGAGTGGTCAGGGGAACTAACTCCTTCAGCGGGCGGTCTGCAATAATTACCCCCGCCGCATGGGTACCGGAATTCCGCACCATGCCCTCAATCACCTTGCCGGTATCAATGATCTGCTTGGCGATGGGATTTTTCTCATACTCGGAAGCAAGCTCAGGGCTTTTTTTCAGAGAATCATCGAGGGAGATATTGAGATCGTCCGGGATCATCTTGGCCAGTTTATCAGCCTCCGCATAGGGAAGATCCCGCACCCGGGCGACATCACGGATCACCATTTTGGCCCCGAATGTGCCAAAAGTGATAATGTTGGCCACACAGTCACGACCGTATTTTTCCCGGACATACTCAATCACTTCTCCCCTGCGGCGCATACAAAAATCAATATCGAAATCGGGCGGGGAAACCCGCTCTGGATTGAGAAATCTTTCGAAGAGCAGTCCAAATCGCAAGGGATCAATATCGGTAATACCCAAAACATAGGCGACCAGGCAACCAGCACCAGAACCACGACCCGGCCCGACGGGAATTCCCTGCTCCCGTGCCCACTTCATAAAGTCCGCAACTATGAGGAAATAATCATTGAATCCGGTTTTACCAATCACCCCCAGTTCGTAATCGAGGCGTTCGCTCAAGCCCTTAGCCGGGGAATCTTCCATTTCCCGGTCCCCTTCCTCGAGATACGCGATCTCATACCTCTCCTGCAAGCCCTCCTCGCAAAGCCTTCTGAGGTACTCCACATTATCTGCCACCGCAGTCCTGATCTCCGGAGGCAAAGTAAAAACGGGGTAATTATTTTCACCGAAAGGCAACTTCACCTCGCACATCTCAGCAACTGCAAAGGTATTGGTCACTGCCTCAGGAACCTCTTGAAAAAGCTGCTCCATTTCCTCCCTCGACTTGAGATAGAACTCGCGGGCATCATAACGCATACGGTTGGTATCGTCCAACTTGGAACCAGTCTGGATGCAAAGCAGGGCGTCATGAGGTGCCCAGTCCTCTCCTTTGACATAGTGTACATCGTTGGATGCGATCAACTTGAGACCAAATTTCTTAGCCAGCTTAACCAGTTCGGGTACTAATTGTGCCTGTTCTTCGATGCCGTGGTTGTGAAGTTCGACGAAATAATTCTCTTTCCCAAATAAATCGACCATCTGCCCCATCGCTCTTTCCGCCTCCTCTTCCTGACCACGGAGAATAAGTTGGGGAATCCAGCCCTGCATGCACCCGGTAAAGCCAATCAGGCCATCGGCGTGCTCGGCCAGGGTTTCGAGATCTGTACGGGGACGGTAATAAAACCCGTCCACATGGGCATCGGATACAATTTTGCATAGGTTTTGGTAGCCTTGAAAATTTTTGGCAAGCAAGCCAAGGTGGTAGGATTTATGATTCTCCCGCCCCGGGCGCTCGTCATTTTTATGATCGGTGACGATATAGCCCTCACAACCGATAATGGGTTTGATCCCCCGTTTTTCCGCCTGCTTCACAAAAGACACTGCCCCAAACAGGTTCCCATGATCGGTCAAGGCCATCGCCGACATCCCCAGTTCAACCGCACGGTCCATCAATCGGTCCATCCTGCAACATCCATCGAGCAGGCTGTAGTCCGAGTGCACATGCAAATGCACGAAATCTTTATCTTTGGTGGCCAAGTTTCTTTTTGAGTACTTACCTTACATTTCGTAAGGCACCGCTTCTTTCAAGGCAATGTTGCTCACAGCGAACAGACCGGACTCTTCACCACAGCCTAAAGAGAATAGAAAAACTAATTTTCAACCAACAGGTACTTTTGGCGAATCAGGCGCCAGGCAACAATCAGGAAAGCAGTCAGTGGGATGCCGACAATCATACCGAGCAGTCCTCCAAACACAGTGCCCCAAAAGAAAACAGAGGCGATAATCGCCACAGGATGGAGACCCGTGCGCTCGCCCATGACTTTAGGGCTGAGCCAATAGCTCTCTATCAACTGCACTATCGCGAAGGTGAGCATACATCCCACAAGCACATCGTATTGACCGGTTTCCCCAATGCCTCCGGGTTGGAAATAAGCGACCGCTAAGGCAGTAAAAAAACCGACTAATGACCCTAGGAAGGGCACTATATTCAACAGGCCAAAGAACAATCCCAGTGCGAGACCAAACTTAAGCCCACAAAGAGTAAACCCGACCGCATATCCCACACCCATCATAATTCCAATGATCAACTGACCACGAAAAAATGCCTCTATTATTTCCCTGAACTGAGAGGCAAGGTAGTCGAGATCGTCCCGTACATCTGCCCGCAGGAAAGGCACCTGCCCTAAAAACTCACGCAAGTAATTTCTTTTTGAACTAAGAAAGTAGAACAAATAAACAGGCACGATCGCCAAGCAGGCAATCTGGGCAAAAAGAGAACTCAATCCATCCCAGGCACTCTTGATTAAACGGGTGGAAGTCTGGGCAACCCGGGGAGCCTGATTGCTTAAAGCCGATAATGCACCCCGCCATTCCTGTTTAAACTGCTCAAATCTTGAAGATACCAGGTTCCAGTTTTCCTGGCTTACATTTTGGCGAATTCCCCGCTCCACCCGTTCGGGCCAGTCCGCGGAAACCTCGGTAAACTCTCGGGCCTGACCCAGGACCTGCCCGCCCAACCCCCAAAGCAAAAATCCGCAACTCAATAGAACCAGGATATAGAGCATGAGAATGGATAAACTTTTTCTCAACCCCAGCACCCTTTCAAAAAGTTCAACCACGGGACTGAGTAAAACCGACAGGATTACCGCCGCCACTAACGGCCAAAGAACTGAGGCAAAAAAGTCCAAAAAGAGAGACAGATAGTAAATTCCCCACCCTGCAAAAAATAAAAGGAAAAAGAGACAACACAGACAAATTGTGATGGAAAGAAGCCTACCCTGGCTGCCCGTGAAAAAGTCGGTTGGTTTGGTCAAGTTGTTCATCGAAGCATCGAATCTTTGATTCTTGCCTTTAGTTTGCCCCAAGGGCAAGAACCTCTTTTGCCCAATTATGATTCCACTCAACGAATTTCCTCATCCACTCCGCTAATTGAATATGATCTCTTTTTTCCGATACATCCTGATTGGGCTACTCTTTACTGGGAGTGCAATGGGAGCTGAAGATGACGGGCCCATCAGTATCAATGACCGGGTAAACTCCGTTTATCAATCCATCGTCCGCATTGAAGTGGTTTCTGAGATTGGATCCAATGGTCGGATGCTTAAGACCGGTTCCACCGGGAGCGGGGTGATCATTGATTCGTCCGGACTGGTGGTCACCAATCACCATGTCGCCGGGAAAGCCACCCGCCTGCATTGCCGGCTTCACGACGGCGAGGAACTATCCGCATCCCTGATTGGGGCCGATGCCCTGACCGACCTCGCCGTGATTCAGCTCAATCTTCACGAACGTCCGGCCAACGCCTCCTCTCTGCGGGTAGCCACTTTTGGAAATTCTGATTTGGTCAGGGTGGGAGACCCCTGTTTTGCCATGGGCAGCCCCGCGGGACTATCCCAATCCGTCACCCGGGGAATCATTTCCAACCTCGCCTTAATTTCCAGACGGGGCAGCACCTTTCGACTCGATGGCGAAAACATCGGCGAACTGGTGCGCTGGCTCGGACACGACGCAGTTATTTACCCAGGCAACAGTGGCGGGCCCCTGGTTAACTCGGACGGTGCAATCATTGGTATCAATGAGGTCGCAATTGCCAGTCTCGGTGGAGCCATTCCTTCGAATCTTGCACAAAAAATTGCCAGGGAACTTTCCGAATCCGGGTCCGTAAAACGATCATGGTCCGGCCTGGAATTACAGCCTGCCCTTCGCAACCAAGATCAAGGCGTATTGGTTGCGGGAGTCATTGAAAACAGTCCGGCGGAAGAGGCAGGTATGCGTGCAGGCGATCTCATCACTCAGGTCAACCAGACCCCGGTAACCGCTTCCATTGAGGAGGACCTGCCCCCTATCCATCAACTCCTCAGCTGTTTTCCGCCGCAAAAGAGTTTCCTGATCAAGGGAAGTCGGGGAGAAGATGCAAAGACATGGTCAGTAACCCCAATTCCACGGGAACCCGCCTATCATCCTGAAATGGAATTAAAAAGTTGGGGAATTACCGTGCGCAATCTCTCCCTGCCCTCTTCGCTGGAGGCAAGGAGGAGTGACCAGAAAGGGGCCCTCGTCCATACCGTTGCACCCGGCGGTCCATCTTTTAATGCGAAACCTAAACTTCTCGGTGGGGACATTATAACCGAAGTGCAGGGAATCCCTATTTCATCCGCCGACGATCTAATCGCATTTTCCCGAAAATTGATTCGCGAGCAAAACGATTCCCTTCCGGCACTGGTTCGATTTGAGCGCGACCTTGCCAGCATACTCACGGTCATCCAGGTCGGCCCCGAACCAATCGACAAACGACCGGTGGAGGCATGGAAAGCCTGGCTCGGGGTGGGCACTCAGGTAATTACACCCGACTTAAGCAAAGCATTGGACTTGGATGATTCCACTCGTGGAGTTCGTTTGACTCAGGTTTTCGCCCATACACCTGCGCAAAGAGCAGGCTTACTGGCTGGGGACTTGATATTTAAAATCGATGGTCAGATCATCCAGGCTAGGCAACCCGAGGACATCGAAGTTTTTGGCAATATGATCAAACAATACCGAACCGATGCGACCGTTCGCTTTAGCGGTCTGCGAGACGGGGCACCGATCGAAATCAATGCCACGCTCGACAGGCGCCCCACACCCGCGAGTGAACTAGACAGCTTTGAGGAGGAATTTATGGAATTCACCGTGCGTGAGCTTTCCTTTGCTGACCGTGCCTATCATCGCATGACCGAAGAACAGACAGGCTTACTGGTTGAAAATGTGGAACTGGCCGGCTGGGCATCTCTTGCCGGGATGATGCAGGGCGATATTCTGCTCGCGGTCAATGAGCATCCAGTCGACAATACATATGACTTCGAAAATCAAATCAAGAAATTGGCCAAAGAGAAAATACCCACTGTCCTTTTTCATCTAAAGAGGGGTATTCATACGCTCTTCATCGAAATTGAACCGAACTGGGAAAAGTCCTAAACAAAACCAGAGTATGCTAAGAAAAACTTCCCTCTACTTAATCATGCCTTTCCTCGCTCCGTTTTCGGTATGCCTGGCCAGTGAGGCTTGGCGCTCCCTTCTTCAAAATCAAGCCGAGTGTGTAACCTGGGTATCTGCCTCGGTCAGAATAGAAATCAGTGCAAACGGTCGCAGTTACCCGCCTTCTGAAAGAAACATCGAGGCCCTGGGCACCATCCTCGATTCCAAGGGAATGACCGTGCTCTCCCTGAACCAATTCGACCCTACCGATTCCATCCACGCAAAAATTAGGGCCCCGCAAGCTGATATTCAGGTCAATTACACAGAAGTAAAACTTCTTCTCCAGGACGGAACCGAAGTGCCTGCAGAATTTATTCTCAAAGATGATGACCTGGATCTTGCCTACATTCTTCCTAAGTCCTCCAACCATCCCAACCACCCAAACGGCTTCCCCCATGTTAACTGGAGACCCGAATCCGTGACCTTACCCCAGGTTCTTGATCCAGTGGTATCCTTAAGCAAACTGGGCCCCAACCTCTACCGCCAGTCGACTCTGATGCGGGGTTGGGTAAACGCCATCATTGAAAAGCCTCGTGATTACTATGTAATTGATAATGTAAGTCCAGGAACTCCCGTATTCAATGAGTCCGGGGAGTGGCTCGGAATTAGCCTTTTTAAAAAGGACGGAGGCCGGCCTTCAGGAGTGATTACTCTACCGGCACCGGATGTGCTCGAGATCGCGGAGCAGGTCCGCTTGCGTGCCGAGTAAATTTGCCGTTGCCCAAGTTGGCTTTGCACGAGAAAGTAGGATTATTCCACCGATGCCAAGAGATCTCGTGAAAATCCGAACCCATGCAGTGTTCTTTTCCCTGCTTTTTTTGTGCGTCCTTGGTTGTTCAGAATCTTCCTTCACTCCAGTTTCCGATTTGGAATACAGGGGTGAATCGGCCACCACATCCCTACTCTACCGAATTGGAAGCTCCTCTCCATTTGGCTTCAGAAAACCCGAGAGAGTGGCCGGTTTTCATGACAATGGGAAGAAAAGGTTTGAATTTACTTTTTTAAACGGTCTTAGGCACGGCCCTTTTATGTTCTGGCATAGCAATGGTATGCCCCACATTCAGGGTTCATACTTTGAGGGACTGAGACAGGGGACCTTCAAGGCTTTTGGACAGGCAGGCGAACTTATCTATTCAAAAAACTTCAACCAAGATGAAATTGACGGAAACTTCACTCTATATTACCCTATGTCTCGATCGGAAACCTATCGATATTTTGAGTTTTTAGAAAAAAGAAACCTCACGCCAACTGATGTTCCAGTAAAAAGCAATCTCCGTTTGACTGCTAATTTTTCGCAGGGCATCCCGGTCGGTTCCTACCAAATTTTTTACCACCCCCAGGGTCAAAAGACCTTAACTCCGCTTGACCTCCTAAAAGAAGAAGGATCTTTTGATAAAGAAGGCCGGTTGGAAAAAACTCAGATCTGCTTCTATCCACGCACCGAAGGTCTGATGGTCTTTGGACCAGCGGATGAATTCAGCAAAATCATACACGAACCTAATCCAGATGGACTTTCCCGAGCAATTGACGAGTGCTACTCCATGATGGAAGAAATTCCCGCTTACCGTAACCCGAAAAATTTACCTGCGAAAGTTTTCGCTATCGATGCCAGTGGCCAAAAAATCGCTCCTATATGGTCCTCTGCAGTTGAATTCCTCGCTATTCGAAATTTTGACGGATTCATTCTTCCCCACCGTTATGGCCCCACCTATGAGTCCTACTCGACCGAAGCACTTGCCAAGGCAAATGAAATTCTCATCAACCGGGACCTGTCAGAAAATTCATCGGGGAATTTGGGGGCAGAATCTCAACCCCTTGAAGTCGTCGGTCTAAATGCAAACGGAGAAATTATTGATGTCTTTTGGTGCAGTGAACTTCGGGAAGATGTTGTCGACCTCGATGAACGTATTCTTAGGAAGAGAAAAAAAATCCAACGTATCTGGGATAAAGGTAAGTCTTCAGAGTCAGAATGGCTCATTGCCGACGGAATGCGGATGGTGATTAGGGAAAAAGAAGAAATTTATAAAGTCGTTCCTTAACTTCCATTAGGCAAGGGAACATTTTCAAAGGGGTTCGAAGGAGTTGCCTGATCAAAGGGGTTCGAAGGAGTTGCCTGATCAAAGGGGTTCGAAGGAGTTGCCTGAT
>JAYOXT010000011.1:45063-64413 GCA_038152995.1 Opitutales bacterium
TCAAAGGGGTTCGAAGGAGTTGCCTGATCAAAGGGGTTCGAAGGAGTTGCCTGATCCTTTTTGTCGCTCGATCGCAGTTTTGCCTCGGTGACCACTTCTTTTCCCGCGAAAAAAGGAACAAATTTAGCATCCTCAAATTTCAAAATCCTCGTAATTCGAGGTCTGAGATCGTAAATCCAGTCAAAATAAATCGGCAGCCTAGGGTTATGATCATGAAAAAAAAGCAGCATTTCCCGGTCATATCCTCCGCCATTTTCAGGATACCCACCCACCCACGGCAGGTAAAAGCGCCAAGGCTTCCCCTCTCGATGGTTCTGAACATCCACCCATTTATCTCCCACCTCCAATATATATCCTTCAAAGGTCCCCCTTTCATCAGGAGGCTCTATTACCCGAACAGCAGTTACCCTCAGGTGCCCATCCCAACTCCATTTTAAATAGACCCGGTTACCAACAATCAGTTCCTCTATTGACTGAATCATTTGGGGCTCGAATGTCCCTCCCCGACTTGGTGAATCCCCGACCCATACAGGAAGGTATCTGTTGATAAACCCCTTATCATCACGAACATCGATCCAGTTGGTACTTTTTTGGGTAAGAATACCTTCCAGTTCACCATGATCGATCCTGTAGACATTACTAAAAGCAGGATTAAAGCAGGAAAGAAAAAGTAAAAAGAGTAGAAGCGAATGTGAATTCGTGCATAGGTCAAAGGCCCACAAACATGATCTTTTTAAAATGACTGGCATCTTAGGTTTATCATATTCTAATCCTAAAAAAAAATGCAAGGGCACAACCGTTTAGAAATATTGTGCTTCATTTGTTATTAAATTCCCCAAGTCATACAAGTCATCCAAGCGACCCAATCTGTTCTCGCTAAATTTTTTTCAGCCTGCAAGAAATAGGAAATTGTGAAAACGATTATGCAATTGTGGAGGGATTCCCTTCACCTGGTTCTCGATCATTACGAGCGCAAGCGTGGAGCGCTAAAATTCTTTTTCCCCGTTCTTTTCGGATTTTTCATCGTGCTCAACATTGCTTGCTACTGGTGGGCAATTTACACCGCATTCCCTTACTACATGATGACCCATGAGGCGGCCCACTACATTAAACTGCAAATTCCAGTGGGTATCCTGGGGGCCCTATTCGACAGCCTGTCCTTCTTTGTGACCATCTGGATTATCAGGCGGGCCCTCGCATCAACCAAGACCTCAGAATATGTCTTTCATTTGTCCCTCGATCTGCTCATCGCCGTGATCGCCACATTCTGGGTATTGTTTGTGTTCACTTTTGGTGGGTGGATAATCAGTCTTTGGGAAACCGCACCCGAGCAACTGGCCGAGCGCGGAACCAAGTACACCAACCGGGCAATTCAGGCAATCCAGGACCCCACGGGGCGGGAAAATGCCAAAAATATCTACTTTGGGGTGATCATGGGGGTATCCGCCGCTCTCCCCACCTGCCTGCACCTCGTACTCTTTCTCTCCTCGGTCTACCGGTGGTTCTTCCCTTCAAAAAAACAGGAGGAAACAGCCCCCCAATCCGACGAGCAAGCGGACCTTCCTCCTAACTAAATACCGATCGCCTGACGGTACTCCCGGGCAGCACCGAAGAAAAGATCGGTAAAAGCATCGACCGTGGGATCGATGGGGTTGGCATAACCTCCGCCCATAAAGAGGAGCATGGGTAATCCCCGCTCCCTACGCCACCTGAATACCCGCTCATTCCTCGCCTTCATTCCCTCACGCGAGATGTCTAACAATCCAAGGGCATCCGCCCCCAATCCATCCACTCCAGCCTGAAAAAAGAGCAGATCAAAGGATTGACCATCCAATTGCCCAAGGGTGCGGTCAAGACCAGCCAGAAAATGCTCATCCCCAGTGCCCTTGGGAAATCCGAGGTCCAGATTGCTGGTTTTTTTACGGAAGGGGAAGTTGTCCTGCCCGTGAAGGGAGACAGTGAATACCCGTTCCTCCTTCTCAAAGATCTCCGCCGTTCCATCCCCTTGGTGAACATCAAGGTCGAGAACCAGCACACGATTGGCCTGGGCACGCCCAAGAGCAACCCGTGCACAGACCGCAAGATCATTGAATATACAATACCCCGCCCCTTCACCAGCAAAGGCATGATGAGTACCGCCCGCCATATTTCCGGCAATCGGTGCCCCCCTTTGCAAAAGATCAAGCCCATCAAGTGCCCCCCCAACCAACCGCAGGGTACGCTCGACAATTTCCGGCTTCCATGGACGCAGTCCAATTCGGCGAATTTCATCCTCCCGCAGGGTCTGGGCAAGAAAGCGGTCGACATAGTCAGCATCATGAACAAGCAAAATTTCCTCGCGTGAAGCCAGGCGGGGTTCCTTCATTTCAATCATTCCCGCTCCATCCTCCTGACGGATCCGCTGGGCAATCCTGGAATATCGGTCGACTGGAAAACGGGCGGTACGATCGAGCCCGGATGAATAAATTTCATCGTAAAAGAGGGACATTCGCCCACTTGGCACGGAATTTTCATGCTCCTTAAATTTGTCCATTTTCAAAACTTTTCTAACCTGTATGTCGTGACCTTGCAAAATGCATTTCTTGGTTCCTTGGTCGGTGATGCCATCGCCATGCCGGTGCATTGGTATTACGACCGCGATGCTCTGGACCGCGACTATGGGGATTTTGATGACTACCTCTCACCTCGGAACCCCCACCCCGACAGCATCCTCTGGCGATCAAAGTATGAACCGATCGGTCCGAAAGCAGATATTCTGCACGATCAGGCAAAGCACTGGGGAGTGAAAGGTGCACATTATCACCAATATTTACAGGCCGGCGAAAATACCCTGAATTTAAAACTCTCTGTGGACTTGTACCGTTGGATCATCCTGCGGGGAGAATATGACCTCGATGGCTGGCTCCGTCGCTACTCCGAGGTCATGCTCACACCCGGTTGGCACCGAGACACCTACGCCGAGGAGTACCACCGGAAGTTCTTCACCCAATTCGCCAGGGGGCATGCCCTCAACTCCTGCGGATCGGCTGATCTGCACATTGGAGCCCTCAGTCTGATCCCCGGTCTGCTTGCCGGACTGGAAGCTCTGGACATCACAGACCCCGCCACCCTTATTCAGCATGCGGTCTCCCTCGTCCGGGCCACCCACGACCATGAATATTCCTTGCGGGCAGCGGCGGATTTCACCCGTATGCTCCTCCATATCGCTGAAGGCATGCCCATCCAGCGGGTGATCAGGGAACTGCCCATACCGGGGGTCTCGGTCTCGAAATTTATGAACTGGGTGGATCTACCTGACCGGGTGGTGGTCGGAGAAAAACTATCCACCGCGTGCTACCTGCCTGAGTCCTTTGTCGCCTCCTTGTATTTCGTGTGGAAATACCACGATGATTTTTCCCTCGCTCTACTGCAAAATGCGAAGTGCGGAGGAGACAACTGCCACCGTGCGGTGGTGGTGGGTGGAATCCTCGGCATCGGGTGCGGGGTACCTCGCAAGTGGTTGCGCAACCTTGGCTCGATGGAGGATTTACGCTGCGACTTAAAGTCGGTCAAAGGACTCAGTCTTTAAACAGGGCCAACTGGCCGTCCGCCGGTTTTTTTCTTTTTCTTCCTGTCCCTGCTCCTTTGCGTGACCCATGTTTCTGAAGCATGGTACGGGCACCCTCGCGGCCCTGCTCGCTCTTGCGGATGGCAAAGATTTGATTCTTCATTTTCCTGGTCCTTTCCTGCAGGTAGACCACGGGCTTAACATAACCGGGTAGTTCGATCTCGCCCGCATGGGCAATCTCCACGGGCGTGTAATCTTGCAGTTCCGGCACCCACTTCTTTACAAAAACTGCTTCGGGGTCGTGATCCAAAAACTGCTTTGCCGGACTGTACACCCGGATGGCATTGATACCGGTAATGCCCGCCTGCATCTGCAACTGGGACAAGTGAATACCAGGCTCATAATCCAAAAAGATCTGGGCAAGCGGTCCATGAATCAGACGCCAGGAAAGATGCAACCCGAAACAGGCAAAGCTGACCACCATCGCCCGCATCCTAAAATTCATAAATCCAGTCTGCCCAAGGCAACGCATACAGGCATCGACCATCGGGTAACCAGTGCGGCCATCGAGCCATGCGGCGAGCAAGTCTGGATCGTCCTCGTAAGTGATGGCATCGTATGCGGGATTGATAGCAGAAAACTCCATCTTCGGTCTACCCTCGAGCCGTTGCACGAAATGATCCCGCCAGTGCAACCGCGACTCAAACGCACGCAGGCTGCGCTTCCATGGACTCGGCTTATTGTCCGAATTGAGTTCCTCCCTTTTCTGGTCAAGGGCATGAAAAACACTCCCCGAACTAATCGTCCCCCAGGCAAGGTGGGCAGACAGACGGGATCCGGCTGAAAAAGCGGAATTGGGAGAGGAGATGCCCCCAGAGTAAGCCACCCCCCGATCCTTCAAAAAGGAATGGAGTGTATCCCAGGCCGCCCGCTCATTGACTGTTTGCAGACTATCAGAAAGAGGTCCGGAAAACTGGGGAAAATAATCCAGCAACTCCCCCCAGTCCATCGGACGGGCAAAAAGACTGGAATTTTTCGGGGAACAAAGATGGTCAGGAATCGGCAGCACGGCCAACCGGCCACGGGGTCCTTGGGAAAGCACCTCTCTTTTGCGTTCGGCGGACATTCCCCGAATCACCGTATTGCCGACCGATTCGACCCACTCCACCCCATTTTGCCGGCACCATGCACGCACCGCCCGGTCCCGGCAAAATGTAAGGTTGTTTCCGGTTTCCTGATAGGAACGCAGGCACTGGAAAGGATGTTTACGATAGAGGTCATCGAGTTCGTCCACTACTTCGCCCACTCTTTCCACCAATCCGGACCCACGCTTTCTCAGGCTGGCCTCAAGCCCACGCAATGCCTGCCACTGGGCCTGCAAATGAAAGACGCCAAAATCCACCCCCGCAAGCACGCTCGGTTCCCAGCAAAAAAAGGGAACCACCTCCTTGGTCGACTGGGTGGCGAGAAAGAGGCAATGGTTGTCAGTGATCCGCAGATCCCGCTTGATCCACCAAACAGTCCGACCAGTTATGGAAGTACTCAATTCCTCGACCGACGGCATTTTTCCGAACAATAAATAATTTGGTTCCAGATGCCCCGCAGAATCCATTTCTTGCGATTACGGAAAGGACGCCCGCAACGGGCACAGTCCTTGACCTCCAACTGGGACTTTTTTGTGCCCATCAGTATTGCAACCAGGAGACCACCAGTGCACCTGTCCAAGCAAGTGCTCGCCAAAGATTGGTGCGGATCAAACGATCGACCACCCGGTCGATTCTGCCCTCCCTCATCAGGCGGCGGTGGCAGGGGGCGGAGATCAGGAAGGTGACTGCCCAGGCAAAGAGCACGCAGAGCAGACGGGCCCAGGCAAGATCATCTCCCACAAAAAAACAGTTCGATGCGGAATCAAGCAACTGGGCAATCATCAAAGGGAGCACAAACCAACCAATGCGGTTGCAGTACTGCGGATGCCAAGTGGAAAACCGCCCGTCCGGGATTTCCCGAAAAACCGGATAGACGATGACCTGAACCAGCCATATAAGTACAAACATGGCAAAATCGATGCTCAATGCATGCTCGTGCAAAAATTCAAGCACCAGGCTCATTTTTGAAAATGCGTAAATTCTGCGGGCATCGATCTAATTTATGATCATCTTGGATAATCGGGCAAATCTTTGCTTTCTTCTGTTGAGCATTTTTCTGGGTGGATGCTCGGATGGCGGAACCATTTCTTTGCCTTTGGTCCATGATGTACCGCATACCGATGGCCCCGCCCCCTTCCGCATTCTCATACTTGGGGACTCCCTGACCGAAGGGTATGGTGTATCCCCCGACCAAGCCTACCCCGCCTTGCTTGAGCAAAAATTAAATGCATCCCGGCCACCCGGCCACCCGCCCTATGAAGTGATCAACGGAGGAGTCACCGGTTCCACCACCAGTGGTGGTGTATCCCGTATCGATTGGTATCTTAAAAAACCACCGGACTATCTCGTGGTCGCTTTGGGCGGAAATGACGGACTACGGGGCATATCGCCAGAGGAATCGAAGAAGAACCTCGCCAGTATCCTCGACCAAGCGAAGCAGCGGGGGGTACCTGCCATGCTTGCGGGAATGAAGATGCCCCCGAACTACGGACTGGACTACCGCCAATCCTTCGAAAACATATTCCACGAACTGGCCAAAGAAAAAAAGGTGCCTCTCCTCCCCTTCCTGCTTGAAGAGGTGGGCGGGCGGGCAGACATGAATCTGCCCGACCGGATCCACCCCAACCCCGCAGGACACAAAAAAATTTGCCAAACCATGCACCAGCACTTGATCAAACTCATCAATCATCCATCCTCGTGAATCCCATTCTTAAAGTCCATCGGGCATGCAAGTGCTTCCAACAGGGAAACCACCGGGTAGAAGTGCTCGAACACTTGAGCATGCAGGCAAATGCCGGAGAAAAGCTCGCAATCCTCGGACCGAGCGGGTGCGGGAAATCCACCCTACTCTCCCTCCTTGCCGGGTTGGACAAACCATATGTGGGCACCGTGGAACTGGAGGGCAAAAACCTCGCTCAACTCAGCGAGGATGAACGCTCCCGTCTGCGCTCCGAGAAAATTGGCATCATCTTTCAACAGTACCATCTGATGCGCAACCTCACCGCCATCGAAAATGTCGGCCTGCCCATGGAAATTCTTGGCCTGCCCGATTATGCGGAACGGGCGAGAATGGCTCTTAAAGAGGTAGGGCTTTCCCACCGGGTGGCCCATTTTCCATCGGAAATGTCGGGAGGTGAGTGCCAGCGTGTTGCCATAGCCCGGGCCTTGGTCACCCGTCCTTCCCTGGTGCTCGCAGACGAACCATCGGGAAACCTCGACCAAAAGACTGGTGATGAGGTTATGAACCTGCTCTTTAATCTTTGCTCGGAGCACGGACTCACCCTGGTTCTGGTGACCCACAACCGGGAACTGGCCAATCGTTGCGACCGTGCCCTCCTGCTCAAGGACGGTGCATTGACCAAACTCGGAAAATGAGGTTCATCCTGCGCCAGGCCTGGCGGGAGATGCGCAATAGCCGCTCCTTCTGCCTGTTCTATGCGGTCAACCTGGCACTTGGGCTGGTCGGGTTTGTGGTGGTGGACTCCTTTCGTGAATCGATCGAGACCAAGGTGGCGAGCGAATCGAGAGAACTGCTCGGTGCAGACCTCGCCATCCGGGCAAGGCGCCCCATTACCTATGAGGAACTGGACCGTGCCCGGTATACCCTCCCCAGCGAGACCCGTGAGGCGGGAACAGTCGATTTTTTCTCAATGGCCGCCGGACCGACCGGGAGGAGCCGTTTGGTCAAGGTGGTGGCGATGGACCGGGGCTTTCCTTTTCATGGAAAATTCAAACTGCGACTTGGAGGGGAACTTGGAGGGAATGAGATTGACCTGCTCCACCAAAGACGGCACGCCTGGATTTATCCCGAAGCCCGTGCCCAGTTGGAGATCGATCTGGGCGAGGAATTGAAGCTGGGAAATGCGGGATTTCGGATCGCCGACCTGATCACCGAGGAGGCGGGTCTCTCCTTCCAACCGACTGATCTCGCCCCCAAAGTATTCATCAGTACGGAATTCCTCGATTCCACCGGTCTGCTCAGTGAGGGAAATATTGCTTTTCATACTCATTTATTCCGACTGCCCGACGGGGCGGACCCGGAGATTTTTGGCCCCGCCCTTGACCGGGTGATCGATTCGCCCGAAGTCCGGGTCTACACCCACCGCCAGGCAGGTCACCGGGCAGGCAGATTACTGCGCTACCTCACCGACTTTCTCTCCCTGG
Organism: Opitutales bacterium; assembly: GCA_038152995.1. Taxonomy (GTDB): domain Bacteria; phylum Verrucomicrobiota; class Verrucomicrobiia; order Opitutales; family Seribacteraceae; genus Chordibacter. Next base: position 52,921 of record JAYOXT010000011.1, read on the forward strand.
TCTCCCTCGTAGCTCTTTTCCTTGCCTGCCTCGGGAGCGGGTTTCTCTTCCACGGATTTCTTGCCCACCGCATGCCCGAACTGGCCACCCTGGTCAGCCTGGGAGCCACCCGGTCCACCGCCCTGAGCATCTTCAGCCTGCAACTCGGCCTGCTGGGCATTTTTGCCGCGGTACCCGCCTGCCTGGCCTGTTCGATCTTTTTACCGGCACTGAGCTCTGCAGTGGCGGACATGGGCACCACCGGCGTTCAGGTATTCGTCAGCCTTAAAAGTATCCTGCTCACCTTTGGGGTGGCGGTAGCATCCGGCTGGCTCCTCGCCCTGCCCGCCCTGCAGAAGATCAAATGCCTGCAGCCTGCCGAATTGTTCCGCGAAGCGGCACGCCCAGGCACGCGGACCTCAGGAATGCATCTCCTCTGGGCCCTTCCCGGGCTTCTCGCCTTTTGGGGACTCTGCCTGACTCAGGCCCACTCGGACAAACTGGCCAACCTCTTCTTTCTCTGCTTTCTCGGCTCGCTGGTCTTACTCTATTTGCTCTCCCGTTTCGGCTTTGCTCTTATGGAAAAGATGTTTAGGCGGGCCCGCCTCTCCCTCCGACTGGCCGCCCGTTCCCTTGCCCGCAACCGGGCAGGTGCGGTGACCGGATTTCTCGCCCTCGGACTGGGTGTGCTGCTACTCACCCTGATCCCTCAGACTCACCATGGCCTGGGCAAGGAGATTGGGCTGGACGATCCGTTGAGTGATCTGCCCAGCCTCTTTCTCTTTGATCTACAGGAAGAACAACTGGATCAGGTACAGTCTTTTTTGGCCAAGCGGAACGCCCCATTGAGCAACCTGACTCCATGGGTGCGGGGAAAGATCAAAACGATCAAGGGCATGCCCTATGAAAAATCTAAACGCGAAGAGGAGGAACTAAACAATCCGGATGAGCAAAGACGTAGTGCCTTTCGTAACCGCAGCTTCAACCTGAGCTACCGGGAGCACCTTTTGGCCAGCGAACAACTGCTGGAGGGGCGGCCCTTTTCCGGTGTTTATGATCCCGAGACTGGCCGCCCGGCGGAGGTATCGATCGAACAAAAATATGCTCAGGCCCTGGGACTGAGCGTGGGCGACCGGATGGGCATCGAGGTGGCAGGTATTCCCATCGAGGCAAAGGTAGTTAATATCCGTAGGGTGAGATGGACGAGCTTTCAGCCCAATTTTTTCGTCCAGATGCAACCAGGCGTGCTCGAGGAGGCACCCAAGACTTTTCTCGGTACCCTGCACCATCTGAAGAAGGAACAAAAAAGCCGCCTGCAGGATTTACTGGTGCGTGAATTCCCCACCGTTTCCATTCTCGATGTCGAGCGGACGGGTAGAAAGATCCTCGAAGTGGTCGGTCAAATGACCTGGGCCCTGCAGGTAATGGCGGCTTTATCCATACTCGCCGGGTTGGTCATTCTCTTTTGCGTGGTGCGGGAAAAGGCCCGTTCCCAGCGGTGGGAAATGAACCTGCAAAAAGTGCTCGGCTCCACCACCGGGCAGTTGCGCCGGCAGATATGGATTGAGTTTGGGTTACTCGGTACAGGTGCCTCTATAATTGGGACCAGTCTGAGTCTAGTCACCAGTTATCTCCTCTCCGTCGAGGTATTCGATCGGGTCTGGAGTTTCCGCTGGGATCTTCCGCTGCTGGTAGTTGGATGCGTGGCCGGACTGTCCGTCATCACCGCGGATTTTGCCGCCCGGCGTGCCCTGCGGGAAAAACCCGTCCGGTTGCTCCAGGAAGGATAGATTCACTGCCCCGTGCTTTGCACCTTGTCGATCATGGTCAGTCAATCTAGTGTATAAATAATCCTGATATCATGAGCAGACCTCTTCAAAAAGGATGAAAGAAGACCTCGTCCAGCAGCAGAAAAAAAAGTTCTATCCGCTGAGCGATCCCCTGCGGGAATACCTCAAGCACTACAAGAGACAGTTCGATTTGCCGGTCCATTATGAAAACCTGCTCCAGTCCGAGGACTGCTACCCGGTAATGAACGCCAAGAATGAAGATACCCTCTGGCAAACCATGGTCTACGATCAGAACTATGGTCGCGAGATGTTCGAGGGCTTGAAAAAAATCTATGTACTTTTGCGGTCTGGGGGAGATGAGCGCATTCTGCCCAATCTCTATGTTGACCGGGTGGATTACTGCACCTTTGGCAACACTAAGCCCTTCCGTATACGAATCGTCAACCAGTACAACGACAACCACGACTATTTCTATGTCAAAAAAGCGGACGCCTCCCGGCTCTACGGGCTGGAACTTGAACAACTGCTATCTCCCAATGAGATCAATTTTCAGGTGGACAAAGATACCCTGATTGAGGAGCACATTATCGGGGTTCCTGGGGATGACTTCATCCGCGACTACTTGCACAAGGAGGAACTCAACGAAGTCCGACTGGCCAAGGAATTTATCAAGTTCAACGAGCGCTGCTTCGTCCGTTTGCTCGGAGACATGCGGGCCTACAACTATGTGGTGGAAATGACTCCTGATCTCGAACACACCCAGTACCGGGTGCGGGCGATCGATTTCGACCAACAATCCTACGAGGGAAGGCGCAGCTTTTATCTCCCCCAGTTCTTCAAGAATAACCTGCCCGTGGTCACGCTCTGCACCAACCTGATCAACAAAGACACCAGCCTGCAGTACCAGCGGGAGGAACGGGCACTCATTCAAAGAAGGTTCAATTTTTCCCAGACCCGAATCAAACGACTGCGCACCTGTATGTGCGAGGACCGGATATCGAGTGATGAAAAAGTGCGCCGCTTGCGCGAGGAACTCAGCAGAATGCAGGGGGATAGAAGGTTCGAGCAGTGCGAAACCATGGGAGAAATCACTTTTCTCAATGTGGCGGTCACCCTCGGCTTGGAAGACGAGGCACCGGCCCGCTTTTTAAGGTAAAAATTCTCAGCCAGTGGTGCGCAAGCCGCTGGCAATGGCATTGACTACCAGGAGCATGCGTTCGACCCGATCCGGTTGGTCCCCCCCCTCTGTGCGGAATTCCCGCAGCAAGCGAATTTGTTGCCCATGCAAAAGACGCAAGGCATCCTCGCGTGCCTGAAGGGTTTTCCAGAAACGGGGCCTTCTTTCCTGCAAGGTTCCCTGGAACATCTTGGTGAAATGCTGCTCGGCCAGTCTTCTTTCCGCGAGAATCTTGTTCAACATCAGGGACCGGAGGTGTTCGTCCTCAACCAGCTCGGCATAGGCGGTCATCCAGGTCGGGTCGGAACTGGCCAGACTGCTCTCCGCGTTGTAAAAAACATATCGTAGAAATGAGCTCTTACTAATCAATGAGGGCAGTTCATCAAAGAGGTCAGGATGGTCTGTTTTCAGTGCTTCCAGTCCGGCACCCACTCCATACCAACCGGGCAGGTAATAACGGGACTGGTTCCAGCTGAACACCCAGGGTATGGCCCGCAGATCCTGCAGGCTGGCCTGACCCGTACGTCGGCTCGGGCGGGAACCTATCCGGCTGCGCTCAATTGCATCGATCGGGGTCGCTTGGCGGTAAAACTGCACAAAACCCTCTGTTTCCAGGAGCTCCCGGTAGGCTAGCCGCGAAGATTTCGCTAGGCAATCCATCATCCCGGCAGTTTTTTCGGGCTCTCCTCTTTCCGAGGGCAACATTCGGGCACCAAGGGATCCTGCCAGTAGGGTCTCCAGATTGGAGGATGCAGTGGTCGCAGTGTTAAACTTTTGACCGATCACCTCCCCCTGCTCAGTGATACGCAGGCCGCCGGCAAGCGAACCATCTGGAAGAGCCTCCAAGAAACGGTGAGTGGGCCCGGCCCCTCTTCCCACGGTTCCTCCACGGCCATGAAAAAAGGTGAGGGTGACTCCGTGATCGGCTCCAATTTCGAGCAGACGCTTCTGGGCACGCTGCAGGGCCCATTGGCTGGCAATAATGCCGGTATCCTTATTGCTATCACTGTACCCAAGCATGATCACTTGGTTCGGCTCACCTCCCACCTTCTGCAGGCTTGCCTGAGCAGTTGGATGGGAGAGGAATTCAGCAAGAATACCAGGAGCCGCTTCCAAATCCTCAAATGTTTCAAATAGGGGAACGACCGGCAGGGCACAACTCATCCGTCCGTTGATCAGGCGGGTAAGCCCCACCTCTTTGCCAAGTACATAGACCACCAATAAATCTGCCACATTGCGGGTCATACTAACCACCAGGCAGCCCAACCCCTCCGGTCCATTTGTGTGAAGATGATCGACCAGCTCCGTGAAGGTCGCACGTACTTCCTCTGCCTCCTCAGGGAGCTCCATCGAAGGGTGGGTCATCGGTCGGGGGTGACTCAGTTCCTCCTTGAGGAAAGAGAGCTTTTTTTCGAGCGACCACTGACCAAAATTTAATCCATCCTCAATACCTGCAGCATCCATCATCTGCCCAAGAGCCAAATCATAAGCGGCACTGTTTTGGCGGACATCCAGACGGGCAAGATGTAGCCCAAAACTATTGATTAGGCGCATTACCGGGCGGACATACAAATCCACCGTCCTCCTGGCTCCGGCATCGACCAAGCTTTGGATCAGCAGCTCGAGGTTTTGGCGCAAGGGAACGACCCCCAGATCCAGGCGTTCGATCATGCCCAGGACAAATGCTTTCCATGGTTCGCCCACATCTTCACCCTCACCCCACACTCGTAATTGTTCAACTAGTTGGGCAGGGGCCGGCAAACCCGCCCGGCTGAAGGCCAATTTTTGACCGAGCTCCTGCAAGCGCCCCCTCACCACCTCCTTTGCTCCCTCATTTAAAGTATGGAGCGTGCTTCGGGTCACTTCTGCGGTGACCTTGGGGTGCCCATCTCGGTCTCCCCCCACCCATGAACCAAAGATTAGACTTGGTAGCTCTTCATCGAGCAGGGGGTCGGCCCCGGGCCAGACTAGCGACCAGGCATGGCGGAGGCGGTCATCGAGGTGATTGAAGACCACCGGAAAAATCTGCTTCAGGTAATAGCTTAAATTTTCCAGCTCGTTTTCCACCTCGGGCTTACGCGAAAACACCTCACCGGTCAGCCAGAGTCTTTCCAGCACCGCCTGTAAACTTTTGGAGCAGAAGTCTCTCTCAAAACTAGTCAGTACGGAGTCATGCTTACGCAGCAGCCTGACAATTTCGCGGTGCAATCCAAGCACCGCCCATCTTTTTGCCTCGGTCGGATGCTTGGTGAAGACTGGTTCCACCCGCAGTCGCGGAAGCTGGGCCCGGATTTCCTCTGGGGAATGCCCTGCATCCTTCAGTCTTTTCAGATAATGCCCCCACCTGCCAGGCTCGGCATCTCCACCGAGTTCCTTTTCGCGCTGCCTTGCACTTCTGCCCGCTCCATGCTCTTCCACTAGGTTGAGCAGCTGAAAGTAAAAGGAAATCGCCTGAATCGTTTGAGGGTCAAGAATTTCAACCGTTTCGGAAAAATTTTTCTTTCGTAAAAGAGATGCTGGGCCAGCAAACCCCAGAGTTTCTAGCACCCGGGAAAAGGATTCCACTAAAAATTCATGGTCGGTCGAAACCTGCTCGAGACCCGCAGCAATCGAAGGTCCGAAATCTTTTTTTTCACTGGTCAATATATCATTCATCGGAGATTTTGTTCATATAGCAATCGCCAGCACGGACAAGAGGGATCGGCAAAATTAGCCTGATTTCATAATTTTGTTCGTTGATTTCAGTCCTTGCAAGTTGGGAAATTCATTGTTGTTATATAGGAAAGGCGGTTAATCTTGTAAGGCGTGATTATATGACTAAACAAAAAAAATCGGTGGCAGAGTGGAAAAAGCTGGTGGAGGAGTTTCAAAAGCCTCATCTCGGACGGGCTCTTTGGCAATGTGCCAATACTCTACTTCCCGTTCTTGGGATTTGGATTGCTCTGTATTTTGTTTTTCCGTTGTCCCTCTGGGCTTCCATCTTACTTGCCGCAATTGCCGGGTTGTTTTTAGTCCGGGCTTTTATCATCTTTCATGACTGCGGGCATGGTTCTTTTTTCAAAAACAAGAAAGCCAACGATGCCCTCGGTTTCTTCACGGGCATGCTCACTTTCACACCCTATCATCACTGGAAGTGGGAGCATGCGGTGCATCACGCCACCAATGGTGATCTGGACAAGCGCGGGATCGGCGATGTCTGGACGATGACGGTGGAAGAATACCTTACTTCTTCCCGCCGGGTAAAGATCAGCTATCGCTTGCTCCGCAACCCTTTCATTCTTTTTGGACTCGCTCCCCTGTTTCTCTTTTTTGTGCTCGAACGTTTTCCCTCTTCCAAATGCAAGCCAAGGGAGCGTCGCTCGGTTTATCTAATGAATTTAACCCTCATTTTGTGGGGAACAGCAATGAGCCTGATTTACGGCTTCATCCCCTGGTTGATTCTCCAAACCGTGATGATGGGCGTGGCTGGCGGGTGCGGGATCTGGCTCTTCTATGTGCAGCACCAGTTTGAGGACACCTACTGGGCCCAGGGCAAGGATTGGGACTTCACTGCTGCCGCCATGGAAGGCAGTAGCTACTACAAATTGCCCAAAATCATGCAGTGGTTTTCCGGAAATATCGGATTCCATCATATTCATCACCTCAATCCAATGGTCCCAAATTACAATTTGGAAAAATGCCACCACTCCGACCCCTTCTTTCAGGTCGCTCCGGAACTCAACCTTTGGAGCAGTATCAAGACCATAAAGTTTCGTTTGTGGGACGAGGCCAACGGAAAGATGATCAGTTTTCGCGAGCTTAAAAACCAGCTTGCCAACGAGCAACTCAAAGCCGCCTAATCTCCTGACTGACTGGCGGGTTACCAAGTATTAATCGTAGGGCGATTCGAGCATCGCCGCCTCGAAGATCGCATCTCGCTCCTTTTGCATATGCCTCACCCGTTCGGGGTATCGTTGGGCAAGGTTCTGTTTTTCCTGGGGATCTTCCTTTAAGTTGTAGAGTTCATCCCCGACCAATTTCCATGTGCCTAAGCGGAGGGCACCCTTTCCATTTTTTTCCCAGAGCACGGCTCGTTCGGGCAAAGGCCGAGATTTGAAAAGGGCAGGACCGACATCGATCCCGTCCAATTTGATTTCCTTGGGCGGTTTGATTTTGGCCAGGGCCAGGGTGGTCGGCATGATATCCATTCCCACGATCAATTCGGAACTGGTACCTGGCAGGATACGACCAGGTGCCCAGACAATTCCTGGCACACGATGCCCCCCTTCGTAAAGTGAGGCCTTGGCTCCACGGGTATTGGGACTGGTGGAATAGTTGCCCTTGGTTCCCCCATTATCAGATATAAACCAAAGGAGGGTATTCTCAGCCAGCCCGAGCTCCGCCAATTCCCTGCGGATTCGCCCCACTCCCTCATCGAGCGGCAAGACAAAATGTTTGATCAACCAGTTCTCGTCCTTTGGATTATTGGAGTAAACTAAAGGAGCAGCTCCGTCCGGAATCTTCCCTTTATGAGGCCCACGCAATATGGGCGATCTCCTAGCCTGATGAGGGTCGTGCGGTGTCCCATGGGCAGCGTAAATAAAAAAGGGCCTGTCCTTGTTTTGTCGGATAAATCGTAGGGTATGCTCCGTGATTAAATCGGTGTGATACCCTGGCTCATCTTGAATCTCATGATTTTGCCACCAGTCCTTAACCAGCACCCGGTCATAGTGGGAATGGGCATCAATATTTCCGCTGATAAATCCATTAAACTGATCAAATCCGTGTCTGACAGGATTAAACTCAGGTTTGTACCCGAGGTGCCACTTTCCAAAGATCGCGGTCGTGTATCCCCCTTCCTTCAGAGCTTCCGCTAGAGTCCACTCTTGGTCAGGCATGCCCCGGCGATGATCGACATGACTACGATCAGCATTGATGACCACATGGCAACCGGATCGGTGCGGGTATCGCCCGGTCATCAGAGCAGCCCGGGTGGGTGAGCATACTGTGCCATTCGAATGAAAATCTCTCAGCAGTAAACCTTCGGACGCGAGCCGGTCGATTTCGGGCGTCTTGAAGTATGGATTGTCATAACAACTCAGTCCGCCGTAGCCCATATCATCGGCAAGGATGATGACAACATTCGGCAGGGATGTGGATGCCTTGGCTGGCGTCCCCCCCAGGAGAAATCCAGCCAATACAAAAAAGATGCAACAGGTAAGCACTTGCATCCTGTCCTTCAACTTACCCGGTTGGATTCGAAGGCCTACAGGGGTGGCAATGGCCCCTTTACAATTGCGTAATAACATCCCAGTTCTCCCTGCGGGATGGTAAAATAGGGAGAAAGCTGGTGCTTCCCCTTTGAAAGCTTAATCTCGAAGGACACACTTTCAGAATCGTCGTCCACGGGTTTGCTTTCGGAATCCTTCCCGTTCAACCGCATGGTGGCGGCAGTGGCCCCGATCCCCAGACCTGGACGAGTCCGAAAAGCCTGATCCGCCCCGGGCACATCTTCGCCCGGAGGCAATTCCTCGTTGATCTTTTTACCCGACTCCTCGGGCCAGCGCCTCACCTCCACTTCATAGGTGCCCTCACGCAGTACCTTGACCGCCCAGTGCCCCTCATGCTTGATATTTAATCTGCGCGGGTGAACTGGTTGCTTGTTTCGATTCTGGGCCTGGTTCCAGGGAGGATAGGCTTCCTGTATCCAGTCGTGGCTGGTCAGAGTGACCACTGGGTGGTCCTTGTGGCCAAGGTGAAGTTCAGTGGTTCGGGCGAAGGTGGGTTCCAGTTCCGCCCACCAGGCCTCGTAAAAGGCCCGCATCTTTGCCACCCGATCGGGGTATTTTCCAGCCATGTCCTTTTCCTGGGCGGGATCCTCATCGATATGGTAAAGTTCTTTTCCATTCACCAACCTCCATCCTTGGCTCATCACCGCCGATTGCTTCCACTTGATGGGGTCACGCACTCGCTGGGAGTCGGTCACCAGCATACGCTCTGGCCAGTCCGCTCCGCCCGCTCCCGCGAGCAGGGACTTAATCGAAACTCCGTCAAAACGATACCCTGCGGGTGCCTCTGCCCCAATCAGGTCTAGCAAGGTGGGGGCAATATCCACGGCATGGCAAAGCGTATCCACCTCCCGCTTGCTCGCCATCCCTCCACGGGGCCAGTGAACAAGAAAAGGCACCCGGTGCCCCCCATCATATTCGCTTCCTTTTTGCCCACGCATACCGGCATTGTAAATTTCCCGCCCCCGGGCGGTGCCATTGTCGGTGGTAAATATGAAGATGGTATTTTCATAGATACCGAGTTTCTGAAGAAGCTTTCTCGTCCGGCCCACATTTTCATCAATGTTGGTGATCATTCCATAAAAGGCTTGGATGGTCGGGCTTTGCCCTTGGTAGAGATCCATATATTTTTGTGGACAGTGAAACGGTCCGTGGGGAGCATTGGTGGAGATGTAGGCCAAAAAGGGTTTCTCACTCCTCGCAGACTCGGTGATAAAGCGGTTTGCCTGATCGAAAAATACATCCGTACAAAATCCCTTGGCTGGAACAATCTCTCCATTATGGAAATATCCCCCATCAAAATAGGAATTGTCCCAGACATCCGGAGTTTGCCCGACTCCTCCCCCACCATGCCGGTAAACCTCGTCAAACCCACGATCTTCTGGGCGGTAGGGAAAGTTGTCTCCCAGATGCCACTTCCCAAACATGCCCGTCTGGTAACCCGCACCTTTGAAGAATTCCCCAAGGGTACCCTCGTCCTCGCGCAGCATAGACCGGCCCATGATGGTGTGCCAGGCTCCCGTTCGATTGGTCCAATGCCCGGACATCAGGGCCGCCCGGGTGGGCGAACAGGTGGGAGCCACATGATAGTCCAGCAAGGAGACTGACTCGCCGGCCAGCCTGTCAATCTCCGGGGTTTGAATAATGGGGTTGCCTGTGCACCCAAGGTCACCGTAGCCCTGATCATCGGTGATAACGATGACCACATTGGGCTGCTGTGCCCAAAGATTGAGGGACAGAGCAGCCAGAGTCGCACTCAGGCGGACGAATGATTTGATCGAAATATCCATATCATTCAATGTCCTAAGCCCTCGGACTTGGGAAGACCAACCATAAAATAGGTGAGGCAGAAAGTTTTTCCTCATTCTTGGTCTTGCACTTGCCCGTTCACCCGCCCCCCTCTATGCTGATCGTTTCATGAACCTTCTACGCACATTGCTTTGCTTCAGTTTTTTTGCCATCTGGGGATGCTCTGGGGACGGACCTGCTTCCTTCCATAGCAGTCCCCATGTACACCAAGCCCCTCGGGGTGGCATTCTGCTGGAGCTTGGCCCCCATGGCTCCGGCCACAATCTCGAGTTACTGGAAAACCCTGAAGGTAAGTTGGAGGTTTATGTTTTGGACGCTCATGCAGAGAACCATGTTCGTATCAGCCAGCCCTTCTTGGAACTCAGCCTGGTCGATGCCAATGGATCAGCTAGCTCCCTCGTCCTCCAGGCAATTGGCGATGCGGCCACCGGAGAGACTGTGGGCAACACTTCCCTCTTTCGCTCGGAACCATCTATTACCGACCTTCTACCTCTACGGGGCGAGATTCTTTCGATTGCGATCGGGAGCAAGATCTACACCGCTCAAGCTTTTGAATTCTCTGGTAATCCCTAGGACGAATCGATTATGAGCATTAACACAAAATGCGATCAACTGGTCGAAGAGCTTATGCCCTTTGAGGATCCTCTGGAGCGCTTTGCCTATGTAATCGACCGGGCAAAGGATGCCCCTGGTCTGGAAGCGGAATACAAGATCGATACCTTTCTAATCAAGGGCTGCATCTCCCAGCTTTGGGTATTTCCCAGGTTTGAGGAAGGAAAATGTTACTTCCAGGCGGATTCCGATGCCTCCATCACCAAGGGCACTGCTACCCTACTCTGCGAACTCTACAGTGGAGAAACTCCCGAAGAAGTTATCCGGGTGGAACCGGATTTTTTATCCGAGGTGGGTATCACCCAGCACCTTTCCCCCAACCGTAGAAATGGACTCACTGGAGTAAGGGATAAAATAAAGTCATACGCCCAGCATTGCCTGAGCAATCCTTCTTAAACAAATCAGGGAAATTTCTGATTCGCCGCCCAGGGGAAAAGCTCCCTAGGCAAGGCCTCAAAATGGGCATGCACTTCGTCACCTTTGTGCTTCAACTTAATTTTGGTCAAAAAACTCAGAGGCAGCATGGGTGGGGTTTGTGGGGTTTTCATTTGTTGCCTCATCGCACTCAGTTGAGCCATGCCCAATGATGCCTGGGCCACGCTCCAAATTGCCTGAGCTGATTCCACATTTTCACAACTCACGAAAAGATCAATATGTGCCCGCCCACCAGCTAATTTGGATCGGCCCGAAACCTCTTTGATTTTATACATCGCTTCCCCCAGGGTAGTAGCCAAAGGGCCAAGTGGGCCATTGGGGTCGGACAGCTTACTGGATTCCAATTTTTTTAGCATTTCCCCATCCATTGGAATGGAGAAGGTAGCAAATCCCTCATCAACTGAATTTTGTGAAAGTGAGGCGT
>JAYOXT010000012.1:0-60044 GCA_038152995.1 Opitutales bacterium
TGCTTTAAGTCGACAGTGGCTTTTTCAATATTGGAAGCACCGAGGGTGCGCAGATAGTAAGTGGTCTTGAGACCCTGACGCCAAGCCGCACGATACATATGAGAAAGGTTTTTGAGATCAGGCGTGCCAAGAAAGAGGTTTACTGACTGGGATTGGTCGATCCACTTCTGACGGCGGGCAGCGGCAGCAATGACATATTCAAAAGACACATCGAAGGCGGTGAGGTACTTCTGCTTGATATGCTCGGGAATGGAGTCAATCGATCCCAATTCACCATCGAAGTATTTGAGCTGGTCGGACATTTCCTTATTCCAAAGACCTTCCTTTTTCAAATCATTGACCAAGAATCGGTTCAGCACCATAAAGTCGCCCGATAAATTGCTCTTCACAAACATATTTTTGTAAGTCGGCTCAATGCAGGGGGAAGAGCCCATAATGTTGGAAATCGTGGCCGTTGGAGCGATAGCGATGACATTGGAGTTACGCATGCCGTGCTTGGCAATTTTCTTTCGAACCACTGACCAGTCCATTTTGGAGGACTTGGGCACATCGACTTTCTCGCCACGCTCCTCCTCGAGGGACTGGATGGTGTCCTGAGGAAGAATACCGCGATCCCATTTGGATCCACGGTAGGAGGAGTAGGTACCACGCTCGTTTGCAAGATCACTGGATGCCTCATAAGCATAGTAGCAAATTGCTTCCATGAATTCATCATTGAACTCAACCGCCGCATCCGAGCTGAAGGATACATCCTTCAGAAAGAGTGCGTTCTGTAAACCCATAACCCCCATTCCAATAGGACGATGGCGCATGTTGGAGGTTTTCGCAGCCTCGGTCGGGTAATAATTTACATCGATGACATTATCTAGTGCCCGAATGGCAATACGAATAGTGTCACGAAGTTTATCGTGATCGATCTCTCCCTCTGGGGTTAGGTGGGAATCGAGCACCACAGAACCTAGATTGCAGACCGCAGTCTCATCCGCTCCGGTGTTCAGGGTTATCTCTGTGCAAAGATTGGAGCTATGGATGACGCCAGTGTGGTCCTGTGGACTACGGACATTGCAGGTATCCTTGAAAGTGATCCAGGGATGTCCGGTTTCGAAAAGCATCTTGAGCATGGATTTCCACAAATCAATTGCAGGGATGCTCTTCCCCCAGATTTCGCCCTTCTCCGCTTGGGCCTCATATTCGGTGTACTTTTCCTCAAATGCCTTCCCGTAGAGGTCGTGCAGGTCCTCCACTTCATTACTGCGGAACAAAGTCCAGTTTTGACGGGCTTCCATCCGTTTCATGAAGAGGTCGGGAATCCAATTCGCCGTGTTCATATCGTGGGTACGGCGACGGTCATCTCCGGTGTTTTTCCTCAGTTCAAGAAACTCAAAGATGTCGCAATGCCATGACTCAAGGTAGGCGCATCCCGAGCCCTTCCTTTTGCCACCCTGATTGACCGCACAGAGCTGGTCGTTGTGCATCTTAAGGAAAGGGATAACCCCCTGGCTCTCGCCGTTGGTACCGGCAATATGGCTACCGGTTCCCCGAACTGCGGTCCAACTACCGCCCAGACCACCTGCCCATTTGGAAAGGAACGCATTTTCGGCGATTCCCCGGTACATGATGGATTCAATGGTGTCGTCCACTTTGTACAAGTAGCAAGATGACAATTGGGAGTGTGGAGTGCCAGAGTTGAAAAGTGTGGGAGTGGATGAACAAAAGCGGCGGCTTTTGTAGAGGTTGTAAAGGGAGACAATCTGGTCCTCTGGCTGATCATCATGGGCAAAGATTCCCATCGCTACCCGCATCCAGAAAAATTGAGGCGTTTCCATGCGGCGTGGGGTGGCACCGGTTTTGTCGACCACAAGGTAGCGGTCATAAAGGGTCTGGATGCCAAGATAATCGAAATCGAGATCCGCAGAAGGATCGATTGCCTGGGAAAGCTTTTCGATATCGAGCTTGAGCAACTTTTTATCCAAGCGCTTGATCGAGACTCCGTGCTTGAGGTAATCCTTGAACGCCTTGATGTGAAACGAACGGATTTCCTCAATGGTGTTTTCTGCGACACTCCAACCAAGGACCTCCTCGTACATGTAGGAGAGAAGAATGCGGGCGGCAAATTTGGCAAAATCCCCATCTCTTTCGATGAGGGTCTTGGCATTCAGAATGATCGTCTTGCGAAGATCCTCCTCAGAAATTTCAGAAAAAACAGAACGGCGAAGACTCTCTTCTATCTGCTCCGATGTGAGGCACAGGTCGAGACCAATCTGGCCAAAGGCAATCCGTTTCTTGAGGTCAATTCCATCCCAAAAATAAGTCGATCCGTCTTTCTTTTTCACCACAATCATGGAGTCCTGGCGGACTTCATGATGGGGGGATGAACTTTCACGTTCCACCCGGCGGCGGGCACGGTATAAGATGTATGACTCCGCTACCTTAAAGTAGCCAGTGCGCATCAACTCCTCCTGAACGATGTCCTGCACATCTTCGATGTTGATAAATGCCTGCCCGGTGGCTAGGGCACGCTTGGTGACAACCTCGGCCACCTGAACCGCTGGCTCAGAATCGAGACGAAGGGAAAGGAATGCTTTACGCACCGCGACCTCGATTTTCGAGGAATTCCAAGGCACCACCTGACCGCTCCGGCGAATCAGGCGAATTTGCGAACTATCAACCAAGGGACGGTGGCCATTTCCTCCCTGTCCATCACTTCCCTCCTTGGAACGGGAAATGACCAGGCTTTTGGCAACATCATAGGCATCGTTTTCCACCAATGCCTTCTCGATTAGTTTGTGAAGTTCGTCGAAGGAGAGGCGTGGGGCACCGCCTTCCTCCTCTTCTTCCAACCGTTCGAGTAAACGGTTGGCGACGAGCCGGGAGGACTCCACCACGAGCTCCCGGTTCTTTGGGGTGTATATTTCCTCTTCTTCCCGCGAGATCATCAGGTTTGTCAAAGCATCCCCGATCACCTCAGCCACCTCAGCGATGTGGAAATCACGGTCACCCGCGCCATCAGTTATACGCACTTTGGGAATCTCGAACCGGTTGTCACCAAGAGCCTCGGCCCAGTCAAAACGGGGCTTATTTTCACTGGGCGTTCCCGCCACTTTGGCGATTAGTCGGTCTTCCTCAAATATTGTATTACGCATAAATCAAACTCCCATCCTATCCAATTAATATCTTTCCTATAAACTTTGATTGATTCCCCCGAAGTCCGGCTTCAGAGTTCGTCGTCTGAAATCTCACTGAGAACGGACGACTTTTGGTACTCAGTTACCCTACCTTCAAAGAAATTTTGTTCCTTCTTCACATCCATCATTTCAGCGAGCCAGGGGAAAGGGTTTTCCAGTCCTGGATGCAGAACATTCAAGCCCACGCCATTGAGACGACGGTCGGCGATGTAATCGATGTAAGTGCAAAACTCATCGGCACTTAGCCCGACTGAATTAACGGGAAGGCAGTCGCGGATGAACTCTTTTTCCAGAGCAACTGCTTCTTTCATAATCTCAACCAATTCGTCCTTAAAATCAGGAGTCCAAACATCGGGATTTTCCTCGATTAAAACTCGGAAGAGATTACGGAAGAGTTCGATGTGATTGGACTCATCGCGCAGGGTGTAACGGAACATCTGCCCGATGCCGGGAAATTTGTTTTGGCGGGCCAAACTAAGAACCATGCCAAACAGGCCGTAAAACTGAGTACCCTCCATGCACTGGCCAAATATGAAGATATTTTTCGCGAGCTCCTGCTTGTTGACAGTCTGGGTAAGATCAAGGTCCCTACGCAGGTTTTTGGAGACCCGGGTAACAAACTCATTTTTGCGACGAATGGTCTCGATTTGCTCAAACATCGCCTCGCACTCGTGCGGATTGATTCCAAGTGAGCTGATCATGTAAAGCAGGCTGTCGGCATGAATATTTTCCTCATGGGCGTGACGGCCGAGCACAAGCTTGAGTTCGGGGGCGGTGACCAGTTCGCGGACAACATGTTGAATGTTGTCTCCCACGATTCCCTCGGCAGCCGAAAAATAGCCGATTCCCATCATGATAATCCATCGCTCGCTATCAGACAATTCGATGGGATCCTTCCATTGCTCGAGGTCCTTCTGCATGGGAATATCTTCAGGTTCCCAATGGTTGGCCTTCATCTTGCGGTAAAGATCGTATGCCCATTGGTATTTAAGCGGCAGGAGGTTGAAAGTCATGGATTCACGACCGTTGATCACTTTTTTGTCCTGAAAAGCCTGAATTGCTTTGTCTTCGTCTAAGACGAAGGTTTTCCCCCCTATTTCGAATTTTTTTTCCATTTTTCGTCCCCCCAATTTTGTGTGATTAATAAAGTGAATCAAGACCCCGAAAGCGAAAGATTAGACCAAAATTGGAAAAACCGGCGTGCCACCCACGAGATTGCGTCCGTCTGGTATCTGATAGTGGGTATGATGAATGAAATGAAAAGAAAAAAATGTCCTAAATCAAAATTTTTTCTCATTCCTGTACCCCGTATGTAGTGTTTGTGTAACATTTTGACCCCTATATTTAGTATTGTTAATAAGTTTTACCTTGAAATTACCTGAAATCAAGCCAAAGCCGCAAATCGTTGAAAAAAGGGACTATAGCATCAGGAAAAGAGGCAAATTCCAAGACTAAGTTATTCAAACTTATTCCCTGAAGATCCAATTTTTATTCACAGAACGAAACCCGGACGAAATGGTTGGACTGAACGAGGAAATACTCCGCCCACAACTTCTCTTTTTTGTGTGAATTTATAACAAATTATATCCCACTAAGAATTCCATACGTAGGATTGAATGAAAAACCGGGAATCTACCAGATATCCTGAAATTTCGAACCTGGAGAATTCTTTCTTTTTTGGAGAAGGGAAAGAACCTCACCAATGAGATAAATCGAACCGGTAACTAGAGTCACCCGATCCGCAGGAAGCGAGTCGTAGATTGTTGGAACCTGACTTAATTGGGAAAGAAAAACTGATCCGCTAAAGTCCGGAGGAACCAAACCCCTTAATTCTTTTGCCGAAGAGGCACGGGGTTGGCTAAGCTCAAATAAATGAAGAGTTGAGCAAAAGGGAAGAATTCTAGGCAGCACGGCTGCCGCCCGGTCTTTTCCGCAACAGGCGTACCAGATATCGACATCATTGGGTAGATTGGCCAGGTTTTCCAGTAAGCCGGAGATTGCACCTTCATTGTGGCAGGCATCGAGAATGACGCGGGGAAAACCCGGTAAAATTTGCCATCTTCCCGGAAGGTCCACCTTCATCAGTGCATTCGATACTTTCTCCTGCTCAACGGGAAATTTGTCGGAGAGGCGGGTAACCGCATGCTGGGCCATGGCCGCATTTCTAGTTTGGTGAGAGCCGCACAGGTTCGTCCGGGGGAACTGATCTTCGGGCAAACCAGAAAGCGATTCCCCCAGGCATTGAATCTGGGATGAAACCCTTTCCACAGCATATTCCGCCTCCGGGTCCAACCACCCCCAAATTCCCGGCACACCCGATTTGAGAATCCCTGCTTTTTCCGTGGCAATTTCGGTGAGGGTATTTCCAAGTATTTCGCAGTGATCCAAAGAAATGGAAGTGATTAAGGAAAGCTCGGGCGAGATCACATTGGTCGAATCCAACCGGCCGCCCAACCCAGTCTCGATAATGGCAATATCCACTTCTTTTTCCTTAAATTCCAAAAAGGCAACCGCAGTGATGAATTCAAAAAAAGAGGGATACCATTCCTCTCCCCTTGCAGCAATGCTTTCGGCAATCGGCTTGATTTGATTGACCCAATGAAGAATTTTCGGGAGGGGCAGTAACTTTCCATCCACCTGTATTCTTTCGCCTAACTCAACCAGGTGCGGAGAAGTGAACAAGCCCACACGGTAACCGTGTTCACGGTAAATTGCTCCGAGCATCGCACAAACGGACCCTTTCCCATTGGTGCCAGCGACATGGATCGAAGGAAAAGCCGCCTGTGGGTGGCCAAGTCCCTGCACCAGTTCCTGCATTCTTTCCAAGCCGAACTTGGAACCAAGGTTTCTGAGGGAATATAAAAAGTCGAGCCCTTGCTTTTCGTTCATTGAAGTCAGGAAACCTCTAACCGTAAAGTTTATCCCCCCCGGCGTTATTTGATTAACCGAGTAAGATTAACAGGGAGGAGTTCTCAGGACTTTCCAGAAGAGGCCTTCTTGCGGGCTGGGGCTTTTTTCTTCGCCGCAGAAGCACGTGTTGTTGCCATCTTCTTAGGAGCGGATATCCGCGGTTCGAGGTGACTGGATAGATGACCAATCAAGGAGATCAATCGATCCCGTAAATCGTGACGATGGACAATCTGGTCAATCAACCCGCGATCCAGTAAAAATTCTGATGTCTGAAAACCTTCAGGCAAATCAGCACGGGTGGTTTCTTTGATTACCCGACGTCCTGCAAACCCAATCAGTGCCTTCGGTTCCGCAATAATTACATCTCCAAGTGAAGCATAACTCGCCATCACGCCAGCCATAGTGGGATTGGTTAAGACCGAGAAGAAGGGAATTCTTGCCTGGGCAAGACGGGCCAGGGCAGCACTGGTTTTTGCCATCTGCATCAGACTGAGGATTCCTTCGTACATTCGGGCACCACCCGAAGCGGAGACCACAATGACCGGGATATTAAGATCCAAGCCGCGCTCGATGGCACGGGTGATTTTCTCTCCCACCACCGAACCCATACTTCCGCCAAGAAAACGAAAATCCATCACCGCCAGACTGACCAAATTTCCGCCCATCTTTCCCACCCCAGAAATGACCGCATCCTCGAGGCTGGTTTTTTGTCTGTTCTGTTCGAGTTTTTCCTTATAGGACGCAATTCCCTTAAAATTGAGCGGATCTGCGGAACGCATTTTTTCATCATGCTCAACAAAAGAGCCTTCATCGACCAGAGATTGGATACGGTCGGGTGCGGGAAGCGGAAAGTGATGATCGCTCGAAGGAACCACCATCAAGTTTTTCTTGAGTTCCTTGGCAAAGACCATGTCACCTGATTCCGGACATTTAGTCCAAATCCCTTTGGCCACGCCTTCGCGAGACTTTACACTGACCTTTGAATATTTCGGTTTACTGAAGAATGCCATGGTATTGAAAGTCGTTACTTGCGGCCCGCAGTCGCCACCTCTACCTTGGAAAAGCCACCCTGGATAAGTGCCTGAGCACAGGCGTCCAAGGTTGCCCCCGTGGTAAAGACATCATCTACAAGGACCAATCGATCGAATTCATCCAAACAATTTCCTGGACGAAGAGCAAAGGCATTTTTGACATTTTTCCGCCGCTCCTTCAGATCAAGCTTGGTCTGTGTACTAGTCATACGGGTACGGATAAGAGCCTCTTCCACTCTGGCACCCTCCCCCACTGCCGCTGCCCATGCCTTAGCCAACCACAAACTCTGATTAAAATTTCGTTTCCTTAATTTACGCGGGTGCAGAGGTACGGGGATGAGGGTCGCCCCACGGATAAAATCGGCAAATTCCGGAACAAACTCCAACCAGACAGGCACATCATTGAGCACCCTTTTGACTCCCTGATATTTGATCTCATGAATTAATTTTTTTCCCATCTGGTCGAGACGGAACATCGACATCCCCGCATCGAATGAAGGCTCGAATTCGCGGCATCCTTTGCAAAGCAAACCTGAATACTCAAAAGCATTCATGTTGATTCCACACTTCCTGCACTTCGTTCCCCGTATCCAAAAAACCCGTTCGAGGCAGGTGAGGCAGGAAAAGGAACTCTTTTCCTGATAAGCAGTGTGGCCACATAGAGGGCAGTTCTCTGGAAAGAGAATTTCCAGGATTTCCTCGATCCAGACCCTCCAGTTAAACTTCAATTTGCCGGCCAGCCCGCTGCGGGGTTCTGTAAAATACTTTCTCCAACCACAGCCCATGGGCCGGAGCACTGACTACCCGGGCAGTTCTTTTCCGGCTGGCTAGAATGGAACATATTTCGGATGGATCCATTTTCCCGTAGCCCACATCGATCAAGGCACCGACCATACTGCGAACCATCTTGTAGAGAAACCCACCCCCTTCCACCACAAATTGTAACTCGGTGGGCTTCTCTGACCAGTCTGCCCGCCAAACTGTTTTGACCGGTGACTCCGTATCGGCACTGCCGCGATTGGCGGCAAAGGCGGAAAAGTCATGCGTTCCCAAAAAATGAACGGCCGCCTCTTTCATCGCGGCAAGGTTTACGGTTCTTTCTTTGAGCGAGTGCACATACGCGACACATTCCGGCATGGCCCAACCTTTGCATATTCGGTAAAGGTAACGCTTTCCTTTGGCAGAGAGATGAGCATGAAAGGACGGGGGAACTGCGGTTACCTTTCTTGGACTAATCGCCGGTGGAAGAGAAACACGCAGGGATTGCAAAAGGGCATCCCCCCCATGTCTCCAATCCGCATCAAAGTGAAAGACCTGACCCCGGGCATGCACCCCGGCATCCGTGCGCCCCGCCCCGATGGTGCGGACTGGCCGCTGGAATATATTTTTCAAAACCTCTTCCAGTTGATCCTGCACCGACTCCCGGTTGGGCTGTTTTTGCCAGCCGTTAAAAGAATAACCATCATAGGCACAGGTGCATTTCCACCGCATCTGCCTTGGTTGCCCGCTCACTTTTCAAGAAAGTCTTTAAGAATAAGACCGGCGGCCGTGGCATCGACACGTCCGGAGCTATCCGCTCCCTTGCGGGCGGCTTTTCCTCCCATGGCTTCGCGGGCAGCCAGACTGGTCAACCGCTCATCCACTCGGTGCACGGGTAGCGAAAATTGTTCCTCCAACCGGGCGATAAAACGGTCCACTTCCTCAGCCCTTGCTCCCTTCGTACCATCCATTTGTAAGGGGTATCCCACCACTAACTCATCAATTGCCCGGGACTTTATTTCGGCAGCTAGTGCCTGCAGGCACCGGTCCATCTGCCCGGCTCCCACAACCGCTCCGATGGGCAGGGCGATCTTCAAGTCATCTGCCCAGGCCAACCCAACCCTCTTGGTTCCATAATCAATGCCAAGCAAGACCGCCATGATGGACCAAGGTTTGTCGGCTTAGGCAAGGGAAGGATTTCCCTCGCAGACCTTTTGGGCAAGCCCTTTGACCTGCTGGGCATAATCCTTGTGGCAAACCAGGGTGGCATCGCCGGATTGAACAACGATCAAGTCCTTCACCCCGAGCAGAGAAATGGTATGCCCCTTCTCCGCATAACTCAGGTTTCCGCTCGAATCTAACGCCACTCCGGTGCCCTTAAATACATTGCCATCCCCATCTGCAGGGTAATGGCGGGCAATTGCGGGCCACTCGCCGACATCATCCCAGTCAAAGGCAGACTCAAGCATGACCACGCCCTCGGCTTTTTCCATCACAGCAAAATCGATAGATATCTTGTGGAGGTGGGGATAAACCTTTTGCATCGCCTCGACAATCGACCCGCTTTGTTCCCATTTTTGGGAAAGCTCTTCCAGCCCAGAACTGAGCTCAGGGGCATGTTTCTGAATGGCGGAGAGAATGACTGATGGGCGCCAGACAAACATACCTGCATTCCAAAAATATCCCCCCTCCTTCATATATTGCTCCGCCCTTTCGAGGTTGGGCTTCTCGACAAACCTTTCCACCCGGTGCACGGGGCGGGAGCAAGACCGGATGGCCTCGCCCTGCTTAAGGTACCCATATCCAGTGGAGGGAAAATCGGGCTGTATCCCAATGGTCACCAGGAAGTCTTCTGCCTCTGCTGCCTCAAAGGCTCCCTCGAGCACCGCACGGAAACCGGCCCCATCGGTGATCACATGATCCGCGGGCAAAAGAGCGAAGGCAGCCCCTGAATGAGCTTGTTCCACCAGCAGTGCAGCCAATCCAACCGCAGCCGCGGTGTCCCGACCATGCGGTTCCCCAATCACCCGCTCGGGCAGCAAATTCGGGCAACTTTCCAGTACCGCCTCACGCTGCTCTGCATTGGTAATGATAAACACATCCTCCGGACGGACCAACCCCTCAAGTCGGTCCACTGTCTGAGCAAGCATGGGAGCATCGCCTACAATGGGCAGTAAATGCTTGGGTCGTTTCAACCGGCTTTGGGGCCAGAATCTTTCACCTTTGCCCCCAGCCATGATTACAACAAATCTTTTTTTCATCTTCTCAAATACCCATGCAACACACCTGCTTGAATGCGAGGAAATTCAGTGTTTGCGGAACAAAATATCAAAATTATTCACCGGACTGCATCAACAGACCGCGGTTGCGGGCAGAGCGTATGGCAACTAGAAATACTGAAATCCCAAAGGTCATATAGATCAGATTTAAACCACAGGCACGCCACATCAATTCTTCCCGCCAGACGCCATCAAGAATCAACGAACGCATTCCTTCAAATATATAGGTAGTTGAAAGAAATTCGGCAACGCCCTGCATCCATCCAGGAAGAGTTTCCAGCGGGTAATAGATGCAGGAAAAAGGAGCGAGTAAAAAGGGAAGCATCCAGGTAAGGCTTTCCGCACCCAAACCGTAGCGCAACAAAATACCAGTCACCACCTGAGAAATTGACCATCCGGTGAGGACCAGATTGAGAAAGAAACCCAACAGGGGAAGCCCCATCTCAAAGACGGAAACACCAAAGAAGGGAATCGCCAGCAGGGCGGCAGGAGTCATACCGATAAGGGTACGGATCATACTAATTGTAGCCAGGGCGAGAATCAGTTCCCAGGACCGCAGTGGACTAACAAAAAGGTTGGCCAGGTTCCTCGACCACATCTCCTCCAAAAAAGAGAGGGTGTAGCTAATGTGAGAACGGAAGAGAGAGTCCCAGACCAACACGGCGGAAATTAAGATTCCTCCAGCGGTCAGTTCCGGGCTCGAATCAGAAAAGTAGACCGAGGTGAATCCCCAGATAATCATCTGGATGGTGGGCCAATAAGCAATCTCAAGCAACCGGGGCCACGATGACCTCAGTAGGTAAAAGTACCTCAATAAAAGGGCGGAAACTCGGTGAAGGGATCCCATACTGTGCAACTAATTCGTACGGTTAAGGGAAAGAAAGACCTCCTCAAGACTCGAGCAATTGTACTGCTTGATCAGGGAATCAGGACTGCCCTGAGCAACAAGTTTCCCGCGGTTCATCAACAGCACCTGGTCGCACAACAATTCCACTTCTCTCATATCGTGGCTAGCAAAAAGAATGGTGGCACCAGTTGAATCACGATACTTTTTGAGACGCTCACGAATCCACAGAGAAATATCAGGCGACAGGCTGGCGGTGGGCTCATCCAGCAGCAGGAAGTCCGGTTGATTGATCAATGCCTTGACTAGGGAAACCCTGGTTTTCTGCCCGGAAGAGAGGCGACGCATGGGCTTTCTCAGCATGTCTCCCAGCTTGAATTCATCGGCCAGTTCTTCAATGCGCTGCCCGGGTTGAGTCACCCGATAGAGCCTCGCAAACACAGAGAGATTTTCCCAGACAGTAAGGCGTTGCGGGAGGTCCACATAGGGGGAGCAAAAGTTCATCCTCGGAAGAATGCTTCCCTTTTGCCGGGCAAGGTCCCGGTTGAAAATATGAACCGATCCAACTGTCGGATTCAACAGCCCAAGAAGCATGGAGATGGTGGTCGTCTTGCCCGCCCCATTTCCCCCAAGCAACCCGGTTAATGAACCCTTACCTAGGGAAAACGACAGGTGATCAACCGCACAGAACTTCCCGAAATACTTGGTCAGCCCGCGTGCTTCCACCCTTGTTTCGTTCTCAGTCATGGGTCATCTGGCCAAGCGTGGATTGGACCATTTGGGTAACTTCCTCGAGATTTCCTACAGAACTTAATTCATCGTATGAGAGCAATTTTGTCTGAGCTTCCACTTTGGAAAATGGCAGGGGGATAACGAATTGATCCCAGGATTTCAGACGGATGCACCAGGAGTAAGTAAAACTGAGCAGAAGGATGGGAGAACGACTGAGCTTGGCAACCGTGACCGCTCCAGGTTTGGCTTCATACTTGGGTCCCCGTGATCCGTCAGGTGTAATCCCCACATCATTTCCTTCTTTCAACTTCCTAACAAGTTCCCTCACTGCCTGGGAACCCCTTTTGTTACGGGATCCCCGGATCGCATGGATGCCCACCCAACCGTAAAAGGTTTCCAACCATGCACCGTCCCGGCTTCCGCTAATCAAACCATAACATTTACGCCCATCGCGGAATTTCTTTTGCCAATGGCCCGCAAGAAAAAGACGATTATGCCAGAGTACAAGAATAATTGGAGAATCTGAATTTAAGAGCTGGGAATGTCCATTTTGAGAAGAATATCGAATTCGAATCGAAAGGCACCATAAGCGATAAAGAAGCCCAAATGGTGTAAGAAGAATGGACAGAAAAAAGGATGTTCGGTGAGGGGAAAATCTCCTTCCCTCCGAAAGTTTGCTCATAATTGCTTAGAAAAGACCGTTTATCCCAATTTCCAAGGCATGGGCAGGTACTTCGTCCTCATAGAGGAAGCGGTAGCCCAAGAGAAAGGCAAGGTGATCGTTTGGATGAAAGCCAACACCCAAACCAACGCTCCCGATAAAAGTTGTATCTATTCTTGTGCGATCGGTTCCTGGAGGAGTTACCACAGGAGAAGCAGAGTAATCCTCCACAACACTCACCCCGTAACCCAAGTTGATATTGGAGTAAAACTTGAACCACTCGTTGAACCGGTGATCATAACCCAACTCTAAAAAACCAGCAAAAGTACTGGATGCACTTCCAGAAACGAAATCATGCTCCACCCCACCAGCCTTTTCGTAGCTGTGTTTATGGTCATGTTTATTTTTGCGATATAACCCACCCCCTCCAAAACTAAACCCCTTCCATTGGTAACCACCAGAAAGAGTGAGGGAAAAACCAGGATCGTATTCACGGTACTTGGACTTGTTTCCCGCGAAATGAGAACTTTTTTCCCGGTATGGGAAGGTAACTCCAGGTCGGAGAATTAGATAGGTTCCTGTATTTTTTTTGCGGGCTAGTGGGGCCTGATCCAAAATCTTGTTTTCAGCGGAAGATAAGGAAGAATCAATACCGCTTGTGCCTGGCGATAAATCCCGATCGATATCATTATTAGTGGGTGCATTAGTGGGTGCAGGGGAATTTACTTCAAAAGCAAGTTTCTGAGAATCATTGGACTTAGAGTAGGAAGGAAGTGGGCGTCTGTAATTTCCGGACGGTGGAGCAGGATCTTCGATTTGCTCTTCAATCTTTGGCTCGGAAGGGGGCCGAACTTCTCCTGGAGCGAATGGATTTTGATAATCTTGGCCAGAACCTATTCCAAAAAATCTCTGATTGAATTTTTCCTGTAACGAATGAAGACGGCGAGAATAGTCATTCATCTCGTCTTTCATGAATTCAATCTTTTGCTGTTGATAAAAACTCTTGTCGCCCACGCGGTCAAAATAGTCATACGCATCACGCTCTTGTGCTGGAGAGTAATTTTGCCCGGAAGCATGCCCAAAAAGCCAACCAAACGAGGAGACAAGTAAGAATTTACAGGTAGCAATGCAAGGAGTCTTCATTATTGAATCGTACCATTATCTAAAGATTCATTTCAAGGGCAAGGCAACCATGAATCATAACCTTCCGAATGTGAAGCTAAGGCGGAAAAATCAACCGTGCCTTTTGGCTGATTTTTGAAAGTACCAGGCAAGCAGATGGAATCCAAAGAGATATATAAAATTGACCATCAAGCCCCCATAAAAAGCAGTACGCAAACCATCTTCTCTGCGAAAAGCACGGTGATGCCCGCCCAGGTTTGCCTTGATAATTTGAGCCTCCGTTAGATTGCTGCGCGGATCCCAGAGCTCGGGAGGAAGCTGTTTCTCCCGCACAAATGCGGGCACCTCAGGCTCAACATCCCTGATAATCTCCCAGTAATCTCTCTTGGGCATGCCGAGTAAGGGACCCACTTTGATTTCACGGTAAAAGGTGAGCTGTATGATCAGGGCGGTAATCAGGAGAATTCCTTGGGAGACCAGCCAGACTTTTGTCTTTAGTTTCATTTATTTGGAATAAATAGTGGAAGATCCGTCTACAGGCAAAACCGAATCGAATGAGTGGAGTGTCCCCACTACATCACTTCTAGGTTGCCAAGGTCATGGAAAGTTATGGTAAAAGAAAATCGGTAGATGAGGAAAAGAATCTTCTATGGATTATTCTTGTGGTCAGCCAACCTGTGGTTGTGGGCTGACACCACCCATGTGGTGCAAAAAAACGAAACCCTCGGAGGCATAGCGTCCCGCTACGGGGTTTCTGTTTCCACGCTGCAGGCCTACAATGGAATTTCCAACCCCAACCTGCTTTATGCCGGCAAGAAACTGAAAATTCCTTCGGGAAATGTCAGGGAGGTCAACTATGTGGTGCGTAAGGGAGAAAGCCTCGGTCTGATTGCAAAACGGTTTGGAGTATCCGCGAATGATCTCGCCCTGATCAACCAAATCAGCCGGCCCGACCTGATCCGGGTTGGGCAGAAACTTACCATCCCCCTGTCCGGTTCGCGTCGCCCCACTCAACCAAATCTGCTCGACAGTTCCACCCTTTCCAAACTGAACGCCATCCGCCCGGTCTCCGGGAAATGGCAACGTATCATTATTCACCATTCGGCCACCCCTATCGACGATGCGGTCAATATGCACAAGGTTCACCTCGCCCGGGGGATGAAAAACGGACTCGCCTACCACTTCGTGATTTCCAACGGTTCCCGCAAGGCACGGGATGGAGAAATTTACATCGGCAGTCGCTGGAGTGGCCAGAAGGATGGCGGACATGTAAAAAAACAGGCATGGAACCAGACAAGTATCGGGATTTGCCTGATCGGAAATTTTGAGGTTCGCCCGCCCACTTCCAAACAGCTTTCCGCACTGGAAGGCCTTTGCGAGTATCTGATGAAGCGATGCAACCTCCAGGCGGGCGATGTAACCACACACACTCTTTTTCACCCCAAGCACACCGTTTGCCCGGGAAAACATTTTTCCCTCACCTCCCTTCGCCGGCGCCTCTTGGATTAAGTCTACTGCAGGGTAGTCAAAAATTCCTTATCTCTGGCAAATAATATTTTGCCCATTCTCGACTCCGCGTTACGAGCAAATGCTTCCTTAAACTCGGAAAGATTAAAAATTTGATCAATCGAATGGGTGAGCTCTGTCATCGCCAATGGTTGCAAAACCTTTTCACAGGCATTACGAAAACCGGCCAGGCTCTGCTTTCTTTTCCAGCGGTCCATCCAAAAACCAACCATGTGGATATCATCAAATATCAAACTGCGTGTAGGGAACCTCACCGCGTTTCCGTCCATCGCACCAAAGGTCACATGAATGCCTCCCGGCCCCAGGCAACGAGTCAGTCGGACGGCACTTCGGCCACCCACTGAATTTAATGCCAGTTTTGCCCCTTCCCCCTCAGTAAACTCCCTCATCCGGGCAGGCACATCCTCATCATCCAACCAAACTTCTTTCGCTCCCAAACTTTTAAGACCTGGCACATGGGCAGGGTCTCGGATCAGGCTGATACAGGTAACGCCCAGCCTTCGGCAGAGTTGAATCACGCTTTGGCCGACCGCGGAATTACCCGCATTCTGTACAATGACATCCCCCGGATTGAGGTACTCAAAGTCATGCAGCAACCGCCAGGCAGTCAGCGGGTTGAGCAGGGAAACCGCCAACTGCACGAAGGGCACGAGGGCGGGAAAGAGAATGAGGTCATCGGCTTTGGCCAGTTGGTATTCCTGCCAGGTTCCCTGGTCTTCAATAAGTGCGACGGGACGACCAAGAATCTTCTCATCCACACCCTTTCCGACTTTGACAACCGTACCCACCCCTTCCCTTCCTCCAATGGCGGGAGGTATACGGGGACGACCATACGAACCCTGAATCAGACCGAGGTCAGATGGATGGATCGGGCTTGCCTGCATTTCAATCAGCACCACCCCGGGCCCGGGCACAGGCACCGGGCGGTCAATTACCTGGAGAACATCCAGTGGAGTACCATAGGACGAGTACTCCAAGACGCTTTGCCGGGCAGGAATTTCTTTGGTTGCGGTCACGGTGTGACAATATAGCGAATTCTACCCGGGGTGCGATTGAAAAGAAGGTACAGGAACCATCTGCCTTAAGAAAAGGGGAACTTAAAAAATAAAGGTCAAGCCCGGGTGCCGGCTACTTAATTGGGGATATTCATGCTCCCTGACCGCGGATTGCCAGAGGTATATTTTTTGGAGCGTATCTGCCCGGCAGAGTAGTTTGACACCTTGAGCACTTACCTTGGTTTCCGAAAGATTGACCGTGCGAATGCAAGCAAGTCCGCCAAGAAAGGACAGGTCTTCGTCCCCAATTTTGCACCCGCTGAGATTAAGCTCAGTCAGCTTGCTCATCCTGGCAATCTCCTTAAGGCTTTGTCCGCTTATGGCGGTTCGGCGAAGGTCGAGCTTGGTGATCTTTTCATAGATCGGCTCTAGTTCCAGCAGGGCGGAGTCATTTATGAGTTGATGCCGTGTCACCACCCGGACGTCCAGCAGGGAATTGCCTTTTCCTACGGGGCGGATGAGCAGACCCGTCTTTTTACGAATCTGGGAAATTTCAGGGGAATTAACCGGAGCAACCCCATCCCCGAGTTTTTGATAAAAGGACACAAACTCAGGGATATGCAGGTTGGCCTGATGGTCTTGCCGGATGAGGGCATCCAATCCATCCTTTGCACCCACCCACGAACCAAAATCCACCCCCTGCCCAATCCACTGACGTAAGATTTCGCATTGCTCGTGGCTGAGGGGATCGCCTTTGGGTGGCATGCGGTCATCGTCATCTGCAGCCAGAATCACTCGGTTGTAGAGGGGGCTTTTACTGGGGTGGTTGACTTCGATCACAGGAGCGTCCTGAGAGCCAAACATAATATGGGCCAACCCATCCAGCCGAAGCCCTGCTTTCGGGCGGATCATCCGGCCGTTCTTTTCCTGGGGTGCCTGATGGCATTCGATGCAACGGTCCTGCAAAATGGGCCAGACCTCACTCTCAAAATCAATGGGTCTTCCGAGCAAAACCAGGGGTAAAAAAAAGGAAACAAAAGATCGGGCGGGCATGGAACAATAGCGTAACTGGATGGAGGGCTTTCTTTCGAGCAGAATAACTCCAAGAAATAAAAATTATTTGAGGAGTTTACGGTTGAAAATCTGATCGCTGAAACTATGGATACGCCCAATGCACCCTCCTCAATCCCGACAAACCCTACTTTCTTGAACGAAGCGTGGACGGCCTACCTGCTGGCTCTCTTTGCGGGTCTGATTTATGCAATGGGGGCAATCCTGGGCAAGAGAGGACTGGAACTTGGCTCAGGTCAATTGCGCACGGTCATTCTTTCCAACCTCATCCTTTCCCTTTGTTTTTTGCCCCACCTCTTCATTGCCCCGGGTTGGCCCGACATCAATGAGCTGGTGACCGGGGCATGCCTCGGATCGATTTTCCTCCTTGCCCAAGCACTTTTATTTCGAGCCCTGCAGGCGGGCGATGCATCGATGGTCTCTCCCCTTATGGGAATTAAGTCGGTGCTGGTGGCCGCTTTTCTGGTGGTCTTCGGATTGTCCACTCAGCCCATCACCGCAGAGACCTGGATGGCCGCCCTGCTCGCTGCCGTGGCCGTTGCCCTGATTGGGTGGCCATCCAAAACCGGTCAGACCAACTGGAAAGGCATAGGCCTGGCTATTCTCTCCGCGGCATCCTTCAGTCTGCTCGACTCTCTCGTCCCCCACTTCAGTCATCAAAGCAACCCCATCCGTATGCTCTTCTGCATCTTTGGCTCTCTGGGTATACTGACCCTCCTCCTCGTGCCATGGGCCGAGCACCCCATCTTTCGAAGATCCCTTCCTTGCGACCGCTGGGCCTGGGCGAGTGGCTCCCTGATCGCCCTGCAGGCCGTCCTTATGTCCATGGCCGTCGCTTGCTACCGCATACCTACCGAGGTCAATGTTGTGTATTCAACCCGCGGATTATGGACCGTTCTTTTGGTCGCCTGGGCAGGCACCTACCTCGGGTTGCACGAAGGAAACCTCACCCGCTCAACCAAGATTAAAAGGGTACTGGGCTCCCTTTTGCTGGGAATAGGTATTCTACTGATCGCCTAGGCGGCACCCTTGCCTGCCTCGGAAATTCTTTCCCTGAGGATATCCATAACCAGCGGATGGGTGCCGAGGTTGTCGGCACGGTGAACCGAGAGTTCAGGCAAGCGATCAGTAAAAGGCTGAACAATCTGTTCGATGTCACCACCGGGCCCGGCATGCCTGCCCGGAAGAAGAAAAAATTGCGAGAGAATGATTTCCCGCACTCCCGCACCGGCCCATTTCTCAAGCAGGGATTCGAGCAGTGGGTCGTTAAAATCATACTCGGCACCCTCTCTCCTTTCCATCGCACAGGTGGAAAAGCCAGCAACTTCGTTACCCAGAAGGTGACGGCACTCCAGCCCCACTTCTTCCCTGACTTGATTTACCTCTTTCAATGGTGTTCCATGGTCGACGAGAGCCACATGGGCACGGGATAGGCCGGATTGGCGCATTACCTTCCTGCATCGATCGGCAAGGGCACGGGGCAAACGGTCATCCCCCTGCCTGTAGAGCACATCAAGGATACGAAAATGCCTGCCTGCTTCCCGCTCCTGCCAGCGGGCAAGGTTACGGGGCAACCAATCGGTCACCGCGAGGCTGGGCCCAAGAAAAAAAGGGATCACACAGATGTAAGACAATGTCTCCGCTTCAGCCGACTCCAAAAAGGACTGCATCGACTGGGCAGGTTGCCCATCCAGTTCCCCTGCATCCACTTTGTGCGAGTGCATCAAGCCCATCGGGGTAACGGACAGGTCGCACAAACTGGAAAGTTGGCCCGCGATCTCCCTCAGGGTTCGTACAGATTCCGCCCGTAGGGACCCGTTATCGACCAGAAAATATTTTTTTTCGCTCAAGCCTTTTCCCATTGACGATCATGCTGGTGCGTGCAAGGAAATAAGGGTGGAAGGTCGGAATGATGGGTTTCGGTCAAACTATAAACGCGGGAGTTAGTTATGAAAAATAAAGTGTGGTATGCAGTCATTGCAATCTTGAGCATTGGAATATCCAGTTGCTCCAAAACGAAATCTTTGTCTCCAGAGGATACAGCCCTAATTAAGGGAAGCGACCGGGGAAATTTTGTCACCATCACCGGGGTGTCCAATAACGAAGATGAGTTTTCCCCTCTGGGCGACCAGATCCCGGGCGGAGGAAATGGGTCAGATGGGCTCGCACCCCAGGATCCCTTTTGGAGCGATAATGCACTCGCTCAGGGCGAGCGTCCCTTTGAGCCGATTTTCTTTGGCTTTGACCAATACAATATCGGAGCCGATGAACGTGCAAAGTTGCAGGATGTGGCCACTTTTCTCTCCTCTAATCAAAACTCGAGAATTCTCATTGAGGGATACTGTGACTGGAAAGGAACTCCTGCCTACAACAAGTCATTGGGTGACCGCCGTGCATCCAGTGTGAAACAGTACCTGATCGACCTCGGTTCGGATGCATCCCGTATTGAAGTTCTTTCCATGGGTGATGAACTGGCCACTCCCAACGCCGACTCCACCACTTCTGCACTCGAGCGCAAGGCCCATTTCGTCGTTCTCGGCGACTCCTAAGCTCCGGCCCCATGCCCAGTCCGGGCCTACATTCCCTCTGTGCAATTATTCTTTTCATTGGGATAGGTTGTGCACGCAATGTCGAACCGAAAAGCAGTTTTTCCCGGGGTCCTGAATCCACTCTCTCCGACCCCACCCGCGAATTTGGGGAAGAAATCAATGTGGTCTCTCCGGCCGGTTCTGCCTTACTGGGACAATTAGGGACACCCGACCTTCTCCTTCCACGCGACCCCAAACTGGACACCTTTGGGGACCCCTTCAATGTGGCCCGGCCCTTTGAGCCTGTCCTCTTTGACTTCGACCAATACAATATTTCTCAGAGCGAGAGAGAGAAAGTGGTGCAGGTGGCAAACTTTCTCAAGCAAAACCCCTCTGCCCATCTTCTGATCGAGGGATACTGCGACTGGAAAGGAACCCCGGCCTACAACAAGGCACTGGGAGATCGTCGGGCCTCCACCATCAAGGAATTCATGGTCGAATTGGGGGCTGATCCTAACCGTATCGACACTCTTTCCATCGGCGATGAGTCCGCCATTCCCAATGCCAGCAGGGACGAAGCCCGGCTCGACCGACGGGCCGATTTCCTAATCACCAAGGACTCGATCTAAGCGGTTTTAATCCGCGGCCAGACCGAGGAAAAATGCCTCAAAGGTATCTATCGCCCGGTTCATAATCTCCAGATTAAAACTTTCATCCGGGGCATGCAGGTTGTCCTCATTGGTAAATAAACCAAGCATAAGAGAATCAAGTCCTGCAATTTCCTTAAGGTCGCGAATAATGGGTATGCTTCCGCCCTCTCTCAAGTAGAGTGGCCTTTTCCCAAAACATTGCTCAATGCATTGTTCTGCCAGGGGGAATGCCCGGTTCATCAGAGGTTTGGTGCACTCAGGAGCACCGGGTTTCCCGGGAGGCAGGATAAAATAGGGATCTCCCCCACCCTTGACCTCCACCTCCACCCGGACGGCGGGAGGAAAAGCAGCCTGTAAAGCGGATCTTACTTTTTCGGAAATATCCTTTGCCGATTGGTCGGGCACGAGACGGCAGGTAATCTTGGCAAATGCCTCGGCGGGGATGACGGTCTTTGAACCCTCTCCTTGGTATCCACCGCCCAGTCCGTTAAATTCAAGGGTCGGACAAAAACGGATTGCCTCCAATGGGGAATATCCTGGAGGGGGGAAGAAGGAAGGGGTTCCCAAAAACTCCGCGTAGGCAGACTCTGTGATGGGCAACCGTCTTAGTTCATCGCGCTCCCACTGCTCTGGCGGTGTGACCGCATCATAAAAACCCGGCACAGTCACCCGCCCTTCGGCATCATGTAAGGATGAACACGCCTGCACCAAAGCCTGAAGAGGATTGAGCAACGCTCCTCCATGCACACCGGAATGGAGGTCCTGCTTCGGCCCATAGACTTTGACCTCCAAGGCAACGAGCCCACGAAGACCGGTGGTAATGGCAAGTTGCTCTGGGCCGGGACTGCCCGTGTCCGAGACCAAGAGGAAATCGCCCTGCAGGCGGTCCTTCCCCTGCTCCAAAAATTCCCGAAAGCTCGGGCTGCCGATTTCCTCCTCTCCCTCGATCAAATAAGTGATCCGCAGGGGAAGATCAGGGTTTTTCTTAAGGGCACGGGCAAGAGCGGCCATATGGACAATCTGTGGTCCCTTGTTATCGGCGGCGCCACGGCCATATAATCTCCCCTTTCTTTCCACCGCCTCGAAGGGGTCACTGTTCCACAGATTGAGTGGATCGGGCGGTTGCACATCGTAATGCCCATAAATTACAATGCCTGGCCAGGAAGGATCACCACGGGTGGCCACAATCACCGGGTGGATGGGGGTGGGCACATGCTCCACTTCAAACCCGAGTTCCCTCAGGCAGGAAGAGGCAAATTCGCGGGCCCCACTTACTCCCTCCGCAAAGCAGGAATCTGCCGAGACACTGGGGAAGGACACATATTTCTTCAATGCCCCGACCGGATTATCCAACAGGGCACTCATGGATTTGGCCTTTCTCCCCGGGCTTCCTTTGCCTGCCGGTACAAGCCCAGGGCATGGGGCATTTTTTCCTCAAGAAATTGAATCCGGTTTCCCGGGTTTGGATGGGTGGAGAGAAACTGGGGCATTCTCCGCTTACCAGCCTTGGCTTGCATTTTTTTCCAAAAACTTACAGCCCCCCGAGGGTCGTATCCTGCCATGGCGGCATAGTAGAGCCCGCGGTGGTCGGCCTCCTGTTCATTTGCCCGGCTAAAAGGAAGGGCCACACCCACGGTAGATCCCACCCCATAAGCGGTGCGGCCGATCATCCGCTCAGTGGAACTTTTGTTGCGCAGGGCCACATCCAGAATCACCCCACCGACCCCCACACCGATTGCCTGGCTCATTCGTTTATTGCTGTGACGCAGGGCGACATGGGCAATCTCATGTCCCATAACCGCGGCAATTTCATCCTCATTTCCGGCAGCCAGATCAATCAGACCGGTGTTTACTCCCACCTTCCCGCCCGGCATAGCAAAGGCATTGGGTTCTTCTTTTTGAAAGACCACAAACTCCCACTCCGTGCCTGGCAGGTCAACCTGGGCCACTCCGGCAATACGCTGCCCGATTTCCTTGATCATCTCCTGGTGTGAGGAGTTGCCAGAGAGGCTTTCCTTCTCCTTCATTTTGGAAAATTCCTTCTTGGATCGCCGGGCGAGGTTTTCGTCCGAAAGCATCGCCTGCCCACAACCTCCCAGAAAAAACAGCCCAGAGAAGCAAACTGTGCAAAGAGGAAGTATCCACCAGGACAAAAAAGAGAGGTTCATTCTTTTCATGCTTAGCAAAGAGTGCCTGCTTCTCAAGCCTGGATATTTTATAAAAAGGGGGTGGCTGTTCCCTAGTGTTTAAAGTGACGGTTGCCGGTAAAGACCATGGCGAGGTTGTGCTCATTGGCTGCGGCAATTACTTCATCATCCCGCACACTTCCACCCGGTTGAATCGCAGCGGTGGCCCCTGCCTCCGCTGCCGCTACCAATCCATCCGCAAATGGAAAAAACGCATCCGATGCGATGGATGAGCCGGTGAGGGAAAGTTGGGCTTCTCCGGCTTTCCACACCGCGATTCTCGAACTGTCCACCCGCGACATCTGCCCCGCACCGACTCCGAGGGTGCACTCATCTCCAGCATAAACAATGGCGTTGCTTTTGACATGGCGGACCACCCGCCAACCAAAAAGCATGGACCTCCATTCCTGCTCCGTGGGTTGCCTCTCGGTAACCACCCGAAATTCTTTCGGATTGATTCGTTTCTGGTCACGGTCCTGAACCAGATATCCACCCGGCACAGTTCGCACCTCTTGCAAGGTCTCCGGACCGAAACCACACTTGGAGACCAACAGACGAAGGTTTTTCTTTTTCTCAAAAAAGGAGAGGGCCTCCGTGGTGAATCCGGGAGCAATGATAACCTCACAAAAGATCTCCCCAATTTTTTGGGCCAAACCGAGGTCGAGGGTATTATTGACCACAATGATACCACCAAAAGGGGCCTGCCGGTCCGTGGCATAGGCAAGTTCCCAGGCAGTCTCCAAGTCATCCGAACTGGCCACCCCGCAGGGATTGGTATGCTTTAAAATCGCGACCGTTGGACGCTCAAATTCCCCAATCAGGTAGGCCGATGCGGAGATATCGAGGATATTGTTGTAGGATAATTCCTTGCCCTGCAACTGGTCGAAATAATCAAGAAACTCTCCATAAAGTGCCGCCTGCTGGTGTGGGTTTTCCCCATACCTCAGCCCCATCGCCTTGGGGGAGGAAATCTCTAGGTTTGTGGGCAAACCAGAAATAGCGTCCAAATCGGGTACCTCTTCGGTTTCCCGATTGAGGTAATCACTGATCGCCCGGTCGTAGGAGGCTGTGCGGGCAAATACTTTTTGGGCAAGTTCCCGGCGCAGTGAAGAGGAGTTTTCCATTCCACCCAGAGATGCAAGGACGCGGTCATAATCTGCCGGATCGCACACCACCGTTACATCCTTGTGATTCTTGGCCGCACTCCTCAACATGGACGGGCCACCAATATCGATCTGCTCGATCGCCTCCGCAAAACTGACTCCTGCACGAGCTACCGTTTCCTCAAAAGGGTAAAGGTTGACCACCACCAAATCGATCATCTGGATACCATGCTCGGAGGCGGCATCCTGATGAGAGGGATTATCACGCAGGCAAAGCAATCCGCCATGGATCATCGGATGCAAGGTCTTTACCCGGCCATCCATCATTTCCGGAAATCCAGTATGATCGCTCACATCAGTGACGGCAATCTGCTCCTCCCGGAGTAGGCGGGCAGTCCCGCCCGTGGAAAGCAGCGTAAACCCATGTTCTTCGGCGAGGGCACGGGCAAAGGGAACCAACCCACTTTTATCACTTACAGAAAGCAAAGCATATTTTGACATCCTTTCCCTTTCTGCTTTCTCAGCAATTCCAAGCAAGCGTATTCCATGAATTGTGGACAACTCACCAATCAGGTTGGAAAAGATTTGGTCTTTTTCCGTCCCATGGTAGGGTCACCTAATACTTTTGACTTATGTTACAGGAAGGCAGTATAGAAATGGATGGACTCAGTGCCCAGCTCGACAAACTGGTACACCATAAGGAAAAATCGACTGTCGACGGCTTTCACCTGCATGCCTTCATTTATTTCATCACCATTAGCAATCTATCCGACAGAAATGTCACTTTGCTCGGGAGGAAGTGGATCCTCGTCAATGAGGACGGCACCCAGACCGTGGTGGAGGGAGACAAGATTGTAGGGGAGTGCCCAGTACTGGAACCAGGTGGTTCTTTCTCATACAACAGCTACCATGTCACTCATTTATCGGCCGAAGCCAAAGGTGCCTTTCATGGCATCGATCAGTTCGGAAATAAGATACATGTTAGAATGGAGCCTTTCCGGTTGGAAGTGCCCGACAACCCAAACTCCCACCCATCCCCTTCATGATCATCAAGGATTTAAATCCCCACGGTGGGATCGGGGCAAACTGCACTGCATGTAAGATCGGCCCCTTTCAGTTCGTCCTGGATGCCGGACTGCACCCCAAACATGCCGGGAAGGAATCCTTGCCCCGACTCGATCTTCTCCCTCCAGACTCGGTCGATTTTATTTTACTTTCCCATTGTCACCTCGACCACCTAGGCAGCCTGCCCCTGCTGAGCCGCCAAAATCCACGGGCTCCTGTATTTCTCAGTTACCCAAGTTCCATTCTTGTCCGCCGGATGCTTTCCAACTCTCTCGCAGTCATGAAGCGCCAGCGCAGCGAACTGAACCTGCCTGAACTCCCGCTCTATGGCCGTTCCGACCTCGGAGCTCTCTACGACCGGATGGAAGTTCTGGCTCTTGAGGAAACCATCGTTTTTGAAAAAGAAGGCCATGCCATCGAAATCACCGTCTACCACGCCGGGCATGTGGCCGGGGCGGTTTCCTTCGAACTAGTGTATGAGGGGAAGCGGACATTTTTTACCGGGGATTTGCTCTTCAATGAATTACGCACCCTCGATGGGGCTCAGCTTCCCCGACACCCCATCGATACCCTGGTAATGGAAACCACCCGTGGCGGTGCGGAACGGCCGGCAGGAAAGCAGCGTGAAGCGGAAATTGTCCGCCTTCTGCAGGATGTCCGAAAAGTGCTCAACCGTGGGGGCTCCGCATTGATTCCCGTATTTGCCCTTGGCCGGATGCAGGAAATGCTCGTTGTGCTCGATGAGGCCCGGAAAAAAAAGGCCCTCCCCCCCACTCCCGTTTTCTGTTCTGGGCTCGGCATGGATCTGGTCAACCACATCCACCAGATTTCCCAGAATTTTAACCGTGTCCAATTTTCCCGCAAAGTATTGCGTAGTCTTGGTGCTCAGCCCTTACCCCGCAAGATTCAGCCCGGGGAACCTCTTCCCATGCAGGGCATCTACCTGGTAAGCAGTGGCATGATGGTGGAAAACACGCCATCCTACATGCTCGCCTCCTCCATGCTTGGGGACGACCGTAACGGCATTTTCTTCGTCGGCTATTGCGACCCCTCCACCCCCGGCGGACAACTCCTACCCTGCAAGCCGGGCGATGAATTTTTATTCGAACCGATTGACATTCTCGAAAAGGTGCGGGCAATGGTGCAGCAGTACGATATGAGCGGCCATGCGGACCGCGAGGAACTCCTCGCCTTTGCCGAATCGGTGAGCCCACGAAAAATCGTCCTGCACCACGGAGATCCAGAAGCCAGGGCTTGGTTTTCTAAAATGTTTGCTGAGCGAAACCTCCCCGTGCTCGACCCCGAACCGTTAATGGAGTATGAAGTCTGAAATGAATGATTCCAACGACCTTGCCGCCCAATTGAACCAAATTTTCGAACGCCCATCCGGCCGTGCTCTTGACCAGATGCGGAAGGTCGACTTTCAACTCGGCATCGCCCCTCATGCCAATGGGTCGGTTCTATGCTCCTTTGGTGACACCCGGGTGATCTGCTCGGCGATGATCGAAGACCGGGTGCCCGGTTGGATGCGTCAGCAAAAAATTACCGGGGGCTGGCTGACCGCGGAGTACAGCATGTTGCCCTACGCCACCCTCTCCCGTAAGGACCGCCCTATCTCGAGAGGCAAACAGGACGGCCGAAACATTGAGATTCAGCGTCTCATTGGCCGTTCCCTCCGGGCGGTGCTCGATCTGAAAAAATTGACCGACAAAACCCTCTGGATTGATTGCGATGTTCTTCAGGCGGACGGGGGTACCCGTACCGCCTCCATCACCGGTGCCTGGCTCGCCACCCGCATTGCGGTTAATGGACTGCTGGCCGATGGCAAGCTCAAGGAAGACCCCATCCGCGACCACCTCGCTGCCATTAGCGTTGGTATTTACCAGGACAAGTGCGTGCTCGACCTCGACTACCCCGAAGACCGGGATGCCAC
Source organism: Opitutales bacterium (assembly GCA_038152995.1). Taxonomy (GTDB): domain Bacteria; phylum Verrucomicrobiota; class Verrucomicrobiia; order Opitutales; family Seribacteraceae; genus Chordibacter. The sequence goes on from JAYOXT010000012.1 coordinate 26,582, forward strand.
GGTTGATGCCAATGTGGTCATGACCGGATCCGGTCAATTTGTCGAAGTACAGTCTTCTGGCGAAGAGGCGACCTACTCCCGGGCTCAGCTCGATGAGTTACTCGGATTGGCCGAAAAAGGGATTGGCGATTTGATCGAAGCTCAAAAAGAAAAGCTTACCTAAACCAATTCTTTTCGCAGGGGGCTACTCTTCTTTTACCAGAATCTTCCCTCCGCTCGTTCCCGCGGAGGGAACGGCTTGCATACACTGAGCCACCCAAACATCCAGTTCTTCCTGTGCCAGCCAGCGATAGGCCTTGCGCAGACAATAGAGCAGACCAACCGGGAGAAGGATGGCCAGAAGAATGATTTTTTCGATCAACAGAACGAAGAGCGCAGTGAGGCAGTCCATAATTTCCGTGAAGTTTGACTTCAGGTAGATCAGGGCATTTTGAAGGGCGGACGCACGTCCCTGCATCCACTCGGCGTAATAAGCGACCTTATTCCCGATCTGCCGAAAAAAATCGGGCAGAAAATCAAAGGTATCTTCCGTGCTTGAGGAAGACGAAACCTCCGGAGCTTCCGTCTCAAACTCCGCCCACGCCAGTTCCTTCACTTTGGACAGTTGCGTAGTCTGCTCCGCGATCCGTGGCTCAAAATACTGTGCATTTAACTGGGTGCCAAGAAAGCAGAGCACCGGGGTGGATGCCCGCAGGAGCAGAAGCAGGATGGCCACCCGCCCGCTCAATCGGGCAAACCGGCATCCCCGACCCCACAACAAAAAGCCAAGAAAGATGCAGAGCGACAGGTAGAAGGGAAAGACTCCGTAACGGTTGATGATGCCCAGGGCGATCCGTTGGGCCCCAAGCAGGGCCATAGAATGGACGCAGGCCTCGGAAAGTCGTTCCACCGCATCATTGATGGGATCGAGAATCTGCCCGGCTTCATATTCCAAGCCCACTCCCCACGGGCTTATACTAATACTCGACTCCTGCAAGGAAGACACCCCCCCATTGATCACACGGCAGGTGGCATAGGTGGATGCAGACAGTACGATACTTTCGTTTAGGTATCGTTTGGCATAAGTCTGATTTGCCGGTGCAATCCAAGAATAATCGAGAAAGGCAACCATTGCCAGCAGGCCGATCACCCAGCCCATCCTTGCTTTCAACCTATCCATTCCTCGCATCGAAATCCTCAAAGCCCGACTTGGCAAGCACGCACTGCCAAGGGGGAGCAGGATTATTTACCGCTTCTTCAACCAGCCAAGGGAAACTAAAAACCGGTCCATCTCTGCAAGGGTCAGTTTATATCCATTTCCAGCCTTTCCCTGATTAAAAAATCCATGCACTTGCCCGGGGTATACAAAAAGCTCAGATCGGTTGCCCAACTTACGCATATCATCACGGAATTTTTCCGCGGTGGATACCGGGATCAAGTTGTCCTGATCGCCAAGAAAAACGATGGTCGGGGGCATCCCTTCCAGGAGGTTGTGCAGCGGAGAAATCTCCTTGTATCTTTCCTTTACTTTAGCATGGCCAAACCCACCTGGCCCGTTGTCATAAACGGGATTAAAGAGAACCAGGGCATCAGGCAGGCAGGAAATCGAGAGGTCTTCTCCCAGAGCTTCCAAACCAGGCACCGTGGCTAATGCAGCAGCCACATGCCCACCGGCCGAACCTCCCCCCGCGGCAATGCGGTCAGGGTCAATCCCCAGTTTTCCCGAATGGGTTCGTACCCAACGCAGAGCAGACTTCCCATCTTCCACACAGTCGAAGGGGCTAGCGTGGTGGCGACTCTTTACCCGATACTCAGCCGAGATTGCCACCATTCCCCGCTTGGCCAGATGCTGGCACTGGGGATAGAACTGCGTGGGCGTTCCCCCTACCCAACCTCCACCAAAAAAGAAAACGATGGCCGGCTTCAATTCTTTGTCTTGGGCATGGGTTGGTGGAGTAAAAATATGCAGGTTTAGGGTATGTCCACCTACCTCTTTATAGATTTGCAGATCAGGATCGTTCGCCCAAAGAACACAGGAAATAAAAAGAGCGAGAAAACCGAAAATCGATCTCATCGATGATTCCTCCTAGCGGATGGAAACCTGTTGCCGAACATATTTGGGGTTTAGCTTAGTGGGCACCGGTGAATCCGTCCGCTGGCGCCAGGCATACATATCCGCCTTCAACGCCTCCAGTTTCTTCGGTTTCTCCGCAGCGAGATTGTTGGTCTCCCCAGGATCGTTTTCCAGATCGTAAAGCAACAGGGCTCCATCCTCAAAATATTCGTGCAGTTTCCATTTTCCTTTCCGGAGCACAGTGCCCGGACGGGTGCGAAACTTGGCGTCACGGGACTGGTCCTCCTCGCCGGCATAGTTTTGGAGGTAAACCGGAAAGTGCCAGTAAAGAGTACGGTCTTTAGGGAACGATCCCTTACCCATGAGCAAAGGAAGTATGCTCTTCCCATCCAATACCTTGCCCGAAGATGGACTCGCCCCAATTGCATCCAAAAAAGTGGGGTAAAAATCCAGCCCGGTCACAGGCACCGAACAGGTGGAACCGGCTTCCACCACTCCAGGCCAGCGTACTGTTATCGGCACACGAATCCCCCCTTCATAATAAGAACCTTTCCCTGCCCGCCATGGGTCCTGTTTCGATAATTTTCGGATTCCTCCATTGTCTGAGGAAAACAAAACGATTGTATTGTTCCGCAACCCAAGTTCATCCAAAGCAGCCATCAACCGCCCGACATTCTCGTCCAGGCACTCGATCATAGCTGCATAGTCGGCATGCACTAGCTTGTTGTTTAAATACTTTTTCTTTAAATCTTTTCTCCCCTGCAACGGGGTGTGAATGCTGTAAAAAGGGAAGTACATAAAGAAGGGATCATCTTTAAATTTTTCCAAAATTGTAATCGCTTCATCGGTCAAGCGGTCGGTGAGGTATTCTCCTTTTGGTCCATCTTTGAGGTTGGGATTTTTGTAAGGACTGAAGTAAGAACTGGGAGCCCCCCGTGTATTTCCGGCAATATTGATATCAATTCCCTGGGTGGTCGGATCCTCTCCCAGATGCCATTTCCCCACCTGTGCCGTGCGGTAGCCCGCTCGTTTAAATTCCTCTGCGATGGTAATGACCTCGTCCTTGAGATGCAACCGATTGGGCGTGGGAATAAGCATGCGATCCCTCACATCTCCCCGCTCCGATGTACCGACGGTGTAAACTCCAGTGCGCGCCGCCCATTGACCACTTATGCAAGCGGCTCGGCTAGGAGCACAATTGGCAGAGGGTGCATACCCATCCGTGAAGACCATACTCTCCTTTGCCAAGCGGTCCAGGTTGGGGGTGTGGTAAAGTTTGCTCCCCATAAACCCCACATCCATCACCCCAAGATCATCCGCATTTAAATAGATGACATTGGGCCGCTTATCACCAAACAGAAAACAAAAGTTCAAACTTATTAGAAACAAGCTCTTTATCGCATATGATTGCATAAAATCAGTCTCAAATGTTTTTAGGTCTTATCAATAACATTAATTGTAATGCATCCAGCATTTATTCTGCAGCCAAGTCGTCGATATAAGAATATTTTTGTTGATCAAACTGCAATTATTATGAATTTACCTATTCTTTCCTCTTAAAAAAAGTGATCAATAAATCAAAAAATAGAAGCTTCCTTGGAATCGTTTTATTTTTAATCTCCAATACGCTCATATCTTCCTATGGTTTAGCCCAAATAGAAATCCGGGTTGATCCCATTGGAGGCGGTGGAGAAGTTCAGGGAAGTGGATCCTTTTCCAACAACCAAGAGGTTACCCTTCAAGCAACGGCATACCCGGGATACAATTTTGTCGGGTGGTCTGGTGATTTAGCCGGAAAAGAAAACCCCATCAGTTTCTATGCCGGTAGTCCAATCATTGCCTATGCTCATTTTGAAAAATCTGATGCCTCTATCGTCATGATAGATGGTCAACCAGCAATTGCTGGTTCATTTGTTGGCAAACTTAACGAGAACGGTAGAAGAAGTCTCCGTAGGCGGGTTAATCATCTTGGAAGGTCCACCGTGTTTCGTCGGAATCAGGTGCTGGATGACCTGGTCAAGATCACCTGGAACTTGGACTACAATGTTTCGCAAGGTATCAGCGAAGATAATGTTACACGGGATTCCCTTAGCCAAATCTCCAAAGCTAAATCAGCTATTAAATCTGTGGGAATAGAAAAACAGATAAAAGATTTACTTGATGATGAATACTATGAGTTCATTGAACCAAACTGGCTTTTGGCATCAAGCGTTGCCCCTGGAGTAATTATGAATCGGGGCGGACAATGGGGCTTACGAAACACTGGATCAGATTCTATTCACCAAATTCTTAACAAGACTTCTTCTGCTCCCACTGGCGTGAATGGTCTTGATACACAGGCAGAAGAAGCGTGGGAGAAAATTGGCGACAACGCTGGTCCAATCGTGGCAGTTATTGACTCTGGTGTAATGTACGATCACCCAGATCTTAAACACGCCATGTGGGTAAACACTGGGGAAATTGCTGGTAACGGAAAAGATGATGACAACAACGGATTCATTGATGATGTTCACGGTATCAACTCAATCAAGGATAAGGGTGGCGACCCCATGGACGACAACGGCCACGGCACGCATGTAGCCGGAATCATTTCTGCAAAAGGAATGGTTTATGGGTTGGCACAGAGTTCAAAAATAATGGCACTGAAATTTTTAAACTCTAAAGGTAGTGGAAGTCTGGACGATGCAGTCAGGTGTATTGATTACGCAATCGATAATGGAGCCAAAATAATTAATGCTAGTTACGGTGGTTATGCGGCGGAAGGATTCTTTCGTAAAACAGAGATGGAAGCCTTGGATCGAGCACGTACAGCTGGCATCCTCGTTGTAGCAGCAGCAGGAAATCATGCTGTAAATAATGATCTGAATAACGATCCTAAATTTAATTCCACCAAGATAAAGGGTCGTTTTTTTCCGGCAAGCCATGCCCACGATAATGTTTTGTCGGTCGCTGCAATTGACCGAAAAGGAAACTTAGCCAGCTTTTCAAATTTCGGATTTGAACGAGTTGACTTGGCAGCACCCGGGGATCAAATCCTATCCACTTACATTCGCAAGAAGGATCCAAATCGAAAAGGCGGGCACCTCTATCAGAATGGGACGAGTATGGCGGCCCCCTTTGTTGCTGCAACAGCCGCATTGCTTCTAACCGAAGAGCCAAACTTAAGTTATCTTGAGCTAAGAAGAAGAATTCTGGATAATGTAGACCCTCTTTCCTCGCTCTCCGGTAAAGTTGCCACCGGAGGGACGCTTCGTGCCTTCAATGCCCTGTCCCCAGCTGAGGAGGTAGATTTGGTCACTGAAATTTCTCATAGCCCCACAAATCCGGAAGTCAATTCACCCTTCAGTCTATTCGTGAGGTTGGCAAAAAACGGACCTGTTCAAGATGCAATAGTAGAAGCTAAAGTAAACAATGAGTCTTTTTCTCTTTTGGATAACGGTGGCGGAGCAGATAAAGCCAAAAATGATGGGATATATTCTCAAAATATCCCAACTCCCGACCTCTCCAGCTTTGATGTTTCCATACACATTCAAATCGATGGTTTGGAAGTTACTAAGTCCACGAGTATTAAAACCGTTAAGCGTCCATCCAATGATTCCATCAGTTTTGTCTCCCCCATCGACAACCAAAAAAATATCACAGAGGGAACTAATCTCGATGCTACGATGGAGACAAATGAACCCTCCTTCACCAAAAGATTAGGAAGTACAGTTTGGTATATGTGGCAGCCTTCCCGCAGTGGAACTGCTAAATTGTCCACAGATGGTAGCTCTTTTGACACTACCTTGGCGGTTTACTCAGGAAACCCAACCAGTTTTTCCAGCCTAACTCTGATCGGTTCCAATGATGATGCCGGGGATAAGCAGTTTTCCTCCAAAGTAGAATTCACGGCCGATAAAAATACTAAATATTATATCCAAATCGGCGGTAAAAACGGCAAATCAGGCACCTTTAAACTCCATCATCCCCAGCCAGTCAAGCCAGTTGCAGCCAAACAGGTCTTTCCTCCCAAAATTTTATCCCCATCCATTGAATTGACCAAGATTGAAGGGGACTCTTTTTCCGCCACCGTCAAAGCATCTGGTTCTGAGCCGCTTTCTTACCAGTGGCAGCATAAGGGGCAAAACATTAGCGGAGCCACCGAAGCCACTCTTACCCGATCACTCCTTACATTGGAAGATAGTGGTGCTTACTCCGTGGTCATTACCAACCAGCAAGGTGCTATCAGTGCCCCGCAGGTGAACCTGTCTGTGCGACCAAGCAAAGAAGTTGCGGATAATGATATGATTGAGAATGCCCAGCCCATTACTGTCCCCAAAGCTAAGCTCACTTCCATCACCCGAAATGCCACTGGGCAAAATGGCGAACCTGATCCTACGGGCAAAAGCTCCCCCTTTCATTCCGTTTGGTGGAAATGGACCGCACCCAAAAATGGTACGGTTACAGTGAGCACTGCTGGTAGTTCGTTTGACACTGTGCTGAGTGCCTTTGAACTGCTGGATGGATTTTCTGGCACTCGAACCATTTCATCTTTTACACCCGCTGCCGATGGCAAGGACTTACTCGTCTCTCTTGAGGGGCACGGTCTGCCCGATGGACAAATTGTGGAAGTCTCCGGAATTACCGGTTACCTATCATCCGAGGCAAACTTTCTTATTTCTGTTAGAGATGCAAACAGCTTCTACCTATCCGGCACTGCCACCATAGAAAACTTTTCCCTATCCTCCAATTCCACTGTGAAAAAAGCTAAATAAATATTTTTAACCATGATGATCATGAAGAAAATAACCGCACTCCTTTATCGTAAAACACCTTGGATTATATTCCTGGTATGTTTTTGCTTTGCCCAATCTGCTCTGGCTAAATCAGGCGAGCAGGAAAATTGGTATCAATTTCAGTGGCCAACTGTTTCGACAGAAACTAGCCTTGTAACGATACCTGTAAAAGATGGATGGAGTTTTGATAATGACTCCAACGTCATATCTCAAATTGAAGAAGATCTTGAACTCGATACAGGTCAAGAACTTGCAAACAACACGGAGTGGGACACCTCTCAATACGATGTACTTCATTACATTTCTGACAAAATTTATATTCTAATCAAATTCGATGATACAAGGATGGGCACCTTTTTAGTCGAACATGACCTTAGAGGAAAACGTACAGATTTCTTGTGGTTGGGTTTGCAAGGCACTCCACATAACAACTATAACCGGGGAATTCGTGCTCAGTCCTTGATTATTAATGAGAATAAGGAAATCTTCACCAGACATCCTTCATGGATCGAAAAGAGTAACGATATATTCGAGAAAGAATGGGAATATGGAATAGTTCGATCGAGTGAACTCGATGATCGTGAAACTGATTATCAATTTACTGATTTTTGCATAAGTCCAACTGGTAATATTTTTGTCGGTGTTCACTACCCAAGCGTATTGGAGTATGCAGGTGGTGAACCTACTCCCGCCAACAACAAAGTATTTATTATCAGTCAAAGCGGTGAATTAATCAGTAAATTCCCTGAAACAAACTCCACCTCCACAGCACCTGGATTTTTTGGAAAGATTGTGGGTATGGGAGTCATGCCAAATGGCAATCTCTTACTCTATGATGACAGTGGATCCCTTCATTTATTTTCTGAAAACGGAGAATTCATAAAGAGAAAAACAGATATTACCACTAGTAGCACAGAACGAAGCTTTGCTCTTAGTAAAACAGGTCGCATTTATCTTGCTGGTCAAATCTATGATCAAGATTTCGAAATAGTCCCGAGTACGGGATTAGGCTCTGGGCAAGCACAATGGTCCAATGCTGGTGATCTCATTTTTGGGGATGCATACAGTTTAAGCATGATGAAAAGTGCTTACCGTACCAAGGGTACCACCACACCAAATGAAATTCCCCAACCTGTTATCCGCTCGGTTGCTCAGCGAGCAGGTACGAATATCTTGGACATTGATTTTGAGGTAATTGATGTGGATGACTCCACCGCAGTTGCAGGATTAATTGCATCCATAGATGGCAACTTTGATGATCTCACAAAATTAATTGTTCCACAATCCTATGTGGACGGAACAGATAGCAAGATCGGGCAGTCTATCGCCACAAATCAGGTGCACCGAGCATCCTGGTATGTTAGGGGAGATTGGGCTGAACCCTCGGGCGATCTTAAGATAGGTATTCTGGCCAGAGATGCACGTAGAGAAAAGCCTGTGGATGTTCACTTCTTGGAACTTCCCTTCGAGGAGGGTAATCTAACGATCAGTCGCTCTCCGATCAAGGATCCAGATATTTCCAACTTCCTTCTTTATGAAATGGCCACTGGAAACTCTTCCTTTTCTTTGGAATATGGTAAAATCAAAGATCAATCAGGAGCAGTACTGGCTGAGAATGGCTCCTATGTAGTCTACTTTGATGAAGAAAGTAATGCTCAAGAAAGTAAGAACGGCATTATATCAACCGAAACCGGAAGAAACTATTTCATCAATGCACTTAGCTACCGCTGGGCGTCCGTTGGAGAAGTTGCCATGGCAAAGGAAGCTTCGACTCCAGGCACGATTAATCAGTACAATGCGACTAACCAAGTCGTGCCCCGTAACCTTCCAGGAAAGGTGAATGAGTATGGATTCGATGTGGGTTTTCACGGATCCAGGGCATGGTGGGTGGTCAAAACAAACGATGTCGATATGCCCCAATACAGCCTCAACAACGAACTGAGCACAATTGGAAATGAACCTAATTCTTTCTTGGGAAGAGTGGTGGATATTAGTCCAGATTCTTACAGCGACCCAACTTCTCTTACCTTCATTGCTACTGGTGGTAGACAAAGAAGTTTTTGGGATGAAGTGGGTGATGAATCAAATCAATACGGACCTATTTACCGTGGCATAATCGGTTTAAATTCAACTGTTACCAGTAGTACACCCGCCGTTTTGGACTTTGGAATTTACAATGCTGGATTTGGTAAATCCAGCTTAATGGTCGAAGACAGAAACTCTCCTACAAAATCAATTTCAATAGCGGGAGATACTGATCAGACAATTGCAGTAGGATCAAGCCAGGAAGATTTAGTTTATTTGTTCAAAAATAATCAACTAATCCAAACATTGGCTCCAAATAATCCGGAAAGTGGTGAGCGATTTGGTGCCTCGGTGAGATTTCCTCCAAATTATCTATTCGATAACAGTGATTCTCCTTACCTTGCAATTGGATCTCCATTCAGAAATAGCAATGGTGAAGAAAGATCTGGTGCAGTCAGTATTTTTAAAAGAAATGGCGATAGTTTCGTCCATTTTGCAAGAATTACCGATCCCAAATCCCGTGCAGATGGTAGGTTTGGCCAAGTTTTTGAGTTTGGTTCCAATGATCTGTTATTTATTGGAGATCCTACCGGCCCTAATGTTAACGGTGAAAGTTGGGGTGCGGTCTATGTTTATAAAATCGAGGGCGAGGAAGTTAATCTCATCCAATCATTCTCCACCACTGATTTTGAGGATTTAGATTATTGGGAATCTGGCTATATAGGTTTAGGTTGTTCTATTTCTGTTCACGAGAACCTTTTGCTGGTAGGAGCTCTTTCACATAGCTCACCCGGTGCCCCTTTTAGTGGTTCCGTTGTGGTTTTTGAAATTTCAAATGAGGGTTTGATCAAACCAGTCAACAAGATCATCTCACCTAATGCGGTTCAAAGTGGTCGATTTGGCACTCATATACATTTTGATGGTTCTAGATTGATCGTGGGTGCTCCTAATGAATTTTCCAAGCCAGGTGTTCGGGGAGGAGCTGCTTATATTTACCGAATCCTTGAAGACGGAAGAGCAACCCTATTGGATAGGGTTGTACACCCAACCATTCAGGAAGGAGCATTTTTTGGAGAAAGCGTTGCTATCAGTGGATTATCTTTAGTGGTTGGATCGCCAGGGTACGATATCTCCGAGTCTGAGGCAAATGTTGGAAGTATTCATCTTTTCCAATCGGAAAAGTAATTGATTTTCTCTCAATAAGTTGGGTTGAATTTGAAACTTCCAGTTAGATCGTTTTTTGCCTTTTGCGGGGGATTTCTCGCGATTTCTTCGCTGGCCTTTGCAAATGAAGAATTAGTCCAGGTAGATCAAAAATCTCAACCTCTTGGCTTTGTTGATAAAGTTTCTGCAATTGCGATTGGTAAACCCATCACTACTGTACAACCAAAGCTTACGCAAGACGGCTATGCTTTTGGATACTGGACGGCAGGTTCTGAAAGACTTAGCAGTACGAATGAACAATCTCTCATTACTGCTACCGTAAATGTGCAAGGACCGTTGGTATTGACTGCACATTATTTCCCAGAAGATCAGGACAGTGACTCGGACAATTTGCCTGACTGGTTTGAATACAGAAACTTCGGAAACTTATCCAAAAGCGGAACAGATGATCCGGATGATGATGGATTTACCCTTTCTCAAGAAAATCATCTAGGTCAGTCTACGATTATCCCCGATTCCATCGAAGACGGTGGTATATCTTTTAGTGTATCAGATCCAATAAAATATGGGGATTCTTCAAATACCTACAAAGTAACTCTGCAAAGTGATCCTTTTGGTTTTGTGACCACAAAAACAGATTATTTTTTAAAGGATTCCAACCTGGCTACCATTTCTCTTTTTGATGCTAACAATGGGTATCATTTTGCATATTGGTCTATAAATGGAGTGCGGCAGGCGGCCCCAAACGGCTCAGCAACGCAACAAGCCAATTATTTGCTTAACGAAGACAAAATTATTACCGCACACTATATTCCAAGCGATCAGGATTCTGATCAGGATGGAATCGCTGATTGGTTTGAAATGAATCAATTTGGGAATCTTAATCAGGACAGCCAAAGCGATCCTGACCTGGATGGCTTTTCCAATGCTAAGGAATCACAACTTGGTCAAGTTTCATTGATCAAAGATGAGATCGAAGATGGCGGTATCTCTTTCTCCTCCTACCCCTTAATTTCTTATGCAGGAAGTGATCTGGTTTCATACAAAATCATCAGCCAACCTGCCGGCTTTTTTGACAACATCAACAATGCAGCGTCCAAAGACAGTTTGATTTCAACGCCCAATCTCAATGGCGAGAAAAACGGGTACCATTTTGCTTATTGGTCTCTTAATGGTCTACGGCAAGCAAGTGCATCTGGAGTAGCAGTTAGCCAAGTAAATCTACTAATCGAAGAATCCAGCGAGCTGATTGCCCACTTTATTCCAAGCGAACAGGACGAAGATGGGGATGGGTTAATGGATTGGTTCGAGCTCAATCAATTTGGAAACCTGAACCAAGGGAATTTGGATGATCCTGACAGGGACGACTTTTCCAATCTGCAGGAGAAGGAACTTGGGCAGGAGCCTCTGATTCCAGATTTGGTGGTGGATGGCGGTATATCTTTCGCGGCATCCACTAAGGCGTTTTACTACATTCAGGCATACGATCGCTTGGAGGGAATTGAATTAAACAACACCATTACCCTTGGAATGCAGGATTCGGGTATGGAAATTGGCTCATTTTCTGCCTTGGATTCAATTTGGGATCCTCAAAAGATTCGCACTTCCCGTTTTGAACTAGTGAGTGGGCTTGGGGCAGCTGATAATCATCGTTTTAAGATCAATAACGGTGTACTTACCACTAATGAATCTTTGGTGCCTGGAACCTATTCAATTCGTGTAAGAGCTGTTAACTTCCTTAATATTTTCACGGAAGAATCGTTTATTATCACTGCTGAAACCCCTCCCCCACCCCCTAACCGAGCCCCTTCCTTTGTTTTGGATCAAGGTGTCGAGGTCTTGGAGGTGTCCGTTGGGGAAAACGAGTTTTTTATTGGCCGCTTAAAGGCAACTGACCCAGACAGTGATGCCATCTCCTTCCTGCTCCATTTGGAGGATCAGGAAAAAGATCATTCCAATATTGTACTCAATCCGATTACCGGGGAATTGTCCTTCAAAATCGCTCCAGATTTTGAAAAGCCATGGGATAAAAACAAAGATAATTCCTACGACATTGTGGCAATAGTAACAGATGGTTCATTGAGCGACACCTTATCGATTAAGGTACAAATCAATGATGTTGAGGAATTCACTCCTCTTACTGGTTTCCAGCTGCTTTCTTCGAAAATTGAGGAAAATAAAAATGCGGGGACATTGGTGGGGAAATTCTCCGCTTCATCCAATCAGGAGTCTGCCTCCATTGAATATCAGTTGGTCTCCGGAGAAGGAGCAGAAGCAAATGCGAACTTTACTATTTCCAATGATCAATTGTTAACCACCCGTTCTTTGGATTTTGAATCATCCCCCACCCTTTCTATCCGGGTCAGTGCACAGAAAGGAAACCAAGACCCTCTAGAGAAAGTTTTTCTGATTCAGGTGATGGATGTTTTTGAAAATACCCCGCCCAAATTTTCCTCCTTTAATGGTGAAAACAGTGCCTTACTCCAACAGCCTGAAAACCAAGCTTTTGTCACTAGCTTAAAGGCCTCGGATATTGATGACCAGAACCTCACTTATCAGTTAAGCCAATCTGTAGACTCCCAATTTTTTGAGATTTCTGCAACGACTGGGGTACTGAATTTTACTGAGGCACCCGATTTTGAATCTCCCAAGGATGCAAACGGAGACAATATTTATGAGATTGAGGCAGTTGTTTCCGATGGTCAGTTGAGCGATTCGGTATCGATTAAGATACAAATCAATGATGTGAATGAATTGACCCCGTTGTCAGATTTCCAACTCAACACGGCAAAAATTGAGGAAAATAAAGATAAGGGAACCATAGTAGGGCAATTCAGTTCTGCATCCAACCAAGAGTCTGCCCAAATTGAATACAAACTAGTCTCCGGAGATGGGGCAGATGCAAACGATGACTTCAATATCACCAATAACAACCTACTGACCAATCGTGCATTTGATTTTGAAAACTCTTCCAAATTATCCATTCGGGTAAGAGCTCAGAAGGGAAATCTCGATCCCTTGGAGAAAGTTTTCCTCATTCAAGTTGTAGATGTTTTTGAAAATTCTCCTCCAAGTTTTATTTCTTTTGACGGTGCCAGTTCCATCTCCTTGAAGCACCCGGAAAACCAATCCTTCATCACCACCCTTAAGGCCACTGATATTGACAATCAAAACCTTGCCTTTCAATTATCTCAATCCGGAGATTCTCAATTTTTTGAAATTTCCAATACTACAGGTGAATTAAGGTTTGCACAGGCACCAGATTTTGAATCTCCCCGCGATGCCAACAAAGACAATATTTATGAAATTGAAGCACTTGTTTCGGATGGTCAGTTAAGCGACAAATTATCCATTACCTTGCAAATCAATGATTTGAATGAAATTACTCCCATTGCCGATTTCCAGCTATTATCTGCAAGAGTGGAGGAAAACAAACAATCCGGCACAGTTGCGGGTAGATTCTTTTCTGAATCCAATCAGAACTTCGCTCCTATTGAATACAAACTTGTTCCCGGTGATGGAGCAGAAGGGAACGCGAACTTTAGTATCTCCAAAGATCAATTGCTGACTACCCGTTCACTGGATTATGAAAGTTCGTCCACCCTTTCAATTCGAGTAAGTGCGCATAAAGGAAACCTTGACCCTATGGAAAAGAGTTTCCGGATTCAGGTAATGGATGTTTTTGAAAATACACCACCTAATTTTTCATCTTTTAATGGGGCAAGTAGTGCTTCAGTTGAACATCCTGAAAATCAAACTTTTGTTACAGCGTTAAAAGCGAACGACATAGATAATCAGGTTCTTACCTATCACTTATCAGAATCTCCGGATGCCGGTTTTTTTGAGATTTCCAAAACAACGGGTGTCCTTAGGTTTATTAATGTTCCGGATTTCGAGACTCCTAAGGATAAAGACGAAAACGGAGTATATGAGGTAACCCTAAAAGTATCTGATGGTTTGGCCATTGACCAACTTACTCTATCGATATCGATCAAAGACAGTTTGCAGGAAGATACCGACAGGGATGGGCTGGATGATAAAACAGAAATTTCTCTGGGAACAGATCCTAAAAAAGCAGACACGGATGGAGACGGTTTTCCAGATGGCATGGAAGTGAAGCTTGGAACCGATCCAAAAAAGAATGACGATTTCCCTGGCAGTGGTTCTGGATTTAATTTTTCCAGTCTCAAAGTCGTGCAGGCAAATGATGACAGTGCTGGCGAAAAATCAAGTAAGGTTGAATTTAATGCCGAGGAGGGAACGACCTACTACTTCTCCTTAGATGGTGCAAATGAAGCCAGAGGTTTAGCAATGCTGGATTTTGAATTCTCCAATGATTCTGGCGATAATATCTCATCATCCTCACTTTCAGATTCTACCCCGCAGTCCTTGAGTGATCTTTTTGGCAGCAATGAGGAAGAGATTAAAGAATTAGTATGGAAAGCTCCGCAAAGTGGCATTGCTAAAATTCTTTTGGCAGACATACCCGGTGGGGCTCAGCTTACTCTTTTTGAACAAGCAATAGATGGTCTGAAGGAATTAAGTGAGGACTTTTTGAGTGAGGAAAAACCACACATGTACTTCAAGTCTGAGCAAGGGAAGTCCTACCTAATCCAATTGGAACTTGGACTCGGTGATCTTTCCTTCCTGGATACAATAACTGAGAGTGATCCTGAAATAGCCGTTGAAATAGCCAGAGTAATCGACGGCCCAAGCAATGATGCTTTCGCGGACCGCACACCTATTAGGAATAACAATTTATCGATCACGGGTACTTTCGATCAAGCAAGCAGTGAACTAGGCGAGGGGTTCCATGCTGATCTACCACCTCCCCAGAAATCAATTTGGTGGAAGTGGAATGCTCCGAGTGATGGCTCTTTGACATTAACCAACCAAAGTACAACCCCTACAAATTTCGCAGTCTATGCGGGATGGGCGGTGGATGATCTGATAAAAATCGCCCAGTCCCAATCTTCCAACCTCTCTGCCCCTATTCAATTGGAAGTTAAAGCGGGAGTGGAATACGCCATTGTGGCATCCCGTTATGAGGGTAATGCGGGTGGTCTTGCATTTGACTTTGCTTTCTCCGCTTCTGGGCAAAGTATAAACATTCAAAATAATGATTTAGCTGATGCCTCAACCTTAAACTTCTTTTCTGGCTCTGTCAGTGGTTCCAACCTAGGTGCAGACGGTGAGCTAGGTGAACCATCTCATGGGGACACTGCCCCACCGGTAAACTCCATTTGGTGGAAGTGGCAAGCTCCAGGCACTGGTAAAGTTACTATCGATACCCATGGAAGCGATATTGATACTGTACTCGCCTTTTATGAAGGTAGTGAAATGGGTCTATTAACAAGATTGGCTCAAAATGATGACCATTCGCAGGCTTCCACAAGTGAAGTGGAAGTATTGGTAGAAAAAGACAAAATCTATGCAATTGCGATAGATGGCTTTGAAAGTTCCACTGGTCAAATTGTTCTAAACATCTCGCTGGAGGAAGATAAACAAAGCCCACCCTCCAACGACTATCCTTCCGGTGCCCTAGCCATTACTTCATTGAGCAACTCCATTTACGCAAATAACCTATTTGCCACTGGAAAAGCCAATTCTTTCATTGATCAGATTTTGAATGCGGAGGATGGGTCTGTTTGGTGGAAATGGACCGCTGATAACAACACCTTTTTATCAATTGATACTCGGGGTAGTGAGATTGACACAATCCTAGTACTCTGTGAGCAGAATTCTGACCAACTAAAGTTGCTGAGCTCTAATGACAACTACTTTGGCTCATCCAGCTTACTTAGCTTCAAGCCTGTTGCAGAAAAGACCTATTATATCGGAGTTGGAGGAAAGAACGGGGAGCGAGGCAATTTTTGGCTCAACTTTAATAGATTCAATGAAATCACTAGTGGCGAGGAAGTTTCCCGCAATACATTGGTGCAGCGCTTCTCTGAGCAGCTTGACACTCTCCCGCTTACATTATCCGCAATCGGAGACCTCAATGCGGGAACCAGTGCCACTCTGAAGCTACAAAATTTTACTGCCGGAAAGTCATACACCTCCTGGAGGTGGGACAGCTCTCCATACGATACAGTACTGGGTGCTGAATTTAAGCACGGAGTAAAAATTAAAACTGTGGCCCACGAGGATGGGTTCCAAAGCTTATACCGTGTCTCTGGAGGGAGTGCCTACAGCCTGAAAGCAACTGCTTCTGATAACGCATGGATTGAGTTAAGTGATTGGTTGTTATTCGAACCTGGAAGCTCGGTTTCCTGGTGGGGAATGCTCCAAGACCAATCAGGTGTTGCTGAAACCAATGTGGAGTATTCTCTGGACGATGGCGTTTCTTGGGCCTCGATTGATCAGCCTGCTTCAGATACTGCTGATCAATTCACAAACATGAAGGTATTTTGTAGGGACCTTTCTGGCAAGGTAGCCAAGATAAGGTTTATTTTGGAAAATAAATCATCCAGTTCCTCGTCCACCACACCAGAATGGTTTATAGATGATATTTCATTTGAGGGCATTCACCGCTTATCCGCACCCGTTTCCTTCTCAATGAATGGAGAAATTTCAGAAATCCCACTGAGTGAGAGCACTATGCAGGTATTTTTTACGGAAAGAAATGATCTTTCCACAACCGGTGGGATGGGGACTCCTTCTATTTTCATCCCCTACCATTCCGATAATGTTAATTTATTTTTTGAAGCAGATCTGCTGACGAATCGTTGGTACGAATCTCCCTGGTATGGGTACTACATGAAATCCGAGCAGAATGATTGGATATTTACTCCATCTCGTGGTTGGCAGTACTTCGGAGGACTTACCCTAGGCGGCGGCTGGATCTACGACCTTGAACTTGAATGGCTATGGACCAATGATAAAATTTACCCATGGATGTACCAGTCCTCAAAATCCCTTTGGGTATATGATTACAGCATTCTAACAAAGAGCAGATACTTCCACTTCGGTCCACTAAACCCATAGTTAATATCTGCTAGGCACCTTGGGGAGATTATTTCACTCCAATACAAGAGCTCCTCTTCAGTCGAGTAGACGCTGCCCACCTGTCCTTTTTCGGAGTGAAAAAAAGTGTCCAAGGTCGTTTCGCCCACAGGAGCTCCTGTTCAAAAATCACCTCTTTGCTGCCTCGCCTGACCTTTAACTTTCCGCCCGAACCGCCATAGTGAACATGCCCGGGCGGGAGGCCCATTTCCCACTGATACAGGCCCCGGCTAGTGGCACAAGATTGCCGTCGGCTTATGAGACATCCTATATAAAAAGATTAGGCCAGGCCCGGCCTCCCGAAGCGGCTCAGGTTGTGCGTATGGAAGAGTTTGCCCCCTAAACCCAACATCGATTACTCCAAAAGATCATCCATATTCTAATAGATGATATTGGGCCGAGATAAAATATCGTGAGCAAAACCGAGAAAGCCAAGGATGTCCGAAAAAATTATATTCTTCGTAAGGCTGAGGCTGTTCATCTTTTTAATGATAAGGTATGGTCAAAGGATATCGCATGGAACCCTTTGCCTGGAGGACAAGTTGCTGACATCGCTTGCGCAATCGTACCAAATCCATTTGATAATCCTTTTCTCCGACAAGGTTATTTCTTTCCTGAGGATCTTTGGTCAAATCATAAAGTTCTTCAAAGATGGGAGATTCTCCTTCAATCGAAGCAAGCAATAATTTTTGGTAAGGAATTCGATGTGATTTGGAAAAGTAGCGAATGTATTTTAATTCCTTTTCACGCACAGCTTCGATCCGCGGATAATTTTGTCCGGTAAACAAATTTTCCGCAAAAAAGTCATTCCGCCAATCAACGGTCTTCTGATGCATCAAGGGAATGAGACTGATACCTTGCATTTCGTCATCCACCGGGAGTTCGGCAAGTTCGAGAATGGTTGGCGCTAAATCCATAGAGACCACCAATTCTTCAGATTCCCCAACTCTCTTTTCTTTGGGAATCCTTGGATCATGTATGATCATAGGAACGCGAAGAGATTCCTCATAAAGTAAAACTTTACCGCCCAGTCCATGCTCACCGTGCTGAATGCCATGGTCAGAGGTAAAAAAGGTCACCGTATTATCTGCTGCTCCATCTTGTTTAAGTTTTGCCAGAAGAGCGCCCACCATTCGATCCACCCCTTCCACAGTCTGGCAAACCCGTACCATCCGCTCCAGTAGGTCAGCTCTGTTTTTTACATATTCGTAGGAATCAAGATACTGCCCATTGTATACATGCTTGGGGAGTTTTGGCCGATTGATTTCATCTTCCTCCAAATAAGTGGCAGGCACAGGTAAATCCTCTAGTTGATCACGGTAAGCAGATTTATAAAGCTCAGGATCCTTTGGTAACATGCGCATGGTGCCTGTACCCTTGTTGTGGGGAACATTCAAGTTGACGAGTAGGCAGAATGGTTGGTCCACAGGGCGGGATTTTAGAAACTCTTTCGCACCCGCAAATCCATGCTGTTCAGTCAGAAAATTCAGAGCACCCTCAGTAAATATTTCAACTTGTGAATTTGCCCGGGCATTTCGATAAATCGGGAAATTATTTTTTGGGTAGAAGGTCGAGTGGTTATGGTTACCGTACCAATAATTAAAACTACCCTCCATCACTCCACTTGGATAACCTACACCTAAGTCGCTCTTCCCAATCGGTGTATGATTTTTACCGACATACCCCACATAATATCCCGCTTTTTTGAGCAACATTGGATAGGTTCTTTCCCAAGCCTCCTCCTTCAGAGAACTTCCGGAGTTAAAGTTCACTCCATGCTTACGCTCGTACTGCCCAGTTAAAATACATGTGCGGTTTGGTGTGCAGGCAGTGGAGGAAGCAAATGCATTGCGGAAATTCATCCCCTCTTCTGCAAGATGATCAAGGTTTGGAGTCCGTAAGACCGGATGTCCATTGACTCCCAAGTGATCCGCCCGTTGATCATCGGATAAAATAACCAGAATGTTCGGTCTGCCGACGGGTTTCGCACAAAGGGATAACCCAAAAAGAAAAAAATAAGCTAGCTCAATCCATCGATTTATAAGTTTATGCCTTATAGCCATGCTTATTGTTGGAAATTATAACCGTTCGACCTCGGTGAAATAAGCACCCCCCACTTCATTTTTTTCGGTGTATAAAAAAGTTTCCAAAGTGGTTTCCCCTTTGGTTAATTCCAATTCAAAATCCACGGAATGTGCCCCTTTGGCGATCTTTCGCTCGGCCTCCATTCCCCCAATTTTTACCTTTGCGTGTATCGCCCGCAAGGGTTTGCCCGCCTCTTTGGGAAACTGGCGTAAAGTAAAACGATACCTCCCCGACTGAGTGACAGAAACATGCCACGGGCCGGTGATTTTTTTGTACTGGTTAATCTCGGCAAAATTCCAGGGTGGGTTACCTGTCTCCAACCGCCAGTCCTGGGAGCACAAAAGGGTGGGATTTTCCGCTGGGTTCCCCAGATCCAGGCAAACCGGAGTCATCCGAGGGGATACCGATTCCCAGAAACCTTCGTATAATTTTCGTAACCTTGCCACCACTTCGGGGTGCTTTGCAGAAATATCGTGCCGTTGCAAAAGATCGTTGGAAACATCGTAAAGCGCCTTTCCTTCCAGCAAGCGCCACTTTCCCTTGAGCACGCAGGACATGACCCAGGGGCCTTCCTTTTGCGAAAACCTGTTTCCTCCGTGTAACTGGATAACCAAATGATCCCGATGGGGCACAGCTTTTGCAGTCTTTAAATGACTGGCAAAAGAAGAGCCATCCAGTGGAAGGGATGAAGAAAGTTTCAACCCGCAAAGCTCAGCCAGTGTGGGCAAGACATCGAGGTGTGCTGTTAGGTTCCCACGATCCTCACCGCCCACCAATCTGCCTTTCGGCCAGTGAATAAAAAAGGGCACCCGGTGCCCCCCTTCCCAAATGGTTGATTTCTGCCCAAACATCCCGGCATTAAATCCGCGAAAGCTTCCCTCTTCCGCCCCCGGTCCTCCCCTTCCCTTAGCGGTGCCATTATCGGTAGTGAAAATAAAGATGGTATTTTCGGCCAGGCCAAGCTGATCGAGCTTCTTGCGAAGCAGACCGACATTGTGATCGAGGTTGGTAATCATACCATAAAACTCCGCACCCGATTTCCACTTCACCGCTTCCCGATACGGAGCGGCCCATTTTTCAGGCACCTTGTAAGGGGAGTGTGGAGCGTTGGTGGCAAGATAAAGGAAAAAGGGATTGTCCTTATTCCGTTCCACAAAATCCATCGATTCCCGAAACCACACATCGGTGGCATAACCCTCGAATTTTTCGTACTTCCCGTTGCGTTCATATACATCATCAAACTGGTCGTTCATCCAGAAATCGGGTGCCTGCCCGATGCCACCTCCTTTGTGCCAGAGAACCTCCTGAAAACCCCGGTCCTGCGGACGACAGGGAGCATTGTCCCCCAAGTGCCACTTGGCAATCAAACCAGTCCGATAACCGGCATCCGCAAAGTAACTGGCCATGGTCACCTCGTCGTGGTGCAGGTTACTCCGTCCACTGCTCGTACGATAAGCACCAGTACGGGCGGGATACCTTCCGGTCATCAAGGCGGCCCGAGTGGGTGTGCAAAATGGGCTGACATGATAATCAGTCAAACGGATTGATTCAGCATACAATTGATCCAGGTTCGGCGTTTGAATGACCGGATTCCCATGGCAGGCAAGATCCCCGTACCCCTGATCATCGGTCATGATGAGGATGACATTGGGTTGCTGCGAATAAAGCGACACTCCAAAGAAAAAAATAAAAAAACAGGATTTAATGTGGCAATTTAACATTTCAAATTCTCATCGTATCTTGAAACCGAAACCGTAAACAAGCTCTCAATGCCCTTTTGAATAAAAAAATCAGGTAGCGTACTCCTCGCACCACCCGGTTGCACATTTCGGTTATTTTCGTTGTGTAGATAATAGATGGACTTAACTTCAGTCACACAATGAATCCGCTTTTTACCAAATTTTTCTGGAAGCTTTATTTCAGAAGAAAAAAAGCAGAGTGGAATGTTTTTTGGATAGAAACTCAAAAGTTCTTTTCAAAAAATAAAGTAAAATACTTATTTTGGGCACTCAAAAGAAACCCAAAGAATTCCCGTTATGCCGTAAAAAAAGTTAAAAAGAGGTGGTTATTTTACAAACCCAGGTATATCGGCATATTTTTTAAATCTTCGAAGAAGCCACGCTGGGCAATTCTGTGCTTTTCTTTTTTTGTGGGAGGACTGCTCTTGAGCCTGGTCGCTCTTCTCTCTGTTCCTTTGCTCAAGGAATTTAAATTTCACCGCTTTCAAAAGACCGCCACTTCCGCCTTTGCAAGTGGTGATTTCACCACCTCCTTACTTACTGCACAGACCTGTTTCCTCATCAAACCTGAAGATGTAGAATCCTTGAAGATTATGGTTGATTCAGCAAGGGAGCTGAAGCATCCGCGGTTTTTCGAATGGACGAAAAAACTGGCTTTGCATCAAAGTTCAGAAAAAGAAGAAATTACAAACTGGATTGAACTTTCACTGGAGCGCTCAGACCTCAATTCGGCAAAGGAAGCAACTAATCACCTTCGCGAAAATTTCCCAGACGATGAAGACCATGCCTATTTTTCCTGCATCCTGGAAAGAAGCGAGGGGGATGAGCAAGCCTCATTGCGTGCCTTTACTCTGGCATCGGGCTTTCTACAGAACCATCCTTCTTCGGAGAAAATCCTCACTTTTTTTTGGGATCTTTGTATTAACTCTCAACAAGTTTACTTTTTTGAACAAGGACTTAATAGCCTCAAGGAGTATGCGAATGGACAAGACAGGTTGGCCAAACTGGCCCTGCGCCGGCTATTGCAAATTCCCAATCTGCCCAAAACGGACAGGAAAAAGTGGGCCGCTGCGATGTGGAAGATGGAGAACCCCAGCTTGCTCGATGCGGTGCTCTGCCTTCATGCGAGTTATGGGGATGAAAACCTCAGTCTAAACAGTTTCCTTTTTATCCTCGGTCAGGAGTTCGAAAATTTGCACACAGAAGAAAGCGAGGAAGACCTCGCCTCTATTCTCAACCAGGTGGGCCGTCCGGAAATGACTCAGCAATTGCTTACATTCAAAGCCATATCGCCTTCCGAAAGAAAGGATTTATTCGTTGAAACCATCCGAAGTGCACTGAGTGAGAACAGAGAGGATCTGGCTGATCAACTGATGCTTACATGTAGGGCTGCCCTGTCTCCCAACGAACAGGATTTCTTTTCCTTTCTTATCGCCAAGAAGCAGGCCGACGGACAGGAAGAGAAAATTCAGCAAATCCTGCTTCGTTCCACTGCCGAGGAACTAGAAACTTATCGCCAGTTTTTGGGCTTTTTTGACCAACCCGACTTTTTGCTCGGCTACCTCGAGGAAATCAGCAACCGCAACCCCACCCATCAGGGAATCAAATATTTATTGGCCAACTCCTACCGTCGGTTGGGAGAGTTTAGCAAATTAAAGCAAGTGGTCGAGGGCACAAATATGCCCACTGCTGTAGGAAATTTTTCCGGAGAACAGCAAACTTGTGTACTCAAGGCTTTGTACGGCAATAATTTGAAGGAATGCAGGGAATGGGCAGAAAATGCGGTAATTCAATTTCCCTCAAGCCAAACTGCCAAGTACAGCCTCGCCCTGTGTTATCTGCGCATGGGGGATCCACTCAGTGCTCAGGCTATCCTGAGCCCCTTGCTCAATGCGGCACCGCCCATCTGCCCCACTCAGAGAATTATTGGCAGCACAACCCTTCACCGAAACAATTTTACCAAGCTTGCCCGGACTTGGGCTCCAACCAAGCAAAAGGAATTACTGATCGATAAGGAAAAGGAATTACTGGCAGAAATCATTAAAGAGAAACCGTGAATCCACCGGAAGATAAGCCTAATCTCCTACCGTGGGAATCTTGGTTAAGTTCCCTTTGCTGGATCTGCCTGATAGGTGCGTGGTTCTCATTATTTTCCCGAATTCATCTTTGGTGGAACGAAGCAAGTTATTACACCCATGGGTATTCCGTACCTATCCTGACCATTGTTCTATTTTTTCGCATCCATCGCTCCATCCCAGCAAACAAAGCTACCAACCAAAGCTCGTTCAAGTTTTTCCCCATTCTCGCCCTGGCCTATCTTATTTCACGGTTTATCGTTGAGCCAGACCCCTTTTGGAGGCTGCCTCTCTGGCTTGAGCTACTGGCATTATCCGCCTGCACAGGACTTGTGATTAAGGAATCAAAAATTTCCTTACCCACAAAACAACTTGCTCTCCTCACCCTTTATTTATGCACCTGCCTGCCGTGGCCCGCTTCCCTTGAATCCGCGGTCATTTTTGGGATGAGCCAGTGGATAAGTGCAATCACTTCCGAACTACTTCTCATCTGCGGATATCCTGCCGTGCAGATAGGGACACTCATTGTGGTGGATCAGCAGGAAATCTCCATCAACAACGCCTGCAGCGGAATCCGCTCCCTACAAAACCTGATTTCTTTCGCCTTGTTTTTTAGTCTCTACTATCGGCACAGCTTTATCCGTTCGGGGTGCTGCCTAATTTTTGCATTCTGCCTGGTTGTGCTATTCAACTCGCTTCGGGCCCTGACACTCTCGTTAGTTTCTCTGGAGTGTGGTGACTCCATCCTAAAGAATTGGCATGATACGATTGGGAATTTTTATATTTGCGCATCCTTTTTTTGCCTCTTTTTTCTTAGCTGGTTTTTGAGTGGCGAGGAAGAAGATAAAAGAGAGTCAAAGAGACCACTCAATATGAATAGCATTCAACTTCCCAAAGTTGTTTCAATTTCCTTTATTTTAACCGTCATCCTGGCAGAGAGCCTGGTCTATGGTTGGTTCTCGGTTTACCGGAAGAACCCAGTTGAATTTGATTGGTTCGTGAAAGAAGGTCCCCATGTATCCCCACTTGAGGAGGGCGTGCGGGAAGTTCTGCAATTTGACTTTGGACATCGGCAAAAAATAGAACTTTCTCAAGGAAATGCAGCGGATGTGGTCTACTTCGGCTATAACGAAAGTTCCGCTGCCGCGAGTTTGTGCAGCAGAAACCATCCGCCCGATTACTGCATGGCCTATGCAGGTTTATCCTTGGTGCAGACCTATGCCCCTCTTCGTGCAAAAATTGGCGAACAGACCCTGCAATTTCTCCATTATACTTCCCGGCAGCAGTCTTTTTTCGCCAAGCCAAACCTGCATGTCTTTTGGTGCTCTGCCACCCTGGATGGACGAATCGATGCTTTTCAGTTCGAAAACCCCACCCTTGCAGAAAAACTGCTTCACTTCCTCTCCGGAAAATTGTCTTTTCAAAGACAGGTAATTCTCATCTCTATTCCCGGCGAAAGAACGATGGAGGATGCAAAAAAAGAACTGCTGACTATTTTACCAAAGGTGGTGGTAACCCGCTAAAATTCAGCTTGGTGGCTCCACCAACTTGCGATCAAGAAGCAACTTCCATTCCTCCGGTAAAACCTGTTGTTTTTGAACAGTTGCTGCCATTTTGGAGGCATTTCCCCGGTCACCAAGATGGTCCAAGATTACCGCCATCAGGGCTCGCTCACCTCCATTTAGCAAGGGAGTATTTCGTCTTTGCATAATCTGTAAGGCCTCTTTGGCATTCCCTGCCAACACTTTGGCCAGTGCCTGAGTGGAGAGAAAACTGGGGTTATTGGGAACCTCCCGGTTGATCCGATCCAGTTCCCCCACAGCCCACTCTATATCCACCCCAAGCAGAAGGGAAAGATAACAAAAATTATTGGCGTTGCCCATCTTTTGAGGAAACCGTTCATACAAGCTCTTCGTGATCATACGGGCCTTTTCAGTCTGCTTCACACCCAGACAGAGTTGAAGATATTGATTGGCTTGCGAAATGGAAAACTCATCCCCACTCTCGTCCCAGGCACGATCGAAAGCCTCAAACGCCTCATCACCCAATCCCTGCATCAAGGCAAGCCTAGCAAGGTCGAGCAATGCACTCGCCGACTGGAATGTGGGACCTTCAATTAAGGCCTCCCGGACCGCTCCTTCCCTACCCTTTGCCACACTAAGATAGATTGCACAGAGGGAAAGATCATCCGAGGAAAGAATGTTTCGGGCCCTTGCAATCAAATTCTCTGCATCTCGATGCTGCCGAGTTTCCAGTAACCCCATCAGGCGAATGAAAAAACCCTCCCTGCTTTGCTGGGCCATTCCCAAGCCTACCACCGAAAGAGCTTTTTGTGGCAAACCCAGTCGTATTAAGAAAGCACCATAATCCAACGCATCAACCCGATCACCCAATTTACTGTCTGCACGGTGGATGAAATCCTTGACCTCAAAGTTTTCTGAGACCGCCATTTCCAGTTCACATCCCTTGAGAAAATCTATCGAGGTGACCATTTTATGAGCAAGCAGGGCGTCAATCGACGCAATCAAGTCCTCTTTGAGATATCCCGTTTTGGGCGGGGAGAAGCAAAGGACTTGGAGAGATTTGTACCCCCATCTATCTGCTCTTCTGGCTAATTCGCCTAATTTCCTTTTTGAAAGGAGGCGGTCTTCTACACCTAAGAAAGTGAATGCCCTGCGATGGTACTCGAATTGGGCTCTCACATTGGAGGGGAATTCATCCTTTAATTCCCTCAATTCAGAAAGAGATTCAGAAAACTTACCTTCCATGAATGAGTGACAAGCATTGATTACCCTGACATCGGTGTCGTCAGGCTTTTCCCTCGTCAAGGCATCAAGAACATCCCGGTTCGGTGAAAACTCAGGGGAATCGACCAAAAGTTCCGCAAGCAATTTTTTTTCCTCCAAAGAAATGCCCCCCCATTCATCCAATTCTGAGAGCTTTTCTATGGCTGCGGATCCGCGTTCAAGTCCAAGAAGCTCAATTTCTTGAAGCCTTAGCTGCTCTACCCGCTTTTGCTTATCTTTGTTTTGGAAGAAATAGTACGAACCAACCAAACATCCCAAGAACAGAAGTCCGAGGATGATTCGATTTAAGTTGGTCATGGGAAAGATGGCTGGAGATAAGACTTTATTTTTCTAATTTTTTTTCTCCCACTCAACAAAGCAATAAATCCGCCCATAAAGGAAAAAATGTACGCTGGCTCGGGAGCAGCGGATGGGGCCACATAAGCACCTCCTACAGCACCCGTTCCGTATGTTGCGAACCAAGTATTATAATCCTCACGAATGGGTACATAGTAATTTCCACCCCAACCTACTGCTGGGTCGCTGTATGTATTAGTCGTACTTCCACCAACACCAGCTTCTGCGGTTGCTACAGGAGTTGCGGATATGGAGTAACCAATATCTTTTAAAACAGCGAAGTCCAATTCACTAAAGCTTGCTCTTTCATTTGTTCCGGAAGAAACATCCATCACAGGGTGGCACTTGCAGACAACATGAGCCGAATTAAGAAGTGATTTATTAAAGTGGGATTTACTCGCTGCATCCATGGGTATGGGATTACCACTATTTGCAGCAACACCTTCAGTTCCGGTCCATGTATTAGTTGAATCATCATACAGAGTATCCCACGCATCTGACTGATCGCGAAAACCCATCAAGTGACCGATTTCATGCACCATAGTTGAATAGAAATCGAATTTGTTAGTGGTGTTATCAAAATCAGTAAGGTCAGTATCAAAATACCAATTATAGCTATGGTTCACAGAAATGGTCCCGCCGACTGAATCATAATTTGAGGGGGTATCTCTAGTGTTGTCGATGTAATTTATGTATGAGTCTCCCGAAACAGCGCTATACCCAATGCCTCCACTTGCCCAAGCCAAGGTACTCCCTGAAGCAGCACCAGCACCGGGAAAGATTACAATCGTATTAGCTTCTCCGAATGTTGATCCATCAGCAAGCAAAGTACCAAAATTTTTGTTAATTCCTCCACCCCCTACTGGGTTTGAAGCACTCAGATAACCAGTTGCGGATGAACCTGCATAATCACTCGGGATGAGTGATCCAAAAGTCTCGCTCCCCAAGCGAGACTCGAAGGCATAGGCTGCCTGATCCATAATATATTTTTGCTCATCTCCAAACCAATTGCTTGTGTCGTAGGTGTAGTCAAAAATGATATCAATCGCCCCGAAGGACTGAAAAGCACATAGGGTGCTCATGTAGGCTAAGAGAACACTTTTCTTCACTGACTGTGTCTTCACAATTCGCTCATAGGACATTTTTTACAAACAAAAAGTGTAAAAATATTCGTTTTACTTACTTTGGTTTGGGTTCATTGGTACAGTTTCTTTTTGGCAAATAACTTAGATAGAGGGAGTATGTTTGATGGTTTGAAGTTGTGGTAAATTATTTCCACTTCTTTAATCTGAATTCATTTCCGCCTTTCTAAAAATTCTATGATAGCACGACCGCTTATTCCCAGTTTCTTACTTTGCCTTTTTGCTTTTTCTGGGCACGCCTCCCTGCAGCGTGGTCAGGAGATATACTCGCAGATCTGTGTGACCTGCCACGGACCCAATCTCGATGGAGGGATCGGACCCAGTCTGGTTGATGCTTACTGGAAGCATGGGGACACTTCTGAGGCAATTATGCGTTCCATCAGCAAAGGGATTATAGGCACAGAGATGATTGCTTATGAATATG
This sequence comes from Opitutales bacterium, assembly GCA_038152995.1. GTDB lineage: Bacteria > Verrucomicrobiota > Verrucomicrobiia > Opitutales > Seribacteraceae > Chordibacter. Next base: position 54,212 of record JAYOXT010000012.1, read on the forward strand.
TCTACTCTGAGGAGGACCGGCAGGCAGTAACCGATTTTATTTTGGACAAACAGGAAGGAAATCGCCAGACCCTGCGCTCTTTTTATGCCCGGGATTATTTTAAAGGGAAACGGTTAAGCCCGGAATTATTTGATTCGGTGGAATCGAGCTCGCAGGAAATTCTTCCGGAAAATTTTCTCTACACCAAACGAATGTTTGATGGGGTGCTTCGTGGCCAGTCCAAGCTATTTATCAAACAGGCTGGTAAGTATCGTTTTAATATCGGTGGGGGAGGAAGAACTTCGATCTGGGTAAATGGCGAGGAGATCCACTACACCAACGATCAGGAAAAAAAGAACACTCATTTTAATAAAGACTTTCACCTCGAAAAAGGCGTGTATGACCTTGAAGTTTTGCATGAGGAACCAACCAGTTTTTCGATGAGATTCTATGCCCGTCTGCAACGGATTGAAGGCGGTACCTGGATGCTCACCGGTAAAAGCCTCGAAGGAAACACACCCAAGATTGTTCGCCCGGGAACGGAAGCCAAAGTGGTACGAAAATGGATCGAGGGGCTCCCCCCACGCACCCTCCTCGTACTTTTGCCCAACCAAGTGATGGTCGCATACGACAGTGCCAGTGGGCAGGTACTTAAAGCCTGGAAGTCCGCCCTGGTTAACCAAACCCCTTCCCTCGACAGCCGTAGCCAAAACGAGTCTGTGGCCAAGGGGCAGGAAATCTCCGGTGCCCAGCAAACCGTTTTGCAGGGCCAGCAATTCAGCCTCAAATCCTATGAGTCTGCAGGAGATTCCCTCTTCATTTCCACCCTGGTGGATGGTGTCCAAAAACGGATCAAGGTTTCTCCAGATGGCTCCGATTCCTTTTCTATAACGGTGCAGTAACTTTGCTTAGACAAACTATTTATGAAAATTTTCACCTTATTCATCCTCCTCTTCTCCCTCAGCATTGCAACCGCCCAAATCCCCGACGGGTACAAGGTGGAAACGGTTCCCCTGCCCCGGGGCGCGGTCAGTGTCCTCGGAATCTGCCATAAACCCGACGGTACCCTCGCCATCGCCACCTGGGAGGGAGAGGTCTGGGAAAGAAAAGATGATGTGTGGACCAAGTTTGCCGAGGATTTAATGGAACCCAATGGCATCCTCTGGGATGAGCAGGAACAGGCTTACTATGTCGGACAAAAACCGGAACTTACCCGCCTGGTCGATTCGAACCAGGATGGTGTCTGTGACCGCTACGAAACCGTGACCGATGAGTTTGGTATATCCGGGGAGTACCATGAATATCACTTTGGTCCAGTGATGGACTCCCTCGGCCGAAAATATGCATCTCTTAACCTCGGTGCTCGCGGGGAATTTACCGTAACGGACGGGAAACCGCAAGGGATCGGCGGGGGCAATATGTCTTACAATGCCCCCTGGCGCGGGTGGGTCTACCGCTCCGACCGAGACGGGCACTTCCAACCACTCGCTTCCGGATTCCGCTCCCCCTGCGGGATTGGAATGAGCCCAGAGGATGAGCTCTTTATCACCGACAACCAGGGGGACTGGGTGGCGGACTGCCCGCTCTACCATGTACGGGAGGGAAATTTTTATGGACACCCGGCCTCCCTGCCCGCCCGGGCGGATTACACCAAGGAAAAGGTACTCTCCCAAACCGCGTCCGATTTTGATAAAATCCGGACCAAACCATCAGTCTGGCTCGTTCGCGAAGTGATTGCCAATTCTCCCGGCAGCCCGATCTGGGATACCACGGAAGGAAAATTCGGACCCTTTACCGGACAGATGTTTATTGGGGACCAGCGCCAGTCCAATTATTTCCGCTCCGGGGTGGAAAAAGTAAATGGGGAATACCAGGGTTGGTGTGTCGACTTTTTGCGTGGTTTGGAGAGCGGACCGGTCAAAATGTCCTTCGACCCGCAGGGCCGCCTATGGTCTGCCCAGGTTGGGCGTGGGTGGTTTAGCAAGGGAGGCAAGCGCACTGCGATTCAGTACGCGGAGTGGGATGGGAAAACGATTCCCTTCGCCCTGCACTCCACCAGCCTGACGGAAACCGGGTTTGCCGTCACCTTTACCGAGCGGATAGGGAAAAAGATTACCCCTACCGTCCGCTCATGGGGCTACCATTATTACAGCACCTACGGTTCCCCACCGGTGGATGAGAAGGAACTGGAGGTAAGCAATTACCAGCTCTCGAAAGACCGTAAGACGGTGACCTTTGATGTGCCCCTCGAAACTGACCGGGTCTACGCCATCCACTTTCCTGCCCAATTAAACACCGATGGCGAGCCTCTCGATTTTGACACGATCTACTACACCCTCAACCAACTGCGCCCGGCCAAAGAGCCCAAGCCAGGTCGCAATGTGGGCTGGTCTTTAGTAGGGTCCAGTTGGTCACGCAACGATCATAAACGTCCGCTCCCCCCCGTGGTCGATCCCCTTCCTGAAAACCAGTGCGAAGTGGCCAAGCCAGCTAACGCTCTGATGCTCGACTCATCGCAATGGACCAATCCAAACTGGAAGTTTGATCAAAATGGAGTGATGCCCCGTGGGCAGGGACACAACCCAACCAAGCAGGAATTTGGTGATGCCCGAATTCATCTGGAATTCCGTTTCGATCCCGCCACCGAAGATGAGTACGAAGGCAAGAGCCAACTCTATGGAAACTCCGGAATCTTTCTGATGTCCGCCTATGAACTGCAGGTTCTGAACAGCTTTCAGAACAACACCTTTGCTGATGGTTCCTGCGGAGCGGTCTATGGGCAACACCCTCCTCTGGTCAATGCCAGCCGGGCACCCGGCAACTGGCAGTCCTATGATATCCTTTACAAAGCACCCGTCTTCCAAAAGGATGGATCGCTAGCCGCCCCCCTCCGCCTGACTGTGCACCATAATGGCCACCTGATACACAAAGATGCCTGGATCTACGGCGAAGTGGGCGGGCCTTACAAGGCTCACGGTAAGATGCCCCTTATGATTCAGGACCACAAGGGTACCGGGGTATCCTTCCGCAACCTTTGGATCGTACCCGATATTAGTTACGAGGATGAGCTCTACTCCTTTAAACGCCTCTTTGCATCTAGCTTGAATTAGACAGACAATTGGTAAATTTCCCTAACTTCTATTTTTTCTCTTCCCTCTCCACTTTTCACCCTTCACCCTTCACTCTTCACTCTTCCCCCAGTGAGTTGATCGTTGCACCCGCTAGGTGCATGGCTATGGTATTTCGTTTGCACATTTATTAACGAAAACGATGACTACCATTGCTTACACCCTGACCGACGAAGCACCCGCTCTCGCCACCCGTTCCCTCCTGCCCATTCTGGGAGCTTTCACATCCTCTGCCGGAATCAAGTACGAGGTAAAAGACATCTCCCTGGCCGGTCGTATTCTTGCCCATTTCCCGGAGCACTTAAGCCCCGAGCAACAGCTTCCCGATGCCCTTGCTGAATTGGGCGAACTCGCCAAGCAACCCGAAGCCAACATTGTAAAACTTCCCAATATCAGTGCATCTGTCCCTCAACTGGTAGATGCGATCAAAGAATTGCAGGCCAAAGGCTATCCCGTGCCTGACTATCCTGCAGATCCCAAAACCGAAGACGAAATACAAATTCGCGCCACCTACGCCAAGGTGCTTGGCTCCGCAGTCAACCCCGTGCTTCGTGAAGGAAACTCCGACCGCCGGGTGGCCAAACCGGTCAAAGAATATGCCCAGAAAAACCCGCACTCCATGGGTGCATGGTCGAAGAGCTCCAAATCTCATGTCGCCCACATGGCGGACGGGGATTTTTATGGCAGCGAAAAATCTCTACTCCTTTCCCAACCCACCACTGTATCGATCGAACTGCTTGGCAAAGATGGGCAAAAAAATCTGCTCAAAGAAGGGCTTGCTTTGGAAGAAGGGGAAGTGATTGATGCGTCGGTGATGAGCAAAAAAGCACTCAGCCAGTTTCTCTCCGAACAGCTCGATGGGGCGGTTGCTGAGAATGTGCTTTTCTCCCTGCATATGAAAGCGACGATGATGAAGGTTTCCGACCCCATCATCTTTGGCCACTGTGTAAACGCTTACTTGGGCGACCTTTTATCCAAATACGGGGAAGTGCTCAAATCTGCCGGTTTTAATGCCAATAATGGGTTAAGCTCTTTTTATTCGGCCCTCGATTCCCTCTCTGCCGAGCAAAAATCTGCCATCGAAACGGACCTCGCCGAGATTATCTCGAAGCGCCCACCCCTCGCCATGGTTAATTCCGACAAAGGAATCACTAACCTGCATGTACCCAGTGATGTGATCATCGATGCATCCATGCCCGCAATGATCCGTACTTCCGGGCAGATGTGGGGGCCGGATGGACAGCCCAAGGACACCAAGGCCGTCATCCCCGACCGCAACTATGCGGGGGTCTACCAGGCAACGATTGATTTTTGCAAGCAACATGGAGCCTTTGATGTGCCCACCATGGGAAGCGTGGCCAATGTCGGACTGATGGCGAAAAAAGCGGAAGAGTATGGCTCCCACGATAAAACTTTTGAAATCCCTGCGGATGGTACCGTGCGTGTGCTTGGCCCCACCGGTAGTGTGCTGATCGAGCATGAGGTGGAAACAGGTGATGTCTGGCGCATGTGCCAGACCAAAAAGGTATCGATTATCGACTGGGTAAAGCTCGCGGTAAACCGGGCACGCCTCAGCGATACACCGGTTGTCTTTTGGTTGGATAAGAACCGTCCGCACGATGCTAATTTGATCCGCTATGTGGAAGCCAAACTGACCACCCTCGACACTGAAGGCTTGGATATTCAAATCCTCGCACCCATCGAGGCCACGCTCCACACCTGTCAGCGTTGTAAGGATGGGCTCGATACCATCTCTGCCACTGGCAATGTACTCCGCGATTATTTGACCGATCTCTTCCCCATCCTTGAGCTTGGCACCAGTGCGAAGATGCTCTCCATTGTACCCCTGCTTGCCGGAGGAGGACTATTTGAGACCGGTGCGGGAGGGTCTGCCCCCAAGCATGTTCAGCAATTTGTGGAAGAAGGACATCTTCGGTGGGACTCCCTGGGCGAATTTCTTGCCATCGCAGTGTCGCTGGAAGACTTGGCCAATAAGACAGGTAACAGCAAAGCTCAGGTCTTGGCCGATGCGCTCAATTCGGCTATCGGAGTATTTTTGGATGAGAACAAATCCCCCTCCCGCAAGGTCAACGAATTGGACAACCGGGGCAGCCACTTCTACCTCGCTTTGTACTGGGCGGAAGCTCTCGCCGCACAATCCGTGGATGCAGATCTACAGGCTGAATTTTCTCCTATCGCTATGAGCCTGCGGGAAAATGAGGAAAAAATCGTTAATGAGCTGAACGATGCCCAAGGAGCACAAGTTGAGCTGGGGGGATACTATTTACTGGACGAAGAAAAAGCAGTTGCCGCAATGCGACCAAGCCAAACTCTTACTTCGATCTTAACTTAAGATCGAAGTAAGGAAGAGTGAAGGGTGAAGAGTGAAGATTGAAGTAAATCCGAGACATTGCCTAAACACTTCTCTTCTGTACACCTGTGAAACGCCATAAACAGGCACAATCGCTATAAAATAATTACGAGCAAAAGAAACGGACAGAGTTAATCATTTCTATCCTTCCACTTCACTCTTTTTATCCCTTCGTGAAGAGCTACAATCGAAAAAGTAAGGGCTTTGGCGCGAACCACAGTGAATCCCGCCTGCTCGATCTCATAACAAAGACCGGACCGGTCGGGAAACTTCGATATGCTGGTGCCCAGATAGAGGTACGCATCGCGGTCCCCCGTTAGCCAGCGGGCAAACCAGGGAAGAATTCCCCTGAGAT
>JAYOXT010000013.1:0-56811 GCA_038152995.1 Opitutales bacterium
GAACCGCCAAACCAATAGGTCCAAGAATCAACCTGACCTTTCGAATTATTCGCTAACCTTCTCTTTGCGATTGATCCAAAGGCATGTTTTGGACGATCTATAAATCGTGTATAATAAATTTATCTTTGCTCTTCCGTTCCTGCTCTTCACCCTCAACCTGATGGGATTTGAAGCGATGCATGAAAAAACCCCGGTCGGGGAAATCAAAGTTTTGCAACTCCCTGCCCGCACCGCCCTGGAAGCAAATGCTGGCCAATCCTATTTTTCCGAAAATAACGGACTCTTCCGAACCCTCTTTCGCTACATCTCTAAGCATGATCTCTCCATGACCACTCCGGTGGAAGCGGAGATCGAACCGGGGAAGATGCGCTTCTTCGTCGGTGGAAAGGATGCCAATAAATCCAGACCCACCACAGATTCGGTCACCGTGAAAAAGCTTGAACCCATGCAGGTGCTCGCCATTGGTATAAGGGGCAGTTACGACGAGGAAAACTTCCGCGAAAACCGGGACCGTCTGTTCCGATGGATCGATGAGCAGACAACCTACGAACCCGCGGGCGCTCCCTATGTGGTCTACTGGGACGGCCCCTACATTCCCTGGTTTTTAAAAAGATCGGAAATTCACTTGCCCATCCGATTGAGCATCCAAGAATCTGAAACGAACCAACCCATCGAAAACCCATGAAATTCATCCCCCTCCTACTTGTATCCATTATGAGCACAGCATCCGCAGCCACTGTATATGATCACGAACTCCTCGATATCGATGGAGAAAAAACCAGCCTATCTGCCCACAAAGGCAAGGTGCTCTTACTCGTCAATGTGGCATCGAAGTGCGGTTTCACCCGCCAATACAAGGGTCTGGAAGAACTACACCAGCAGTACAAGGATCAAGGCTTTGTGATATGTGGGTTTCCCTGCAACCAGTTTGGCGGACAGGAACCGGGCAGCGAGGCGGAGATCAAAGAGTTTTGTTCGCTCAAGTTTGGGGTTACTTTTCCGATGTATTCCAAGATCGAGGTCAATGGGGAGAACCGTCACCCGCTCTACGAATCCATCATCGGAGAGAACGGTCCACTCAAGGGAAATGTAAAGTGGAACTTCACTAAGATTCTGATCGGTAAGGACGGGCAGCCCATTGACCGTTTCGGCAGCATGACCTCTCCTTCCTCCAAGAAACTGATTAAGGCAATCGAAGACGCCCTCGCCGGCTAAGCCCCTTTTTCAACTTCTTTCTTCCTCGGTGCCTTTCTTTTTACGGGCAGTCGCAAGCAGTCTGGTTCTCTCCCTTTCCGCCTGCGTGCAAATGGAGTGGCGTGGGGGCATGGTTCCTCATATCGGTCTGGCTTCGTCCGCTGGAGTTCACGAAAGCTCTTCCGCTCAAGTAGAGCCCCTGAGAAAAATTACTGGTGACTGGTCGCAGTTCCGCGGACCCAAAAGGGATGGCCATGTTCCGCACCCAACTGATCACCAACCCTTCTCCGAACTGCCCACAACGCGATGGAAAATGGCCTGCGGTGGCGGTCACTCCTCCATCATCACCCACGGCCAGCAGGTCATCACCCTTGAACAAAAAGGCGATCGTGAATGCCTCACTGCCCGCCACCTGAGCGACGGCAGCGATCTTTGGGAGGTGAGCGAAACCACCCGCTGGGACGATATGATGAGCGGGGTAGGCCCGCGCTCCACCCCCACCCTAGCCAACAGCAAGATCTACTCTCTTTTCTCCAACGGCGTGCTTGCCTGTGTCGATCCCGACGATGGAAGAACGATTTGGAAAACTACAGTCATTGAGGAGGGATACGATTTTCCGGAGTGGGGAATTTCCGCCTCTCCCCTGATCTGGAAAAACCAGGTAATCGTAAACCCCGGTGGTGAAAGTGGGGCGGTTAAGTCCTACTCCGCCCAATCCGGAGAATTGCTTTGGCAGTCCCAACTGTCCGGCCGAGGAGTCTACCTTTCTCCCTCCATTCTCACTCTTCTCGGGGAGGATCACTTAATTACGGCGGTTACCGGAAAGATCGTCTCCCTCGATCCACACACCGGCATGACCCGATGGGAGCACCCATGGAAAATCTTTTTAAACAATGCCCAGATTGTTCAGCCCATCGCTCTATCTGGTAATTCCTTCCTACTGGCAGCAGGCTACGGTAAGGGTGCGGAATGCATCGCCCTCTCCCGGGCACCCGAAACCGGTGCCTACCTGCTTGAGTCACAGTGGACATCCAAGGATCTGAAGGCAAAATTCTCCAACCCCGTGCTCAAGGACGGATACCTGTATGGATTCAGTGAAAACCTGCTCGTCTGCTTGGAGGCAGGCACCGGCCACTTAAAGTGGCGCGGGAAAAAATACGGCTATGGGCGCATCCTCGTTTGCAGTCAACAATTGATCATCCTGGGGAACACCGGCGTACTCAGCGTGGTCGATGCCAACCCGGAAAATTTCCGCGAAGTCTTTTCCGCCCCTCTGCTCAGCGATGCCCGATGCTGGAACGGACCCGCCCTAGTTAATGGATATTTGATCGCCCGTAACGGCGAAGAAATCACCTGTTTCGACTGGGGAAAGTAAGGACTCTCAACCCTCCTTTACCCGAACTCTGGGATTTCCGACCAATTTGTAGTGTAGCGGGGAGTGCGCATTTCCCGGCGCATCCGCCAGGAATGGTCGATTCCCTGAGCCGCCCAAAATCCACCACCAGAGCCATAACGGGCGGCCACTTCCTCGACCGCATCGACAAACCCACGGGTACGATCGTCCCCAAATTCCTCAAACAACAAGCCCTGCCGGGAATGCGAGGATACAAGATCCAACAAGAGAACGCCGGCTTTTTTGTAGGAATATCCGGGGCGGTAAATCGAACGCAACAACTCCTTGGCCCGCCGAATCACCCGAATGGGATCATCCGTGGGCTCATCCAGGGAAAGGGCCCGGGCATTGGAGTACTGGGGTTGGTCCTCGCGAAAGCGGTTGGTCATGACAAACACCTGAATGCCACAGGCCAAGGAACCTTCGGACCGCACTTTGCGGATCGCCCGTACTGCATAGTTCGCCACCGCTTCTTCCAGCTCCACCAGTCCGGTGACTGGCTTACCAAAGGACCGGGAACAACAGGTATTTTTGCGGGCCGGGGGCAATTCTTCCATATCGAGACAGGGCGTACCCTGTAACTCCCGCCAGGTGCGCTCTAGGGTAACCCCACCAATCGAACGGACCACCGAGGGCGCAACCTTGAGAAAGCTCCGAGCGGTGAGGCCCCCCACTCTTCGCAAGCGAACGGCAAGCCTCTTCCCTACCCCCCAGATATCCTCGATCGCCACCTGGCCAAGGACATCAAGATCGCCCGCCTCCACCTGCATACACCCGCTGCCCGTTTTCTTCGCCAGGCGGTTGGCGAGCTTGGCCAGGGTCTTGGTCGGGCCCAGGCCGACGGAGATAGGTATACCGGTCCACTGCCCCACAGTGCGACGCATCCGCACCGAAAGCTCAAGAGGGTCTGTTAGCCCGGTAAAATTGAGGAAGGACTCGTCGATAGAATAGACCTCGAGTTCCGGGGCAAAACGACGAAGGACAGAAACCACCCGTCCGGACATATCCCCATACAATTCATAATTGGAAGAAAAGACCTGTACACCGTTTCGCTGGCAAAGGCTTTTGATCTGGTGGTAAGGTGCACCCATCGGCACCCCGATTTCCTTGGCCTCATTGGAGCGGGCCACGGCACATCCGTCGTTATTGGAAAGTACGATAACCGGGCGGCTCTGCAACTGCGGACGAAAGACCCGCTCGCAGGAGACATAAAAATTATTGCAGTCCGCCAGGGCAATCATAGAGAATGGATCACATTGGTGACCACTCCCCAAAGATGGGCTTCATCCTGTTCCTGAAATCGTATGGGGGGGTAGTCGGGGTTTTCCGGAACGAGCCAGGTGATGCCCTTTTCTCGGCGCATTCTTTTGACCGTCAGTTCCCCATTGATCGACACCACCACGACTTTTCCATCCTCCGCCGTCAGGCTGCGGTCGACCACCAGGAGGTCCCCATCATGTATGCCCGCCCCGATCATGGAATCTCCACGGGCCCGGGCAAAAAAAGTGGCGGCAGGCTGGCGAACGAGGTGAGCATTTAAATCCAGTGCCCCCTCCGCATAGTCGTCCGCCGGGGAAGGAAATCCTGCGGATACTCCACAGGCATAGAGAGGCAGTTCGTGCTCACGTTCCCGTACGAAGCGCAAAACCCGCTCGATCTGGCTGACTGGCAGGCGCACCGGCCGGGTGGGCTCCCCATACTGGTTGCTCCCACGGGGTCTGCCTGCTCCTTCTCTTCTTCCTCCTTGGTTCGTCATATTTTTACTTTTTGAAATATGTAACGGAATTCAAAAAGAGCAAGCTGTTGATGTAAAAAAGATGATCTAAAAGAATCAAACAATCGTTTCATTTGGATGGAAACAAACAGTCAATCCACCCCTTTCACTCATCTGATCGCCGGAGCATCCCGTGGTATCGGCCGGGCACTGGTCGATCAGTCCATTGCGGCCGGACACCAAGTCTATGCTCTTTCACGCACTCCGCCAGCTTCCATGCCCACCGGTTGCCAGTGGATCACCGGAGATGTTTCCGACCCCGCCTCCTTTGCCGATCCATTACCCGAGCAGATCGATGCCCTCACCTTTTGCCCGGGCAAGGTGGTGCTTGGTCCGCTCAAACGGCTCCGCCCCGAACAGATGCTCGATGCTTACCAAACCAATGTGCTTCATGCCTTCACTCTGATCCAGGCCCTGCTCCCCAAGCTTTACGGATCGATCGTTCTTTTTTCATCCGTCGCCGCCCGGACTGGGCTACCCAACCACTGTGCCATCTCCGCGGCCAAGTCGGGACTGGAAGGATTTGGTATCGCTCTCGCCGCTGAACTCGCCCCCAAGGTACGGGTCAATCTGGTCGCTCCCACCCTTACACCCACAGAGATGGGACTGTCCATGGTCGGCGGAGAAAAAATGATCCCCATGATCGAAGGCCGCCACCCGTTAAAAAAATTGCCTGCGGTCGAGGAAGCGGCGGCCACCGCCCTTTTTCTGCACTCCAGCGGTGCAGCCTCCATCACTGGACAAATTCTCAAGGTTGACGGGGGGATGTCACGAGTCAAAGTAGGGTAATGATCGCCAACTCTTCTTCCCAGCCCGGCCAACGGGCCATTATTTGGTTCCGTAAAGATTTACGCCTCGCTGACCATCCCGGCTTGGAGGCCGCCCTTCAGGCAAACAAGGAAATCATTCCCGTTTTTATCTGGGACGAGGAGGAAGGGGGCAATTGGTCGCCCGGTGCGGCATCCCGCTGGTGGTTGCACCACTCGCTCGCCAGCCTGGGTGCTTCCATTGCCAAGCTTGGTGGCACCCTCATTCTCGCACGGGGCAAAGCGGCTCAGATACTGCCCGAACTTGCCCAGGGTCACCAAGCAGACCAAGTCTTTTATGGCCGGTGCTACGACCCGGCAGGTATCGCCACTCAGGAAGCAGTGGAGGAAGCCTGCGACCAACAGGGAATTAATACCGAGTCCTTCAACTCCTCCCTGCTCCAGGAACCCTGGGAGACCAAGAACGGAACCGGTAAGCCATTCCAGGTATTCACTCCCTACTGGCGGAAATCCCGCCCCATCATCTACCGGGAAGCCGCCGGATACTCCGTCAACCAGCTCACTTTCGCTCAGGGATTATCCGCTGGATCCTCCCTCGAAGGTCTCGGTCTTTTACCCGAGCACCCTTGGCACAACAAACTGGGCGATCACTGGGAAGTATCCGAAGACGCAGCTCACCGCCAGATCGAGCGAACGGTCGAAGAGGTCACACATTCCTACGCCACCCGTCGCAACCATCCATCGGTCGATGGCACCTCCCGTCTGTCCCCCTACCTTGCCTGGGGGCAGGTCAGCCCCCGCCAAATCTGCCAGGCCGTACTGCAAGCCGAGACTGAGGGCAGCCACCGGGGAGAAAATAAATTTTTGGTGGAGATTGGATGGCGGGAATTTTCTTACCATTTACTTTACCACTTCCCCAATATTCCCGATAAGCCCCTGCGTCCAAAGTACGCAAACTTTCCCTGGCTGGATGATCCGGACAACCTCCGCCGCTGGCAGTTCGGCAAGACCGGTTACCCCATGGTCGATGCAGGCATGCGCCAGCTCTACGAGACCGGATGGATGCACAACCGGGTAAGGATGGTCGTCGCTTCTTTTTTGGTCAAGCACCTGCTCCTTCCCTGGCAGGAAGGGGCCCGCTGGTTTTGGGACACCCTGGTCGATGCCGATCTTGCCAGTAATACCCAGGGCTGGCAATGGGCAGCCGGGTGCGGGGCCGATGCCGCTCCCTACTTCCGTATCTTCAACCCCATCACTCAGGGTGATAAATTCGATGCCCGTGGAGAATATGCCAGGCGTTGGATCCCGGAACTGGAAAAGGTTCCGAAGAAATTTGTCTTCGGTCCGTGGATGGCCCCATCCTCTGTGCTTGCAGAGTCTGGTGTAAGCCTGGGAGAGAATTACCCGGACCCTTGCGTGGACCACTCCGAAGCAAGAGCCCGTGCCCTCGCTGCCCTCGCTACCCTGAAACAGGTCTAGCTAGTACCTGCCCCAATGGCATCCATTTCCCTTTCTTCTCCCCGCCGCTTGTTGCTGGTGCTGGGAGACCAGCTCGATTACGAGCGCTTTGTGCCCGTGGACTTTGACCCGGAGAGCGATCTTTTCTGGATGGCGGAAGCCAGTGAGGAGTCCACTCATGTTCGATCCAATAAGCACCGCATCGTCTGCTTCCTTGCCGCGATGCGACACTTCCGCAATCACTTGCAAAAAGAGAAGATCCCTCTGCTCTACCACGAGTTACCCGATGGGGATTCAACTCTGGGCGGGAGGCTCGCCCAGGACCTTGCCCAGCTTAAGCCAGAAATCGTCAGCGTGGTTCGACCCGGAGATCACCGGGTCGAACAAGCCCTTGCTGAGGTATGCCGGGATGCAGGAGTCGCATTCGAAGTCCGGGAGGACGAGCATTTTCTTTGCTCGCAGCAAGAATTTGAGGACCATGCCCGCGGCAGAAAATCCTTACGGATGGAATTTTTCTACCGGGAAATGCGCCGCAAACACGATGTATTGATGGATGGAAAGGACCCGGTCGGGGGTGCCTGGAACTTTGATAAGGACAACCGGGAGAGCTTTGGCAAGCAGGGCCCACCCAACGCACCCAAGACCCGGGGCTGCCCGCCCGACGAGGTTACCCGGGAAGTGATCGAACTGGTAGACCGACGCTTTGCAGATCACCCCGGTGATCTCTCCCAGTTCATCTGGCCGGTCACCCCCGAGCAGGCCGATGAAGCACTCGATCAATTTATCCAGGAGTGTTTACCCACCTTTGGACGCTATCAGGATGCGATGTGGACGGATGAGTACACTCTCTTCCACTCCCTGCTTGGATCCCCGATCAACCTGCGGTTGCTCGATCCCAGGAAAGCGATCCGGGCTGCGGAACAAGCTTACCTGCAAGGCGAGGCTCCCTTGCCCGCGACGGAGGGGTTTATCCGCCAAATCCTTGGATGGAGGGAATATGTCCGGGGCATTTATCATTTACGCATGCCTGAATACCGTGACCTCAATTTCCTTGAGGCCGACCGTCCCCTGCCCGATTTCTTTTGGACGGGAAAGACCGAGATGGCCTGTATGCAGTCCTGCCTCACCCAGGTACTCGACACTGGATATGGGCACCACATCCAAAGACTGATGGTCATTGGTTTGTACTCTTTGCTTCATGGGGTGAGACCGGGAGAAATCAACGACTGGTTTCTTGCCAACTATGTCGATGCCGTCGATTGGGTAACGACTCCAAATGTGGTGGGAATGTCCCAATTTGCCGACGGGGGGATCATGGCCTCCAAACCCTACTCCGCCACCGGTGCCTACATCGACCGGATGAGCAACTACTGCAAGTCCTGCCAATTCAAACCCAAGGAATCAATTGGCCCCAACGCCTGTCCCTTCACCACCCTGTACTGGGACTTTCTCGACCGCCACCGGGACCGACTGGCCAGCAACCAGCGCCTGTCCATGCAGATGCGTAACCTCGCCCGTCTGTCCGAGGACAAGCTTTCCGAAATTAGAAAAGCAGCAGATTCCCTGCGTCGTCCATCCTAGGACCGTCTCCCCTTTTCGCCTCACCCATCCGGGCATACCCCAGCAGGCTGTTCAGGGTATCCACCTCGGCCGGTGTTTTATCCTTACGCCAGCTTTGAATACGGGGAAATCGCAGGGCCACGCCCGACTTGTGCCTACCCGATGCCCGGGCACCCTCAAAAGCGACCTCAAACACGATCTCCGGCTTAACTGATCGGACCGGACCAAACTTGCCGGTGATATTTTTTCGGACAAACCGGTCGACTTCCTTGAGCTCCTCATCTGACAAACCGGAATAGGCCTTGGCCACGGTGACCAGTTCTCCGTGAGCATCGAGCACCGCCAGGGTATAATCGGAATAAAGATTGGATCGCTTGCCATGCCCCATCTGGGCACCGACCACCACCATATCAGCGACAAAGGGATCGACCTTCCACTTGTACCAGTCTCCCTTGACTCGCCCGGAGGAATAGACCGAGTCCAACCGCTTGAGCATCAATCCTTCCACTCCACGGTCCCGGGACTCCTCCCGCATCCGGGTCAAGTCCTCCCAGCTTTTTCCCTCCACCCGTAGGGAGAGCTCGACCGGAAATCCATCAGGTAGTCCCCGGATCAATTCCTCCAGTTTTTTCCGCCGCTTGACGAAGGGGAGAGCCCGGAGATCCCCCCCACCCAGACGCAACAAATCATAGGCCATAAAGCGGACCGGTTCCTTTTTTAAAAGGGAGGGGCCAGGAGCCTTTCGGCCGAGGCGCTTTTGCAAACGGCTGAAGGAACGCAGACCCTCCGCCCCCCAGGCCAGAATTTCCCCATCTAAAGTCGTTCCACTGGGCAGGTGGGGGCAAAGATCAAGCAGTTCAGGAAAGGACTCCCCGGCGGATTCATCCCCGCGAGTCCAGATCATCCCCCCTTGCTCTGAGTTGAGTAACTGGCAACGGATACCGTCCCACTTCCACTCCGCCCACCACTGGTCTGCCTGTCCAATCTCAGCGGGCTCCACCTGCAACGGACTGGCGAGGCAAAAGGGAAAAGGGAGATAGGTACTGTCCTGATTGCCTGGCTCACCAATGATTTCAGAAAAAGGCCGGGTGCGTGGATTCCACTCCCCGGACATACGCTGGGCGATCACGGCTGGCTGTACACCCCCCACTTCCGCAAGTGCCTTGCAGAGGTTTCCCTTGGATACCCCCACCCGAAACCCACCGGTCAGTAATTTATGAAAGGGGAGTAGGTCCATCGGGCGCAAGTGCTCCCATGCCTGCCGCACCTGCTCCGCTTTTTCCATTCCATCTGCCGAAACCAAAGGAAGCAGCATCTGCTCGACCACCTCGGCCAGAGAGAGAGGTTTCGCCTCTAAGTTGCCCACGATTAATAGGGAAAGGGTCTCGGCGAGGTCACCCACCCGCTCGTAGGACTCCTCGATCAACCAGATGGGCCAGCCCGACTTAGCGGATGCCCACTGACGCAGATCTCCGGTGCGCACAGCTCCCTTAATGCGATTGCCCGCGAGAAACCAGCTCGCCCAGCCGGAGTCCTCGGGATCTGCAGTCTTAAAATAAGCAATCATCCGGTCGATACGATCCCCGGTCTTGGTCATCCCATCGAGATCATGAAAGAGTTCTGAAAATCCCAGCATCTCTCCTTACTCCTCAGCCGTTCGCATCCCCGCTCCCTCTAGCATGGACGCCTGCACTCCGCGCTCCTGCAAATAGCGGGCCAGTGGGTCGCCATCCCCATGGGTCAGTTTAATCATCTCCGCTCCCGTGCCTTCAATCACCTGGAGCAGTCCCGCCCAGTCTGCATGATCGGAAAGAACAAACCCGCGGTCGAGATTTCTCCGCCTTCGGGCACCCCGTACCGCCATCCATCCGGAAGCAAAGGCACGTCTCGCCCCCTTGAACCGGCGGGTCCACCCGGCATCCTCCACCGCGGGTGGAGCAACGATGATGGAACCCGCCCAGTCTCCATCGCCTTCTTTCGGCTTTTTTACATCGGGTAAAGACACTCCACTTTCCCGGTAGACCGGCAGGAAGGGATGAACCGCCCGATGGGCAAAAATCGGCCCGATCGAAGAATCGAGCCCGGCCAGCACCCGCTGGGCTTTACCTAAAGAGTAGGCAAAGAGCATGGAGGGTCGCCCAGCCTCTGCGTTTTCCCTCCACCATTGATTGATCTGCTGGTGGATGACTTCCTCCGGCTCCCAGCGATAAACCGGCAAACCAAAAGTGCACTCACTGACGAAGACATCACACTTTACTAACTCGAATGCTTCACAGCTGCGGTCTGGCTGGGGCTTGTAGTCTCCGCTCACCACCCAGACCCGTCCGCCCACCTCCACCCGGATCTGGGAGGATCCCAAAATATGGCCGGCTGGATGAAATGATACCACCGCATCCCCAATTTTTCGTCTTTCTCCAAACGGTATACCCTCTACAGAAATGTCCGCTCCCAACCTCAGTTTAATTAAGGGCAGACAGGGGTGAGAAACCAGATAGTCAGCATGGCCAGGGCGGGCATGATCGCTGTGGGCATGGGTGACGAGGGCCCGATCGACCCGTCCGCGAGGATCAATGTAAAAATCTCCGGCTTCACAGTAGAGACCTTCCGGGCGAAGGACCAAAGGTTCTTTCATCGCTCTCGGTTTGCCCTCCGTAAAAAACACCGGGATTTTTTCTCTTTTGTAAAAAAAAGATAATTTTCAATCCGCATGATCCTAAAAGAAACAACCATCGTTCTATGAATTGTTATGGCACCTTACAGCTTCAAGCAAACGAATGATTCGACTGATCCCATTGGTCGTTTTATAACTGATCGTTCACGCATGGCTCCCCCCACCAAGGATGAGTACTCGGACTTATTTGAAAAACTTCACCAAGGTTCTGCTTCTGCTAAGCAAGAATTGGTAGAACGTCATATCCGCCTCGTTGCTTCCATCGCACTCAAATTCCGCCAGGTTAATGTACCCATGGAGGATGTGATGGCTGAGGGTATCCATGGGTTAGTGATTGCTATCGAGAAATTTGATCATACCCGAGGCATCAAGTTGAGCACCTATGCCGCATGGTGGATCCGTCAACGCATCCAGCGCTTTGTCAGCAAAATGGCCGAGGCGGTTTCCATTCCTCATGATGTTTCTCAAGGAAAGCGGAAAGAAAACAATCTACGAACTGAATTACAGATCTCTCTTGGACGTGAGCCTACCGATGAGGAGGTAAAGGATGCCCTAGATGACCGACGCAATCTTTCTGGTCGGGTTAAGCATGCCCCTGCAAGCACCATGTCTTTGGACGAGCCATTTTCGGATGACTCCGACCACTCCTTAATCGATATGATGTCAGACGAATCTGAAACACAGAATTCCTATCGTGAAACGGGTTCCTTAGCCGATGACATTCGGGTTGCTCTCGGATTTTTGGACAAAAGAGAGCGAAAAGTGCTCAGTATGCGTTTTGGTTTAACCAAAGAAAAAGAGTCCATGAAATTGGATGACATCGCTGAAATATTAAATGTTTCCGGGGAGCGGGTACGTCAGCTTGAATCTCTCGGATTAAGAAAACTCCGGGCGGTGGTGATGAACAATGGAAAGCTTGATTTTCGGAATCTCGACAAATTGGTCGGAATCGAATTACGTGGCAAAACCAAGATGAGTCCTTTACAACTCTCTCTCATCTTGGACAATGCTGCGTAATTCATGATATCTTCCCTTTCCAAGTGGGTCTGCCCTCCACCGGAGACCCACAACGAACCAGATCACTCCCAAGACAAGGTGGAATGGTTTCGTTGTGTTCCCTACATTCTGATTCATTTGGGTGCCCTAATGGTCTTCTTTACTCCCTTCGCATGGCCCTGCCTGCTCGTGCTCGTACTTTCCTACGCTGCCCGGATGTTTGCGATCACTGCATTTTACCACCGCTATTTTTCACACCGCACCTTTAGGACATCTAGGATTTTTCAATTTATCGGTGCTTTTATCGCCTGTGCATCGGGGCAGCGTGGCCCTCTATGGTGGGCCGCCCACCACCGCATGCACCACAGGCACTCTGATACCGACAAAGACTCCCACTCTCCACATCACAAAAATTTCCTTTGGAGTCATACTCTTTGGTTCATGACAGATTATGCCCTGCCCACCTTCCTCAAGGAAATTCCGGACTGGGTAAAATTTAAGGAACTCCGCTTTATCAACCGCTACGACTGGATTGCCGTTGTCGCCCTTGCTGCGGGTTGCTACTTTCTGGGGGAATGGGCGGTTTTTCAAGCCTGGTCAGGAATGAATGGTTTGAGCATGCTTGCCTGGGGTTTTTTCCTGCCCACCGTACTCCTCTACCATGCTACATTTTCGGTTAACTCTCTGACTCACATGTTCGGTAAAAAAAAGTACGACACAGGAGACGAAAGCCGAAACAATTGGTTTGTTTCGATCATCACCTTTGGGGAGGGTTGGCACAATAACCACCACTTTTTCCCTGGCTCCGCCCGGCAGGGTTTTACCCCATGGGAATTCGATCCGACTTATTACGGGCTCAAACTTCTCTCTATCTTTGGGTTGGTAAGCGAACTACGCCCCGTACCAGCCTGGGTGAAAAACAAGGCAATCGACTGAGTGCCTGGCGTACCGTTGTCCTACGGGTGCCATGAAAATAGCTATCATTGGATCAGGGATATCCGGCTTGGGATGTGCTCACCTACTCAAGTCCATCCATGAGATTACTCTCTTTGAAGCGTCCCATAAACCTGGCGGACATGTAAACACCATCGATGTAGCCGGACGGACGGGGGATTACCGGGTGGATACAGGATTTATTGTATTTAATGAGCAAAACTATCCCAACTTTGTTCGACTGCTCCAGTTGCTCGGTGTGGAATCCCAACCCACGCGGATGGGTTTTTCCGTACGCTCGGAAAAGACAGGTATTGAATACAGCGGAGAATCCATTCTTGGCCTTTTTGGCGGAATAAAAAACCTGACCGACCCCAAGCACTGGGGGATGGTGCGAGACATTTTACGCTTTCACAAACTTGCCCAAAAGGAAGATTCCGGATCCCTTACCGTGGGTGAATTTCTTGCCCAACACAAATTGGGTGACCGATTTATCGAGGCTTTTCTCCTACCCCTCGGCTCCGCCCTATGGTCCTGTTCGGTTGAGCGGTTTTCCACCTTCCCAATGGAATTCCTCACCGATTTCCTGGCCAATCATAATATGCTTCAGGCCTACAACCGCCCGGTATGGAGGGTGCTCAAGGGAGGTTCCCGTACTTACGTCGACAAAATCGTCGAAGGGCTAGGTAAGCAAATCAAACTAAACACACCCATCCGATCCGTCCGACGGACAGAAAATGGTGTCACCCTCACCTTGCCCGACGGCAGCGAACAAAACTTTGATCAGGTCATTCTTGCCTGCCATGCCGACCAGTCTCTCCAATTACTGGATGGTGCGGAGCGTGAGGAAATTGATCTACTGGAAAAGTTTCCATACGAGAAAAATCAGGTGACTTTGCATTCGGACGACCGCCTGCTTCCCCGCCGCCGGTCTGCCCGGGCAAGCTGGAATGCTTACCTAACGAAGGAAAAGAAGGATCATGCCGTGGTCACTTACGACATGAATATTTTACAAAGCCTGCCCACCCTCGAACCTTTCTGCGTATCCCTCAACCAGGGCTCATCGGTCGATCCCGCCCGCAGACATGGGGAATATTCTTTCGAACACCCCACCTACCATCCCGGCCGCAAATCTGCCCAGGGCATGCACGCCTCCTTTATCCAACGCCGGGGCATCTCCCTTTGTGGGGCTTACTGGGGATATGGATTTCATGAGGACGGACTGAGCAGTGCCTTGGGGGTCTGCCAATCGTTCGGCAAGGAACTGGAATGAAGAGTGCCCTTTACTTTGGCGAAGTCAGCCATCACCGCAAATCTCCCAAAAAGCACGATCTGAAGTACCAGGTCTACATGGCTCATCTCTTTCTGGATGAGATCGATCAGGTCTTTAAGAACCGCTGGTTTTGGTCGGTCAATCGTTCCAACCTTGGGTCGTTCGTGCAGTCGGATTATCACCGACCAGAAGTGGACGATCTCTCCAACGCAGTCCGGGAAACCATGTCCGAACAATTGGACAGAGAATGCAAGGGACCCGTATCCATCATCACCCATCTGCGCACCTTCGGATACTGTTTTAACCCGGTGAGCTTTTATTTTTTATGGAACCAGGAAAAGACCCAACCGGTCGCCCTGATGGCCGAGATCACCAATACCCCCTGGGGGGAGCGCTATGCCAAGTGCCTTGAATGGAAGATCGGAAATAAAGAGGCCCGCTCCGATCATGAGTTTCACAAAGAGTTTCATGTATCTCCCTTTATCGGAATGGATGTGGAATATGACTGGCGCTTCCGCCAGCCCACAGAAAATTTTCAGGTCGATATGATCCTCCGTGAAAAGGGGGAGCTCTTTTTCACCGCCCACCTGAAAATGCAAAGGCGGCCGATCGATTCGAAAAACCTCGCCTGGGCCTTGATTCGCTTCCCCTTTATGACCCTCAATGTCACCCGGGCCATTTACTGGAACGCCCTGCTTTTGCGACTCAAGGGTTGCCCTTTTTTCTCTCACCCGAAAAACTTGGAGAATCCCACCTAATCGCATGAAGGCAAACTTTACCCCCGAAAGTACTCCCTCCGCCGGTTCGCCGATGCGGAAGGCTGGCTTTTTTGAGTCTTTGCTCATCCGGCAGTTACAAAAGCTCAAGACTGGGTCCCTAGTCATGCGTCATCTTGGTAAGGAGTATCGATTTGGATCCTGCGATGACCAAGCGCCCATCGAATTCGATGTGACTAACCCTGCCTTTTTCCGCAAAGCCTGCCTCGGCGGCTCTCTTGGTGTGGCAGATAGTTATGCCGCAGGCGACTGGCAGACCGATGACCTCGTGGGCTTCTTTCGCCTCTTCCTGCAAAACCTTGAGGTGATAGACAATATGGAGGGAGGCTGGGCCGCCCTGCTCAACCAGGTTGCCCGCTGGGGCTATTTGCTCGGACAGAAAAATACAGTCAAGGGAAGCCGGCGCAACATCGCCCTGCACTACGACTTGGGTAACGACTTTTATGAGCTCATGCTTGACCCGACAATGACTTATTCCTGCGGTATCTTCGCCACCGAAGAAACCACTTTGGAAGAAGCCTCTCTTGCCAAGTACGATCGTATCATCGAACAGCTCGATATCAAGGAGGGGCAAACCGTTTTGGAAATTGGATGCGGGTGGGGAGGATTTGCCAAGCGTCTGCTCGATACCACCGGTTCGATCTGGACAGGCACCACCATTTCCAAAGAGCAACATAGCTATGCCCGCAAGGTGATCGACGGGTCCGGCCATGCCGACCGGGCAAACCTGCTGATGGACGACTACCGTACCCTCAGCGGGTCCTATGATCGGATCGTATCCATTGAAATGATCGAGGCGGTGGGGCACGAATATTTGCCCACTTACTTTTCTAAAATTTCCGACCTTCTTCGTCCCGATGGAGCGGCCCTGGTTCAGGCAATTACCATGCCCGACCACCGCTACGAGCAGTATTTAAAAGAAGTGGACTACATACGCACCCGTGTTTTCCCTGGCAGTTGTGTGCCCTCGATCTCGGCGATGACCTCAGCGGTGGCCAAGAAGTCCGACCTCCGCCCCACTGGTGTTCATGACATCGGATATCATTACGCCCGCACCCTGAGGGAGTGGCGCCTTCGCTTTCTGGAAAACGAGGAGTCCATCAAGTCGCTCGGTTATGATGATGCCTTCCGTCGGGCATGGATCTATTACCTTTGCTACTGCGAGGCTGGGTTTGAGGAAGGATACACCGGAGACATTCATCTGCTCCTCACCAAACCCGGATGCAAAGTAGGCAAAGGCTTTCCCCATGAATAACGATCGTAAACAATTTCTCATCGACCTGGTGGTCTTTCAAATTGCCTGGTTTGGGTGCGTGCTTGGCTCAGCATCCGCCTACCCTTTCTGGGTTCCCCTGCTCAGTTTTTTCCTCGTGCTTGGCCGCATTATTACGACCCAACGTTTCCGCCCGGCCTTCCCGTTCCTTCTCGCCTCGACTGCCCTAGGCATGGTGGGAGACTCCCTGCTCGTACGCCTCGACCTGCTCGCTTTCTATGCTGACCCTACGGTGGGTGGTGCCCCCCTGTGGATGATTTTCCTCTGGGCCAATTTTGGGCTGATGGTCCGCCCTCTTTTTTCCTGGTTTCTGCTTAGCCAGGCCCGTTGCCTGATTGGATTTTCCTTGGGTGGATTGATCGCCTATTTTTCGGGCTGGCAGCTGGACCGGCTCGCCTTTACCACCGTGCATTTCTCTTCCCTGGCGATTGCATTTGAATGGGCAATGGCCGGATTGGTCCTTCGTCAACTCCACTTGAGGTACCAAAATATCGGGCGATGAGTAGCCTGGACCTCCTCCTCTACGGACAGGCAGGAGCATCGGTGGTGATGTTTCTTGGCTGGCTGGTTGCCCTCGCTATCCGCAATACTTCCTATGTGGATGTGCTCTGGGCCTATGGGGTGGGTGTGCTCGGGGTGATCTACATCTACCTTTTACAGGATGAGTGCCACCTCTCCCGCTTTGCCCTATTGCTTGGGCTGCTTGGCGTATGGTCCGCCCGGTTAGGCACACACCTGCTCCGTCGCTGCTGGAAAAAACCGGAGGATGCCCGCTATGCCTACCTGCGGGAATACCTCGGCAAACGGGCGAATCTCGGATTTTTTCTTTTCTTTCAGGTGCAGGCATTCTGGATCGTTTTGTTTGCCAGCCCCTTTCTTATTCTTGCCCGTAATCCGTCCGAACTTGGCCCGGTTGACCAGCTCGGCCTCTTCATCTGGATTCTCGGATTTACCGGAGTCAGTCTGGCAGACAAGCAGTTGCGCATTTTTAAAAATGCCCCTGGGCGTACCCGCGGAGAGGTCTGCACCTCCGGGCTTTGGCGATACTCCCGCCACCCCAACTACTTTTTTGAATGGGTCCTCTGGCTGGGCTACCTCCTCCTTGGGATGAACTGCCCGGGTGCAGGCTGGCTGCTCCTCATTCCCCCGACTCTCTATCTCTTTCTCACCCGTATCACCGGGATTCCCTTTGTGGAAGCACGCAAACTGGAAGCCAGTGGCGATGCCTACCGCTCTTATGTTCAATCCACCCCCTCCTTTTTTCCCCGGTTTCCCAAGAAACCGGACACCCATTTATGAGCCTGGTCGATACCTTCATTCAAATAAGCGAACGCGGCCTGATGCCCGAATTCCTCATCCGTGCGGGCATACGCAACCTTTGCAAAAAGCGCCTCGCCCAGTGCCGGGTGGATGATTGCGAGGCCAATGCCGAACTGGCGGAGGAATATTTGCTTAAGGTTGATCAATCCGCCCTGGCCGTGGAAACCGATAAGGCCAACGAACAACACTATGAAGTACCGGCCGAGTTTTACCACTTGGTACTGGGTAAAAATTTAAAGTACAGTTGTTGCTGCTACGAACCAGGCACACGTGGGCTCGATCAGGCCGAGGACCGCGCTCTGGAGCTCACCTGTCAACGGGCCGATTTACAGGATGGGCAGGATGTGCTTGAGCTTGGCTGTGGCTGGGGCTCCCTCTCTTTGTGGATG
Organism: Opitutales bacterium; assembly: GCA_038152995.1. GTDB lineage: Bacteria > Verrucomicrobiota > Verrucomicrobiia > Opitutales > Seribacteraceae > Chordibacter. Next base: position 17,778 of record JAYOXT010000013.1, read on the forward strand.
GCAAAGAACTTCCCCCAGTCCCGCATCCGTTCCGTGTCCAATTCCAACTCCCAGCGGGAGTATATTATGAAGACCGCAAAAGAGCGTGGGCTGGACAACCTCGAAGTCGTCACCTCCGATGTCAATTCCTTCGAGCCCGATCAATCCTACGACCGGGTGGTATCGGTGGAAATGTTTGAACATGTGCGCAACCACCGACAACTCTTCAGCAAGATTCATGACTGGCTCAACCCGAGTGGAAAACTATTCACCCATGTATTTTGCCACCGGTCCACCTCCTACCCCTTTGTGGTCGAGGGCGAGGATGATTGGATGTCGCAGCACTTTTTTAGCGGGGGTACCATGCCCGCAGATGAGCTCTTCCTGCGCATCTGTGGAAAACTGGAACTGGAAAGCCGCTGGCGCTGGTCGGGCACGCACTACGGGGAGACCTCCGAAGACTGGTTGCGTAACCTCGACCAAAATAAAGCAGCCGTCCTCCAGCTCTTCGAGAAAGATCAGTCCCGCGAAGAGGCCAATCAATCCTTCCACCGCTGGCGCATCTTCTTCCTCGCCTGTGCCGAGACCTTTGCCTACGCCAATGGGCAGGAGTGGTGGGTATCCCACTACCTCTTTGCCAAGCAGGGATAAGCAGCTTTTCCCCTATGACGCGATAAAGGGTTGTTTTTAGGCCCAAGCTTTGCCAAAAATCTTTCTTTGCTTTTTTAGCACGAACCCCGATTACCCATATTGCATACCATGAAATTAGAGACCCAATGCCTTCACGCTGGCTACCAACCCGAGCCCACCACCAATTCCCGTGCCGTACCCATTTACAAGACCAGTTCCTTCGTCTTCAATAACACCGAGCATGCAGCCAACCTCTTTGGCCTGCGTGAACTGGGCAATATCTATACCCGCTTGATGAACCCCACCACCGATGTGCTCGAGCAACGGGTGGCCGCCCTTGAAGGGGGTGCCGCCGGTCTTGGGATCGCATCCGGTACCAGTGCGGTGTTTTACTCCATCATCAACCTCGCCGAAGCAGGGGATGAAATTGTATCGGCCAACAACCTCTATGGTGGCACCTATACCCAGTTTAACGACATTTTGCCCAAGCTTGGGATCAAGGTAAACTTTGTCGACCCCAACGACCCCCAGAATTTTGCTGCGGCGATCACTCCTAAGACCAAGGCTCTCTTTTGCGAATCGGTGAGCAACCCTGGCCTCGATGTGGCCGACCTGGAAGCCATTTCCAAGATCGCATCCGACCATGGCATCCCTCTGATTGTGGACAGCACCTTTTCCACCCCCTACCTCACCCGTCCGATCGAGCATGGGGCCAGCATCGTGGTTCACTCCCTTACCAAGTGGCTAGGTGGCCAGGGCAATGGGATTGGCGGGATCGTGATCGATTCCGGAACCTTCGACTGGAAGAATGGTAACTTTCCTCTCTACGATCAGCCAGACAGCAGCTACCACGGCCTCCGCTGGGGGCACGACCTCCCCGAGCCTCTCGCTCCCCTTGCTTACATTCTTAGAATGCGCACCGTGCCTTTGCGCAACCTCGGTGCCTGCATCTCTCCGGATAATTCCTGGCAGTTCATTCAGGGAATCGAGACCCTACCCCTGCGGATGGAGAGGCACTGTCAAAATGCACTCACCGTGGCCAAGCATTTAAAAAACCACCCATCGGTGGAGTGGGCACGCTTCCCCGGATTGGAAGAGGACCCCAATTACTCCCTCAACCAAAAATACCTCGGGGGCAAAGGCGGATCCATGGTCGTCTTTGGCATCAAGGGAGGGGCGGAAGCCGGTTCCAAATTTATCGATCATTTAAAACTCTTCTCCCATCTCGCCAATGTGGGGGATGCACGAAGCTTGGCCATCCACCCCGCCACCACCACCCACTCCCAATTATCCGAGGAGCAACAAAAAGCAGGTGGAATCGCCCCCGAACTGATCCGTCTATCGGTAGGAATCGAGCATGCGGATGATTTGCTTGCCGATCTTGATCAGGCCTTGGCCATCGCAACGGCTTAAGCACTAGCGTTTTTTAAAATGAACCACCTAAGAGCCCGGATCTATTTAACCGGGCTCTTTTTGGTTATGCTTGCCGGCTTGATCTATGGGTTTGGCTGGGGAGACTTTTGGAAAGACGGAGCTGCCCTGATGGACAACCCATGGGGGATCGTCTCATTGGTCGATGTCTATGTGGGCTTTTTGCTCTTCCTTGGCTGGGTGTGGATCCGGGAAGATCTGCTCCTTGCCAAATTGCTCTGGGCAGTGGCGATTTTGGTGGGAGGTAATTTATTTGCCTGCCTCTATGCCCTCTTTGCTTTAGGACAAAGCCAGGGAAAGCTCGATCAATTCTTCTTGGGTAACCGATCGGATTAGCGAAGTATCATCAAACAACAAAGCCTGCCCCGAGATGGGACAGGCTCTGCTGAAAAAAGAACAGATTTAAAAAATCTAAATCGATCGGCTCACTTATGCACCCAAGCCGGCGAGAGCTGCCTGCTTGACCACATTGTCCACCGACATACCCAATTCCTCGAGCACAATATCTCCTGGAGCAGACATGCCGAAACGATCGATTCCGACAACCACGCCGTCTAGCCCGACATACTTTCTCCAGAGGTCAGATACGCCGGCTTCCACCGCCATGCGGTTGCGGCAGGAGCGTGGAAGTACAGACTCGCGATATCCATCGTCCTGGCGGTCGAAGCGCTCCATACAAGGAACGGAGACCACACGAACGGATGGCCCGAGCTTTTCAGCCGCCCCTAGGGCGAGGTTGAGCTCGCTACCAGAAGCAAGAATGATCAGTTCCAATTCGCCCTGTTCCTGACGGGCGATGTATCCACCCTTAAGCACACCTTCCCGGCGGGTCTGTACGGGAATGGAGGAAAGGTTGGGCACATTTTGGCGGGTAAGAATAAGGCCAGACGGACCGTCGGTTCGTTGCAAGGCAGCCACGAAAGCACCCGCGGTTTCTTCTGGATCAGCCGGGCGGATAACATCCAAATTAGGAATGACGCGCAAACCACTGGTGGTTTCGACGGGTTGGTGGGTAGGCCCATCCTCTCCGACAGCCACAGAATCGTGCGTCCAGATATGGAAGATTGGCAAGCCCATCAGAGCAGAGAGGCGAACGGATGGGCGCATATAATCCGCAAACACCGCAAAGGTGGCACCGGATGGACGGAAGATACCATAGTAGGCAATCCCGTTGACGATGGCACCCATCGCATGTTCACGGATACCGAAGAGAAGGTTACGCCCGGAATGGTTATCCTTGGTAAAGTCTCCCACATCCTTGATGTAATTCTTAGTCGATCCATGCAAATCGGCAGATCCACTGATCAGCAGGGGCATTGCCTTGGCGAGATCATTGATCACCTGGCTACCAGCAGCTCGGGTGGCCACACTGGCATCGGCAGCAAACTCCTGCACGCTGTTCATCAGATCTGCAGGCACATCGCGGGCAATTCCAGAATCAAGCAAAGCAGCTTTTTCTGGGTTGGCAGAACGCCAGGCAGCGTAGGTGGCATCCCATTGTTTGCGATCCTCAGCCAGCTGGGCCTTACGATCCGCAAAGAAGGCACGCACCTCATCCGAAACATAGAAGGTTTCCTCAGGCAGGCCAAGACCCTGACGGGCCGCTTCGGCAAATTTCGCTCCACCCTCCCCATGTCCGGCAGAGGTACCGGCCACTTCAGGGATACCTTTACCAATGATGGTCTTGATTTCGATAAAAGTGGGCTTTTCGGTATTGGCACGGGCACGCTCGAGAGCGGCAGAGATCGAAGCTAAATCGTGACCATCCTCGATCCGCTCCACCGCAAACCCATAAGCGGCAAATCGGTCGATCACACTTTCGCTCTGGCTAGCGTCGGCCATGGCATCGAGGGTAACATCATTGGAATCGTAAAGGATGGTCAAATTATTGAGGGCTAAGTGACCGGCGAGGGAAGCAGCTTCGGCAGCCACCCCTTCCTGCAAGCAACCATCCCCAGCAAGAGCGATGACCTGGTGGTTAAAAATTTCGTGCTCGGAGGTATTAAAATGAGCGGCGGCCATCTTGGAAGCGATCGCCATACCCACGGCATTGCCCACGCCCTGGCCAAGGGGTCCAGTGGTGCACTCCACTCCCGGAGTTTCCCCAAACTCGGGGTGTCCGGGAGTTTTGCTGTGAAGCTGACGGAAGTTCTTTACCTCTTCCAAGGGAAGGTCATACCCGGCGAGGTGGAGCCACCCATAAAGGAACATACTGCCATGACCGGCAGAGAGGACGAAGCGGTCGCGGTTGAGCCATTGGTCGTCCGATGGATCGACCTTTAAGTCTTTGCCGAACAGAACGGCCCCAACCTCGGCGGCTCCGAGGGGAAGACCCAAATGCCCTGAACTGCAGGCGTGGATTGCATCGATGGCCAAGCCACGGGCTTGATCGGCGGCTTGTTGGAGGATTTCTTGGTTTTGCATATCTTTAAATATAAACTTCGAATTAAAAGAGGAAGACTCTAGAGGTCTGCCCGTTCATGGCGAGCAATTCTTGCCCAATCCGCAGAATACGGATATCGATTACTCCTGATAAATGATATCGGTGGAGGTAAGCTCCACTTCATTTTCACCGGGTGCCACTTCCACTTCCTTGGACCAGATGGTGACAACATTGGTCAGGTCGTCTTTGTCTATGCCGATGAGAAAATACTTATCTTCGGGTGGCAGGTTATCAAGAGCAGCCTTCCCGAAGGGATCGGTACGGGCCCGGCCGACTTTTGCCTGAAGCAAAATCGATTTTACCCCTAGAGCGATTTCGGGATTTTGATCGATGTTTTTCTCTGCCTTCGCCCAAAGCTCGGCCACCGACTTAATCTCTCCAGCAATGAAGGGACCCGCATTAAGATCTTTGAGCAGTTCTCGGAGGTCCTGTGTGGTAACATAAATCTCAGAAGCCTGTGCAGGTTGCAATTTGCCGTCTCGGGTGGGCTTGTGGGCACGCAGACGTAATGAGGTGGTGGAAGGAAGTTCGCTACTTTTGGACACGGTAGCTTGAGCTATTGGAGTAGACTTTGGATTTGCGTTGTATGCAGGGGGAGCAGGAATGCTAAGGGCGGGACTTTTAAAGGAGTGGACGGGTACATTCGACCACGGAGAATTACGGGAAGACGGGACATTTTGGATCAGGCTGAGGACAGGGTGATCCGAATTTTCCTCACGCAACATGGATTCAATAATTTCCACCTGTTTTTCAGGTGCGATTTCCTCACTAGCTTTTTGATAGAGGAATTTCTTTAGCTCAGAATCTGAGGGTAGAGCAATATTACTGGGCAAAAGAAGGCTTGATGGATCAAAGAGTTTGCTTTGGCGCTGAGCTAAGGTGAGGTTTTCTTCAGTCTCTTCGACCTCGACTGGGCGAGACTTTACTAGCAAGCGATCGTTTTGGATGCGGGCAAGCCTGGGATTGTCCTTTAGTTGTTGGAGGCTATAAAAGGTTTTGGCAGTACGATCCATCCATTTGTGCAGAGGAACAATAGATGGATAGAGCAGAGGGCGGGCAGTTTTCTCAGAAGCAAATCTAGAAATGAGGGCACCGTCCAGTTCATCAAATGAAATGGCTTCCGCACGAAAGGGAGAGTCAAACCAAACAGCTGTAAACCCGTGCTCCCCGAATAAGGAACAATGTGTCGCAATGATTGCGAGAATAGGCAAAATTTTTCGGGATACTTTATCCATGGGCTAATGGAGCGAATTACTTTACCTTTTTTTCAAATCATTTGTAAAGTTTTTCTTCTTGTAGGAGGAGCCAAGAAAGATTTTTTTGGTTGTTTGCACAAATTGGTTTCTGCTCACCGCATGTTTACCTTGAATCAGCCTTTTTACAAATCAAACCCAGTATATTCCTGCTTCCCATGAGCGAATTAGATACATCCGAAACAATGATCGAGGTCGAGGGCCTCTCCAAGTACTATGGCGACTTTATTGCCGTCGAAGACCTGACTTTTTCCATACGCAGGGGTGAAGTGGTTGCTTTTCTCGGGCCAAATGGAGCCGGTAAAAGCACAACCATGAAAATGCTCACTGGTTATTTAGCCCCTTCATCGGGCACGGCAAAGGTATGTGGCTTGGAGGTGGCCAACAACCGTTCCATCGTAGCCAATCGTATTGGATACCTGCCGGAAAATGGACCTCTTTATGAAGACATGACCCCGATTGCCCTGCTCAACTTTTTTGGGGATGCTCGCAGTATGGATCCATCGACCAAAAAAGAGCGGATCGCCAAGGTTGTTGAGCAGTGTGCCCTGCAAACAGTTCTCAGTAAGCCGATCGGTAAACTGTCCCGAGGGTTCAGGCAGCGGGTGGGCATGGCCAATGTGCTGCTTCACGAACCGGATGTATTAATTATGGACGAACCGACGGCCGGACTTGACCCCAATCAGGTATTGGAAGTGCGCAAAACGATTAAGGGCCTCGGCAAGACCATTCTTCTTTCCACTCACATCCTTCAGGAAGTACCCGAAGTGGCCGACCGAATCTTGCTCATTAATAACGGGAGGCTGATCTTTGAGGGCACACCTACTGAATTAAAGGGAGAATCCTCTCTCGACGCCTGGTTCAATCAACAAACATTAGCTGCCTAATTTTTTCGCTGACTTCTATGAACACCCAAGCCGTTCTCGCCGTATTTAAACGAAACCTTGCTGCCTATTTTGGCAGCCCTAGTGGATATGTCTTCATCTGTGCCTTTCTTCTAGCCAGTGGGCTCGCTGCTTTTTGGCCACAAGAGTTCTTCGACTCCAACTTGGCCAACTTAGACCAATTAAATCGCTTCCTTCCCCACATTCTCCTTGGATTCATTCCCGCTATTACCATGAGTATCTGGGCGGATGAAAGACGCCAGGGTACAGATGAGCTCCTACTTACCCTTCCGGGTAGTGATTTTGATGTGGTCATTGGAAAATACCTCGGTGCGGTGGCAATCTTCTCTGTATCCCTAGTTATTTCCCTGATCGCCAACCACTATGTTCTTAGTCAACTGGGTAACCCCGATTTTGGGTTACTGGTATCGACCTACATTGGATACTGGTTTGTTGGGCTCAGCATGATCGCCATCGGCATGGTTGCTTCCTTTTTGACCGCGAATTTGACCGTGGCTTTCGTACTGGGAGTGGCTTTCAATTCTCCGCTCGCCCTCCTCCCTGATTCGGAGTGGGCCATTGCTTCGAACTTCCTCGATTTTAGCCGAGGAATCATCAGTACTTCAGGTATGATCTTTTTCTTAGGGCTCGCTCTGGCAATGCTCTATCTGTCCTCCATATTGATTGGTCGGCGCCACTGGGTAGGAAGCCCCGTAGGCAAGAGCAAGTACTCCCACTTTGGCATCCGGGTGGCCGCCACCGTAGTGACCGCATTTGCCCTGACCCAGTACTTCCGCAACCACGATGTGGTGCGCATTGATGCTACCGCGGAACAGCTGAGTAGTTTGTCTGAAGGTTCAATGGATTTGCTTGCCCAATTAAACACTCCCGTCGAGATCGATGCCTTTATTTCTCCCGCAGATTCCATGCCTGAGCAGTATGTGCAGACACGGATTAATTTAATGACCGCCCTTAGAGAAATTGACCGGGAAACCAAACTTGTCTCTGTAAACATTCATGTGATCACTCCAGAAGACAACGCCTCTGCAACCGCTGAAAAATATGGTGTAGAAAACCAAAATGGAGTGACCCCTCCCCTCTTTGTCATGGAAGGCGGCCGGATGGTGCCCTGGCAGAAGGATCTTTACATGGGAGTGGTCTGCAAGGGAGATAATGGACAGCAAACCATCCCATTCCTCTACAAAGGCCTGCCTGTGGAGTATGAAATTGTCCGCACAATCAATTCAGTGAGCGGATCCCAGAAGAAAAAGACGCTCGGCGTCTTTGCCACCGATGCTCCCGTCCTTGGTACTGCCGGCATGGGTATCATGGGCTTCAACCTGGGTGGAGGCACCCCTGCATGGGAGTTTTTCACCGAACTCAATAAGCAATACGATGTACAGGAAGTGACTGGTGGTGATATCTCGCCCGACAATTACGACGCCCTTGTTGTGGTTCAACCCAGCACCCTAGATAATGAAAAAATGGATGACTTGGTGACGGCAATCAAATCTGGCATTCCTACCGCCATATTCGAGGATCCACTTCCCCTCATACAGGGAAGTGTAACTGGTACCTATGAGCCACGCCGAAATAACAACAGTGGCCCAGAAGGAGGTAGTGCACCCGAAAAAGGAGACCTCAACAAACTCTGGGACTTATTGCAGGTAAACTTCAATGTCGACCCGATGGAAAGACTGAAGAAAATTCAACAAGAACTGCAAAGTCTCAAACAAAATGCCACCCGCAGCTTGGCTCCCGCCCGTGGCCGCTTCCCCGAAGTAGGCTCATTTTTCTCAAACTTGGATGGTCTGATTAAAAAGGCCTCTGAATATGAGGCGAGGCTCAACTCCAACGCCTCCCTTAGTCAAAATGACTGGAATAGCCTGAAACTCTCCTCCCTCAGAACTGCTTTTGACAAGATGGAAAGCAATCACCCAATCCGTAATTTTGTCGAACAACGCCTGCTCTCTGATTTGGACACCCGGCTTGGTGGATTACAGGAACGTATTCTGCGGGACCCCTACAACCCCTTTCCCAAGATTCCTCGCTCGGAAAACTTCCCGGATGAATTTGTCTATGTGGGCGGATTGGATAATTCCTTTGATGCTGCCCCTATCACTTCGGAGTTGCAGTACTGCCTGTTTACTTGCCCAGGCTCGCTCTATCCCCGGGCATCCAGCAGTTTGTCCTTCAAGCCACTGCTTCGAACCCGCGGCGGATCCTTAGCTGGAACCACCAGCCTAGAAACCTTTTGGACAGGTGGCGTATTTGGAACCCCAAGAAGGTTCAATCCTGACCGTACCCGATACACGGGCTCAGGTGCCCAGGAAGTGATTGCGGCTACTATTTCAGGTGACATTAAAGACGGCAACCAAACCAACAACATCAATGTTGTATTGGTTGCGGATGTAGACATGCTCGCCGACCCCTTCTTCAATATTCGCAGTCGTGGTCCGGAGTCGGACTTCCCTCTGGATGTCGATAATGTGACCCTCTCCCTTAACCTCATCGATCATCTCTCCGGGGAAAGCAGTCTGCTAGACATTCGGAACCGCAGGAGATTGCACCGCACCTTGGAAGAGTTTGAAAAGAGCATTGAGGAAGCACGGGAAGTGGCCTCACGCACCATCCAAGAAGCGGAAAGTTCCATCCAAGCAATTTTACAGGACGAAAATCGCAAGCTCAACGAAGCCCTCGCCGAAGTCCAGAACAGCCAAGGCTCAATGACCCAGGGCCAGTTCATGCAGGTTCTGCAAACAGAAGCGGCGAAACTGCAAAAAAACTTGGCCAAGCGCGAGCGCGAGTTGCGCCAGTCCACTAATGTAAAGGTTAAGGATGCAGAGAGAAAAAGAGACCGGGAAATTCGTGAAAAGCAAAGAAGTATTCAGCGCTTATCCGTATTTGTCCCTCCCATCCCCCTGCTCCTCATTGCTCTTTGGGTATACTACAGAAAACGGGGTGCTGAAATAGAGGGAGCCATTGATTCCCGAGTGCGTGCTTAGAGCATAGTGCCCGAAAAATAACCTTTCGAAATCTCTCCTAGAAATGAACGAAAATAAAAAGACCATTGCTTTCCTTGCTGCCGCGGTTTTGGCCGTCGCTATTGCTACCATGACATCTCCCACCAAAAGGGACCCGTCTGCCAAACCCAACCTCATGGGACAGGCACTTTTCGAATCCTTTGACCCTCGCTCGGTTACTGGAATAGAAATCGTGGAAGTAGATGAGGAGGACATCCAGTCCAAGTCCATCGAAGTCACCCAAGGTGAAAAGGGCTGGTTTATCCGCCGACCCGGCAAGGCAGACTATCCAGCCAACGCGGACAACCAACTCAAGGATGTGGCCAGTATGCTGTTTGACTTGCGTATCATTGACCAAGCCGGTGAAGGTGCGGGTGAACACGCAAAGTTTGGCGTACTGAATCCGTCCAAGGCAGATGCCACCGAATCTGGCATCGGGCGACTGATTCACCTTAAGAACAGCTCAGGCTCGAATCTCGCCAGCCTGATCATCGGCAAGGAAGTGGATGGTCTCTCAGGAACCTATTTTGTACGGAAACCTGAGCAGAACGCGGTCTTCCGCGTGGATGTACGTAACGCCCGTGATGTATCTTCGAAGTTTGTGGACTGGGTGGAGCAGGACTTTCTCGATCTCGACAAGCGCAAGATTAAGCAGGTCACCCTCGACAACTACGATGTCAACCTTGCCCAAGGCCAGATCAACCGATCCAGCGATCCTTACGTTCTCAACTTTGCTGATTCCAAGTGGAGCCTATCCGGCTCTCTCAAAGACAATGAGGAACTCAATAAGGAGGTTCTCGACGCGTTGAAGGATGCCCTCGATGACCTCGAAATCATCGATGTCGAAAGAAAACCCGATATTCTGGTCAAGAACCTGGAACAAGGCAGAGAGTTCTTCAACAACCTACGGGATGCAAACAACCAGGCGGTGGTGCAATCTCTTCAACAAAAAGGATTCTACACCATCGCTGCGAAGGATGAATCCGGTCAAACCGTACCCAAAATTGTCTCCAACAAGGGAGAGGTACTTGTTGGCATGGAAAGCGGAGTGGAGTATGTGTTGCGCTTTGGTGAAATCTACCGCGGACCCGAAGACGATGAGAATTCCTCGGGGGACAGCCGTTACATTTATGCTTTTGCACGGGTAAACGAGAGTTTGCTCACCCCTCCTGCGCTTGAGCCAGTACCCCCTTCTTCTGAAGGAGCAAAGGGACCTGAGGGCGACAAAGGACCGGTTGCAAAACCAGGCACCCCGCCCAACTTTACTCCACCCACCGCCCCACCCAATATCACCCCCCCTCCCCCACCTGCCGATATAAAAGGAGCGAACGGGAAGAAAGAAACGGCAAAAGCTGACAACAATTCATCCACCGGCCAAGTAGCCGAAGTCGCCAAAAAGAAGGCCGATAAAGATGCGGAAATTGCACGCATCAAAGCTTCGAATTCCCGCAAGCAGAAAGAATATGATGACAAGGTGGCAAAGGCCCGCCAACTTGCGAATGAACTCAACCAAAATTTGGCAGGCTGGTACTATGTTATCTCCAATGATGTGTATGAAAAAATCCGCTTAGATCGTCCCTCTTTCGTTAAGAATAAAGAGAATGAGGAAGTAATACTTCCTGACGAGGTAGGTGCCTCCCATATTCTTATTTCCTACAAGGGCGCGGACCGGGCAGATTCAAAGGTCACCCGTAATAAACAAGCAGCCAAGAAGGAAGCCCAGAGAATACATGACCTAATTGTCAATCAAGGCAAAGACTTTGTTGAGATGGCGAAAAAGCACTCAAACGGGCCATCCGGACCCAAGGGGGGAGACCTCGGGAAATTTAAGTTCGAGGTCATGGCAAAGGCATTTTCTGAAGCGGCATTTGCCCTGGAAGTGGGGGAGGTCTCAGAGGTGGTGGAAACCGGATTTGGCTTTCATGTGATCAAGCGGACCGAGTAGCCATTTCCCCGCGTAGTCATTACATCTCTGCTTTTGGACTTTTTAAACTTTAGGTCTTATACTAAAAAATGCGGAGTTTAACTTGAAATTCCGCACGAGAAACAATTCAGCTATTTGGAAGCGTATCCTTTCGGATGATTCCACCCGTTTGCGTCTTAAATACGATGCTTACTATCATGTCTTTGAGGAGCAAAAAGGCACTAGGGTGTGGAAAGATGGGAAAGAGTTCGTCATGCTCTCTAGCAACGACTACCTCGGTCTGTCCCAACATCCCAAAATCATGGAAGCCGGCATTGAAGCTACGCGAAAGTGGGGAAGTAGCACGACAGGAGCCCGCCTAGCCAATGGTGGGCGTGTTTTCCATCAGCAACTGGAAGAAGAGCTTGCTGATTTCTTGGGCAAGGAAGCCTGCCATGTCTTTTCAGCCGGTTACCTTGCCTGTGCCTCGGCGGTTACTGGCTTTGTCGAACGCAATGACCTAATTTTCGCAGATAAGAACCTCCACTCTTCCTTATGGAGCGGAATTAAGCTAAGCGGGGCAAACTGTGAAAGATTTGCCCACAACCACCCGGAGCATTTGCAGGAAATGATCTCATCCGAAGACACCCAACGCTGCAAAGTTTTGGTCCTTGAAGGAATCTATTCCATGGAAGGGCATATTGCCCGACTGCCAGAATTACTCGAAGTCGCAAAACAACATAACGCCTTTGTTATTCTTGATGATGCCCATGGAGTCGGAGTTTTGGGAGATAGCGGGCGAGGAACGGTCAATCATTTTAACCTAACTGATGAGATCGATGTATTGTGTGGAAGTTTTTCCAAATCCTTCTCCGGCATTGGCGGGTTTGTTTGCTCCAGCAAAGAGGGGATTGATTACATGCGCAGTCATTCCAAGCAGACAATTTTCTCTGCTGCACTTTCTCCCTCTGCCACGGCATCGGCTCACGCCGCCTTACGAATTATTCGGTCTGAGCCTCAACATCGTGAAAAACTCCAGCAAAACCTCATGCGTTACCGCAACCTGCTGGTCGATTTAAAGTTGGACACCTGGAATAGCGAGTCCCCTGCAATTCCCATTGTTCTCGGAAAAAAAGAAAAGGTTTATTACTTTTGGAAGGCTCTTCTAGAAAAAGGTGTGTATGCAATTATCTCAATTGCACCGGGGGTTCCTCCTGGTAAAGATCTTATACGCACTGCTATTTCGGCTGCTCATACCGACGAAGACCTTGACAGGATTGAAGAGGCGATGCGGTATGCTGCTTCTAAGATCTAGCCCGCCGCTAACAAATTCAGACAGCGACTGGTGAGACTACTTTTTTGAGTTTCACGCAAATAAGCAGTGCATCAAGAAATTTTTTTAAATTGGTCCCAAATGGCTTGAAAAGCGGGCGAAACAGGTAAGTCTTGGCATGGAGAATCGCATCGTGAACGGACTCGTTTTGCCGAATGCTTGGGCCCCACTTTGTCATTAAAAGCCCAAAGTTTTCTTCATTCCTATCCTTGCGACCAGTCGTTGCCCCTTTCACATGATCGATCACACTGTCATGGGCCACATAATGAGAATACCCCGCCCTGTTCATGCGAATGCAAAGATCCACATCTTCACAACCATTTACAAAGGATTCATCAAAACCGCCCTGTTCTAGAAAAAGCTCTCTTTTGATTAAACAACAGGCAGCGGTTACAGCACTCCATTTTCGAGCCTCGCCTTTGAAAGACCTGTGGAAAAATCCCTGTCCGTAGTGCCGGGGGTTCCCTTGCGGAGAAAAGACGACGCCCATGTGGTCGTACCTCGATGTACCGTAGAGTACCTGTACATTCCCTACGAAACCGACCTTTTTTTTGTTTTCAAAGACCGAAAGCATAGGTTGCAACCAGTCTCCTCGGACAAAGGCGTCGTTGTTCAGAAAGAGCAGAAACTCACCTTGAGCTTCCCGGGCTAAACAGTTGTTGTTTACGGCAAAGCCACACGAACTACTTTGATGAAAAACCCGATAAGGAGAGACAAGGCTGTTGAGATACTTGGTCGTTTCACTCGAACTGCTATCATTGGCAATAAGAACTTCATAAGATAGCTCAGGATCCATTGTTTGTTTCAGGCAACTCAGGCATTTCTTTGTCCATAAAAGCTGATCACGTACACTGATTAAAATACTAAGTTTGGGAGGCATGTCTGTCCTTTAGGAAATAAAAGATTTGAGCTTATGACAATTCACATTACCAGAAAAGATCTCTCTAGCACGATGCATTGCAGACTTTCTGACTTCGACAAACTTTTCTGGAAAACAATAAAATTCCTCAAGTATGTCCACCCAAGGTGCAGGATCATAAGGATCGAGAGAGAAACCGGATTGCTTATGATCAAATGCTTCTGAACTACCCGCCCGGTTGGAGGCTAGCACTAAAAGCCCAGAAGCCATCGACTCGGGTATAACATTGGGGATACCATCCCGATCGCCATTGGATGCCACGATCCCAGGGAAGAGAAGAACATCTTTTTGTAGGTATAGGTTTACAGTCTCATCCTCCGATAAATAACCCCGCAAATTCACATATTGATCTAGCCGCGAGCGCTTTAAGCCCAAGATTATTTCGCGTTTTAAGGGACCGCTTCCAATAAGGTCGAGTTGGAAGGGAATTTTTCGTTCCGCTAAAAGTTTAAGGATCTCAATGAGCCGGAAATAACCCTTTTTTTCAACTAACCTACCGACACAAAGAAGGTTAATTCTATCTTTGTTAATCAGGGCAAAGTCTGTTCGCTCGGGCATAGTCTTCAGACTGCGGTGAATGAGCACTAACCTGTCTGACTCCAACCCAAGACATGCTAAACGAAAAGCAGTTGACTGGGAAGAAGTACGGATGGCCTTGGCATATTTTAGCTTAAGGGGCAGCATCCAGTCGCCCCGGTGGCGGAAAACATCGTAGGCATGAGCACCCATGGAGAAAGGGATATCAACCAACTGGTTGATGGCAAGAGCAGCAGTTGCGGGCATAGTAGCCCAGACCGCATGCATTCTTTCATAATCACTTTCATTGAAATACTTTGCCCGAATGAGCCCGAAAGCCAGACCCCAAAATGTCTCGTTCCAGTTTTGGAGATTTGGGCACTGGTTTGACCATAGATAGGAAAGAACGGATTTAAATACCCGGGGCTTTTTCCAGGCCCAGTAAGGCAACCAAAAGAAAAGAAAGATGAGGTTGGACGGCTTGAACAAAAAAACATCCGACCCTTCCCATTGACTCTTTCCTTTCCAAATCGAATAAACGGAAGGGAAAGTGCCCAGCCTATTAAGTTCGGTTAATTCTCGACGGACGAAAGTCTCGGTAGGGCGAGGAAAAGTAGCATAAAGAAAAGCGATTTTTTTCTGTTCCACCAAGATTTAGGTTTAGAAGTACCTCTGGAAAAGAGGAGTATCTAAACCTCTTGATTTGATGTTTTGGATGAACCAGACCGAACTGTTCCGTTCGCTGAAAAAGAATCGTTTTGCTCAGGCACATCTGCTGAGCCATCGACAACCGGGTAAAAATCAAAAGCGAGTTTGATTTCATCAGCTTGGGAAGCCTTTTGCCCGCCCACCACGATTTCTCCACTAAAACACGCCAAGGGGTGACGAACACGATCTACCCTTACAGCCATAGATAAAACATCTCCAGGCTTGCAGACACGGCGGCACTTAATTCCATCGCAGGCAGTAAAAAAAATTGTGTTGGGGTTTACTTTTTCTCTTAACCCCGCGTGAGATCCCTGAAGGAGGAAAAATACACACAATTGGCCAAGTGCTTCGATCATGATCGAAGCTGGGAATACGGGCTGCTCCTTAAAGTGGCCTTCCAAAAAGTATTCATTACCGGTTATGGTGTAATCTCCGCGTGCTTCATTACCATCGATGGTAACCTCTTCTAAAAAGAGAAAGGGTTCGCGATGGGGCATAATAGAAGCCACTTCCTCAATTCTAAATGTCTTGGCTCGGTTGGGAATATCCACTCCACGAACCTTTGCGTCCAAATATTGTTTAACATCGCCGATTGTGCGCAGGTCCCGAAGCTCTTCATTGTCGATGCTAAGCTGCAAAGTCTGCTCAACAAGCATCACGATTTCGAGCATGGTGAGAGAATCCAAGCCTAGATCTTCGTAGAGTCTAAGAGAGTCATCAGCGTTTTTAAAGACTTCCCGTTGATCAGGCTCCAAATGCCTGTCGATAATACCGAGAACAATGGGCTCAATCTGTGCAGTATCCCTGTTTTGACGGAATTTGAGAGCAGCATTCAGGGTTGTGGTAGAACACCTTTTAAGAAGTTCACCGAGCTCTTCATTGGAAGCTTTTACTTCACTTTCACTCATTAAGGTATGCAAATAGGATGAGAATTGTTATAAGAATGTTAGCTTGTTAAATATTACGACTCTTATGATGAACGATACCGCAACATCGAGCAAACCTAAACCTGTGATACTCACCTGTGCCCAACCTACTGGTCAATTGACCCTTGGAAACTATCTGGGTGCCGTGCGGAATTGGTCCACGATGTTGGATGAATATGAGTGCTTTTTTGGTATCGTTGATCTGCATGCAATCACCGTACCACCCAAACCCTCCGTTCTTCGTCAAAATGTCTACTCCTGCATCGCTCAATATATTGCCTGCGGACTAGACCCTACGAAATGTAACCAATTTGTGCAGTCCCATGTGATCGGTCATACGGAACTTTCTTGGATACTCACCTGTATGACTCCCATTGGTGAACTGCAACGGATGACCCAGTTCAAGGAAAAGGCGGCCAAGCTCGGGTTTAAGGTCTCGGATGATGCAGATAGGAGCGATCTCAGGTTCACCCATGAGGGTATGCGGGCACAGGCTTCAATTAATGCGGGTCTTCTTTGTTACCCTGTGCTTATGGCCGCGGACATTCTTCTTTACAATGCGGATCTTGTTCCGGTCGGGGAAGACCAGCGTCAACACCTCGAACTGTGCCGTGATCTGGCCGGGCGTTTCAATCAGAAATACTCGGAAACCTTTACCATTCCCAAACCCTATGTTCCCAAGACGGGTGCGAGGATAATGTCGCTGGTTGACCCGACCAGAAAGATGTCCAAGTCAGACGATAATGAACGGGCGACAGTCTTTATTTTGGATGAACCCGATCAAATCAAAAAGAAGGTCAGCACTGCGGTTACCGACTCAGGAACAGAAATTCAGGCAAAGGAGGAAAAGCCTGGTGTATCCAACCTGCTAACCATTCACTCTTCCCTTTCCGGCCAAAGCATCGAAAATCTCGAAGGTCACTTTGCGGGAAAAGGATATGGCGAGTTAAAGGCTGAAGTGACCGAACTGCTCACGGACACCCTCCGGCCCGTGCGGGAATCTTATAATGAATTAATTAAAGACAAGGCCTACCTTGATTCCGTACTTAAGGACGGTGCCCAAGCTGCCCAAAGGCGGGCCTTCAAAATTCTATCAAAAGTACAAAGAAAGATCGGCTTGCCTGAAAGACCAAGGGACTAATCCGCAGGAAGATAATTTTTCGCTTGGTTTCCCGCGAAAAAATTCGCATTACATTGGTGGATAAATGGTTGATGGACTACGATAACGAGCAGGCGGATAACAATTTCAACAAAGGTCCCTTCTACGGGACTGCCCTTTTTGTCTTTCTTTTAATCGTCCTGTTTGCTGCTTTCAGCCTGCAAGAAAATGGTACCCTTGGTCACTGGGAAATCGCCACCTGCCTCTTGGGAAGCGGACTGGTTGCGATTTTCATATTTCTACCTCACTTTCTCCAAGGTGTTCTTGATAAAATGGAAGATTCTTCGAAACAGCAGGACCCAGAATTGGCAGGCAAAGCATATTTCGAGCTTAAAGAGACCCGTACAGAGCTCGATGCACTAGCAGTCAAAATCGATAGGGTTCCCACTCTGGTCGAAAAAATTGTAACAGAAGCCCGGCAAAAAGATTCAGATTCCTCACCCGAGAGTATGACCGACCAACTCAAAGAAGTACTCGGAGAAATCCATTCAAGACTGGACCGCATCGAAGAGGCCAATTCCGGCTCCCCTCTTATTCCTGAACCCGATCCCCAAATCGAAAAGGTAAACAGGAATGTACAAAGAATAGGGTCTGACCTCGTCCGAATTCTTAAAAAATTGGAGTCACTGGAACAGGCACCCACTCTGGAAGCTCATGACCCCTCCTTATCTGAATCTGAAAACATGGATACAGTTGAGGAGAAAAGTCCTCCCGCTGAAGACCTAATTGATGAGGCAATTGCTGAGATCGAAGAGCAAACCAAGGAAATCCCCATCTCCGAAGAACCAATAGTGGAGGAAGAGGAATATCTTGATGCAGAGGAGGATTCATCTGAGGAGATTATCGAAGGACCGGAGGAAGAAAGCGCTGAACCCGATCCTCTGGATATCAACGACGAACCGATACAGGCAATAAAGGATACCGCTCCCAAATTTCTCATAGAAGAAGAGAACGAATATCCTTCAGAGTCCGGTAATGAGCAGATTTTGGAGAGCGAAATTGGTAAGGATGTGCCCACTGATGAGCTCGACCTAGGACTGCCTGACCCTGCCGAGACCTTGCGTAAAGTGGATGCCCTACTCGCTGGCGAGGATGCTCAAACCAGTATCGAAAAAAAGGATTCAACTACGGAAAAAACGGAAAAGAACGGCACCACCACCGTGGTGGCCAATGTCATGATTGGGATTGGCAATAAGCCCTACCTGCGCGGTGATGGACCCGGCCTAAGTTGGGATGAAGGCGTATCGATGAACTTTGTAGAAATCGGAAAGTGGGCATGGTCTCCACCGAGAAAAAATGCCTCCCTCACCGTACAAGTCTATCGCAATGATCAAGATCCAGACAACGGGGGGAAAGTCGAAGTCCGCCCCGGACAAAAGCTAGAAATTACTCCGGACTTCAGTTAGAAAAGCGGATCAGGATAAAGCCCAGCGGCGATTAAATTTCGAACCTGTTCAGCCACTGCTGGTTTGTCCTCGCGGTAGGTCACGCCCATCCACTGGCAGGTAGCCAGGTTACTTCGAAAGTCGGCTCGACCGGAACGAATCCATTGATCAACCGCAGCAGGCAAGTAAAACTCATCCCTTGCGGAATCGGAGCAATTCTCAAGGAATTGGTTCATTTCATCCTCCAAGGCAGGAAATACATTCGCTGGAAATGCCCAGACATTCATCGAGACCACTTCATCTCCGGAGAAAGACTGCTCCTGCCCCTCACAATTTTGTCCGAAAATCTGTCCATTGGAGGAATGGATGCCCGTCCATTCCTCCACAGACTGGAGATAACCGGCCGGGTCAAGCTGGCAAATCCCCCTACTAACGGATCCGTGCGAGGAAAGAGTTTCCCGCAGACGATAGCCTACAATCGCTCCCTTGATTGCCTCATTGGTCCGATTGGAATCCGGGAAAGTATTCATAGAATCGATAAGAGCGGAAAATGTTTCCCGGCCATAAAAATCATCCGCATTGATGACGGCAAAGTTACGACCCGCCAGAACTTCGCGGGCACACCATACCGCATGACCGGTACCCCAGGGCTTTTCCCTCGCAACAACCGAACGGTACCCTTCGGGGAGGTCATCGATCCTCTGGTAAGCATATTCCACCTCTATCTGGTTGGTGTATTTCGATGCGATCTGCTGATCAAAGACCTCCTGCATTTCCTCCCGAATGAGAAAAACGACTCGGGAAAATCCCGCGACCCGTGCATCATGAATGGAATAATCCATCAGGGTTTCACCATTGGGCCCTACGGGATCAACCTGTTTGAGTCCGCCATACCGACTGCCCATACCAGCGGCCAGAACGAGAAGAGACTTGGAGCCAAAATCAGAAGTCATTTCTTAAAGCAAAGGATAGATAATCGAGAATTTGAGTGGAACAAACTGCTTCCTGTCCATGCTGCCTTGCGAGGGCCTCGGCCGCCCTCCCATGCCACAACGCCCCAAGGGCCACGCAATCGACAAGGGATCGACTGCCACGGGCAATGAGGGCACCAATGATTCCACTAAGTAAATCACCACTCCCCCCCCTGGCCAGTAAGGAGCTTCCGCCAAAGAGATGAAGCAGAGAATCAGAGCAATGAATTTGCGGATGGGTCCCCTTGCGCAAAAGAATACCCGGAAAGGAGGAAATGAATTCATCCGGACTTTCCTTGCCCGATAGCCTGGCAAGTTCACCCTCATGGGGAGTAAGAACGATTTTTTTAAGAGATTGCAGAGAATCAATTATTTCCGGCCTCAGACCGTCGGCATCGAGCAGAATCGGCCCAGAAAACAACTTACAAACCTCACGGACCAGCGCATGCGACTCTCCCTCAGTGCCAATTCCAGGACCCGCAACCAGTGCATTCGCCCGCTTAAGTAAGCCGTGCACCTGGCCCAATCCTTCCAGGGCAAGTGCCCCGGTGGGGGTCTCGGGCATAGGTACCCACATTGCCTCCGGGCAGGATGCAACCATCGCAGAATGGAGGGATTCCGGCACACAGCAGGTAATAAGACCAACCCCGGCACGGATTCCTCCCCGTGCCGTCATCATCGCCGCCCCGCCCAGTTCCCGCGAACCAGCAAGCACGAGAAGATGTCCGAAACTTCGCTTATCGCAATGAGCGGGACGTAATCTCCGCAAGGTGGAGAGAGCCGAGGAAGCTAGAACCTTTGGGCAATTCCCCCATTTTTCAGGCGGATGATTTTCAAAGAACCCCAGATCCAAATACCTCAACCGGCCCACCCATGATTGATTGGCTTCCACTGTAACCGGATATTTGGCGATGCCTGTGCAGTAGGTAAAGTCGGCACGGAGTGCCTCGGCTTTTGGTAATCCTGCCTCACTGATTCCACTGGGCAGGTCCACCGCCACACGCACGGAAATTTGCTCTGCCTGATTGAGCAGGTCGAACCATACATCCATGGGACTTTGCAACCCGGGGCGCCCCTGCATCCCGAGCACCCCATCGATCAGCAGATCAAAACCGCGATCTTGGCAAACTTTGGCAAAGGTTTCCCCGACCTCCGCATGGTTCATCTGCATGGCGGGGGAAAGAAGTTCGATCCGCTTGGGTGCAAAATCAATCAGTTCCTCAAAGGCACGCCCGGTCAATTCCCGGCAATCCTCTTTTGGTGCCCACGGCCAGACCACCGCACGGGAAGTGGGAATGGTACGAAGAAAGCGCCTAGTTGCAATAAGGGCGTCCGCTCCGTTGTGTCCCTTACCCACCAAGACGAGCAACCTGGGACGGTGGGGAATAGTCCGTAGTTCCCGCATATCTCGGAGAGCGGAATCGGCGACCGCTTCTCCGGCATGGGTCATCACCTCCCATTGCTTATCCAAGTCACCGGCAAAATATTCTTCCTCTAATTCCTTCGCCTGGGCAAGGGAAAGAATGGGAGCATGGGGAAGGGTGAGTTTCATTTGATTAAAACAACGATGGCCGAGGCTACCTCCTGCAGATGCGAAATACTGATTAATGCGGACGAAGCCATTCTTTTATCCAAAAAGGGCTTCATTCGCGAGGAAAAGACCGCCAGAGGCTGGCCACTTTTCAGGTGCTGTAACTCAAAATCCAACCAGCCGAACTCTTTACCTATACCAGTGCCCAAAGCTTTGGATGCAGCCTCCTTGGCAGCAAATCGGGCAGCAAGACAGGGAGCCGGGTCGGTTCTTTGCATGCACAAATCCCGTTCCTTCTCTGTGAATACTTTGGTCAGAAAGGAATCACCATGCCGGGCAATCGAATTCCTAATGCGGGATACCTCGATCTGATCGATGCCCACACCCAAGACATTGGTACCAGGAGGAAGATGAGGGAACTCCATTAGGAATTGAGCCGCTGGCGCATAGTCGAGACCGCCTCCGCCAGGCCATACTCGATGGAACGGGAGATAATGCTGTGACCGATATTAAACTCGGTCACCTGAGTGAGCTTCCTCGCACCTTCAACATTTTGATAATTGATCCCATGCCCTGCATTGATCTGCAGCCCAAGGGAAATTCCAATCTCCATTCCCTCAATTAACTTGGCGAGCTCGGTCTCCTGGGCACGCTCATCCGCCCAGGCCCTTGCAAAGCTTCCGGTGTGCAACTCCACCCAGGGGGAATGAATCTTTGCCGTTGCCTCCAGTTGGGCGGGATCCGGATCGATAAACATACTTGTGGGAATCCCCACAGCAGTAAATGCCTGCACCGCCTCCATTGACCGGCTAAAATTTCTGACCACATCAAGCCCGCCCTCAGTGGTCACTTCCATGCGGTTTTCAGGAACCAGGCAGACACTATCGGGTTTAAGGGATAGGGCCAGTTCCACCATTTCCTCGGCTAGAGAGACCTCGAGGTTAAGGCGGGTTTTTTTTCGCTCTAGGTAGCGCTGTACATCCTCCACCTGCACATGACGACGATCTTCCCGCACGTGCATGGTGATGCCATCGGCCCCGGCATCCTCCGCCAACCAGGCCATGGACGCAGGATCCGGCTCCACGAAGCCCCCATGGCTATTGGGTTCATCCCGATAACGAGCCTGCCG
Organism: Opitutales bacterium; assembly: GCA_038152995.1. Taxonomy (GTDB): domain Bacteria; phylum Verrucomicrobiota; class Verrucomicrobiia; order Opitutales; family Seribacteraceae; genus Chordibacter. Next base: position 39,901 of record JAYOXT010000013.1, read on the forward strand.
GAGAGTGGCTACATGGTCGATATTTACTCCAAGTAAAATCATAGAGACGAACTTCTAAATAATTTTTAGGCCAAACTCAATTGGCTTTGCTGAAAAGATTCGGAAGGACCCGCCTCCGCTTGATCCAACAAATTTCGCAGAAATCTTGGGCGGTGGTGCTGGGTGGGCCCATGCTCCTTAAGGGCATTTAAGTGAATGGGTGCTCCATATCCCTTGTTCGAAGCAAAGTTGTAGAGAGGGAATTCTGGGTCTAACTTCTTCATCCATTGGTCCCGGGAAACCTTGGCCAAGAGGGAAGCCATCGCCACCGCAAGGGATATGGTGTCTCCTTTCACCAATCCATCATGGGCGAAGGGTAGCTTTTTCATCGGCCGACCATCGACCAAAACCGCCCAGTCCGGGGAATCCTGCAGTGCTTGATCAAAAAGGTCCGGCGGACGATTTTCACGCGGGGTCCATTGTTTACCACTCTTCTCAGAGGCCAGCTCCATCGCCCGCCTCATCGCGAGGCAGGTAGCCCCTACAATGTTATGCTCTTCGATCTCTTCAACCGATGCCCAACCAGTACCACCATACAGAACACCTGACTTTTCCATCTTTTTAATCTTTTGAAAAAGGGACTCACGCTCGGTCTCGGCAAATTGCTTGGAGTCATTAATTTTTTCCACCGCACTGCGGTGCCGGGCGAAGGAAAAAAAGGCCTCGGGCAAAATCACGCATCCAGCAACGACCGGGCCGGCGAGGCACCCCCTACCGGCTTCGTCCACCCCCACCACCCCAAGCCGGCCTTTTGCCAGCTTGCGGTCATGAGTCCACCGGGGATTGGGCATTTATCTTTTTCCCCAGTTTGGATTCCAGGCTTTTTTTGCCGGTGGGGTCTTGCCCATCGCTTCATAGGCAGTCTTAAAATGGAGTTTACAAAACTCACCCATCCTTTCTTCTCCAAAATTACGAAACAACTCTGAAGCCTTTTGTTTAGCCTGAGCCCCCGATCCCTTGGGCAAAGGCCCACCAGCAAGATCACCGAGCTTTTGCATCTGCTCGAGCCAGGTAGCCCGGGCAATGATGGAGGCGGCGGCCACCACCGGATCTTCCTCCGCCTTGGTTCTCATCAGTAAATCAAAAGAGGGATCCTTGACATATTTTTGCACGAGGGGTTGCTTGGAAAACTGGTCGAGCAGTCCCCATTTGGGCGTCCTCAATTCCAAGGCATCCAGCAGGGCCCGGCCGTGTAACCAGGCAAGGAGCTTATTGAGATTTTCACCAAACTTTAAGTAAAGCTCGTTGTATTTGATCATGCCTGTGTAAGCGGTTTTAACCACAACGCCCCGGGTCTCCCGAATGGTTTTTGCCATTTTGATAATTGCCCCATCAGTGATCGTTTTACTGTCACGAATACCCGCCTCCATCCATTTCCTGACCATCTCTCCATCGGCCACCACACAGGCAGATACGACTGGGCCAAAGAGGTCCCCTTTACCACTTTCATCCAGCCCGGCATGGGGCTCAAACCATTCCGGATTATTGACCTCTTCGTAGCCGAGCAGGAACTCCCCAGTAATTTCCGGCTCCAAAATATTGCTGACAAAATCTTCTGTCTTCCCTCCCTGCACCACAAGTTTGCCACTTTCATAAGCAACCACCTTGACCCCATCGCCATCAAAGGCATGCCTGGCATAGGGAACAGTGCGGGGCGACCATCCACGCTCCTTCAACAGCTCTCCAAGCTTGTACATTTGTATTTCCGTAAGTTTTAGAGTATACGAAGTTTTCTTCTTAGGCTCATTTGCATGAGATGCATTAGGTGATCTTGCCATTTCCCAACTATCCATGAGAAAGAGATGTAAAAAAAGCAACCGCCAAGCATGCAAAATCTGAGCAAATCTTCCTGGATTGATTCCGAATCTTCGAAAAAGACATTTCGGAAATCACTTCTCTCATGGTTTGATCAGCAACAACGGGCCTTGCCATGGCGAAAAAATCCATCCCTTTACAAAACGGTGGTTTCGGAATTTATGCTCCAGCAAACCCGGGTCACCACAATGCTTCCTTATTATGAAAACTGGATGAAGCAATTTCCAGGTTTCGAGACTTTGGCCAATGCCAAAGAAGACACTATTCTGAAGGCATGGGAAGGACTTGGTTATTATTCCAGAGCCAAAAACCTGCATAAACTTGCCAAGATCATCCAAAACTGGAACGAACCACAGAAATCTTTGTGCGAATGGAAAAAACTCCCGGGAATTGGACCCTACATAGCCGCCGCAGTGACCAGTATTTCCTTTCATCAAAAAAATGCCGTTTGTGATGGGAATGTGGTACGGGTGCTCACCCGCTTATTCTCACTTCCCGAAATCTTTAAGGATGGAGCGACCGCTCAAAAGAAACTCCTGCCAATTGCTCAGGAATTAATCTGTGGCCAACGGCCTGGTGACTTTAACCAAGCGATCATGGAACTCGGTGCTACGATCTGCCACCGGCAATCCCCTCGGTGTACAATTTGCCCCGTTCTGAGCCTTTGTAAATCCGGGAAAGAGGGAGATTGTACCGATTACCCCAAAATCCTTCCTAAGGAAAAGAAAAAGCAAAAAATCGATCGGTTTTGGGTCGAAGAGAACGGCAAACTTCTCCTCTACACCTCACCATCTGGGCGATTGGCGGGCATTTACGAACTACCTTCCAGACTGCCGGCAAGAGATGGTTCGATTGACGAAGACCAGGTTGTTCTCGGACTTCGTAAACGAACGATCGGTATCACCGACTACGAGGAGAAAATTATTTTCCTTAAGAACCATAATCTATCTGCCTCCATCTTACCCGATGAATACAAATGGGTCCCTTGGTCGGAGATAAATTCCACTACCCTTTCGGGCCCACACCGAAGATGGATTCAGGAGATGAGAGACCTAACGCCGTCTCCAGTAAAAATGGATCAGCGGAACAATCGAAATTAGGGAACCAAATAGGAAAACCTGCCAAGCTCGCTCACAAAAATAGGGATAAGAAAACAGCAAGAGGGAGCATATCAGGCAAACAAAGGATGCAGTCTTCGTTGCATACCTGAAGTAGCCCAAGCCAATTGCTGAGTACAATAAAGTTCCCAAAATCGCCCAGACATTCATCAGGAAAGATGTAGGGATGATTTTGCCTGTTTCACGAAATCCTGAATAACTCCGTCAAAAGAACCATTAGAAAAGAATACCAGTAAAGTATTTCCCCGTTCATCTCCTTGTAATTGCTCTGATAAAAATTTCTCCAGTTCATGGTTGGTGTCAAAAGCATGGGCGGATTTTCCCGCCTCGGCTATGATTCGGACCATCCGCTCAGGACTTATCCTTTTAGTCTCGGGTATTCTCTCCGCCCGGTGGACTGCCCCGATGAGGGCCTGATCCGCGATGGCAAGAGCCTGGGCGAAACGGTCTTCGAACACATTAGTCACCGCAGTGTTGCTACGTGGTTCGAAGCAGGCAATTACCTGACGCTCAGGATACCGTGCCCGAAGTGACTCCAATGCACCGGAAATTGCTGTGGGATGATGAGCGAAATCAGAAAGCACAACCAAAGCAGAGGAATCGAGCAGAACTTCCTGCCGGCGCTTGACCCCGCGGCAATCCCCAAAGTTCACCTTGGTCATCGGCTGGAAGATTGCAGCATCGATCTCATCCCCATCGGTTTTTTCGCTTTGTGTCAGGCAGGATGCAAAAATTGCCATGGTCAAATTGCGGGCATTAAAAAGCCCAGGCATGGCCCAATTCACCTCCATCACCGGTTCTCCACGCCATAACAGTGTAAACCGACTACCGGTTTGATCCTCCCCGAAATCTGCGATCTTTAAATCGTTATTCTCACCGGCACCGACAGAATATACCTGCGTCCATGGTGCCTCGGGAAGGGCCAGCAGATTGGGATCATCCCCATTTCTAAGAACATATCCGTGGGATGGCACGATTCGTAAGAGATGGGAAAAACTGCGGGAAATATCCTCGAGGTCACGAAAAATATCCCCGTGATCAAATTCCAAATTGTTCAGCACCAGTACTCGGGGACGGTAATGAATGAATTTGCTACGCTTGTCGAAAAAAGCGGAGTCATACTCATCCCCCTCAATCACAAAGGGAGCGGACAAATTGCCCAGTTCATTACCGGCTGGGAGATCCAGGGGCACTCCACCGATCAGGTACCCAGGATTTAACCCAAGCGAGTGAAGCGTGAAAGCAGTCAGGGCAGTGGTGGTGGTCTTTCCGTGCGTGCCCGCCACCACAATGGAGGGCCGGTTGCCGATCAAATCCTCCCCGATCAATTGCGGAAGAGAGACAAAAGGAAGGATACGTTCTTTCAAAAGATATTCGACCTGAGGATTTCCCCGGGATACGGCATTGCCAACCACCACGCGGTCCGGCTTCCACTCGATCATGTCTGCCCCAGCAAATCCATCGAACAATTCGACCCCGGCATCGGCAAGCACATCGGACATGGGAGGATAGATCCCAGCATCCGAGCCCGCCACCTCGTGGCCCATTTTTTTAAGCAAAACCGCGGCATTGCCCATCGCCGTTCCGCATATTCCAATAAAAAACACCCGCATGTGAATTGAAAATAGCCCGCTTGGCATAAAGGCAAAGACAAATTGCCTCGACTTCACTGCTTTATTGAAGAAAACCATATCGGAATGAATGAACAAAATCTCAGGATTCTCGTGCTTGGAAGCGGGGGGCGCGAACATACCCTTGCCAAAATATGTGCCCAGAGCCCACTTGTCGAGGAGGTCATCGTCGCCCCAGGAAACGGAGGTATTGAACAGGAATTTCGTACCCTGCCGATTTCGGTGGAGGACAATTCAAAAATTATTGATGCCGCTCAGACTGAAAGAATTGACCTCGTGGTTGTGGGGCCAGAAGTCCCCCTCTGCAATGGAGTGGTTGACCAGTTGAATCAGGTCGGCATTTCTGCCTATGGCCCGGATGCCATGTGTGCTAGACTAGAGGGCAGCAAAGCCTTCACCAAAGACTTTCTCGCCCGGCACAACATTCCCACTGCCGAATATGGCAACTTCACCGAGGTGGAGCCTGCACTGGAATACTTGCAGGGTTGCAACTTGCCCGTTGTAGTAAAGGCTAGTGGGTTGGCCGCTGGTAAGGGAGTGATTATTTGCTCATCCCGCGAAGAAGCGGAAAAAGAAGTTCGTGAAATGCTAAGCGGGAATAGTTTTGGTAAGAGCGGAAGCGAGGTGGTTATCGAAGAATTCCTGGAGGGAGAAGAGGCCTCGCTCCATCTGATCTGCTCGGGTGAACAATATGTCACGCTACCCATGAGTCAGGATCACAAAAAAGTGGGCGAAGGAGACACCGGGTTGAATACCGGAGGCATGGGTGCCTATGCCCCCACTTCGCTGGTTTCCCCTTCCATGCTAACTGAGTATGAGGAGTCGATCGTCCGCCCGACCCTTTCCGGTCTGAAAAAAGAAGGCATGCATTTTCAGGGCACTCTCTACATCGGACTGATGCTGACCCCTGACGGCCCTAAGGTCTTGGAGTTCAATGTGAGATTTGGTGATCCTGAAACTCAGGTCATTCTTCCGCTTGTAGATCAGGACCTCGTTCCCGTTCTCCTTGCATCGGCCAAGGGAGAAGCCCTACCCGAGTCCCTCAAATTCAAGGATGAATTCGCTATGGTTGTAGTTTTAGCTAGTGAGGGATATCCCGGATCCTATCCCAAGGGGGAGGAAATTACCGCCCCAAGTAATATGCCACTATCCACCCTGCTCATCCATGCGGGCACTACTTCGACCTCAGACGGCAAAGTGGTTTCTTCCGGTGGGCGGGTACTGGGAGCGGTCGGGTTGGGGAAGACACTAGAGACTGCCCGCGATGCGGCCTACTCGCTCTGTGAAAGTGTACAATTTACCTCCAAGTACTACCGTCGGGATATTGGACACAAGGAGTTTTCAAGGTCCTGAATTTATTCTCCCTTGCCATTGACACGATTGCCTATGAAAGTCGTGGTTGCAAATGGGTAAGAAAAGCCGAGCGAAAAAGGAAAGAAGAGAACACAAAAAAGTTCTTTTTATTTGCACGGCGAATGTCTGCCGTAGTCCCATGGCCGAAAGGCTCTTTGCCCGGGCCATAGAAGGCTCTCCAAAGGCAGGCAAGATATCTGCATACTCCGCTGGAATTTCCGCAATGGACGGCGATAACGCATCCCAAAATTCCATCGAGGCATGTGATGAAGTTGGTCTAGACATCGCAGATCATCGAAGCTCGGGACTTACCCGCACCTCTCTGCAAGAGGCAGATGCGGTTTTTTGCATGACTGAGTCTCATCGGGCACTACTCAATATGTATTTTGAACTACCCGAAGGATATCCCGTCTTTTTGATGCGCGAATTTGTTCAGAGTGGATCTAAGGAATTACCCGACCCATTCGGTCAGGACATAGAAGTCTACCGGGAATGTAGGGACCACATGGTGGAGGCCATTCCCAGCTTGGTTGACTGGGTTGAGAAAAACCTCTAATCATTTTAGTATTCTATCGACAAATGACCACCGAAACTGATTCCCACTCCACTATGATGCATTCCACGCTGGACGCTCGTCCTCTCGCTGAAGTAGACCCACAAATTTATCAGGCGATCCAACAAGAAAAATTGAGGCAGCAAACTCATATCGAGCTGATTGCCTCGGAGAATTTCACCCTCCCCGCAATTATTGAATCCACTGGTAGTGTACTAACCAACAAATATGCAGAGGGCTACCCGGCCAAGAGATACTACGGCGGATGCGAGCATGTGGATGTAGCCGAAAGCCTCGCCATTGAACGGGCCAAGCGCCTCTTTGGTGCCGAGCACGCTAATGTGCAACCTCATTCGGGCAGTCAAGCAAACACCGCGGTGTATTTTGCTATGCTGCAACCTGGAGACAAAATACTCACAATGAGTCTGCAGGATGGTGGGCACCTTACCCATGGACATCCCAAAAATTGCAGTGGTATGCTTTATGAGGTAATCAATTACGGGGTCGACCCCCAAAGCGGGTTGATCGATTATGACTCCATTGAGGAATTGGCCACCCGGGAAAAACCTAAACTCATTACTGTTGGAGCCTCCGCCTATTCCCGCACCATCGATTTTGAAAGGATGGGCAAAATTGCTCAGGCCAACGGAGCCCTACTCCTTGCCGACATCGCACACATTGCCGGACTGGTCGCTGCTGGACTGCACCCCTCCCCTGTCCCCCATGCCGATTTTGTCACCACCACGACACATAAGACCCTCCGAGGGCCTCGAGGCGGGTTGATTCTTTGCAAAGAAGAACATGCTAAGGCAATTGATTCTGCGGTTTTTCCGGGAAATCAAGGCGGACCACTTATGCATGTCATCGCGGCCAAGGCCACTTGTTTCCAGGAGGCAGCCAAGCCCGATTTCGTTGAATATCAAAAGCAGGTCCAGACCAACGCAAAAGCTCTGGCACAGGCCCTTACCTCACGCGGTTTTCATATTGTAAGCGGAGGAACCGATAATCATTTACTACTTCTTGACCTACGCCCATCCCACCCAGAAATGACGGGCAAGGAAGCACAGTTGGCACTCGAAGGTGCCAACCTAACCCTTAATCGTAACACAGTGCCTGGAGAGACGCGTAGCCCCTTCCAGACCAGTGGATTGCGAATTGGATCTCCTGCGGTCACATCACGGGGAATGAAAGAGGAAGAAATGCTTGTCATTGCCCAAATTATCGATGCAATCCTACAAGTTCCTAAAGATGAAGAAAACATTATGACCCAAAAGCAAAAGTCGCTTGATCTTTGCTCGCGGTTTCCGTTACCTTATTAATCTCAGCCTTTTTAACTCACCGAAATTACATCATGAACAAGAAAAACGCTCGCCGCCAAGGCTTCACCCTCATCGAACTTTTAGTTGTTATTACCATCATCGGAATACTTGCTGGTATTGCTTTTGTTGGATTTGGGGATGTTTTTGGTACAGCAGGTCGTACTGCCGCACAGAAAAATCTGAAAACAGTTTACGAGAGTCTTGCAGCCAAAACTCGTAATTTCCCTACAACAGAGTCAGTGTCTTCTCAAGCTGACTTCGCTGCTTGGTTTTCCAGTAAAACCAAAGATGTTCGCCCTGAGCTCTGGTTTTTAGCAGATGACGAATTAGTTGTTGAATTAAACGATGATGACGGAGTTGAAAAGTTGTCTAATATACCTAGCACGGGTGATGAATTCGGAGACTGGGCGCCTGCCATTGGTTACGCTGTAGCTATCCCTACATCAGGTGAGGCCAAAAGCAGAAGTTTTGTCACAGGTCTTGAGAGTGGCCGTTTTCCGATTCTATGGACATCTGGTCTTGGCACAGACGGCTGGAGTGACAATTCTCCATGGGCTGGTGCTGGTGGACATGTGCTGTTCAGTGACGGATCTGTCGAGTGGTTTGACTCCAGCCAAATACAAGATGGAGAAGGCATCTTCCGCAAAGCAGTCGAGAAAGGCGATGATGCCCCTGAGTCGTTTGAAACCACTAGCTCCATCGATGAGGCCATTCCTGGGTCTTGGACAAAATACGACGAGAGGCAGTAGTTTTCTCCCTCCCCTCTCAATTTGTTAATGGGCAAAAGCCCAATCCGGGGAACCATCTATTTTAGCCGAACCGGACGAGCTAAAGTACATCCTGATAAAGGGAAACCCCTCTCCCTAGCCAGAGGGGCAAGCGGAACCGCTCTTCACGGAGATTTAGTCGAACTCTTTCGTCTTCCACCCAAAAAAAAGGAAAGAAAACGGGGTAAGGAGCGACCACCCCGCTTTGAAGTACGTAAAATTATCAGGCGGGAAACCGACGAATTTCTTGGCTATTTCTCCATCGAGATTGGTCGACCGGTCATTACCTCTGAAAACCCAAGAATTCCTATACCCTTCAAAATATTGGGCGAGGTAAAGGAAATCAATGAACAAGACAAAGTATTGGTTAAATTTGTGCGCTGGGACCCTCCCGCAAGAATTCCAACCTGTAAAATCCTTCGTATAATCGGTCCTGGTGGCGATGCCCGCACAGACCACAAAGGAATCCTCGCCAAATATGGACTGTCCCAGAGTTTCCCACCCAATGTAGAAAAAGAGGCAATTTCCTTTGGTAAACAGGTTACCTCAGAAGATCTTGCAGGCAGGAAGGATTTGCGGGACATTTTCACTATTACTATCGATCCCTTGGACGCCCGCGATTTTGACGATGCAATTTCCCTAAGAACCCTTGAAAACGGCGAATTGGAAATCGGTGTACACATCGCAGATGTTTCACACTATGTCCGGTCTGGCACCGCCCTAGATCAAGAGGCAAGAAAACGGGCGAACTCAACTTATCTGGTCGGAGAAGTGGTACCGATGCTCCCTCACTCTCTTTCGAGCGGACTATGCAGTCTAATCGAAGCGGAGGACCGCTTGGTCAAGTCCGTATCCTTTAGGTTTGCCCCTAGTGGTGATCTTCTTGGACATCAGATTTCCGAATCCGTTATTTGCAGCGATAAGAGGCTTACTTACGAGCAGGCTCTTCTGTTTTTGCAACAGGACGATCTTGAGGATATTCTAAAGGCTTCTCCGCCCCCAAGCCGGTACTCGGGAAACCCTGGCAAACCACTTGAAAAACTAGACAGGGATTTACTCAAAGGCATACATTCAACGGTTCGAACGCTCGGTTTCATTGCTTCAAAGCTACGCAAAAAACGTATGGTCAATGGTTCCCTCGAACTGGCTTCCAGTGAAGTAAAAATTCTCGTCGATGAGAGAGGGCATCCCGAGAGAATTTATCAGAATAAAGATGATGAAAGTCACCAATTAATCGAGGAATTCATGCTCCTAGCCAATCAAACCATTGCCCGCCATGCCCGTAAAAAGCGTTTGCCCGTGGTATACCGGACACATCCTGATCCGGATCCGGAAAATCTAGAAGAACTCAGGCATTTTTTATCCCTTTTCGGTATAAGCTGTGGCGATTTAAGTAGCCGCAAGGAAGTACAGAAAATGCTCCATCAAATCAATAAATCCCCCATTTCCCAAGTTTTGCGGATTAAGTTTCTCCGGAGCTTGCAGCAAGCATGTTACCGGGCCACTCCGGATGGTCATTACGGGCTGGCAATGAAAGATTACCTTCACTTCACCTCCCCCATCCGCCGCTATGCGGACTTGGTTACTCATCGTGCCATCGAATCCACTCTGAGTAACAGAAAGACCAAGGAAAAACCGTCGGGATTTCTTGATGGGTTGGCCAAAAAGCTATCCATCAGTGAACGGATTAGTGTGGATGCCGAGCGCGAATCAACGAAAGACAAATTGCTACTGTATTACAAAAAAGATCTGGAAAACAAAAAGCCGGTTCGAAGAAAGGCTCTTGTCACAGAACTCAACCGAAAGGGCCTCTTCGTGGAACTCACGGAGACTCTTGCCCGCGGATTCATACCCATGCGAACTCTCCCGAGAGAACTCGGATATCGATTGGCATCCAATGGTGCCTTCTTGGTCGGCCGCAATCCAAAGAACAAGCTAAGGATTGGACAGGAGATCGATGTGCAAATAGACCGTATTAATACGCTAGAAAAGCAGATGGACTTCCGTCTGGCTTGATCTTTCTCTCCATCCACTTAGCTTTTCAAATATCACTATCATATGGCCTTCCATTTCCATCAGGAGTTATCCCGCATATGGGAAAAAGCAGTTTCGTTATACAAGTCAGGCAAGACGGATGGGGGAACATTTCCCATCAGCGAAGAGCTTCCGATCCTCGCATCTTGGGGAATTACTAAAATGGACTTATTTGATTATGCGGAGGACTGGTGCCTGCATAGAGAACCTGATTTGCTCACCTTTATTTTAGTCCATTACGAGAGATGGTCCTACTTCGTCGAAGAGCAGAAAGGCCAGCCTTCATCCGAACTGCTCGACTCATCGAGCCTACCCGCCAAGAACGCCTGTGCTGAGGGAATCGTATGGCTACCAAGAATTTTGCCCAAAGCTCGGGCCAAACTGCGTGGAGAACTTCCTCCTGAAGTTATGTACGGATGTGGTGGTGACCGTCAGTTCTTTGAGTGCAATCATGTACACCCTGCCGAATTTTTAAGAGTGGTCCGCCGCCTCGGGGATGACGATAATTCCGTTTTTCAATGGGTGGCCCAACGAAGAAACTCAAGCTCATCCTTACTCTAATCCTATCAGTTTGATTTCTATGATATTTGAAAAATACCACGCCCTAGGTAATGACTACCTGATCTATGATCCGCGCAAGGCTGAACATGAATTCTCATTTGAGGAGATCGTCCGTATCTGCCACCGAAATTTTGGCCTTGGCTCCGACGGTATCCTCCTTGGCCCCCTGCCCTCCCCAAAAGCTGATTTTGGACTACGCATCCTCAATCCTGATGGGAGCGAAGCGGAGAAGAGTGGCAATGGTCTACGCATCTTTGCTCGCTACTTAAGGGATGCAAAACTGGTCGATGAACAGCCCTTCCGCGTAGATACGCTTGGCGGAGTGGTCACCTGTGAAGTTTCTGCAGATCATTCCCTAATTTCGGTGGAAATGGGACAAGTCAGTTTTCATAGTGACCAAATCCCGGTCTCAGTTTCGGGGGAAGCACGCGAAGTACTCAATGAAAAGATTTCCCTTTCCGACGAGTCCTTCCACTATTACGCCGCTACTATCGGAAACCCGCATTGCGTGATCCCCCTTAAGCAGGTCAGTGAATCGATTGCCTGTAAGTATGGACCGGAACTAGAGAACCATCCCAACTTCCCCAACCGTACCAATGTGCAGTTCTTGCAAATCATTGACCGAAACCGGATCAAAATCGAGATTTGGGAAAGGGGGGCCGGCTATACCCTCGCTTCTGGGAGCAGTAGTTCGGCAGCTGGCTCCGTTGCCCGCAAAATGGGAGCTTGTGACAAGGAAATCACCGTGGAAATGCCCGGTGGAGAAATTCAGTTACAAATTGATGATGACTACAATGTACAAATGAATGGACCGGCCACCCGAGTGGGCACCATGACCCTAGACCCAGAGTGTTTGGCTTAATCGATCAACAAGTCTTACGGGCGACCCAAAACCTGCAATCATCCGAGTATTTTTTGACCCGTTCGGGCTCCTCCACAATCGAAGACCTCATCTTCTCCCACTCCAACTGAAAGCCAGAAGCCATAAGGTCCTCCTTGACCTCATGAATCTCAGGCACATGCAAATACAGCATACCTCGAGGAGTTTCTTCATAACGGTCGCCCAATTCCAGTAATTGCTCCCCCTGCTGATTCTTTCTCCATAGCTTTTTTTCCGTTTGCCAAAATTTTTTCCACTTTGGCATGGAGCGGTCATGAGTAGTAAAAATAAACCGCCCACCTGGATAAAGAACCCTCTTGATCTCCCTCAGTGCCAATTTACGGTTTGAGTGTCCGGGGATCTGCATTAATCCATTAAACCCAAAGATCACCCCATGCACACTTTCAGTTTCGTAGGGCAAGCACCTTGCATCAGCCACAGCCAGATTAAGGGAAGCCTGTTTTTTTTGGGCAAGAACTCGGGCTCGTCTCACCATCGCTCTGGAAAAATCAGTTGCTTTCACATCCGAGTATCCCAAATTTACTAATCCTAGAGCGATCCTTCCGCACCCACAACCCAGCTCAAGGATGGATTTTGTAGGATCCGAAAAGTTTCTCGTAAAAACGATTTTTTCAGACTCCCACAGCCCAATCTCGGTTGCGGCCTCCTCATAATGATCAAGCACTGCGGCATTTGCGTAGTAATCTAACACATCATCAGCACTTACTTTTTGGCGTCCACTCATTCGCAATTTCCAATTAGTATTGATCTCTTTAACATTAGGTCAAAGCCAAGATCGAACTTGCCAAAGGAGGAAGAAATTGGTTTTTTAAAAGATTTCCCAAAAATCATGAAAGCCACTATCCGTACCCAAGGCAGCCAATTTGTTGTTCAAAAAGGCGACAAGCTATTTGTAAACCGCTACCCCGAAACCAAAGAGGGTGACCAAGTGAAGATTGAAGATGTCCTTCTTGTCGTGGACGACGGGAAGTCTACCTTCGGAGCACCCACCATCGAAGGTGCCTCGGTGACTGCAAAGATCCTTGAAAATAAGAAGGATAAAAAGGTTGTGGTATTTAAAAAGAAGCGTCGCCAAGGCTACAAACGCCGCCGTGGTCACCGCCAACTCCTTTCTGTAATAGAGATCGAATCAATCGATTTGAAATAATTTAATACCACTCCAACAACTCAAGTCATGGCACATAAAAAAGGACAGGGAACTTCCAAGAACGGACGCGACAGCAACAGCAAACGATTGGGTGTTAAAAAGTTTGGCGGAGAAAGTGTTCTCGCTGGAAACATTATCTTACGCCAACGCGGGACCAAATATCACCCGGGCAAAAATGTGGGACTCGGCAAAGATTTTACCTTATTTGCGCTAACTCCCGGCAAAGTTGAATTTGATAAGCCCCATCGTTTGGTCAATGTGGTTTCTGACTGATTTGGTTTGATTAACTCTCACACTGGAAAGCAGCACTTGGATCAAAAGTATGCTTGAACCAGATTTGCCCCCAAGTTCTTCTCAGGAATCTAAAGAGGAACTTATCCAATTATCCTTCGAGGAAACCCGGGTCCTCGGCTCATTGATTGAAAAGGAACTGACCACCCCGGAATATTATCCGATGAGCCTGAATGGGTTGGTCAATGCCTGTAATCAAAAAAACAACCGCCTTCCTCGCACTAACCTCAGCGAAGAGGATGTCAATGAAGCCGTAGAGGCACTGAGGTTAAAGAGGCTTATTCACCGCGTCACTTTGGTGGGATCCAGGGTGCCCAAGTTCCAACATAATGCGGAAAAGGAACTCGATCTGATCAAGGCCGAACGGGCCCTGGTTTCTGAACTTTTAAATCGTGGCCCCCAGACCACAGGTGAATTGAACAACCGAGCGAACCGCATGTTCGAATTTGATGGCATCCAGGATGTGGAAGATACCCTTACCGACATGATGGAACGCGAACCCAGCTTAGTCGGCGTTATGGGAGCCAGACCAGGGCAAAAGGAATCGAGATGGTTTCACAAGCTCGCTCCTCCTCCCAAAATTGAGGAGATGGAGGATGGGAGTTCGGTCTATGTTCCTGCCCCAGACCAGAGGCTCGATCAGTTAGACTCAGTCCTCTCTGAATTTAAGGACTTGAAGGAGGAGGTGGAAGCACTGCGCTACCATGTAAGGGAACTAACCGACGATTTTCGCGAGTTCCGCAAGCAGTTCGAGTAACTGCTTGTATGATTACAATCGGGTGGTACCCGATTTTAGACCCCCAAGAAAATCTTCGTAGGCCGAAATGATCCCATCCTCAAAAGAAATCTTTGCCTTCCAGCCCAATTCGTTGATACGGGAAACATCCAGTCTTTTAACCGGCATACCATCGGGTTTTCTTGTATCATTGGAAACCGTGCCCTCATAACCCACTGTCTTTTTGACAAGCTCGGCGATTTCCTGAATGGAATGATCCACCCCGGTGCCCAGGTTTACCCAGTCCGGGGGTTTGGACATCTCCAGAAGGAAGAGAACTCCGGCCGCCAAATCGTCCACATGCATAAGTTCTCGCCTCGGTGTTCCCGTGCCCCAAATGACCACTTCCGGAGCATCCGCTTCTTTGGCCTCATGAAACCTTCTAATTAAAGCCGGGAGCACATGGGAATTTTCGCCCACATAATTATCACCCGGGCCATATAGATTCGTGGGCATAGCACTATGAAAAAGCACCCCATACTGGTTGCGGTAATGCCGGCACATTTCCAGACCAGCAATCTTGGCCAGGGCATAGGCTTCATTCGTCTTTTCAAGGGGGCCCGTGAGTAAATATTCCTCCCGGATAGGCTGCTGGCATGCCCGTGGATAGATGCAGGAACTTCCGAGATTTAGAAACCTGCCCACTCCGTGTACCCAGGATGAATGAACCAAATTTGCATTGATCAGTAAATTTTGATGAATAAATTCTGCCGGATAAGTATCATTGGCGTGAACCCCACCGACCTTGGCCGCTGCATTGATTACAATATCTGGCTTATTTTCTTTCAGAAATCGATCGACTGCAGACTGATTCAGTAAGTCCAGTTCCTCTCTTCCTGCAACAATAAGCTCATGTCTTTCGTCCTGATTTTTTAGTGCCCGGACCAAAGCGGAACCCACCATCCCTCGATGGCCGGTTATGAAAATACCTGCCATTAAGAAAGGTTTGCTTCAGCCAAAGTTTTCTCTCTTTGGGCGAGCTTCATATCCTCTTCCACCATTAGGGAAACCAAGTCCTTAAAGGTGGTCTTGGGCTCCCATCCGAGTTGCTTCTTTGCTTTTTGAGGATTTCCAATGAGTAGATCAACTTCAGCAGGTCTTTCATATTTTTTGTCAAACCCGACATACTCATTCCAATCCAAATCAAGGCATGCAAAGGTCTCCTCCAAAAATTCACGGACTGTGTGAGTCTCGTTGGTGGCAATTACATAGTCATCCGGTTTATCCTGCTGCAGCATTAACCACATGGCTTCGACATATTCCTTGGCATATCCCCAGTCTCGCTTCGAATCGAGATTGCCTAGGATTAATTTGTTTTGCAAACCCAGCTTGATGCGGGTAGCGGCCCGGGTAATTTTCCGAGTGACAAAGGTTTCTCCGCGGCGAGGAGACTCATGATTAAAAAGGATCCCGCTACTTGCATGCATGTTGTAGGACTCGCGATAATTGACCGTAAGCCAGTGGGCATAGACCTTGGCACAGGCATAGGGTGAACGGGGCCAAAACGGAGTGGTTTCCACCTGGGGAACCTCCTGCACCTTGCCGTACATTTCAGAGGAGGATGCTTGGTAGTAACGAACTTTATTGACCAATCCAGCCTCACGAATGGCCTCCAGGATACGCACAGCACCCAATCCGGTCACATCTCCAGTATATTCAGGGACATCGAAAGAAACACGCACATGACTTTGGGCACCGAGATTATAAATTTCATCAGGTTGCAATTGATAGAGCAACTTGACCAACTGCACAGCATCGGCCAAATCTCCGTAGTGTAGATATAAATTGGTATCATCCACTAAGGGATCTTTGTATAGGTGATCTAATCGATCGGTGTTAAAGGTGGATGCCCGGCGGACAATCCCATGCACTTCATATCCCTTTTCCAACAGCAATTCGGCAAGATAAGAGCCGTCTTGCCCGGTAATTCCAGTTACTAAAGCTTTTTTCATTTTTTTTATTTCTTAGATAACAATCCGATGATCGTAAAGCACAGACCCTTTCCTTTCTTCCTCAACTGCGTTGACTTAAAAATTCATCGAGGTATTGTTGGAATGTTGATTGGGGGATTAGCTCAGTTGGTTAGAGCGCATGCATGACACGCATGAGGTCGGCAGTTCGAATCTGCCATCTCCCACCACTCCATTACCCTCAAGAAAATGTCCCAGACCCGCAGTAAGACCGAATGGTTCGTGATCCTTATTCTGGCGATATTATTTGGTTCCATCTGGTTGTTTGCACACTGGAACCTATCCCGCAAACCTCCTCACCATAAGGGGCCAGGCAGTGCCGGATATGTCGACCCTTCTCCACCCCAAGAAGACATACCTGCGAATGAGTAAACTGGTTTGTATAAGCGGTTGCTCTCGTGGACTGGGCCGGGCGATGGCTCTAGAATTTGCTTCCCGTGGATGGCGGATTGCGGGAGGAGCTCGCGACACTCAAGCATTAGCAGAGCTAGAAAGCACACTTCCCACCGAGCACTTACTTAAGTCTATGGATGTAACGAAACCAGAGGAAGTCGATGACCTTGCACAAGCTATTGAGGATACCTTGGGGACTCCCGATCTTTTGGTTAACAATGCCGGCTTGATCAACCGGAATGCT
>JAYOXT010000014.1:0-55724 GCA_038152995.1 Opitutales bacterium
TGGTTGGAGTGGCCAACCGCAAGAGCGTGGCTTGGGCAGTGGCCAAGTTACTGGAAGAGGAGGGCGCCTCCGTTTTGTACTGTGTCCGCAGTGAAAAAAGAAAGGGTGAACTGGAAGGGATTCTCCCGGGAAAGAGGCAAATCTTCGTCTGTGACTTCGAAAAAGAAGCTGAATTAGCTAAACTGGAGAAAAGTTTATCAGGGGATGGCGATGGCAGCCTGAGGCTGGATGGAATTCTCCACTCCATCGCTTTTGCCAATTACCAGGATGGATTGAAGCCTTTTCACGAAACCAAGAAAGAAGATTTTCTTCAGGCTACCCAAATTTCTTCCTTCTCCCTGGTGGAGTTGGCTAGAATTTGCAAACCTGTACTGCAACCAGATGCCTCCGTCGTGACCATTGGCATTTCTTCTACTGTGGTCACAGCGGAAAATTATGGGTACATGGCACCAATCAAGGCTTCACTTGAAGCATCCGTACGATACCTGGCCAAGTCCTTTTCGGCGGATACACGGGTGCGCTTCAATTCAGTCAACGCAGGGCCACTTAAAACGAGTGCTTCTGCCGGAATTCCTGGATATTTGGTAAATTATTTGTATGCCGAAAAGCTAACCTTCCGTAAAAAGGCTCTTCAGACCGATGAAGTTGCCAACCTTGCGGCCTTTTTACTTAGCCCCCGCTCATCCGGCATCAATGGGCAGGGCATAGTCATCGATGCAGGAATGGGCATGAATTACTTTGAGAAAGAAATCGTTGAGGAAGCCATGCGCTTAAATTGATGCATTTTTCAAATGTGGCAATTGAAGGCATGGCCTACAGCCTGCCCGAGAATGTGGTTTCCTCCTCCGAAATTGAGGAAAAGCTATCCCCTCTTTACCAAAGGCTTAACCTGCCCTCTGGCCGTTTGGAATTAATGACCGGAATTACTGAACGCCGACTCTGGCCTTCTACTTTTAAACCATCGGAAGCTTCTGCGGAGGCCGGGAAAAAACTATTAAAGTCCGGAATCGATGGCGACAAGGTAGACTTGCTCATTCATTGTGCCGTGTGCAGGGATCGCTTGGAACCCGCTACCGCTTCCTATGTTCACCGCTTGATGGGACTTGGTGGCAACACCCAGATTCTAGATATTTCTAACGCATGCCTCGGTTTTCTTAATGCCCTTGTTTTAGCTGGCTCCCTAATTGAAACCGGGCAAATACGCCGAGCCATCCTGGTATCTGGCGAGAACGGTGCTCCCCTAGTCGAGAAAACTATTCATTTACTTAATCAGGGTGATCACTCGAGAAAATCAATCAAGCCATTCTTTGCCAATCTTACCATTGGGGCAGGGGCGGTGGCGTGGTCCATTGCCCATCGCAGTATGGTATCGCACCCATGCCCCATGCTCGGATCATGGGCCACGGAAACCGACACTTCACACAATGAACTTTGTGAGGGGGATGTTTCTGGAGACGACCTGGTTATGCAGACTGACTCCGAAGAACTCCTCCATGCGGGCATTTCGGTTGCAGGAAGAGCATGGGCAAAGTTTCTTCAGGTCAATCAATGGTCCCCACAGGACCCAGGATTGGTCATTACCCACCAGGTAGGCAAAGCTCACACCCATGCCGTTCTAAACGCACTTAGCATAGAGGCGGATAAAAATTTTTCCACTTTTGAAAGGCTCGGCAATTGTGGTTCAGTCTCCCTCCCGATTACCTTTACCATGGCATGCGAGAAAGACCCCGAAAATAAATACCGCAAATCGGCACTCTTGGGTATCGGTAGCGGGCTTTCCAGCTTGATGCTATCTATCAATCCTTGAAGATTTCCCCCAGACTCAAAACTATTTTTCCATTTTCTGGAAAATTTCATACCCTTGATTCGGGTTATCGCCTGCATTACTTGGACGAAGGAAAAGCAAGCACTGCCCCTACAACTCTCTTCCTCCATGGTAACCCTACTTGGTCTTTTTTTTACCGCAATTTACTCTCGGCATGGAGCGGGCAGGGGAGGTGTATTGCCCCGGACCATCTGGGTTGCGGGTTCTCGGATAAACCTTCTATTGATCAGTTTCCTTATACCCTAGAATCCCATGCACTTAACCTTCGCACCTTGATCGATTCACTGGATATAGAGGAATTTAATTTAGTGGTTCATGACTGGGGCGGGGCCATTGGTCTGACTGCATTTCGAGACTGCCCAGAGCGAATCAAAAAAGTTGTTCTACTCAATACAGCAGCTTTTCCATCTCCTGATGTGCCCAGACGTATCCTCTTTTGCCGCACTCCCATATTGGGAAGCCTCTTTGTACGGGGACTGAATGGATTTGCCCTACCTGCCACCTGGATGGCCTCAACCCGCGGTCTCACTCCAGACGCAAAATACGGTCTGCTCTATCCCTACAACTCCTGGGCAAACAGGGTTGCGGTATGGAGGTTTGTGAAGGACATTCCCCATGAGAATAATCATCCCAGCCTGAGCATTTTAAAAGAGACAGAAAACTCCCTCCAACGCTACCTCGGGACACCCGCACTTGCCTGTTGGGGGATGGATGATTTTTGTTTTCATGAGGGCTTTCTCAAACAGTGGGAAAGTTACTGGCCCCACCTGCAAAGTCATCGTCTCAGCCAAACGGGGCACTACATATTGGAGGACAATTTAGAAGAATGCCGCTCGCTCATCGAACCCTTTCTATTTTCTTAGGGGCACCTTTATCCCTTGCAAAAGTCTCTGCTGAGTAAAATATTATTTAGTAGATGGGAGGAAAAAAAACGCTTCGTAGCCGGGAAGAAAGATCAGGCAATTTGGTATCCATTGAGCCCTACGACAATACTTCCGGAGCCTACTATAAGGAAACGCCCAAACGGAGTCCGACCAATTTTGGTGCCTACATAACTGTGGCCCTGACTGTTTTTCTCGTTGTTCTCTTTCTTGGAATCTACGATTTTTTTCAGCAGATATGGAAGGCGTTCAACTAAAAAGCAACCTGCAAACCTATCCACACGAAGTACAAAAATTCCTTGAATTTCTGTCCGCAGAAAAGCGGTATTCTCCTTATACCTGCCGAAATTACCTGCACGCGATTCAACTCTTTTTTGACTGGATGGGCGGGCAGGGCCTGGAGCTAGAATTTTACGATATCCAGCAGAGCGAAGCCCGGGACTACCTGATTGAGTCTCAAAAGAGCAGATCCAAGAGAACGGTAAGGAATCACATTTCTGCCCTTCGTTCTTTTTATGAATTTTGTCAGTCGAGGAATTACTGTTCCAAAAACCCATTCCGTACATTAACCCTGCCAAAACTCGAAAAGAAATTGCCTGCATTCTTAACCGAGTCCCAGGTTCTCAGCTTGCTCGAGGCTCCTTTAAAAATGGAAAGTTCAGGCAAGCACGCAGAAAAGATTGGTTTACGAAATCGGATCATACTGGAACTTCTCTACGGGGGCGGACTGCGGATAAGCGAGGTCATTGGACTCAATCACGGGGATATCGACCTGGTCCGCTCCACCGTTAGGGTTCTAGGAAAAGGAAAAAAAGAAAGGATTGTCCCGATACCTGGGCAAACATCCAAATTAATTCAAAGCTTTAGGGAGGTATATTCATTTGATGGATCTTTGCAGTCCCCGCTCATCACCAACTCTTTGGGCCGGAGGTTATCTGGCCGTACCGTGCAGACCCAGTTAAAAAAATACCTATCCTTCGCGGGATTACCCGCCAACCTCACTCCTCATAAGTTGAGACATTCCTACGCGACCCACCTCCTGGATAACGGGGCGGATTTACGGGCCGTACAGTCCCTTCTGGGGCATGCCAGTCTATCCACCACCCAGGTTTATACCCATGTGTCGGTGGGCAGATTGAAAAAAGCCCACCAACTGGCCCATCCACGGGCTTGAACTTTGTGATGCTCAGGTTCTTCTTTACTGGTATTCCCTTTTTTCTTGGGACGGCACTTTGGCTAGCGGATGGTGCCCGTTTTTCCTTCTGGGCGACCAGCGTCGAAATCAGGGAGGAAGTCCCAATCATTGAAGGCATGCCCGAGCTTGGAACCCAGACCAAAGTCTCATGGAGGGAGGAATTGATTTGCGGTCTAGAAACTCCCATTCTTGGGTTTTTGTTTTCCGGGTTCTTTTTTATTTGCACAATCTTTACAAAAAGAAGTTTGAAAAATCCTCCCACCTAATTGGAATAAAATTATGAATATTTTTAAAATTTTGATAGTTCTTCTTTTTCCTTTGTCCTTATTCGCAGAAGCCAAGTCCTTCGACTTCAAGGATCCCAAGGGAGTCAATACGGTCATCTTTCAGTTGGATGCCCTGCTTGAGTCTATTAGTGGTTCAGCCGGGGGGATATCTGGAAATGTCTCTTTTGACCCCCAAAACCCGAAAGGCACAACAGGTTCTATCATTCTTCAGTCCTCCAGTCTACGGGTCGACAATCCGGTCCTTCAGGAACATATGCATGGGGAGGACTGGTTGAATGTTTCCCAATTTCCCGAGATTGAATTTGCTCTTTCTGATTTGCAAAATGTTGAGCAGCAAGGCCGTACCATCCGGGCTCAGGCCGAAGGGAAAATGACCATTCGTAATATAACTATTAAAATGAGTGTACCCGTGGAACTGACCTATCTGGAGGGCATGCTGGAAAAAAGAAACAAAGTCGCTGGAGATCTTTTAGTTGTAAGGTCGAAGTTCCTGGTAAAAAGAGACGACTTTGGCATTAAGCCAGGCGAGTATTTGGACAAAGTTGCCAATGATATAGAAATTTCGATTAATCTTGCCGGAGCCTGTCCGATAAAATAATTTCATCTTTTACCCCACGAGAGAGAAATCTCTCACCCCAATAAGCGAGAATGCCCCTAAGCGTTCTCGCTTTTTTTTTATTATGTGCTATGTTCTACAATTTCGTGAAAAATTCCGACCTCCATCCGATATCTGACCGCCTCATTCCCCGTGACCAAAAGGAATTGCTTTTGGGGCATAAGGGAATGGTCTTTTGGCTCTATGGATTATCCGGTTCCGGGAAAAGCACCCTCGCGGTAGAGATGGAAAAAAGGCTCCATCAGCAGGGCATTCATTCGGTGGTTTTGGACGGGGACAACTTACGCTCGGGACTCAACTCAGATTTGGGCTTTTCCGATGAGGATCGGCGTGAAAATATACGCCGGGTTAGTGAAGTAGCCAAATTGTTTGCCGAGAATGGAATCATTGTGCTGGTTTCCCTGATCACCCCGCTGAGAGAATTTCGTAAAAATGCGAAGTCCATCATTGGCGAACCTCATTTCCATGAAGTCTTCGTTAAAGCATCCTTTAAAACCTGCAAAGAGCGGGATGTGAAGGGGCTTTATGCCAAAGCCGAAAAGGGCATGGTTGCCTCCTTTACCGGTCAGGGATCGGAATTTGAAGAACCAGTCACGGACTGCCTGATCATAGATAGCGAAAAAGAAAGCCCGGAGCAATCAGCTGATCGATTGCTCGATTTCATCAACCGGTCTATTTCAATTAATTAAATGAAGAACTACAACTTAACCCACCTCGACCAGCTTGAGGCAGAAGCAATTTTTGTATTACGCGAGACGGCTGCCCAGTTTGAGCATCCTGGACTGCTTTTTTCCGGAGGAAAGGACTCCATCGTCATGGCCCATCTGGCCTACAAGGCATTTTATCCATCGAAATCGCCCTTTCCCTTGGTTCATGTCGACACCGGTCATAATTTTCCAGAAACGATCGAGTACCGCGATCGGTTTGTAGAAAAACTGGGAGCCAAATTGATTGTCGGCCTTGTTCAGGACTCCATCGACCGGGGAACCGCAGTCGAGGAGACGGGTCCCAACGCCAGTCGCAATGCCCTGCAATCTGTCACTCTTTTGGAAACAATTGATTCCGAAAACCTGGATGCCGCACTGGGAGGCGGGCGCCGGGACGAGGAAAAAGCCCGGGCCAAGGAGAGATTCTTTTCTCACCGCGATGCCTTTGGTCAGTGGGATCCCAAAAACCAAAGACCCGAACTATGGAATCTCTTTAATGGTCGCAAGGCCCATGGAGAGCATTTCCGTGTCTTCCCTTTAAGTAATTGGACGGAAATGGATGTCTGGCAGTACCTGAAGAAAGAAAAGATCGAACTGCCCTCGCTCTATTTCTCCCACCAGCGGGAAATCGTAGAACGAAATGGTTCCCTTCTTGCGGTGAGTGAATTTGTTTCTCCCTTCGATAAAGAGACCCCCCGCACGGAAACAGTGCGGTTTCGCACCATTGGTGATGCCACCTGCACCGGGGCGGTGCTTTCGACCGCATCCAACCTCGATGAAGTAATTGCAGAAGTAGCGGCTTCCCGGGTTACTGAAAGAGGAACTCGGGCGGATGACCGCAGGTCAGAGTCGGCGATGGAAGACCGCAAAAAACAAGGGTACTTCTAATCCCAAACCTTTACATTTAATGAGCGAAGATAAAAATTATTTGAACATGGACCTTTTGCGCTTCACCACAGCAGGAAGTGTGGATGATGGTAAAAGTACCCTAATTGGACGGCTGTTCCACGACACCAAAGCCATTTTTGAGGACCAACTGGAAGCAATCGAACAGAGCAGCAAAAAACGGGGAGATGAACATGTAAACCTCGCCCTGCTCACTGATGGACTGCGTGCCGAAAGAGAGCAGGGCATTACCATAGATGTGGCCTACCGTTATTTTGCCACCCCAAAACGAAAATTCATTATTGCCGATACACCAGGGCACATTCAGTACACCCGAAATATGGTCACGGGTGCATCCACTGCCAACCTGGCCCTCATATTGGTCGATGCCCGCAATGGAGTCGTTGAGCAGACCCGACGCCACAGCTTTATTGCCGATCTGCTGGGCATCAAACATGTTGCGGTCTGTATCAATAAAATGGACTTGGTGGGTTATGAAGAGTCCGCCTACATCAAGGTACTTGAACAATTCACTGATTTTGCCAGTCGCCTGGAAAATGTGACCGATATCACCTTCATTCCCATTTCCGCCCTCAAGGGAGACAATGTAGTCGACCGCTCTGAAAACATGACTTGGTACAAGGGGCCTCCCTTGCTTTACCATCTGGAGAATGTCTATGTCGGTTCAGACTTCAATCATGTAGATGCCCGATTCCCCGTACAGTGGGTCATTCGTCCTCATTCCGATGAACATCATGACTTTCGCGGGTTTGCCGGTCGGGTGGCTGGGGGAGTTTTTAAAACCGGAGACGAGGTAACTGTTCTTCCCTCCGGGTTTACCTCCCGAATTAAGCAAATCATGCTTGCAGACAAAGAAATCGATGAAGCTTTTCACCCCCAGTCCGTGACCATCCTCTTGGAAGATGAAATTGATGTCAGCCGGGGGGATATGTTGGTCAAACCAAACAATCAGCCCAACAGTTCTCAGGACCTTGATGCCCGGATTTGCTGGTTCTCTGGCAGCAAAAAACTTACGCCAGGCAATAAATTGATTTTGCGCCATACCAGCAAAGAAGCCCAAGTTATTGTTAGCGATGTGAAATACAAAATTGATGTCAATTCCCTCCGTAAGAATGAGGAACAAAAAGAGCTTGGCATGAATGATATTGGCCGGGTTGCGCTCCGGGCTTCACAGCCGGTATTTTGGGATAGCTACAGGAGGAATCGTAACACTGGAAGTTTTATTCTTGTAGATCCATTCACCAACGAGACCTTAGCCGCCGGCATGTTGCGTTAGTGATTCGGGTAGTGCTTACCAGTTTATCCTAATTGACGGTTCCTTATCCATTACTCTGCGGTTCAGCTTTTCATTACTTCTTTCTTAACCCGCCTATCATTTAATCGATGCATCATTCATTCTTTGCTTTCTCATTAGCTTCTTTAATTGCGGCTCTTTGCTGCTTAAGTTCAGGTTGCTTAAACGCCGATGAATCATCATCTGGAAATTCTGATTCACATAGCCCCTACGCCTGGACCACCGACCACATGCATATTGGCGTGAGGTGGCAACCCTTTGGTCTACCCGGTTGTGAATTGTACGATGCCAACCGCCCCCTTATTTCCGAGCATAGCAGTTATGCCCAATTCTGGGTAAGCTGGCACTCGATTGAACCAACCGAAAAGAGTGCCGACTATGTAAACCATATGTCAGGTTCCTTACGGGCAATTGAGCATGCCGTGGATCTTTGCGTGGAACGGGGTGTGAAGGTGGAGTTTGTTTTGTGGCACACTCCCGCTTGGGCTTCGGCATCAGGGAGGGGCGGACCCTGGCGCCCCAAGTCCGGATACTATGCGGAATTTGCCACCCGACTATCCAAATACTTTAAAGGTAGAGTCGATGCCTTCCAACTCTATCATGAAGTCAACCTTGAGGGCATGATGAAAGATGCGGACAGTGCTTTCATCATAGATGAAATCTTTACCCAAGGTGCCCGGGCCATTCGTAAGGTTTACAACGAGGACCCTAAATTACCGGTAATTATATCGACTTCAGGTACTTCCCCCTGCGAAGCCTGTGGGGCAAGGGAAGGCTTAAAAGGAGGGAAAGGTGCTGTGGCCGTAGAAGATTATTATGACCAGCAAATTGCTTCTGCTGAAATGATGAGCGAGGTGGACGCACTGAACATGAATGTATCCGATCATTTCAATGGCTACGGAATGATGGATGGGGAGATCATCCCTAATGTTTGGGGGCAGTATGATCTCGTTCGAGAAAAACTGGATGCTGTCGACATGCATCATAAGAAAATCCTCTCCTCGGAATCCTGGATCGTTTGGGATGGATCCAATAACAATCACGATGTCAATGCGGACGGACTCAAGGATGAGAGAGATGCCTTCGACAAGACCATCACTATTTTTGGGAAATTACTCGAACGCGGATTAAATACCGTCAACATGCCATGGTGCGATAATTCCAGCCGTTGGTCGATGGGCTTGGTCAAGCGGGTTGACTACAATGGCAGAATTAAACAACTACATCCAGAGTGGGTTGTTCCCGCCAATGATGGAGGACCAGGAATCGTCACCCGGAAGTTGGCCTTAAGAGGAAACAGTGACGATAACTTTGCTCCGGAAGAAATGCCTAGCAATGTGCTTCCTTTTACCGAGGATAATTATATCAATCCAGGAGATCCCAACCACTTGCACTATTACATATGGAAATGGTTTTCCCAAATCTCATCAGGATCCGATGAAGTAATCCGCCATGCCATCGCTGGCGAAAAAGGAAATGATATCAAGGTGCTAGGTACAGGCATGACCGGAAACGAACAATACCGCATCTCTTCCTACAACCGATCCAAGAAGAAGTTTATTGTCTTAGTCTACTCCGGGGGGGGCACTGGTAAGGCATGGGCGGATGTATCCATTCCCTCGACTATTCAAAACGGTAGGTATTATAACAATGAACACTCTGTAATTGATTTTCGCGGAGAAGGAATACAAGTAGGTCAAAAATACAACATCAAGATCATCTCCAAAGACCTCAACCGTGAAAACGGAAGCGATGTGAATGTAAAGCACAGCACTGACTCCAATCGGGTCGCGGAGGATGGCTTACTCAAAGCCCGCATTTCTGGGATGAACAAGTTTACTCTAATCGAGTTTTCAGCAACCAGATAGTCGTCACTTTAAGTCTTTCTCGATCTGGTTCCGGGCATTAAGTGCTCTTTGGTTTGCTTTGCAGGATCGATAAGTGGAAAGTGCCTTTCTCGCATTTATGGGCATTCGTACTACTCCCCCTGCGGCAAACAGGCAGAGCATCCAAAAAAGTAGACTCATTAGGGTTGGGGGGAATAAATAAAAACAGACCAGAGAGGCCAAGAGCATAAGGAGAAAGGCAAGCAGGCGGACAAACCAAAGCAACTGCCTGCAGTTGCTCAGTTTATACATCCTCGAACCGCAATCGACACAATGAGGGTACTCGATATTTTCAGGGTAGGTGCCCCCATCAAGGTCCGGTCTGGCCAGGCTCTGCCATTTTCGGCGATAATCAGTAAAGCCTAGGCACGAGGAACACCAGGGCTCTTCCCCGTTTTCCGTCAAGTCCACCATCCCTTCGGGCATAAGCTGCTTCAATTCCCAATTAGAATTACAGGGTGAACGACCTTGAGACAATTTATTTTATTAAGATTATTTTCTTTGCAGGAATGGCCTATTTGACTTGTAAGAGAGCAGGTCAATGAATTGAAAAAATGAATGACCGATGAACTTAAACGGAGTGCGAATGAGGGAAGGATGGTCCTCAACGGCATCAATGGAGTCGGTCCGGTTATTCTCCGCCGCTTACTGGAAAGATTTTCCAATGATCCATGGAAAATTCTCTCTGCTAACCACTCGGCTTTATGCGGAGTCAGGGGAGTGGGTTCCCAGTTGGCAGAAAATATCAGTTCTGCACAGTCCTCAGACTGGCTGCAAAAAGAAAAGGCAAAGCTGGGAAAAATGGGTGCCTCTTTCATTTCCGGCTCCCATCTGCCGAATTTCCTGGAAGAACTGGATGATCCCCCCATTGGGCTTTACTGTCTGGGCGAAGTACCCGCTCTTCCCTGCATCTCCATCGTCGGAACCAGGGTGCCCTCTCTCTATGGTAAAAAGATGGCCCGGCAATTGGCTAAAGAACTCGCTGGTGCGGGAATTTGTATTGTTTCTGGAATGGCTCGGGGGATTGACACAGAGGCCCACCTCGGGGCCTTAGATGCGGATGGGAAGACGGTTGCTTTTTTGGGAAGTGGATTGGATGTGATCTATCCGCCGGAAAACCTCAGCCTTTACCAAAGAATTACCCAAAGTGGAGCGGTGCTTTCCGAGTTTCCTCTGGGCAGGAAAGCGGATCGCCGAACCTTTCCCATGAGAAATAGGTTAGTTGCAGGGGTTTCCCTTGGCGTGGTGGTGGTCGAATCTGCCAAGTCTGGAGGGAGCATGATCACGGCAAGGTTTGCTGCGGAGCAGGGGCGGACGGTTTTTGCGGTTCCCGGAAGGGTAGATCACCCCGAATCCATGGGATGCCTTTCCCTGATTAGGGATGGGGCCACGCTCATTCGTAGCGTGGATGATATTTTGGAGGAATTGGCCCCAATGATTGGTCCAATTTCCGCACCTCAAAATCCAGTATCTTCTACAGAAAAAGATCTTACTAACCTGGAAATAGAGGAACAAAAAATAATTCAGGCTCTTTCAGCGGGAGAAATTCTCGACATGGAAAACTTGCACAAAATCTGTGAAATGCCGTTGGCTCAAACGATGGCCTCCCTCACGATGTTGGAAATCCAAGGTCTCGTACAAAAGCGAACCGATGGAAGATATGAATTAGCCTAATTGTATGGTTGCATTTCTAAATGATGCGCCATTGTATGTTGTTCAGTTTAGGGGAACTCAGGGACGATGAGTTGAGAAGTTGGATCTATCCCACCGACGACCCTTTGAACCTGATGCGTTTGACGCCGTAGGGAAAACTTCAGTGCAGTAGCGTTGGGTTTCTCCTTCGGCCTTGGATGCATCGAATATTAAATTCCTATGATTCAAAAAGTCGAAGATTCCAAACTCCCCAACTCTCTTTTCCCCAACTCCTCTCGAGTCTACCTCAGTGGGCAGATTCACCCCCTTCAGGTACCGATGCGGGAAATCAAGCTTTCTGAGACCCAGCTTCCAAGCGGTGATTCCGAAAAAAACGAGTCGGTTCGTGTCTATGATACATCCGGACCTTGGGGTGATCCTCAATTTCATGGAAATGTCGAACTGGGGCTGCCCAAGTTGCGCAAAATCTGGATTACTGCCCGTCAGGATGTGGAGGAAATTTCTGGGAGATCAAGTAAACCAGCTGATAATGGATTTCTTTCTGACAGGCACGATGAACGCAGCAGGGAAAGGTCGCAGGAACTACCTGACTTCGATCGTTCAGCTATTTCTGTACTTCGGGCAAAGCACGGAAAACCGGTTACCCAACTTCACTATGCCCGACAGGGAATCATCACCCCGGAAATGGAATTTGTTGCAATCCGGGAGAATATGAAACTCCAAACCTTATCCGAGCAACTTCAGACCTCCCCGGAAGCTCTTTCCAACTCGTTAAACCATCAACATCGGGGAAATTCATTTGGTGCATCGATCCCTGCAGAGATTACCCCTGAGTTTGTCTGCGATGAAGTAGCACGGGGCAGGGCAATCATTCCTGCCAACATCAATCATCCCGAGCTTGAACCCATGGCAATCGGGCGAAATTTTCTCGTCAAAATCAATGCCAATATCGGTAACTCCGCTGTGGCTTCCTCCATTGAGGAGGAGGTGGAAAAGATGAAATGGGCGACCAAATGGGGAACTGACACCCTGATGGATTTGTCCACGGGTAAAAACATCCACCGCACCCGCGAATGGATTCTCAGGAATTGCCCGGTTCCCGTTGGTACAGTACCCATCTATCAGGCACTTGAAAAAGTAGGGGGCAAGCCAGAGGATCTGACCTGGGAAATCTTTCGGGACACATTGATCGAGCAAGCCGAGCAGGGAGTTGATTATTTTACTATCCATGCTGGCGTGCTCCTCCGCTATGTGCCCATGACCCGCAACCGGATGACGGGCATTGTCAGCCGCGGAGGCTCCATTATGGCAAAGTGGTGCCTGGCCCATCATCAGGAAAACTTTCTCTATGAAAAATGGGATGATATTTGCGACATCATGGCGGCTTATGATGTGTCCTTTTCCATCGGCGATGGTCTCCGTCCTGGATCCATTGCTGATGCCAACGACGAGGCTCAGTTTGCGGAACTTAAGACACAGGGAGAGCTTACCACCCGTGCATGGAAAAAAGGGGTGCAGGTCATGAATGAGGGCCCAGGCCATGTACCCATGCACATGATCAAAGAAAACATGGATAAACAATTGGAATGGTGCCACGAGGCTCCTTTCTACACTCTCGGCCCATTGACCACCGATGTAGCTCCCGGTTATGATCACATCACCAGTGGGATTGGAGCCGCCATGATCGGCTGGTATGGTTGTGCCATGCTCTGCTATGTTACACCCAAGGAGCACCTTGGGTTACCCGACCGGCAGGATGTGAGGGAGGGCGTAATTACTTACAAGCTAGCTGCCCATGCGGCCGATCTTGCCAAGGGCCACCCGGGTGCCCAATACCGCGACAATGCACTCTCCAAGGCACGTTTTGAATTTCGCTGGGAGGACCAGTTCAACCTTTCTCTTGACCCAGAAAAAGCCAAAGAGTTTCACGATCAAACACTTCCTCAGGAAAACGCGAAAACGGCACACTTCTGCTCGATGTGCGGCCCCCATTTCTGCTCAATGAAGATCACCGAGGATGTCAGGAAATTTGCCGACGAAAATGGATACAGTGACGATGATTCTGTCATCGCTCAGGGCATGGAAGAGAAAGCAAAGGAATTCCGCGAAGCAGGGGCCGAAATCTATTCATCGCCTCAGAAAGCATCCTCATGAAGATATTTGTCAACGACGAGTCCAATGAAATTGAAGAAGGCTCGACCCTGATGGATTTGCGCAATCAGCTTGGCATGGTTCAGGATGATGGATTTGCCTATGCCAGGAATGAAGAAATCATACCCCATGCGGTACATGGCCAGACTTTATTGGTCGAACTTGACCGGATCGTGGTCATTCAGGCGACTCAGGGCGGATGAGTGACCTGCCCATGGTTTTATTGATCACCCCCTCATCGGTGGGTAAGGATGAACCGCATATTTGGTGCGATCTCTTCGAGGTGGGTTTGAAAAGGTTACATTTGCGCAAACCGGATGCCAGTGCCCAACAGGTCAGCAAACTCCTTGAGCAACTGCCTGAAGAATATCACTCTAGAATTGTCCTGCATCGTTTCCCTGAACTCCTGAAGGAATTTAATTTTGCAGGTTACCACCACCGTGCAGACGAGAAATCAGTCGGGGAAATATCGGGTACAAAAAGCCGTTCATTTCACCATATTGAGGAACTCAAAGCTAATGAAGAATCCATGGACTATGTCTTTTTTGGCCCGGTATATGAATCGATTTCCAAAAAAGGATACAAACCTCGGGTTTCCCTGCCCGAACTGGGGGCATTTTTACACACCCAAAAAAAGACAAATAACAGGACGCAGGTATATGCATTGGGCGGCGTGCGCAGAAAAAAGATTCCCGAACTCATCGATGTGGGCTTTGATGGAGTTGCCCTATACGGATCAATCTGGGGAAAGAAAGACCCGGTCCATGCACTCGAGAAATACCTTTACACTGAACGCAGCAGTTGGGGGAAAAGAGAAAAAGAGCAATCCCTTTTCAAGCGGCTTTTCGCACCAGAATGACCCTTCCCAATCAGTCGTCCTCAATCAGTACACCCTTGATGTGCCTCACCCGCGACCATCCGGAATTGAGCCATTTTGATCAGGCAAAATTACTTCTGGAAAATGGAGCACAACTGATCCAGTTAAGGTGCAAAACTGGCAACTCCCAAAACTTTCTCCGTGATGCAGCAAGATCAACTCTGCTGGGAAAAAAATGGGGAGCCACCATCATTATCAATGATTCACCAGAAATTGCTAAAGCATCTAAGGCGGATGGAGTTCACCTTGGGCAGTCCGACAGCTCTCCGGTTGTAGCCAGAAGTTTACTGGGCCCAGGTTACCTTATTGGCCGAACCGTGCATTCGGTTGAAGAAGCCATCCTATGCAAAGAAGAGAACACTGACTATGTGGGCTTAGGACCCTTCAGACGCTCGGAAACCAAACAAAGCCTCAAGCCGCAATTATCCTCTGATGAATTCAAAGAGATAGTTTCGATCCTTCATCCCATACCCATTTTTTTGATCGGTGGGCTTACCGGAGATGATTTTTCGCTGATTGATGAACTGGGCATCACCGGACTCGCAATCTGCTCCGCATTATGGGCAGGGAAAAACCATGGCTCAGATATTTCTGAAATGATCCAACTCTCTCAACAAACTTGTGCCTCTTTCTAAATGAAAACAAGCAATGACTCACTCAAGATAGGAGATCATTCCTTCAGCTCCAGACTTTTCGTGGGAACAGGAAAATTTTCTTCCGGAGAAGTGCTCGCCGACACTCTTTGTTCGACCGGTACGGAACTCGTAACCGTGGCAATGAAAAGGGCGAATATCAAGTCAGCGGAGGACTCAATTTTAAGTCATCTTGATCGCAGTAAATACAAACTGCTTCCCAATACCTCCGGCGTTCGCAACGCACAGGAAGCGATCTGGGTTGCACAAATGGCAAGGGAAGCACTCAACACCACTTGGTTGAAGCTCGAAATCCACCCCGACCCCAAGTACCTGATGCCAGACCCGATCGAAACGCTGGAAGCCACTCACGAACTGGTCCGTCAGGGCTTCACCGTACTCCCTTACTGTCATGCTGATCCTGTTCTTTGCAAAAAGCTCGAAGAAGCGGGGGCCGCGGCCGTCATGCCTCTCGGTGCCCCCATCGGGAGTAACCAGGGCCTGGAAAGCCGGGAATTTCTCAAAATCATTATTGAGCAAGCCGGCGTGCCTGTGGTGGTCGACGCCGGTATCGGGGCACCATCCCAAGCCAGTGAAGCCCTTGAAATGGGTGCGGATGCTGTCCTCGTCAACACCGCACTTGCTACTGCTGAGAACCCAGAGGCGATGGGCTCTGCCTTTCAAAAAGCGGTGGTGGCAGGTAGGGAAGCCTTCCTCGCAGGACTGGGAAGGATCTCGACCTTTGCCCAACCAACCTCTCCTCTAACCCGCTTTCTCGAAGAAACGGTATAGCCTGCGAGCTTTTTTCTGGAATGAGCACAACATTCTCCAACTACTTGGAAGGATATTGTTGGGATAGTTTATCCGGCAAAATCGCCTCCGCTTCTTCCCGCGATGTAGAAGCAGCTCTAGCAAGAAAGGGAAAAGGGGGGATCTCCGACTTACTCGCACTGCTTTCTCCACGGGCTGGGGAATCGTACCTCGACCAGATGGCATGGCTCAGCAACCGTCTGACCATGCAGAGATTTGGTAAGGCAATCCGCTTGTTTGCCCCGGTCTACCTCTCCAATGAATGTAACAACATCTGTGATTATTGTGGATTTAGTATGCACAATAAAATTCCCCGCAAAACCCTTACCGATCTGGAAATTTTAAAGGAAGCAGGAATACTCAAGATGGGGGGTTTCGATCATGTTCTTCTCGTCACCGGAGAATCCAGTCGGCGGGTGGAGGTGGATTACCTGTCCAACGCACTCGATTTACTTAGGCCTTATTTCGCCAATCTATCCATTGAGGTGCAACCCCTTGGCACGGAAGAATATGCCAAACTAATCGATCATGGCCTGCATGCAGTTATGGTCTATCAGGAGACATACAACCAGGAAAGCTATCAGTCCCACCACCTCAAAGGGAAAAAAACCAACTTTGAATGGCGCCTCAATACGCCCGACAGACTCGGAAAGGCAGGTGCAAAAAAAATAGGCTTAGGTTGCCTCTTTGGGTTAACAGCAGACTGGCGAACCGATGCACTTTTTGCGGGTATCCACCTTGACTATCTTGAGAAAAAATTTTGGCAGACCAGTTATTCGATGTCTTTCCCAAGAATACGTCCCTATGAAGGAGACAATATTACTGCCGTGGACTTAAAGGATCATGATCTGGTGCAGTTGTACTGTGCCTTTCGTATATTTAATCACGAAATGGAACTGACCCTCTCGACTAGAGAAAGCCCCCAGCTCCGGGAAAACCTTCTTCCACTGGGCGTAACTACCATGAGTGCGGGATCCAAAACCAATCCTGGAGGATATGCTCAGGGGAAAGATTCCCTTGAGCAATTTGAAATTTCAGATGATCGCCGGCCAGATGAGATTGCATCCATGCTCAGGCTAAAGGGATATGATCCGGTGTGGAAAGACTGGGATGTCTCCTACGACTGCAACAATTCCCTTGCGAAAAAATTGGACTCCGTTCCCCCTCTATCCCCTGGACCTAGCCACTCCAAAGCGCTGCAGACCTAAAAGTAAATTTCTTATGTTAAGTAAGGGAGAAATCGAGCAGTACCGTAGGCACCTAAATCTTCAGGGATTCGGAGAGACTGCTCAACAAAAGCTCAAAAAAAGCTCCGTTCTGATGATTGGGGCAGGGGGGCTTGGTTGCCCTGCCTTACAGTATTTAACCGCGGCGGGAGTTGGCATAATCGGTATCGTAGATGATGACCTGATCGATGCATCCAACCTGCAAAGGCAAGTGCTCTTTAGCCACGAAGATATCGGGGAACCGAAGGTGCACATTGCCTGCAAGAAACTTTCCCGCCTGAACCCCCATATCCAGTTGGTTGCACACCAGGAAAGGTTTTCGATCAAAAATGCAGAAGCTTTACTAGGTTCATATGACTTAATTATTGATGGAACGGATAATTTTTCCAGCCGTTACCTCATCAATGATGCCTGTGTGTTATTCGACCGTCCATTCATCCACGGGTCGATCAACCAATTCGATGGGATGGTCACTGTCTTCAACTACCTGGAAGGGCCGACTTACCGTTGCCTCTTCCCAGATTGCCCCGATCCCTCATCTGTGCCCACCTGTGCGGAGGCGGGCGTGCTCGGCGTGCTCCCCGGAATCATCGGTTGCTGGCAAGCACTTGAGGCGGTAAAGTTACTGAGTGGAATTGGCGAGGTTTTATCCGGTACAGTTCTTCTTTATAACGCCCTTTCCCAAAAGATAAACAGATTCACACTCCAAGCCTCTCCCGATTGCAGGAATATCTCCTCTTTGCAAAGCCCAATTGAGTCGTGTTCCACCGCCAAGGCAACTCCCGACCAGGCTGAACTGATCAAGGAAATATCAGAAACTGAGCTCAAGGAAATGATGGGGCTCAATCCCGGCTTGCAACTCTTGGATGTACGGGAAGAGTGGGAACGGTCGGAACTTAAAATTTCTCCTTCTACTCATCTTGCCCTGGGAGAATTAATTGAAATGGTTTCCCTCGCGGCCCCTCTTTCCTTTGATCTGGAGAGGGATCTGGTGGTTTATTGCAAAGCCGGAGTCCGTAGCCGAATGGCCTGCCAGGCCTTGCAAAATGCCGGATTTTCCAAACTTTACAATCTTGCCCATGGTATGGATGGTTGGTGTCAGCACTATCCTGAGCTTTCCTTGAGTGACTAACCAGGATTCTCTAAATATTGCATTTATTGGAGGGACGGACAGTTCCGGAGGTGCGGGCGTTGCTGCCGATAAGCAAACAGTTCTTCGTCTCGGTCATTTTCCCATTCCCATCGTTTCGGCAATAACCTTACAAAATGGAAAAACATGTCTTCGTTCATTTGCACTTCCAGAGGAAGGACTGAGGAGTCAGTTTCCCGAGCTTACCCAGGTGCCGATACACGGGCTCAAAATAGGCATGCTCCCCGATGCTAAGGCAGTAAAAATCGTCGCTGAACTGATCCAACAGCATCAATTTTACCCGATAGTCCTTGACCCTGTCCTTCTTAGCAGTTCCGGTCACTCTCTTATCGATGAAGAGGGTTGGGATGCAATCAGGCACGGCCTGCTTCCGCTAGTCGACCTCGCCACCCCCAACCTTGTGGAAGCTCAAAAAATGTGTGCACACTCATCGAAACCCACGGAACCAGATGCGGAAAAACTCGGGGAGGAATGGTTGCAGTTGGGCGTAGAATCCGTCCTGATTAAGGGAGGGCATGCCGCAGGTGAATACTCCACAGATTTTCTTTTTAGAAAGGATCAGCCCCCCGTGGCATACCCGTGGAAAAGGCAGCGCTGGGGAACTGAGGTGCGCGGAACGGGGTGCCGGCTTGCCACTGGAATTGCCTGCCACTGGGCACAGTCTGGTGATCTTGAACAGTCCATAAAAGAGGCAGGTAAGTACCTGCAGGAATACATTCAGGCTGAACTCGCTCTATCTTCCCAACGCCTGGCGGATTAATTCCTCGGTGGTGCAATTCCTCCCCAAAGAATCGGCTGCTCGCCGAACCGCCTGGTCGGCCTCCGTCGCCTTGTAACCAAGGGTAAGCAGGGCAGAAACCGCGTCACTATAAGCACCGATGTCCAGGTCCTGGGATACCGGGATTGTTTCGTCCAAATTAACTGCAGTACCAGTAACGACTGGGGTGGAACTCCCAACACTCAGTCCCTTCGGCAGGACTTTGTCCTTTAATTCAACCACAATTCTTTCGGCAGTCTTTTTGCCGAGCCCCTGTGCTTTGGAAAGCATCCCCACATCTCCCTGAGCAATCGAGTTCTTCAGGGTTGGCAAAGAGAGTGACCCGAGGAGGTTGAGGGCAATCTTGGGCCCAATGCCGGACACTTTATCCACAATCATGCGAAAGAAATCCCGCGACTCCCGATCGATAAAACCATAAAGGGTTTGTGAGTCTTCGCGATAGGTTGCCTGAATGTGCAGGCGGACAGTCTCGCCAAGGGCCGGCAATTTCTCAGATGTCGTAAGTGGCACATTCACCTCATATCCAATTCCACCCGTCTGAATAACCGCCAGGTTGAGCTGGCATTCCACCAACTTGCCTTCAAGAAATGCGATCATCTTTTATTAGGCCTTCAGACCGAGAACATCCTGCATAGAATAAAGACCTGCGGACTGGGATTGAACCCATCTGGCTGCCCTTAGGGCACCAGCAGCAAAAATTTTACGGTCGGTTGCACGGTGAGTAAGCTCGATCCTTTCCCCCATACCGGCAAACATGACAGTGTGGTCACCAACCACATCCCCGCCTCGTAAGGCATGTGAACCAATTTCCCGCAAGGGACGCTCACCCACCATTCCGAACCGGCCATGGGCCACATTGCTGTCGTCCAGTTTACGGGACTCTTTTAAAATTTCCAACAATCTGTCTGCGGTGCCACTGGGAGCGTCTTTTTTTAAGCGGTGGTGCATTTCGATAACCTCGGGGTCAAAATCAGATTCAAGATCAAGTACCCGGGCAGCCTGTTCAGTCAGGTAAAAAAGCAGGTTTACCCCGGTGGAAAAATTACCCGCCCACACCATGGCGATCTGCGAAGAGATCTTCTCTATTTCTGCTTTCTCTTTCGATTCATGCCCGGTGGTCCCAATAACCATGGGTTTGCCATGCTCCGCAGACAAACGGGCGAGAGGCAAAGTCGCTTCACGCAGGGAAAAATCAATCACCACATCACAGGAACCGATCCCTTCCTTCGGATCATCGCCCAGATCGACCGGGCAGGTGACCGAGCACCCATGGTCCCCAGCGATCGAGGCAATTGCCTGCCCCATACGCCCTCCGGCCCCACAAAGTAAGATTTTCAGGCTCATCAATGTACTTTCTCCGGAAGCAAAAGAGTGGAGCAAATGCCTTTAAGTATGGCCAAATTTGCAGGAGCGGGTGGGGAAAGGGGGAGGCGCACTTCTGCTGACTCAATCATACCCACCATTTGCATGAGCACTTTAACCGGCACAGGGTTGGGCTCACAGAAAAGATCGGTAAACAAACCATACTGAGAAAGGTGAATTTTGCGGGCACTTTCATAATCCCCAGCCAAAGCCAGCTGTACCATGTCTGTAACCACCTCCGGAATCAGATTCGACGCCACACTGACAACTCCTTTTGCTCCACAGGCCATAAAGGGAAGGGTCAATCCATCGTCCCCGGAGAGAACCACAAAGTCATCGTCAATACGGCAAAGGGTTTCAGAAACTTTAGACGATTGGCCACCCGCTTCCTTGAGGGCACAGACATGAGGATATTTTTGCCGCAACCGGCAGACCAGGTCTGTGGAAATCTCGATTCCGCAACGCGAGGGAATCGAGTAAAGCACAATTGGCTTCTCCGTGATCTCGGCCAGAGCACTAAAGTGGGCAAACAACCCTTCTTGGCTCGGTTTGTTGTAGTAAGGAGCGACCAGCAGGAAGGCGTCCGCTCCAGCCTGGTCAGCAGAACGGGTAAGGGAGAGGGCTTCCTCCGTGGAATTGGCACCCGTTCCAGCAATGACAAGAGTTTTGCCTGCCGCACATTCGACGCTCTTACGAATGACCTCCAAGTGCTCGGACTCAGAAAGGGTGGGGGACTCACCGGTGGTCCCACAGGGCACAATTCCAGAAACCCCACTTTCTATCTGCCTGTCAATAAGGCGCTCTAAATCAGAATAAGCAACCGCACCCCCTGCCATAGGGGTAACCAGGGCAGTGTGCAC
This sequence comes from Opitutales bacterium, assembly GCA_038152995.1. Taxonomy (GTDB): domain Bacteria; phylum Verrucomicrobiota; class Verrucomicrobiia; order Opitutales; family Seribacteraceae; genus Chordibacter. The sequence continues at coordinate 21,097 of JAYOXT010000014.1, forward strand.
TCCATGAAGTCGATTCTTGTCCATTGTTTAGTTTTGTGAGATAAGATATCCACACTTAAGTGGACACTATTGACTTTTGTCGAGAGAAACACGGAGTGGTCAACTTTTTAATGGTGGAAACGCACAAGATTCGTAATTTTTGTATCATCGCACATGTCGATCATGGCAAGACAACCTTGTCTGATCGTCTTCTCGAACGCACCCAGACTGTTCTCAAGCGGGAAATGAAGGACCAGTTGCTTGATTCCATGGATCTCGAAAGAGAAAGGGGAATTACCATTAAGTGCCATCCCGTGTCGATGGATTACCTCGCTCAGGATGGAAGCACCTATCTATTTAATCTGATCGACACTCCCGGCCATGTCGATTTCTCGTACGAGGTATCGCGCAGTCTGGCCGCATGTGAAGGTGCATTACTCCTAATCGATGCTTCACAAGGAGTGGAGGCGCAGACTCTGGCAAATGCTCAGCTTGCAGATGAACAGGGGCTGACAATTATACCGGTAATCAACAAAGTAGACCTGCCCAGTGCGGATGTGGTCCGGGTTTCTCATCAAATTGAGGAAATTCTCGCCATCCCAGCCGAAGATGCTATCCACGCAAGTGGAAAGTCCGGTATTGGGGTGGACGAAATACTTGAAGCTGTGGTACACCGCTTGCCACCGCCCCGATGGACAGAGCATCCCAAGGCGCGGGCTCTTGTATTTGACAGCCAATTCGACTCCTACAAGGGGGTCATTTGCTATGTCCGTGTATTTTCGGGAACTTTTACTCAAAACGGCAATCTCTCCCTGATGAGCGACCAGAGAAAGACCCAGATTAAGGAGATCGGGAAATTCATTCCTCAACCCCATCCGAAAAAAAGCTTATCTGAAGGGGAGGTGGGCTACATTGTCACCGGTATTCGAGATGTGGCCGATATTAAAATCGGGGATACTCTTACTCTTACAGACAACATGGCGGAGGAAATGCTCCCTGGTTACAAAGAGGTCCGACCGATGGTTTTCAGCGGACTCTACCCCCTGGACACTTCCGATTATGAAAAACTGAAGAGATCGGTCGGAAAGTTGAGGTTAAATGACGCCTCCTTTACCTTCCAGTCCGAAACCTCTGTTGCCCTTGGCTTTGGTTTCCGCTGTGGATTTCTGGGCCTCCTGCACATGGAAATTATTCAGGAAAGGCTCAGGAGGGAGTATGAGCTCGATTTGATCTCCACCTATCCAAGCGTAATCTACCGGGTTTTTCTTACCTCCGGGCAGGTATTGGAGGTCGATAACCCCCTTGAATTACCGGATACCTCGGAAATCGATAAGATTGAAGAACCCACCATTCTCGCCCGTATTCACGCCCCCAATCAGTCTATTGGGGATCTTCTCGCCCTGGTCACCGAGAAAAGAGGAAGTTGTCGGGACACCGAAACGATAGACGAAACCAGAATCATGCTCACCTGTCACCTTCCCCTAAATGAGATTTTGGTGGATTTCAATGACCGGCTCAAAAGCATTACTCATGGCTATGGTTCCATGGACTACGATATGGATGAATACATGGAGTCTGCTTTGGTAAGAATGGAAATTCTCGTCAACTCGGAAGCAGTGGATGCCTTTTCAACCATCGTCCACCGGGACAAAGCGGAATCGAGGGGGAGGGCACTATGTGCTAAACTGAAGGAAATTCTCCCCAGGCAGCTTTTTAAAATCGCCCTGCAGGCCGCAATCGGAGGAAAAGTGGTCGCCCGTGAAACCATCAGCGCCATGAGAAAAGATGTTACCGCAAAGTGCTACGGTGGGGATATCTCCCGTAAGCGAAAACTACTGGACAAGCAAAAAGAGGGAAAAAAGAGAATGAAGCAAATTGGGAGCGTCAACATTCCTCAGGAGGCTTTTGTGCAAATTCTTAAAAGTTCTTCATGACCGATACTCCCTTTCACATCTATTTCGTCCAATGAATCAAGATACAAACAAGCCCCCAAGGGCCTCCAGAAGAGAAAAAAAGGGGGCAAAAGAACTTCTCGCCCTTGGACTTAAGGTTTATGCATTCAGGCAGGATCGCTTGCCCGCAGTGGAAGCACGGGGCCTGAATTTAGCCAACGAAGGATTACGGGAAGCATTGCGGGAAAGAAAAGTTTCATCTGAAACCCTTGAAAATAAGGCGAGAATCCTGGATGAGGCATTGAGGAAGTCAGGAGCTCACTACTATCATAAGAAAAACTGGGTTGAAAATGTTGAAATGCTCTTGGTCGCAGCGATTGTCATTCTTGGAATCCGCAGTTTTTTTATACAGCCATTTATTATACCAACCAATTCGATGTTTCCTTCGTTTTATGGAATGAAACCCTACATCTATGAGAATGAAACGCCCCCAAACATTGTCCAAAGGACCCGGGATAAGTTGCTTCTGGGCGCATCTCATTATCGATTGGAAGCGGAAAGCTCAGGCAAACTCTATCTGGTCCTGCAAAATGGCACCAGCCACAGATATGTACAGGCCAATTTCCCTCATGGCCGTTTCTTTATTTTTCCTACGATGGTCAGGGAATATACTTTTGAAATAGGGGGAAAGGAGCACAGTCTGCAAGTTCCCGCTGAATTTGACATGGATCAGTTGCTGGCAGAAAGATTTGCCGGTATTGATGACCTCAGAGATTTACCTATGGTAATAGCCCAGGATGAATCGATCGCCCGCGGAAGAATGAAACTGAGTGATTCACGGATCACCAAGGGGGATATCCCGCTTGCCTTTGATGTACTCCTGGGCGACGCCTTATTTGTCGACCGCATGAGTTACAACTTTATCAATCCAAAATCAGGGGATCCCATTATTTTTAAAACAGCCGGAATTGATGCGTTTAACCGTGAGCTCAACACTGAGGTCAGGAGCCTGATTGGCGAGGACAAGTATTATATTAAACGACTGGTCGGTGAACCTGGAGATACCCTCGAAATTCGCGTACCTGAATCGGTTTTCACCAATGGTACAGATGTTCGCAAAGGAGTCCCCGGCGTTTTATATCGTAATGGACAACCGGCTGACTCTCACCTTGCTTTACTAAAAAATAACCTGCAGGCAGAAACATTTGCGAAATCTCCCCATCATTTCAATGAAGAAGGATTCCCTGCTTACCGGGCTGAGGGCCTACTTACCAACCGTTCACTCCTTAAGGTTCCTCAGCGTAACAACCCACAGAATCCCACCCAAAAGAATGGATACTTTGCTATGGGTGACAATTCCACTGACAGCCTCGATGGACGGGCATGGGGATTTGTGCCTGAAGATGAACTGATTGGCCGGGCCTTGTTTGTTTACTATCCATTTACCAATCGCTGGGGCCTAAAGTAAATACGCACAATATGCATTATGTCTAATTGTAATGTCTAGTCTGCCCTTATGGCTAAGTGATCGCTGTGCGGGTGTATTACTGCACATAACCTCCCTTCCTTCGTCCTTTGGTGTGGGTGTGTTAGGAAATGGTGCGAAAAGATGGATCGATTTTCTCGCAGATGCAGGTTTCCGATTTTGGCAGACCTGCCCAGTAGGTCCAACCGGGTTTGGGGACTCACCTTATCAGGTGTTCTCATCTTCCGCAGGAAATCCTTATTTTATCGACTGGGATGAGATTGTAGACCTTGGCTACATTCAAAAAAGTGATCTGAGTGTGTTGGATCAACTTCCTCGCGAACAGGTGGACTATGCAAAGCTTTACGAATTATTTGACCCTTTGCTGAGAACTGCCTTTGAGGGTTTTCAGGAAAATCCACACCCCCTAGAAAGCAAATACGGTAGCCTAGATTTATTTATCCGCAACCACGCGGACTGGTTATACCCTTATACGGCCTACCAGTTGCTAAAATACAAAAACGAATTGAACCCATGGTGGAAATGGCCTGAGCAAGACAGAGTTTCCTCTCCTGGCTTAATCAAGGCCCTAAACCAACCCACTGACCCGGACTGCCAATACATCTACTTTCAACAGTTCTTATTCCGGGCACAATGGAAAAATGTACGGAGCTATGCCCAGAAAAAAGGAATTTCGATCATTGGAGATCTTCCTATTTATGTCGCCCCTGACTCTGCGGACGCATGGGCTGAGCCTTCCCTATTTCAAATCGACCCAAATTTGCATTTCCAGGCTGTTGCCGGCGTCCCCCCAGATTACTTTAACGAAGATGGACAGTACTGGGGTAATCCACTTTATGATTGGCCTGTCCATGAAAGGGAAGATTACCGCTGGTGGACGGCCCGCATCTCGGATCAACTCGATTTATTTGATGTTCTGCGTATCGATCACTTCCGTGCTTTTCATGATTATTGGAGCATTCCTGCAACTGCGAAGCATGGAAGGGAAGGAATGTGGATGGATGGCCCAGGCGAGAAATTTTGGCAGCATATTGGAGCGGCGTTCCCCCACCTCCCGTTCTTAGCCGAGGACCTTGGTGAGATTCATGAGGGTGTACGTTCATTGAGAACAAAATTTGGTCTCCCAGGTATGGCCGTTCTGCAATTTGCATTCAGTGGAGAACCGGAAAATCTCTATCTCCCTCACAACCTGAGAGATGACTTGGTTCTGTATACTGGAACCCATGACAACGACACTGCAGTGGGTTGGTATAATGCATCTTGCGAACAAACCAGGTCCAACTTTCGCAGGTATTTCAATGTTTCTGGTGATGCACCTGGTTGGGAGATGCTCAGGCAGGCATACCGCTCCGTTTCCACCCTGGTGATCGTGCAGGCACAGGACTTATTATCCTTGGGCACTGAGGCCAGATTTAATAAACCAGGACATGAGCAAGGTAATTGGAAATGGAGAATGACCAGCGAACAATTGAATCGCCTCTGGCAAGATTCCTCCTCTTATCTGAGGGAGCAGGCCCTGATAACTGGACGCCTCTGCCCAAATGTGGATGATCAAACTCTTTAACAAATAGTCATGGGATCCGCATCGACAACTGAAACTGCTCCGGGCTACCGCCGATTGCTCCCCTACTTTTTTTACCTAAAAGCCCATTGGTTTTCTTTTCTTGGTGCCTTGTTGTGTGGTGCGGTGTATGGGCTGAGCAGCGGATTCGGTCTACCCTACATGATTGATCAGGTTTTCCCCAAAATTTTCCCGACTGACCCATCTGCCCCCACCCTCCCATCTTGGGAAATTTTTTGGTATGTCGCCTGGTTCCCAGCAGTCTTTCTTATCCGCGGGGTAAGCAGTTATGCGAATTCATACCTCATCAACTATTGCGGTATGAGGGTTCTGGAAAAGATCCGGCTCGATGTCTTCAAAAAACTTCAAAGTTTGCCTATCTCCTTTTTCAACCAGAATAAGAGCGGCGATCTTCTGAGTCGGGTGATAGGTGACACCGGTCAACTTCAGTCTGCCATTCTTGCAGTAAGCAATGATCTCATCAAACAACCCATCACTTTTATCGGTGCGATATCCGCCCTCTGCGTGATGGCGGTGCAAAGAGAAGGCATGGCCTTTGTGCTTCTCTGCCTTCTCGTGATCCCTATCTGTGTCTTCCCGATCCGGCGGGTCGGTGAACTTCTTATGTCCAAGGCTCTTGGCATGCAGCAGCAAGCGGGCGGGTTGACGGCCATCCTCAGTGAAAACCTTGCTGGCCCCGCAGAAATCCGTGCCTTCAATCTTAAAAACAGAGAGGTGGATCGTTTTCAAAAAGCAGCGGATCAATTCTTCACCGCCCGGATGAAGGTGATCAAATATGCCCATCTTCTGACCCCACTGATTGAGATCATCACGGCAACGGGTATTTCCATTGCCATCTTTCAGGCTGCCAAGACCGCCATTCACCTCGATGCCGTGGTTCCGGTAATTGTGGCTCTGTATATGTCCTACGAACCCATCAAAAAGCTCGGAACCATCCATAATAAGGTAAAGGAAGGTCTCGCCTCCCTTACCCGACTCGACCATATCCTTAGTGCCGAGGAGTCCGTCAGGGACGCACCCAAACCGCAGAAGCTCTCTGCCCCGAAAGGAAAAATAGTTTTTGACTGCGTCAGTTACAGTTACCCTTCCTCTGATCAGAAGACCCCTTCCCCACCCGCCCTTTCAGAAATATGTTTTACCGCAGAAGCAGGTGAAATCATTGCTCTGGTCGGGCCCAGTGGAGCAGGCAAAAGCACCCTGGCCGGGCTTATTCCTCGGTTTCACGACCCCTCATCGGGTTCCGTAACCATCGATGGGATTGACCTACGCGAACTGGATTTACACGGACTGAGGGAAATGGTCGCTCTTGTCCCACAAAAACCATTCCTCTTTGACGCATCTGTCAGAGAAAATATTGAGCTGGGCCATTCATCTTTCACCAATTGCCCAATTTCTGATGCACTTGATTCTGCCAACGCCTTGGAATTTGTCTCTTCGATGAAAAATCAGGAAGATGAGATTCTTGGAGAACGCGGGAGCCGCCTATCGGGCGGCCAACTTCAAAGGCTTGCTTTGGCCCGGGCTTTTTACCGGAACTCTCCTATCCTGATTCTTGATGAGGCAACCTCTGCCCTGGACACGGAGAACGAGGAAAAAATACATACTGCTATGTCCCGGCTCATTCAGGGAAAGACCACCTTTCTTATCGCCCACCGATTCAGCTCGATCCGCCTGGCCGATCGGATACTCGTGCTGGAGCATGGAAAAATCATTGCCGATGGTCCCCATAGTCAGATCTATGGCAGCTGCGAACTTTACCGTAATCTCTACGACAACCAGACCGACTGAACCATATTGAGTCTGCCCTAGCCCTAAGATTTGGAGGAAGGAAAGAGGAGTTGACAGACTTGCAAGCCATCGCTCGGCGGACCTTCCGGGAAAGAAGGAGAGGGTTGCATTCTCATCGGCAGGACGGCACGCATCAAGGTAAGAAAATTGGCACAAAACCAACTGATCAAAACATTTTCCATTACTGGATGATTCTCCGTAAAGAACAGGAAATAACCTGCTGAGCAAGTTAACAGCAGCGTCATCAGCGGACCACTGAGCAGGATAAGCAAAGGCACCCATAAACTCCCTTCTTGCAAGTGGTATTTGGTATATCCCCATTTTCCTTTCCTCAGCGACACCTTGGCCAAAAACCTTTCCCCAAAGCAGAATGAAAAAGAGGGCGACAAGTCTTGCTGCCCTACGGACAGGGTTACCTTTTCCCTAGTCAAAAGAAGGGCGGCCCAGGCATGTCCGAGTTCATGAAAAAAAGTGACCACGGGTTGAAACATCCAAATGTTCCACAGTGCAATCAGTACCCAAGGAAACCCATGAATACTAAATGGGTCGATCGGAACAGTTAAAAGAATAAAGGACACTTAAAAGATTGATGAAGACGAAACCTTAAGGCAGGGTTTTAAAAGATTGAAGATTATTCTATGTTTCGATTTTTCCGGCAGGCATTCTCTAAAAAGAAAATTTCTGTGCGTGTGCCCCATACGCCTGGTTTGCCCCTTACCGATATGAACCAATTTGGAGAGGAAGCAGAATCCAGGCAGTGGATTGGAGTCGACCTTGATGGCACGCTTGCAGAAGCCGAAGCTTGGAAGGGATTTGATCATATTGGTAAACCTGTTCCCAATATGGTCAAACGGGTACGTATTTGGTTGGAAATGGGATACCGGGTAAAAATCGTCACGGCACGTGCCCAAAACCCTGAGCTGGCCATTCCGCCCATTCTTGCTTGGCTCAAGGAACATGATCTGCCCGAATTGGAGGTCACCAATGCGAAGGATATGGATATGATTGAGCTCTGGGATGACCGATGTGTTCAGGTAATCCCGAACAAAGGAACCCCAATCGGTCCCAACCCGGAACCCTACAGGAGGCTTTAACCTGTCTCCTTCGGGACTTCTTTACTGCTTTTATTTATACAACCAATAACTGTAAATGAATTGGTGGGGGAAAGTGGTAGGTGCCAGTCTAGGTATGCTTGCTGGCCCATTGACTTCTCTGGTTGGCACTGCTATCGGGCATTTATTTGACGAGACAAACCGCCCGCCGTCCAATGCCCAAAAAGCCAAGCTTTACTATTTGGCTCACTTTTTTTCATGTGCTGCAAAAATTGCCAAAGCAGATGGCCGTATTTCCGGACATGAGATCAATAAGGCGGAATCCCTCATGGACCGGATGTGCGAAAATGACAGGATAAAAGAATTTTGTATATCCGTTTTTCGCAAGTCAAAGGAAAGCACCCGTCCCTTGTCCGAGGATTTCGCACAGGTTGGTAAACTTGTTCAATTTGACTCCACTGTTTGCCATGCCTTTTTGGGTGGCCTCTATGAAATTGCCCAGTCAAATGGAAAGAAATTACACGAAAAACAGATCAGGTTACTCCTTTTAGGCGAACAGGAATTGCGTTTAAAAAAGGGGACTCTCCGTTCATGGATCAAGGGTGGGTACCAACCCGGTCATCCCCTGAAACCACCCCACCCCCCTGCCCTCTCCGAAGCATTTGCAATCCTAGGTCTCTCTCCAGGTTGCACCGCAGAGGAACTCAAAAAGTGCTACCGAAAAAAAGCTTCTGAATTTCACCCAGACAAAATTAAGCCCAAGGAACTTCCTCCTGAATTTATCGAGTTTGCCAATGAGCAATTGAGCCGGATCAACCTAGCCTACGATACCATTACCAAGAGCCTCCAGAAAAGTTAAGCATCTCCCGAGTTTACGATCACCCCATCCCGGATGGATATCACCCGATCACAACGGGCTGCCAAATCCCGGTTATGGGTCACAATCAAAACACAAACATTCTTCTCTTTTGCCAGCTGTAACATCAGGTTGAAAACCGTGTCTGAGTTATGACTATCGAGATTACCTGTGGGCTCATCAGCCAAAAGAATACTGGGTTGATTGGCCAGTGCCCGGGCAATGGCGACCCGTTGCCGCTCCCCGCCTGACAACTTGTGAGCATGCCTTCCCTGCATACTGCTCATCCCCAATTGTTCCAAAAGGGCGTAAGCGGATTGGCGAGCCTCTGTTTTTGCCATACCTGATTTTTGCAAAGGAAGGGCCACATTCTCTAAAACAGTGAGTTCCTGAATCAAAAAATGGAACTGAAAAACAAAGCCAATCTCCTCATTTCTTAACCGAGTGCGTACTTCATCGCTGGAATGTCCGACCTCTTGCCCTTTGAAAAAGATGGACCCTCCATCCGGGCGGTCCAACAGCCCCAGCAAGTACAGCAAAGTACTCTTACCGCACCCAGAAGGACCCACTACCGCAGTAATTTCGCCGGCATTTAGGCATAGGGACACACCTTTAAGGACTGTTGTGGATAAGCTACCGCGACTCCCCGACTCATTGAAACTGTAGTCGATCAATTCTGCCCGAAGAAGAGAAGGATTCATACAACCACTATACGGTTTCGCGAATAATTTTTGCAGGCTGCACTCTTGCAGCTCTGCGAGCAGGGATATAACAGGCAATGGCTACAACAAAAAAGGAAATCATTGCAGCCCAAAGGTAATGATATCCATCCCAGTTCACCACGAAACTATCAGTTGAAAAAATGCCCCGAATACGCAAGGGCACCCGAGATATCCCCCAAGTAGTAACAGCTCCCAACAACGCACCTAATAAAACGCCCAAAATCAAAACCATAAAACCTTGCCAAAGGAAAACAGCGGAAATGTTTTGTGGAGAAAACCCCAAGGCACGGAGGATGGCGATATCCCTAGTTTTTTCAAAAACCATAACAGCAAATACATTAAACATACCAAGACCCGATAAAAGAATGATAGAGGACACGGTAATCGCAGAGGAGAATTTGAGGGCTTTAAACACATCCAGCCACACCTTTTCGCGCTCCTGCCAGCTCACAGCACGATGATTCAAGGTAGATTGAATTTGAGAAGAAAGCTGAGGAGCGATATCCGGTTCAGATAAACCAACCTGAAAAACGGTACCCCCAAAGGGTTGCCCAAGAAAAGATCGGGCCATCGAAAGGTGCAGGTAAACTCGGTTTTTATCAATTTGACTTACTCCTGTTTCAAAAACGCCAGCTACCTTTAAAATCAAGGTTCTGACTCCACCAGCGAGCGTCACCCTATCACCCAGTTGAAGATTCAACTCTTGGGCAATCCTCGAACCTAACAAAACCCCCATCTGATCCGCCGAAAACCCATATCCCGGACCTTGCAAGATATGCTTATCTAAATCACTGACAATGGAATGGTCTTCCCAGCGAATCCCGTGGACATGCACGGTTTTGTTTCTTGATCCTGTGTCGAGAGTACCGACCCCCTCCAGAATCTCAGATATACCGATAATTTCCGGAAAAGCATCCAAAGCAGCTCTGACGGAAGAAGGCTGCTGTATTCCCTTGTGATATCGAGCATCCTCCCTTGTATGAAAAATAAACTTGGTCCTACCCTCATCACTAACGCTTTCAACAGTACCAAAAGTATCTTGATACCGATCGGATATTCGGATTGCACCATTGGTTCCCAAAATAGTTCGAATAAAAAATTGCTCGAAACCAGATGTTTGGGCCTGGGTAATCACGAAAAAAGCAACGCCGAAGACAATTCCGAAGAGGCTAAATAGCATCGAACGCCTTCTACTGACCAAGAAACTCCAGGCTAACTCTAGGCAAAGCATGCGAAGGGAAATTTACTCGCTAAAGGATGTCAAGATGGGCTGAACCCTTTCCCCTTCGCTAAGAAGATGCGGCGTCTGAATGACTACATTTTCTCCGGGCTTTATACCTTCTGAAATCTCAACAGTTTTTAGATTCTTGGCACCGACGCTGACTTTTTTAAACTTTATGCGCCCATTTTCAGCAACTACCACAAAATCTCCAACCAATGCTTTTCTGGGTATAATCAGAGTGCTCTCTTTTTCTTCCCGAATAATTTCGGCTCTTCCAGAACTTCCAACAGGAAGGGATAAATTGTTTTCATCCATTTCGAGGTAGAGCTTTCTGATGCCAGAATTTGCTTCTACCGTGGAAGAAAGAGCAGACACTTTTGCGGAATATATCTTATCGCCAGTCGAGAGGAGAGATACTCCTGCAGCCATGCCTACTTTGAGCTCATTGAATTCTTCTTCGAGCAAGGACACTTCAATAATTCGCTGCTCTGAGTATACCTTCCCCACTACATTTCCAAGAAAAACTTGGTTGCCTGGAGCAACATAGCAGGCAGCAAATTCACCAGCTATAGGGCTTCTGATCGATTTTTTGTCTTTATCATCTTCAAGTTTGGATAAATGGTGAGAATAATTCTGCTTAAAATGTTCATCGGCTAATTCTTCATGCCTGATTTGAGTACGTAAGCGCTCTACTTCATTCGTCTTAGCCTCGATGTCATAGGCCGAGAGGTAATCTGTCTTGGCTAGTGCCTCAAGATCGCTCAATTCCTTTTCTCGAATATTCAGTAGAATTCTAGTTGGAGAACCTGCCTCAATACGCTCGCGGTGCTGTGCCCTGTCCAAATTCAGCCTCGCAATTGAACGATTCACATCCTTCATGTCCAGCAAGATAAGGGTTTGGTTCATCTCTACGTTCAGAGGGTTCCCTAACGGTGAAATTGCAACCCATTGAACTTCCCCACTCGATTCGGCTTTTAAATCATAGGTCGCAGCCGCATGTACCCGGATGTTCCCAGTAACCGAGTCTCTTATATAACCATCCTTCGCCTTAACTACCAAGGTTTCGGCAACAAACATTCCCAACAGAAACCGTGAAATAATAAAGGCAAAGCCTAGAATAAAACATAAAAACAATGTGATTTTGGCCTTGGACACTTTCATTCTAAATTTGCTTCGATATAGTCTACAGAATTAATATACTGGTCATATAAATCGACCAAGCGAAGATATTTGTTAATTAATCCCAAGTTGGAAACATAGGATGTATCCAAGGCGAGCAGATGCGAAAAATAAGTCGAGTAATTTACTTTTCCCAGATCGTACTCCATTTTACTTTTAGCAACCCTGCGTTTCTCAATACTGATCATTCTCCGAGACAAACTGATTCGATCGCTTAGGGAAGAAAGTTCATCCGCAATTGCATTAACTTGAATAAAAAACTCATTCTTTCTTTGTTCTAGTAAATGTTCATATTTCTCCTGGCGGGCAGTCGCCGCCTTTCTTTGAGCTTTGCTTTGATATGAATCCCAAATCGCCCAGTTCGCCTCAATTCCAACTAGGAAATTATTCCTTTGGAGGTTTTCTTGGCTTCCAAGAACATCGATTTGGTCCTGATAAAAAGTGCTCAAAAAGTTTAATTTTGGCTTCAACTGACTATCAGCAATAATCTTCCTTTTTTCTTCAATACGGATCAAGTGGCGAAGATTCCGAATTTCCGAAGAGTCTGCCGTTGCAATCAGGATGGGATAATTCGATGTAAAATTATGATCGAGAGAAAAGGACCAATAACCCTCGTTCATTTCCAAGGTTAAATTCTCCGAATATCCAGATAGGGAGGCAAATTCAGCCTTCTTTCTTTCAAGTTGGACCAATTGTTCGGACAACTCTATTTTTTTGCTTATTTCATAGGAAATAGCCTGATCGAGGTTCAATTGAGTCTCAAGATCGAGATTGAGCTTTTTTTTGATATTAGCGGTATTCTTTTGGGCTAAATCAATATATTTTTTTGTAAGCCCCAAACGATAGTGGTCCAAAATAAGTTGTAAAAATTGTGATCTACATTCGCCGATTAATGATCTTTTTCGGAATTTAAAAAATTCTTGCTTAGAAACCTCATTTGCTAAAGCAATTTTCTCTTGTGCCACTAATGCACCCCAATGATAGATTGGTTTGCGGAGATAAACCTGACTAAAAGTTCGGAAGTGGTGATAATAGTCTTCATCAGGGTTGTCTTGATGTATTGATTGATTGGAAATATTTAGTCCAAATTTAAAACCTTTTTCAGCTTGTGCATACAAAACATTTGCAGAGGACTCAGCAATATCAGCATCCAATTGAAGCAACACAGGCGAATTGCCATCCAGTCCATGGATAATATGCCTAAGTTGACCGTAAAACTGCTCCGGCTTTTCATGAACTGAATCAGCAAAAACTCCAATGTGGCCCACTACAAGAACCGCAATAAAAGTATAGATAAACCGATTCAATGAATTCATTGTGTCCGAATAGTTGATTTCGGACAACTTGAAAGAGGATAACAAAAAAATCTAGTTCGAGAAGGTATCGGCGAACAAGGCTTTTAACTGATCCCCAGTCCATTGGTCCTGCTGTTCAGCAGAATCGGACCGAAACTTGGCAACTTCACCTTCTGAGACTTCTGAAGAAGAGTTTCCCCAGGATTGCCTCACATATGTAACCACATTGGCAATTTCACGGTCAGAAATAGGAACGGCTGCCATATTGACCGCAGCGGATGTACCATAAGTTTTCCCTTTGACCACGATTTCGCCCTTCAATCCCTTAAGGATAATGTTACTAATAACCGCCGGGTCGGCAGAAACCCACTCAGATCCAGCAAGCGGGGGGAACTGACCTTCAATGCCCAGCCCATTTGCCTGATGGCAGGAAGCACATCGTGCAGCAAAAATCTTCTCTCCGGAACCAAGCTTGCGCTCAAGACGTAAAGCCTCTTTCTCCTCAGCAGTAAGTTCAACCACTTCAACCGGAGGATGAAGCTGGAAGTCGTTTGTAGAATGGGCTAATTGAATCGAACAGATAAAGATCAAACAACCGAAAACAAAGACAAAGATAAGAGGTGCTTTGAGAAAATTGCTCGTGGGTTCATGTTTGGTTTTACTTAGCTCAACATGAGAGGTAACAATTTCCTCATCAGAGAGGATCTGCTGGTGGGAAGTGCTGTCCTGCGGTTTTATTTCTTCACTCATTGTATGGGAGGAGTAAGCTCAGCAGCGGTAAACATTTGCATCGCTGGGCGACCTTTAAGCGATGCCCTAACCCGGGCAACCTCCTCAGCCGATATGGCAGATGCGGAGTTACCCCAGTCATTGCGAATATAAGTTAGAACATTAGCAATTTGTTCGTCAGTAAGAGAACCGGGAGGTATGCCAGGAGGAGCCATTACATTATTGTATTTTACTCCGTTCACCTCGATTTCTCCCATCAATCCATACATCGAAATCTTAATTAATCTGTCTTTGTCACCCAAAACCCAGTCCGAACCAGCAAGTGGGGGAAATTGGCCAGCCAAACCCTGACCATTAACTTGGTGGCAGGTGAAGCACATACCTCCACCGGTGGCTGCTTTCATGTACACCTCTTTCCCCGCGTCAATCTGACTCCGCAACCATTCAGGCAACTGAACTGAAGACTCATCTGACTTTGCAACAACATCGGTGCTAGCAGAGACCTCTATTTCATCAATCTCTACAAATGCAACCTCAGGTAGCTCGTAATCCTGCTTGAGGGAAAGCATATAGGCCACCAAACGGTTTGCCCGGACGGAAGGCCTAACGAAACGAGACGCCTTAGATTCATCAGTTGAATCTATCTCAATTACAGTGTCACCAGCTTCTTGTACTTCGGTGTACAAAAACGGGCTTGGTGGACATAGTGAGCGAGGGAACAGGCTCTGAGGCTCAAAAAGGTGCTGATGGAGCCATTCCTGGTCGTATCCACGCATACCTACATTGGCTAAATCGGGGCCAATGCGGGAATTGCCCAAAAGGACATGCTCCTGGTGGACATAGTCACGGGGAGCGGATGGGCGTTTTCCCCAACCCCGCTCCACATCAAAACCGGCTTCAACCCGGCGAACCTGCTGGGTGTGGCATGTAACACAGCCAAGAGCGGCATATTCCTCCGCACCCTGTTTAGCCAACCCGGTCATAGGAAAAGGAAAGAGTTCTGCATCAGCAGGAACTGAACCGTCATCGTTAAGTACTTGGGCCGTGGGTGTAAGATCACCATACTGAGAACGGGCACCAACAACAAAAGCAAGCCAGGCAATACCCAAAGTCAGGAAAATACCGATGGTAAATTTAGCCAAATTGTTCATACATTCACCTCCTTGCTAGCGTTGGCACAGCAGGTAAATGGGTTAGGAAAGATAACTTTCCAGACATTAATTACGAAAACAAGCTGGGAAAAACCAAGAATTATAAATGCAAACTTAGTAATCAAAAAGTAAGGCTGAATGGAAGCGATGACTGATGATGACCAAGGTAATGTGGGTTGGCCGGCAAGGACACCGTGAGTCAGCCCGCCAATAAGGTAAGCGAGTAGGAGAAGTAAAACGCCAAAAGTCGATGTCCAAAAGTGAAAGTTCTTGGCGGCCACAGGTATTTCACGGCCGGTAATCTTGGGCAGTGCAAAGTAGACAGCACCAAATACAATCATACTAAAAAAGCCGTAGACTCGCTGGTTAAAGTGGAACTCATTGATGATCGTGAACTGAGTGATTTTAGCCACTGCCGGAAGAGAGAAAACAACGCCAATATAGCTTGAAATGGTGTAGGAAAGCGTCCCGAAAATTACGAAGCGCAATGGCAGGCTATTCCAAACCTTACCTACATCCAAAAAGGCAGTAGCATGAAAATTGGTAGAAGCCACAGCGATTGGAAAGACCATCGCAATACTCATAACTGTACCGATAGCAGGAATCCACATGGGCACAGGTCCACCCTCCAAATGGTGTACAACAGACCAGGGTGCCAGGGCAGCAATGCACCAAAAACCGAAAATAGCTAAATAGTATTTGTCGATGGTCCGACCAAGAATTGCAGGGATAAGGTAGTAGGCAGCACCCAAAGCAACAGGGGTAAGCCACAGCCAAATGAGACTTTGCCCAAACCACATCGATAGCACAGTCTGAAGCGTTCCACGTGCGGTGTTAAGCTCAAGACCATTCCAAGCAATCAGAAAGAGGGCAGGAAACCAAAGAAGGGCAGCAAGAAGGAACCACTGTGGTGCGATGGTTTCACGAACTTGCCTTGACCGATGGATGACTAGGGCAAGAAAAGTAATAATCAGGTAGGAGATCAGCATGGCAGGCCATACCTCAGTTGGCATCTCCAACATTTCATGGCCACTCATGTGACCGTCGAGGATACCGAGGAGTCCAAATGTAATGGCAAGATTCCAAATCACTCCAGCCAGCACCAAAAATACACTCCCACGTACCTCAGCTTGCGAAAGCCGGGCGAGAATCCAAAGAGACACAGCAAAAATGGCATTCCCTCCCCAACCGTAAACAAAAGCATTGGCTTGAGCCACCTTCACTTTGCCATAAGTCAGAAGCTCGCAACTTGCTAGGAAGAAGGGATCGGTAAGTTTGGCAGCTGCAATGCATGCAAGCAAGGCAGCAGCAAGCAACCAAAGACCAGCGGAGGAAACAAAAAAACTGAAGACCAACCTAGCCGACTTATCGATAACTTTATCTGGAGAATCTTGGGTCATAAATAGAATCAAGGATTTGCCGGCTTTTTAGAGGGGGATGGTGAATTGTAAGAATTTACCACCGCAGACATCGCCGAGCTGAGGGATGAATTTCGATCCGCATGGTATTGGTCGACAAAGTTGGAGAAATTGCTCTTTTCCAGGAGGTAGGATTCCACCTTGTCGGATCTGCCTTGATCAACAGCCTGATCGACTGGGGTTGGCTTGTCGGGTTCAAAGAGTTTTTGGGCAATATAAAACCCTGAAAGCAGAACAAACAGCACCAAGAAGGTGAAGAATACACTGCATCCGTCGGCTCTCTGGTTAGATGGATTACTCATGGTGATTTATGGAATCGAGGATACGGGGATCCCTGACAGGAACGATTTCAGACTGAGCCGAATGATTCAAACTTTGTAAGACCGCCCAAGCAGAAAGGCAGCCAATTCCCACGAGTGAAAACAGCCCCCAAAGAAGGTGGGTACCAAGAACAGGACGTGCCTCAAAACCAACGAAAGCACCTGGTACAATTTCCCGGCCCGGAATAATGTTCCAATATAGATCCAGTAGGTGAAAAACTAGGATCCAGGAAACGATAAAAAGAATACGGGGTTTGTCGATTTTGTTGCGGTAAAAAAGTAGGTAGAGGAAGGGGAAGAAAAAGTGACCAAAAATAAGACCCATGCTCACCCAAAACCAGCCAGAACGCTCACCCGTGTTAGGATTAATCTCGCGTATAGTGTACCAAAAAGTCTCCTCAGGAATGTTCGCACTATAAATTAGAAAGTACTGAGAAAAACTAATGTAGGCCCAAAAAACAGTAAAAGCCAGTGACATGCACGCCAAGTCGTATTGATGAGCCTGCTTGAATAAACCCTTCAGTCTGCCGGTTGATACCATGTAAATACAGGCGATGATAGTTACAGCTAGGGCCGCTCGTATTCCGCCGGCAAAAAACCAAACCCCATACATCGTGGAAAACCATTGGTATTCAAGACTCATAAACAAGTCGAAAGCACCAAAGGTGAGAGCAAGAGCGGCGGCTGGTATACCAGCCGCAGAAATCTTCATCCCCAGATGAGACCAGTTTGGATCGCCATCGAAATCCTGAGAGAAAGAAACTTTTCTAAGCCAATGGCTTAAACCACAGAAAATCACGAAGTAAAGAATGAGCCTGAAAGTAAAAAAGTTGAGATTTAGATAACCCTCTTTTTTCTGGTGAAGCACATCGTCTTTTACAGGGATCACATGACTGGCTTCAATCGTAGGAGACTCTGGATTAATCCAAGTCCATAGAATTCCGGAATTATCCCCACCAAACCATGCAATTAATAGTAGGGGAAGCAAACAAAGACCCAACCAGGGAAAGGCAGCAAGTGCATGTTCCTGCTGACGGCGAACGACTGGGGTCCACCTGGAATTGAACACTCGAAAGATCATCACCAGCATGAGCATACCAATGGCAATACTCAGCCAGAAAGCACACCCCCACAACCACCCAAGAAAAGGGGCTTTGTCGCCAGACTGCAGCCCCATAAATAAGCCAAACAGACCAACTGCTATACCAATTACAGCACCAGCTAACAACTTTGTAGAATTGTCAGGTTTGCCCTGATCATTAGGTTGAGCGGACTGACTCATAGTTTCTGTTCCTTGGATGCCAAGGTGGCATCACTGACATAAGATTGTAGGGCACGTACATATAGAACGATTGCCCAGCGTTCCTTCGGAGAAAGCTTTTCTTTCAGACCGAGCATGATGCCTGAAGCAGAACCATTGGCAATGGCGTTGTAAAGCTGACCATCTGTCCAGGGAGCCGCAGATTCTAAATAGCTACCAGACTGTGATGAATCGGATAAATTTCTGGGATTAAGACCGAATTGTGCAGTAACACCACGGCCATTCCCATACTGGCCATGACAAACTGCACAATGGATATCATACTTCTCCTGTCCCAGATTAAGAAGAGACATATCAATGGTGAGCTCGGTAGGTACTTTGGGGAGCCACTGACCATCGGCAGATTTTCCTGACTTAAAAGCATCACTGCGAAAGGAAGGGGTGGCTGAGAAGACATTGGGTAGATCAAGTGCAGTCCCCCGCAGAACAGTCCCCGCGACAGGAAGCCTGTCTGCACGGTTGTCAGCAAACCGACTGTTGGCAGTCTGGGCCTTAAATTTTGCTTGTCTATCCATGTCTGGAAATACCTCAAGCGGAGTGTTTTTGGTTTTTTCACCACGGAAACCAAGAATCGAAACCACCGTGACAACCAGAATTACAAATATGGGAATAAAGTATCTCACCGTAATCGTTACTCGTTAATCAATGGGTTCACGAATGATTTGTACATCATCCCCTCCGACCTCACGGAGAAAATTTTGGGTATCGTCCTCATCAAACTTCGGGTCCTCCACCTCGATCACAATCATGTACTGATCATCACCAGTCTTACCGAAGTTAGGATGCTCAAAAACGGGGTGATTGTGCCTCGGCAGACGGTTGAGAAAGAACATTCCGAAAAGTGTGCCGAAAGCGGAGAAAAGAATGGTTAACTCGTAAAAGACAGGGAACGGATAAATGGGACTAAAATAAGGTTTCCCACCAACGATCAGAGGATAATCGAAGGCATTCATAAACCAAACAATAAGCATACCGGTGAAGAAGCCAGTCACACCACCCGCAAGGGTAAAGCAAGGTACTTTCGACCTGGAATAACCCATTTGTGCGTCCAATCCATGCACCGGAATGGGGCTAAAGCACTCCCACTTGGTGTAACCCGCTTGCCTAACCTTGCCAGCTGCAACATAGAGATCCTTGGCACTGGAAAAGGTGCCTGTTGCCGCATACTTGATGTCCATTACCTCGCTCACGGTTTAGTGTTTCTCACCTCCATGTGGATCCGCTTGGGGCATCACAGATTTCACCTCACACATGGGCATGAGAGGAAGGAATCTCAGAAAGAGAAGGAAGAGAACTGAGAAAAATCCGAAAGTGCCGAAGAAGGTAAAAATATCAACGACCGTGGGAGAATAGTATCCCCAGGAAGAGGGAAGGAAATCTCTAGATAGCGTAGTGTTTGCGATAACAAAACGTTCAAACCACATCCCAATATTGACAAAGATAGATATAATCCAAACGAGAGGCGTATTCTCGCGGATTTTTTTGAACCAAAAAAGCTGTGGGCAGATAACATTACAGGATACCATGATCCAATAAGACCACCAGTAATTTCCAAAAGCACGATTAATAAAGGCAAAACCTTCGTAGGAGTTTGCTCCATACCAAGCGATGAAAAATTCCATAGCGTAAGCATAACCTACGAGGCTTCCAGTGGCTAAAGTGATTTTGCACATGTTGTCTATGTGCTTCTGGGTTATTAAATCATGCAATCCGTAGACAGCCCTGACAGGCAAGAGAAGGGTTAATACCATCCCAAAACCAGAAAATATAGCACCAGCGACAAAGTAAGGTGGAAAAATAGTAGTATGCCACCCTGGGAGATTTGCTACAGCAAAGTCAAAAGAAACGATCGTGTGAACAGAAAGTACTAGGGGCGTTGAAAGTCCAGCCAGGAGAAGATAAGCCATCTCGAAATTACGCCAATGGTTGTTTGCGTTTCTCCAACCCATGGCAAAGAAACCATAAAAATATTTTCTCCATGTCTCCTTAGCACGGTCGCGAAGTACTGCCATATCAGGAATCATTCCCATGTACCAAAAAAGGACAGATACAGTTGCATATGTAGAAACCGCGAAGACATCCCATTCAAGAGGACTACGGAATTGAGGCCAAATCGCATTTGCGTTGGGAAGGGGAAACAACCACCATGCAAACCAGACACGCCCCACATGAAAAAGTGGAAAGATACCTGCACAAAGCACAGCAAATACTGTCATCGCTTCAGAAGCACGATTGATGGATGTCCTCCACTTCTGCTTCAATAAGCACAAAACTGCAGATATCAAAGTGCCTGCATGCCCAATACCAATCCAGAAAACAAAGTTAACAATAGCCCAACCCCAGTTCACGGGATTGTTGTTTCCCCAAACACCAACTCCAGTTGATACAAGGTAGACCAAACCCATACCGGTAAAACTGGCAACGCATAGAGCAGTAATAAAGCACCACCACCACCAGGTTGGAGTCTTAGACTCAACAACACCACAAATCTTATCGGTAACCCAGCCAAAGCTACGATTATTGAGAACCAAAGGAACCTCTTTCCACGGAGCGGGGTTTACCTTCTCCATAATTTCAGGAGGGTGAGCTTCTTGTAAGTCAGCCATCTAATCAGTGGTGGTTGGAACCATGCTCATCGCCATGGTGACTTGGATGGGCTTTATCGTGGTATTCACGGGCGGCGTGAGGGGAAGAAGCAAAGTCAGGCATTTGGGGGTTGGGGTTTCTGACTTTGGCAAGAAAAGTAGTCCGGGGACGGGTGTTGAGGTAGCCGAGCACGGAATAATCACGTGGATTGCTCTTCAGTTTGCTCACCTCACTGTTAGGATCACTCACATCACCGAAAACGATGGCATCACTCGGACAAACCTGCTGACAGGCGGTCTTGATCGTACCATCCGCAACTTTCAGGTCATTGATCTCCAATGTAGTATCGAGTCCGGAAGAAGAGGCAGAATACTTGGCGTCTTGCTGGGCTTTGATCTTAGTTTTTATCTTCGATTCCTGGATGCGCTGAGTGCAGTAGGTGCACTTCTCCATCACTCCACGCATCCGCACAGTAACATCAGGGTTTTTGCCGAGATCAACCAAACCATCATTTATATCACCAACGGGTCCTTGATAAAGCTCATCATTCTTGCGCTTGTTCCAATCAAAGAAATTAAAACGTCTAACTTTGTAGGGGCAATTGTTCGCACAATAACGGGTACCCACACAGCGATTGTAAGCCATCGCATTTAAGCCCTCTTCATCATGAACAGTGGCATTGACCGGGCATACGCTTTCGCAAGGTGCAGTTTCACAGTGCATGCAGGCAACTCCCTGAAAGGATACCTGAACATCGGAAGGAATTTCTGCACCATCACGGGCGGGGGAACTGAAGTAGCGGTCGAGACGAATCCAATGCATTTCGCGCCCACGAAGAACTTGGTCTTTCCCAACCACTGGAATGTTGTTTTCGCTTTGGCAAGCAACCACACATGCACTGCAACCGGTGCACTGGTTTAGATCAATAGTCATTCCCCACTGATGAATGCCAAAAATGTCCGACTTTTCGTAGGTATGATCTGGGTGTTCGTAGGCCGAATTTCCCCGGGGCGTGGAAGTGACCTTTTCCTGCAAAGATTTCTTTTGGTCTTTTCCCCACATTGGAGGGGAGTGTGATTCAGCTCCCATGTGGGATGCAAAACCAGGATCCGAAATATACTCTTCAGCATTGGCTTCGCGAACAATAGCACGACCTTCCATAGACCAGTGCTCTTGAACATTGGCTAGGATTTTAAAACCGCCGGTGGGTTGAAGGGAGGCCCCAGTAAGCACGAGTGACTCGTCAGAAAGAAGAGGAGTAACATCGTAACCAGTGCCCTGCCCTACACGACCTACATGAGTGCGCCCATACCCGATGGTAGCGATAATGGAAAAATCAGCTAAACCAGGTTGAACATATAAAGGTGCAGTAATTGATTTACCACCGACATTTACAGTTACAATAGGTGCCTTCTGCTTGCCACCATCAAACTGAGCAGCATCAGGGGCTATTTGGCCGTTTTTGTTAAGCATTGTTGGCTTGGGCAACAACCCTAGACCATGATGCTTAGATTCTAAAATATTCGCAAGGACGGGGCTAATGAGGAGTGCATTATCCCATGTTAATTTGCTTATCGGATCAGGGCACTCCTGCATCCAACCGTTATTTGCATACTGTCCATCGTGTGCATGAAAATCAGGAATGATAACAACTTCCAAATTGTCTTCTGTAAGCTTGGAAGATTTGACCTCAACTGGTTTGATGGAAAGTAAAGCTTTCGTAGCCACCAATGAGTTAAATGAAACAGGCTTAGTAGCTAAGACTCCAAGTCTCAGAAAATCCTCAAAGTTACCGCCATTGGAATATTCGGAGAAAAGATTTTTAACAAGGCTATGATCATCATTCTTCTCACCAACCAAGTGTGAAAGTAAGGAAGCTTCAGAAACGGTATCAAACAAAGGAGCGATTAAGGGTTGTACCGGGACAAAGGAAGATTGATCCCATGTTGTTCCCAAATCCCAAGACTCAAGATAATGAGACTGTCCAAAGTGGTAGTTAGCGATCTGAGAACTTTCATCAATCGATCCACCAAGGCGTACCACAAATTTGAGCTTTTTCGATAAGTCCTCCCAATTAATAAAACCTTTGGTTTGATAAACAGGATTGCCACCAAGAATGAACAAACGCTCTACCGAACCGTCATTTATCTTGTTTGCCAATGAAAGAATAGAATCAGCAGATACACCAACCTCAATGTAATTGATCGTGGAACCGATCGAACCAAGCAAACGATTCATCTCATATGCAAGCAACTGGACTTCTGCAGGCAAGTGAGAACCAGCAAGTACAACTGATTTCTTAGGATTGCTAAGTAAATCAGCAACTGCCTCGGAAGCCCATTCTTTTTGAGGGTTTGTGAAGGATGATAGATTTTTAAGGTGCTTCTTTAAGGATTGATTGGAATCACCAATTTTTGAAAGCAATTCAGAAGCAACCAGCGAAGCAAATCCAATCATTTGGGAGGACTCAACACGAAGTCTATGATCCGCAACACCACCTGTACGGGAAAGATCAGACTCAGCAATGTAAAGCCTGTTCATTTTTCTGGCATCAGCTGAATTTAAGACCTTACGACCCGACATGAATGCCCTAGTGTTGGACAACTCGTTGGGTTCGCGGTTCCCAAGGAAATCGCAGTCTAGAGATAAAACACGTTTGGCACCTGATAAATTAGGAACCGCACGCAACGCCTTTTTGAGGCCAAGAGCTTTTCCTAGTTTATTTTCAGCTGAAGTGTAATCTATCGCGTCATGCTCAAACCACTGAATACCTGAAGATGCAATTTTCTTCTGAAGAGATTGGCGAAGTAACGAATGCGAGGGATTAGTAATAACAGCAACCTTACCTTTGGAAGCCTCATCATTTATAATATCTAAAATGGAGTCAGTGGATACTTTTTTCCAACGATTGACTCCATTTTTCAGAGTTTCCCGAGCAAAACTACCCTGAGCACGGTCAGGGTCGTAAAGGTCAAGCACACTTGCCTGAGAGTAGACATCAGTACTTCCGCCGTAGGGAAGATAGGATGGATTCCCCTCAACTTTCGTAGGACGCCCTTGATGACTCTCTACGATCAGGGGCTGAAATCCGCGACCAGTTGGATGAGAAGTGGCATAGAATGCGGGAACGCCAGGAATAAGTTCCTCAGGGCTCTTTCCGTAAGGAAGTATTACATGCTCAGGGCGGCGACAACCGGTCATACCGAGACCGGCAAGGCCAAAGGAGGCAGCCATTAATTTAACAAAACTCCTGCGCTGCACCCCATCGAGCATGCTGGCACCCTCAGGAAACTCACGGGAGACCCACTCCTTAAAACCATCGGTATCAGCTAAGCTGTCCAAACTTTTCCAATAATCTTTGCCAGATGGCAGGTCCGGTTGGTTATTTTGCATAATCATCGGTGACATCCAGTGCAGCTTAAAGGAGGATTAACTCCCCAGTTTTCTTTTAGTTCAAGCCCTGCATGAACTTGAGCGATTAAAGGGTCTAAATCGCCATCGCCCTTGGCTTCCCAAGATAAGTTAGTAACTTCATCCAAAGGCCGAAGTGCTTTTTCAGGGTTGCGGTGGCAATCCAAACAAAAGGCCATACTCAAATGCTTGTCATGGTGAACTTCCACCATTTGATCCACCCGGCCATGACACTCAACGCAACTTATGCCACGGTTCACATGAATGGCATGATTAAAATAAACATAATCGGGGGCTTTGTGAACGCGCACCCAGGGAACAGCTGGCCCCGGGGTGAGAACCCCGTCACCGTTAATGTCCTCCCCGTCAGAAAGTTTGCCATCCCGGTCCGCATCTTCTCCAAAATAAGAAACTCGGATAGGTTCCAACTGAGGAGAATCGGCTTTGATGTTCTGATGGCAACTCATGCAGACGCTGGCAGAAGGTACATTGGCATGGGAAGATTTGTCCACCCCGTGGTGACAGTAACGACAGTCGATCCCGAGCTCACCTGCATGAAATTCATGGTTGTAGCTAACAGGTTGAGTGGGTTGATAACCGACGCGTGTGTATTTAGGAGTGGCGTAATAGGTGATCCCGGCAACCACTGCTCCACCTACCATACCCAACGCCACAATCAACTTTACCGGCACGGTATTTGTCCATCGTGGGAAGAGGTTTCTCATTTAATGGTGGAAATGGGCTGAAAGGTAAGGATGAAAATAGTACAAACCGTGATTAGACAAACTTAAAAAAACAAATTGTTGATAGGGGTGTGCCAAGAATCCGACAATATTAAAAAAATTAAACACTAGGTATTAATTTTACTTAATGGCTCATATTAGTGGTTTTCAATTCGACTGATTTGTTCATTAATGTATCGTGATCACAGATTACACCGCATTAGTGCATTCATCGTTTTGAAAACGAAGCCTGAAAGATCCGATTTGATAGTCGTCGGGGCTGGGCTCGCCGGCATTTGTGCAGCCATATCAGCGGCAAGGCAGGGATTGGTGGTCAGCCTCCTAGAAAGAAAAAACTTTTTGGGGGGCAGGCTTGGACCGGAAACCCGTATCCCCTTCGACTTTGGCCATCTCTTCAATTTTCCTTTCTGCCGGGAGTCCGGCTTACTGGATGAACTACTGTCCAACCTCGTCAGAGGAAATCCGGAAGGTACGCCCTGTGGTATTTCGAGAAGCCTGCTTAATTGGATTTCCCTCGAAAAAAGAATCCATCTTCACTTCTCCCAATCGGTTGCAGAAGCCACCCTAAATGTAGCGGGTGACCGGATTGAGTCTGTGCTTACACTCTCTGAATTTTCGGGCGAAAGAACCCTGTTCCGATCTCCCTATTTCGTTGACTGCTCGGGCTCCGGAATTCTTGCCCGTCTTGCTCGGACCTCCGGGGAATACTCTGCAGATCGGGCTGAATTGGATGCAGGAGACTTTTCTGGAAGCAAAAAAGTCTCCAAGGCAGCCGCACTCATTAGCGTTCAGCAAGCCGACCACCCCTCCCCTTTTAAGTGCCCGAACTGGGTAGGTATCAAGTGGGAAGACAACCTCGTTTCCGCAAGGCTGGACTTGATGGAATCCCTTAGTAACTCCCTGACCGGATTTCATCACCTCGAATGGATTTCTTCTTCCGTACAAGCCCCTCCAACCGCCGAGGAGATCACCTGGGCAGCATGGGACTACCTGAGAAACCGCTCCCCACTCGGTAAGACAATCGAAGACCTGGTGGTGGAAAGTATTTCGCCCATCTATTGCTACAATAATAAATTCCGCGGGCAGGGAGAGTATTTTTTACAGTACGATGATGTAGTTGAGGGAAAAACTTTCCATGACTCAATCGCCCTGTGCCGTGCCCCCTTGAGCAATGACAAGTCTCTCTTTTTTTCCAGTAGAAATAAGTTGGTTCTTCCGCACCCCTTTGAGATTCCACTGCGTTGCCTAATTTCCAAGGAGGTAAAAAACCTCTTTTGGGCGGGAGAACATGCCTCCTGTTCCGCCCAGGTGGCCGGATGCCTCTCCCATCCCCCCACCTCCGCACAACTAGGGGAAGCTGTTGGGGTGTCTGCTGCCCTGTGTGTAAAAAGGAAACGTCTGCCACGCACCCTCTGCAAACCCGGGCACATTGAAGAGTTGAAATCTCGACTCGAGCAGGCCAATCACCGCACGGGCAAAGAGTCTATCTCGATCGATAATGATTTAATTCCCGCCTCCAATGTATCCGCTTCCTCCACCCTGCGAAAATTTCATTCATTGGGTGAAAACGAACAGGGAATACCCGGTCCGCTGACCCAATCAGTCCTTCTGCAAGTCCCCATCCGGTCTGACTTTCTTGAGAGGGTCAGTGTATTGCTCGATTTCCCCAGTCCAGCAACCCTTGAAGTCCGACTGCTCGAGGGAAGCTCTTATTTAAAGTCCATCCCCGGTCGCTGCCTGGAAGCCAGTGAAATAACTGTGCCCCAAAAGGGTGCCCAGTGGGTGCAATTTGAACCAAATTGTAAGATTGAACATCCTGGGTGGCACTTTCTGGAAATTAAAAGTTCCTCCGCATTCAGGGTATACGAGCAGGAATCCCCCCCTGTTGGAATCCTTACGATGTATCCGAGAAAACTGCTTCAAATTTGGGGAAACAACCCTTACTCCGCCTACACCTGTCATTTTGGGCCTGACTACGCTTGTGCAAGTGGACCCCAGTTGGTTATCTTTCCTAAGCAAAACCTATATTCTCCCAGTGAGGTAGCCAACTCGCCCCCTACCCCTAGCAGTCTTCCCAATTTATGGATTTCTGAGCCCACCGATTTCAAATACCCTGAATTTCTCGAATTTAAATGGCAGACCCCAGTGGAAATTTCCTCAATCTGTCTTTATTTCGATGGCACCTTGGAAAATCTCTTCACTGGTTACCCCAAGGTTTTTCAATCCCATCCGATGCCTGCAATTGTTTCATCTTACCGGATCTATGGAACCAGTTCATCAGGTAAGTCTTTCAAAATTCTTGAGAATACCGAAAACCACCTACCCTTTGTCTCCCACTCGTTTCCCCCTGTATCGATCACCTCCCTCGAATTTGAAATAATCGCAACACACGGGGCTACAAGAGCCCAGATTTACAAGGTTTCGGCCTTTGCCTAATCCATTTTTCTTTAAATTGATCACTTCACTGCAAAGATAGTTTGATCTGCGTCATTTTTTCTGCCTAAATATACATATAACATGAATGCATTGGCTGTAATTTTTAGGCTCCTCAGCCTATTGTCCCTAGCTGGACTCGCTGGGGTACTTTGGATGAAATGGCAGGATCAAACCCATCAAACTCATTCGTTTCTTGATGAGGTTGTCTCCTCCTCTTATGACATCCTCCAGTCAGAACGGGATACCCAATGGAAGGATATCGATAAAAAGAAAAGCGAATTCTCTGAGGTTTTTGACTCGAATGACCCAGTTGGGCAAAATGACGAAAATCCTCTCGAAGCAGCCGTCACTACATTGCGATCCGCGGAGGATGTGCTGCTGAGGAATCCGGAATATCGTGATACCCTTGACTCCCGAAACATGGAATACGGTCCAGAATCTTTAGTTTGGAACAGCGAGACCCAACTGTGGCAACCCAACCCCGCCGTCAAAATGTCTCCCCCTGCTGGTTTCAAGGATCCTTTTTCGGATGAAACTAAGTTCCCGAAGCAGGATGTTAAGAATGAGGATGGAACCGTTACCAAAGGTGTGCCGCGGGATTTCCGCCTCCGTACCGTGATCGGCATGCTGTACAAGGACAGGCATGACAAGTTTGGGGAAATCAGCAAATTGCGTAACATGATCGTCGCCCGAGATCAGGAACTTAGGGAGTACCAAAACCTATTCGCAAAAGAAAAGGAACTTAAGGAACAACTAGAAGACCAAATTGCCAAACTTACCGTTGAGTTTGAAGAAACTAAGGCCAACCTCGCCCTTGAAAAAGAGGAGCGGGAGGCGGAAAAACAAGCAGCAGAAGAAAAGCAGCGTCTGTCTGATCAAAGAATTGTAACTCTGGAGGAAGACAAAGTGAGCATGCAAAAACGCATGGATGAAGAACGGGATAGCATGCTCCTTTCCCACAAAGAAGAAGTTGCCGCCCTGCGTGATGAAATCCGTGAAGCCGATGCCAATGGCTACAAAAGGGGCATTGACGAGATGGTTGCTAAGCAACAAGGTGCTGAAATTGACGATGGAGACAGTGAGGACGCAGTTAATCCTTTTCTTCCGTCCGAAGAAGGGCCACCTCAACTTACTCAGTCTCAACTCATTATTGCTGCTCAAGCTAATGAGATTGGTGAACTGGGAGTTCCTTCTACAGTTGCCAGGATTGATTTCAAGGCGGGAATGATGCTCATTCCGCTTGGAACTGAAAGGGGCGTACAACAAGGTAACGTTTTTACGCTCTGGAAAGATAAGAGAAAAACCGCACGAATTCGGGTTCAAAGTTCTAGACAGGGTTTTTCATTGGCCTACATTCTTCCCAAATTTGGTACACCTGACCAACTGAGACCAGGAGACAATGTCCATGTGGTACCAGAAATCGAGGAAACTCTCTAATATCTGCTTTCAATATGACTCGATTCCTACAGCTCACTCTGCTCGCCGTCATCTTGCTTACCCTAAGCGGATGTTTCACTGCCTCACCGGAAGACTCAAGAATGCCTCAGAGTCGTCCCGCTAGTTGGGAATATAGCTTGCCTGGCGGTTTTGACCGGGGGAACCGCTAGTTTCCCTCCACTTTCCGGAGATCCGGAAAAACTATGTCCGGTCGTCTCTACCTCGTTGCCTCCCCCATTGGCAACCTGGATGACATTTCAGCGAGGTTTGCTAAGGTACTCAGCAGCGTCGATTTGATTGCCTGCGAAGATACGAGGGTTACCTCGCGTTTGCTTGGCCATCTGAAGATAAATGTCCCCTTAACCTCCTATCGGGAAGAGAACGAAAGGGGAAAGTCAGTTGAGCTCTGTCAAAAATTGCAACTGGGCCAATCGATTGCCCTTCTTTCAGACGCGGGATATCCGGGCATAAGTGATCCTGGCTTTAGGCTGGTCAGGGAGTGCCACATGCATGACATCCAGGTCATTCCCATCCCTGGACCCAACGCTGCGATAACGGCACTTGCGGCATCTGGACTGCCCACACACCAGTTTCTTTTCCTTGGCTTTTTCCCAAAGAAAAAAAATGCAGTTTTACAGGTTCTTAACGAGTGGAAAGATTTTTCCGGCTCCCTCATTTTTTACGAGTCCAAGTACAAAATCATCAAAACACTGGAATTGATCCGGTCCGCCTACGGCCCAGACCGCTTAGTTTGCGTAACCCGCGAACTAACCAAAGTGCATGAAACCATCCTCTCCGGTCCCGTGGAAATTGTCCGGCATACAGTCTCTGAAAAAAGCACCAAAGGGGAATTCACTCTGGTGATTGCTCCGGTTGGCTACCAGTTCGATAGCAAGAAATGAGAGTTGGACTAATTGATATTGGAACCAATACGACCAAAATCCTGATTGCGGATCATTCCGCCAGTCATTCACTCGTTGAAATTGACCAAACTGCTTTCCCCTGTCGGTTGCTTCATCAGGGCGGGGACATGGAAAACATCGTACCCTCCTCCATTGACACCCTTATTCGCTGCCTTTCCAAACTTGCAGCACATGCCAAGAAAAAGCAGGTTACCCATCTCTTTGCGGTGGCTACTGAGGGACTTCGCCGGGCGAAGAACTACCCGCAGATTGTTCGTCAGGTTTCCACCGTGCTGGGCATTGACATAACTATTCTTTCAGGAATGGAGGAGGCCGGTGCAGTCGCTGAAGGTCTCCTGACCGACCCAGAACTTTCCGGGCTCAAAAATTTCTTTGCCCTGGATATCGGTGGTGGCAGTCTCGAACTGATCCGTGTGCAAAACCGGCAATGCAAGGCGGTTCACAGCCTTCCTCTTGGTGCCGCCCGCCTGACCCAAAAATTTATTGCGGACCCAAATTTACCCTATGACGCAGGACATATCTCTGCAATCAAGCGTTATGTCCGTGCCACCCTGGATTCCATAGAGACAGAATTCCCCGCCCTGCCCATCCTGGTAGGTTGCGGTGGGACGCTCGTTTATCTCCGAAAAATGATTCCCAGCCCAAGTGCCGAAATCACCTTGGACACCCTCTCCTCTCTACGCACAAAATTAACCGCACTTTCCCTCGAGGAAAGAATAGGTGAGTACCCTCAACTTCCCCGCGACCGGGCCGATATTTTCCCAACCGGTCTCATTGCACTGGAATCAGCCCTTTGCTTTCTTGGTCTTCACTCGATCACTCATTCTTACCATAACCTTAGGCATGGCTTGGTTAAGCGGATTTACCAGAACGGTTCCCTGTCTGAGCAAACCAGCTGAAACTCAGGGGTGCAAGAATTCCGGGAATTTGAGCACCTACTGCAGAAGAAACCAATGTCTGAGCCTCTCTTTCTCCCCACTCGCCAGGCAAAGAATGCAAATGGGATGTGGCAACCATAGGATTCACCTGAACCAGGTATTTGGTTTCATCTTCCAGGTTTTCCCAAGACAGGCCAATGCTTTGCCCATCTTCTGCAAAATAGACCTCCGCGGGCCAATCTTCCCTCTTGGATCTACGGCAGTACAGTCCAGCAGAGGATAGGCGAAGTTGAATCATTTTCCTGACAAACTTAACCTCTTCAGGGTGGTTTTTAATTTGTGCATAGTCGAGGGCATTGAGATCCCCTCTAAGGTAAGTATTGCGAACACCTGATTTGTGACGGAGAAAATCCGCTCCTGCTGGGAGCATAGGCACACCAGGAGAAACAAGCAATACGCCCATTGCCAAAAGATAACGCCTGCGTATTTCCTCCGGTGTAGCATCCTCGTCGCCCCACCCGGGCAATTCCCTAAAACGGTCCAGTAGTGCAAAATCATCATGGGACTCCAGGTAACTCACCGACTGTACAAATTCGAGGTTATCCTTATCCAGCCTACCCTCAAGCACATCAATCACAACTCTTTGGTCGGCTTGCCCCTTGGCGTAGGAAAGCAAGCCCTCCCTGCATCCATCACTCCACAACCCATAGCTTGTGTGGTTCATAGAAACTGGGAGTCTTCCCCTGAAGCTCCAGGGCTCAGCAAACAGCAGAATCCCCGGTTTGTATTTTTTCAGCTCCTTTTCAATTTCAGCCAGAAATCCTGCTCCCAGCAGCTCCCCCAGATCAAACCTGAATCCATCCACATCGAATCTTCCGACGAAATAAATCAGGCTATCGAGAATCAGTTTCCTCACTGGTTCCGAATCACAATCCAGGTCGTTCCCACAGCCACTGTGATTAGAAAGATGCCCGTTTTCATTAGTTAGAAAATAAATCTCCCGGTCCAGAAAGATAAGGTGCGGAGGAATCCCGACATGGTTGTAAACCACATCAATCACCACTGAAAGTTTGGCTTGATGAAAGGCATCAATCAAATCACCGAACTCTTCCACCACGGAACCGTCCGTGCTACGAGTTGCATAGACGGATGCGGGAGAGAAAAAATTGACCGGCATATATCCCCAGTGATATTCCTCTTTACTGCGGGCATCAAATTCCTGCACCGGTTGCAGTTCGACCACATTGGCACCTAATTTCTGCAGGTAACAATCCTCCGACTTCAGCCACTTGGTAAGCCCGGCAAAGCAGAGTCGTTCCTCCCCGCTAATCCCACAATCGGCCTTGGCCAGTAGGTCACGCAGGTGTGCCTCAACCAGGACCACATCCCTCATAGGCGGAGGTTCGTGAAGGCTTTTCTTAGGCATGGGTTCAGCCATCACAATGCCCGGCCCGTCCCTGCCGACCAAGGCACGGGCATAGGGGTCGGTGATGTCTTTGCTATATGGTTGACTTGAATGATCAAGATGGGTCACCCGAAAACGATAATGAGCACCTTCAAGACTGTTACCCAACCTAATAGACCAGCTCCCCTCCTCACTCCGCCGCATCGGATACCGGGAATCCTCCGAAACTCCCTCCTGGCCATAGATCAGAAGTTCCACTAAGTGTGCCCGGGGAGCGAAAAGCCTAAAATTCCCTCCCTCTGCGTCGCTATAATATCCAAACCTGCCCTGCGGCATGGCCGATTGCCACCGCCTCACCTCATCGCTCATCCTCGGTTTTACGATCTTAAACCGGAAAATATCCCTGCCCGATCTTTTCGCATCGAAAAGAAAGTTTTTCACCCCCGTATTTGCCGAGTTTTCTGGACAAGGAAGAAAACCTTCCGGCCCAAACCATTTTCCCTTTTCAGATAAAAACTTGAATTCAAAGGGAGTATGTTCAATTAATTCATCCCAGTCGATATCGAGAGTATAACCATAGTCCCCTTTCTTCAATTCACAGCCTATCGCGGAGTCCTTCCCATTCCATTGATTGAGATCACCCACCAGAAAGACGCGTTCCGCAGGCTCCAATACATCTCCCTCTGCGGGGAGAGCGAAGCGTGCCCAATTCCCAATCTTCGAATACCCTGCAATGCAGGCCCTCTCTTCAGGCTCAATTAGTTCCAGATTGGAGCAAAGCAGACCCGCTTCTTCCAAGAGGTCATCAGGCAGACGATCCCCCAACCAGTCCTCTTCTAAAAAAAGCAACCCCGCTTCCTGGCAGTCACCCACCCAAACATATCCACCCCTAATGTACACAGGGTTAAATAAGAGAAGATGTCCTAGGCTTGCGAACCGAAAAATTTTGCTCCGATAAAAATTTTCTATAATTCTGATCCCTAATCATGACATCCGCAAAAGAACGCATCCTCGTTGCCCTATCCGGAGGGGTCGACAGTGCGGTATGTGCAGCCATGTTAAAGGCAGAGGGGCATGAAATTGAAGCCGCCTATGTACGCACATGGGAGCATGAAGAGGACCTGCTTGGCGATTGCCCTGGGGCGAAAGATTTGGCCGATGCCCGGGCCGTTGCCGAAATGCTATCCATTCCATTTCGTACCATTAATTTTGTGGACTTCTACCACCGGGAAGTGGTTAGCCCCATGATCGAGGGCTATGCCAATGGAATTACCCCGAATCCCGATATTCTCTGCAACCGCAGAATGAAATTCGGGGCCCTCTTGGAATATGCCTATGATCAAAATTTTCAGGCTCTTGCCACCGGGCATTACTGCCAGCGAAAGCTTGGCGAAGATGGAGAACCTGAACTTTGGGAGGGCTTGGATAAGGATAAAGATCAGTCTTACTTTCTTGCCAGAATATCCAAGGAACAACTGGCTGGTGCCCGTTTCCCGTTGGGAGGAATTACCAAGAAAGAAGTGCGCAAACTTGCCCATCAGCTGAAACTTCCCGTGGCGAACAAAAAGGACAGTCAGGGAATTTGCTTCCTTGGAAAAGTGAAAATCCCCCGTTTCCTCTCCCATTTCATTGAAGACTCCCCCGGTGATATTGTTTCCGCATCGGGCAAAAAAATTGGCACCCATCTTGGACTGCACCGCTACACATTGGGCCAAAGGAGAGGGATTGGTGTCCCCTCCAATCAGGACAACGAATTCTATGTGGTCACGGGAAAGAATGAGGAGACCAACGAGCTCGTTGTTGCTTTTGATGACGATCAGGATCCGACCTTATGGGGATACAGATGCAGGGTGGAAAACCCACTAATCCTGTCCAAACATACTCTGGAAGAACTTACCCAAATGCCCTTGCTTGCAAAAGCTAGGTATCGCGATCCAAGCACGCCGGTTAGTTTACACCTCCTCGATAACGGGAGCATTGAGGTGGCTTTTGAGAAAGCACAACGGGCAATTACTCCTGGGCAGGTCCTGGCAATTTATGAAGATGAGCACCTGCTCGCTTCGGCAATCTATTCTGCCAATGAAATGGGCAGGGCTTTTCTTTCAACTTGATCATACCTCCTCTTCGCCACATAACACACTTGTTGGATGAAACTGAAGTTATCTAAAAAAATTCTCAAGGAACTTCCTGGCAAAGAGAAACCTCCTCTTAAAACTAAGGAAAATTTAGAAGAGTATTTACAGGGTGCGATTTCCTTTTTGCAGACCCAGCAAAATGTTTTATTGCGAACCATTTCTATAATTGAAGAAATTGGCAAACTCGCTCCCACACTCAAGGCCGATGTCATCAAGAATGTTACCAAAAAACAGGAAGCTGAATCCCGAAAAAAATTCAAGCACTTGCGCAAGGAGTTAAAAACACTGGTTTCGCTGAAGTTTAATGAGCGCCCTCTCTTCAGCGATATCGAAGAGGACAAGTCTTTCAAACTTTTTAACGGGGCCAGTGCCTCAGCTCCCCAAGTCAAGCAACCTTCCGCTCCCCACTACATCAAACCCCTGCAAAAACCCAATCCGGAAATCGATCTTGAACTTGTGCATTCATCGACTCAGGCACTCCAGGAAATGGTGGGGCAGAACGATGCCACCACCCATGATCTACAAAACAGCTTTGTCGCCCTTGCTGCCGATCCTGAGTCACAGACCAAATTGAAGTTTTTCGAAGAAAAAGTTAGAAGCTGGGTCTATGAGGTCATTCAAGGGAACGATGGTCTCTCAGTTCAGGCAAATATACTTGGGCACCGGGTGGATGGATTGGTCA
>JAYOXT010000015.1:0-52076 GCA_038152995.1 Opitutales bacterium
GAAATGCCCGTGATCTCTGCAAGGAATACGGCCTCACCGTTGAGCGCATCCATACCCACATCGGATCGGGATCCGACCCGGAAGTGTGGAAAAAAGTGGCCTCGATGTCCCTGGACCTGGCGAGAGAATTTCCTTCAGTCGATACCCTGAACCTCGGCGGTGGCTACAAAGTTGCCCGCATGCCTGATGAGAAGGCCACGGATTTACAGGAAATCGGTGCTCCGGTAGCCAAATTGTTTGAAGAATTTGCGGAGGAAACCGGCAGGGAATTGAAATTGGAAATTGAGCCAGGCACCTTCTTGCTCGCCCATGCCTGCAGCCTGGTCACTCAGGTACAGGATGTGACCTCCACCGGGCCCGATGGATACAGGTTCCTCAAACTTAATGCCGGGATGACAGAGATCCTCCGGCCCAGTCTCTATGGTGCCCAGCACCCCATTCACATCGTACCGGAACCCGGACAGGCAAAATTCCGCGAACTGACCGATCAGGTTGTGGTTGGGCATTGCTGTGAGTCGGGAGACTTACTTACCCCTGCCCCGGGTGATCCCGAAGCACTGCTCCCCCGTTCCTTGCTGAGGGGTGAAATTGGTGATTTCTGTGTAATCGAAGGGGCAGGTGCCTACTGCTCATCGATGTCGGCGAAGAACTATAATTCCTTTCCTGAAGCCGCCGAGGCATTGAAAAAGCTCAGCGGCAATGTCGCCCTCATGCGCAAGCGGCAAACCTTTGAACAAATTGTAGAAAACGAAGTAGCTCCGTGAGAACTTCAGGCCTCGGCAGGTTTTCCGTCGGTCAACCCATGCCCCCCCGTTCCCATGCCGTTTGCGTCAGTCTACCCACTGTCCGCGACCTCATTGGTTACGAAGAAAAAGAGCCGCACACGCTGCAGAAAATGCCCATCGGCTATCCCCGATTTGTCCGTCACCATTTTGTTCAGCAAATGATCGATGTACTGGCAGAGGAAAACCCTCTACCCGGTTACAATGGCTATCTCTTTAAACAGCAAAAGGACTGCGACGCCTGCATCAGGTTGGGGAAGATCGATGATGCGAAGGTGCAAACGGGTGAAGGATTTACCTTCCTTCGGTTGCCCATTGATTCCCCAAACCAGAAACTGATATCCTCGTTTTTTCAGAATACTGGATGTGGCTTGTCCTCCCGAGAGGCAGAAACTTTTTTGTGGGAAAAAGGAAAACTGGAAAACAGGGAGGTGATCGCTGAGATCGAAGAACCGGAAAGATTAATCAAACAAACCATAGCCCGGGCCCACGGGCCGGAAGTCGGAGAAAGTGACCTTCTACTGACTAGTTCAGGAGCGAATGCATTTTTTGCCACTTTTACATCCGCCCAGGAGCAGGCAACCCAGGCAAACAAGGATATATGGGTGCGGCTAGGCTGGCTTTACCTGGATACCATTGAGGTGATGCATGCGCACACCTCTCCTTCGGGAAGGACGGTGGCGTTTCACGATGTGGGCGATCTCCATTCCCTGGAACAGCTTTTTGCGACTCAAGGTGAACGCATTGCTGGAGTGATGACGGAATTCCCGACCAACCCACTTTTACAGACCACCGACCTTGGCAGGATTCGGGAGCTTTGCGATCAATACAATAGCCTATTGTTCGTGGACCCTACGATGGTCTCCCCAAAAAATGCCAAGATTACCCACCTGGCAGACATCGTCATCAACAGCCTGACCAAATATGCTGGATGGGAGGGGGATGTAATGATGGGCAGTCTCGCTTTTCCGAGAAACTCATCGAGAGGAAGAGTGCTGTTTGATTCGATCAGGGAAAAAATATGTCCACCGTACCACAGGGACCTTTTGAGAATGGCCGAGCAGATTCCTCACTACGAGGACTTTATTGCTAAGACCAATCGGGCATCGATGGAAGTTGCCCGCTTTTTGCAAAGCCATCCCAAGATTCGATCTTTGTATTGGGCCTATCAACCGGGCTTTGGTAAAAACTATCAAAAATACGCCGGAGAAATGAGCCCGGGCTGTAACCTAAGCTTCGAAATCCTCGGAGATTTTGAGCAATTTTATAATCATCTGGATATGTTGAAGAGCCCAAGCTTTGGCACAGAATTCTCAAACTGCTGTCCTTATGTCTACCTCGCTCATTATGCCATGATGCAAAACGAGCAAGGCAGGAAGGAGTTGGCAGAGGCAGGTATTTCCCCACAGTTAATGAGGTTATCCGTTGGACTGGAAGACACGCAAGAAATCATCGGTGCCCTCGAACGGGCACTGGAACATGCCTAGAGCCACCTGATTCTTCCCCAAACTGGGGAAAAAATGCCCTTACTCGAAGGTATGCGGATCGAGAACCTTACGGACCCGCTTGCGGGAGAGGCGGACATAGGCGGGCACCCCGTTTTCGTAAGGAACCTGTACCTCGCCGGCAATGAGTGGCTGGGCGTACTTGATGAACTTGGCGGTCATGCTGACACCATCCTCGGAAATCCAGTCGTGGGGAATTTCTTTCACCCCATTGGCAATTTCAGAAAGCGGGGCAAGCCCGGTTTCGCAGGAATAGGTGTCGCCCTCGCCGCGGACAAGGATGACCATCTTATCGGTCTCTCCGTCAAGGGCAGCACGGACTGCTGCCTGACCGGCCATGAAAGCTTCATCGTTATCGGTCTGGGAAGAACAGTGAGCCGCAGCCCTTTGCCCAATACCGAGCTTGGATGAGCGGGCTTTGACCGCGAGGTTTTGCTCAACGAAGCTGGCAAGGAAATCACCTACGCCGCCGAGTTGCTGGTGCCCAAAGGCATCCTGCCCGGAAGCGGAATTGGCAACATAGTTACCATCCTTATCCACCAAGCCCTCTCCCACGATTACCATGCAGTAGCGGTTTTTCTTAAGAACATTTTGCACATCCTCAATGAACTTGTCCTTGGAGAAAGGAAGCTCGGGAAGATAGATCAAATGGGGGGCATCGTTGGGGTCTTCCTTGCTCTTGGCGAGAGTGGTACCGGCAGCAATCCAGCCGGCATTCCGGCCCATCACTTCGATGATGGAAACCAGGTCGTGCTGTCCCATCGCCTCATGGTCGAGAGCGGATTCGCGGACCACCGAGCAGAGGTACTTAACCACACTACCGTAGCCGGGGCAGTGATCAGTGGTGACCAGGTCGTTATCGATGGTCTTGGGCACACCAATTACGCGTAATTCATAGCCCTTGCTTTGGGCGAGCTTGGAAATTTTGTCGGCTGTATCCTGAGAGTCATTTCCACCGCAGTAGAAAAAGTAGCGGATATTGTGGGCCTCGAAAACCTGGAGAATGCGCTCATATTCCTGATCGCGTTTCAATTTAAAACGGCAGGTACCCAGAGCAGATGCGGGGGTGTAACGCAGCCCACGGATATTTTGCTGGGACTCTTCAGCGAGGTCGATGAGTTCCTCCTTGAGAATGCCTAGCACTCCGTTCATGCCTCCGTAGATTTCCTCGATACACTCATGGTTGAGTGCCTCCGAGACTACCCCAGCAACACTAGCATTAATTACGGCAGTTGGACCACCCGATTGGGCGACCAAGCAATTTCCAATTAGTTCTTCAGCCATGACTTAATAAATAAAATGTAAAGGAGAAGCATTGCACAGAGTTGACCGTACTTGGCAATCGCAAAATCCGACAAAGCGGAGGAATTCAGACCATAAAATGGGGTCAGAGAATGGAGGGCGGGCTGTATTCCTTGGCCTCGGGATATTTATCAGCCCAGGATCGGGCTTTTTTGACGAATTGATCGACTTGCTGAACCGCTGCACCAATCTTTCCCTCTCCTTCCTTGATGATTTGTTTGAGTTGGGCGGGTTTCAACTGGATGCGCTTGTCCTGGGCGAGACGCTCCACCAAGTCATTGTCCCTGATTTTGCCCGATCGCAGATCCCGGACGGTGGCGAGGGCATTTTCCTTGATCGCAGCATGGGCATCCTCCCGCCCTGTGCCTGCCTTGACCGCCTCCATCATCATCGTGGTGGTAAGAAGGAAGGGAAGATACTTCTCCCGCTCACTGGCAATGACGGAGGGAAACACCTCCATCTGGTTCAGCACGGTAAGAAAGGTATCAAGCAAACCATCGATAGCAAAAAAGGCATCGGGCAAGGCGACCCGGCGGACCACCGAGCAGGACACATCCCCTTCGTTCCACTGGTCACCGGCAAGGTGGGAGACCATGGTCAAATATCCATTGAGAATGGACTGAAACCCGTTGATCCGCTCACAACTCCGACTGTTCATCTTGTGAGGCATGGCCGAAGATCCGGTCTGTCCCTTGGCAAAGCCTTCGCCGAGCAACTCATGTCCGGCCATGATCCGCAGGGTGGTGGCAAAGTTTGCCGGTGCGGACGCTGTGCGGACGAGCAGAGAGATGACCTCAAAGTCGAGACTGCGGGGATAGACCTGCCCAACATTTTGCCAATTGGCCGGGGCCCCGAGGTGGACCATGAGCAGTTCATCCAGTTTGGTCGCTTTTTCCTCGCTGCCCAGCAGGGTAATCTGATCGGTACGGGTGCCCACCGCACCCTTGATTCCACGGTATGGATAGGTGGCACAAAGTCTTGAAAGTCCATCGATGGATCGCTCCAATTCCTCGCCCCAATTGGCCATCCGTTTTCCGAGGGTGGTAAGCTGGGCAGGCACATTGTGCGAACGGGCAGTCAGGGCGATCGATTTGTATTCCTCCGCCTTTTGAGAAAGGAGATAGAGGCAGGCAATCGCTTTTTCGAGAATGATACTCAGGCCACGGTGCACCTGCAACTGCTCCACATTTTCGGTAAGGTCCCGGCTGGTCATGCCCTTGTGGGCATGCTGGTGGCCGGACAGATCGGCAAACTCCTCGAGGCGTGCTTTGACATCGTGCTTGGTCACCTGCTCGCGCTTGCGGATGGATTCTAGGTCGACGACGGCCTTCATGTTTTCGGATTTCTCGATCTCTTTCTCGTCGATATCGAGACCCAGCTCCCGTTGGGCATGCATCACGGCAATCCAGAACTCGCGTTCGAGGATAATTTTTCCGGTCGCTGACCAGAGATGCTGCATTTCTTCCGAAGCATATCGTTCGGCAAGGACATTGGGAATATTTTGAGACATGAAAATCAGAGGGTTTCGAGTTTTTCGCAAACAGAGCGGATAATAAATTCTGGAGTGGATGCACCCGCAGTCACTCCGACCGTCGAAAATTTCTGCAACTCGGCAAAGTCGAGGTCCTCCGCGGTTTCCACATGAAAGGTCGGGCGGTTGTGAGAAGTGGCAAGCTTGGCAAGTTTACGGGTATTGGCTGAATGCTTTCCCCCAATGACCACAATTGCCTCCGCTCCATTCCTCACCAGTTCGACCAGGTCTGACTGTCTTTCCTTAGTTGCTCCGCAAATCGTATCGAAAACAACCAGCTTAGGATAACGCCGGGACAGTTCCTCCGTCAGGCTTTTAAACTCGTGGGTAAACATAGTGGACTGAGATACCATGGCAACTTGCCCGCCCAGATCGGGTAATTTCTGAAGGTCATCCATGGAATGCACCACATGTCCTCTGCCCTGGGCGTAACCCATCAAACCGATTACTTCAGGATGAGCGGGGTCGCCAAAGATGACCACACTGTATCCTTTCTCTGCGTGGGACTTCACCTTACCTGCAATGATGCCCACATCGGGACAGGTGCCATCGCGAAAAGGGAGACCAAGTCCTTTGAGGTAGTCCCGCCTTTGGGGAGAGATGCCATGAGCACGTACCACCACCACCGCTTCCTTTTCCTCCGGTTCCTCAAGGTTTAACTGCTCTTTGCTTTGATAATCGCCAACCTCCCGTACATCCTCCTGCGACAGGGCATCCATCATCTGCTTGTTGTGAATTAGCGGACCATCAGTGTAAACCCTGCGGGCACCACCCTGGGCCTCTTCACGGGCAATTTGAATGGCCCGCTCGACACCCCAACAAAACCCTGCACTTTTAGCTCGAATTACTTTCATCGGTATAAACACCCACCCTATCGCCCGATACAGAACCGTTCAATATTGATTTGCATTCACCATCACTTCTCGAAAGAAATAACCTATGCCCATTCGAATCCGTTCCCTCCCCTTCCCTGCCTTTGTGTACGCATCCCTCCTTCTTTGCATGCCCTACCTTTTCGCACAGGAGCTTTACACCGAGCAGGAACCCAGTAGAGACGGCATTGGCAAGTTCTATATGGGGCGGGAAATCTCTAAGGTCATGGGGCATCTCGGTGCGGGCTGGCTGGAGCGTTCGGGGCGTGAGAACGAGGAGAGAACGGACTTACTGATCGAAAACCTTGGTCTTAGACCAACCGATCATGTGGCCGATATTGGTGCGGGATCTGGATATTTTACCTTTCGCATGTCTCCACTTGTCCCCGAAGGCAAGGTGTTCGCAGTCGATATCTCCACGCAAATGCTCGGTATCATCCGGGCTAAAATGGAAAAGAAACAAAGCGATAACATTGATCCCATTTTAAGTACAGTCACGGACCTGAATCTCGAAGACAATTCCATTGACTGTGCCCTAATCGTGGATGCCTATCATGAATTCTCTCATCCCTATGAAATGGGCATGGGGATTTTCCGGGCCCTCAAGCCTGGAGGAAAATTGATTCTCATCGAGTACAGATTGGAAGACCCTGGAGTCCCGATTAAATTACTTCACAAAATGTCTGAAGCGCAGGCAAAAAAGGAAATTTCTGCTATTGGTTTAGAATGGGTAGAAACCTTAGAAATTTTACCTCAGCAACACTTTATGATCTTCCGTAAACCTGCCCCCTAACCCATACATCCCCCCTCTTTTCCCATGCACAATAAACTCCTCCTTTCCCTGCTCTGCATCTTTTTGACCAGCACCCTGTCCGCCAATGTTGTGGAAGTGGCCGGCTACCGCTTCACCGCTCCCGATTCCTGGGAGCAAACCAAACCCAGTTCATCGATGAGGAAAGCACAGCTTAAGATTGCGGGAGAAGACGGGAAAGAGGCCGAATTGGTTTTCTTTTACTTCGGACCCAGCGGAGGTGGTGGTGTGCGTGCCAATGTCGACCGTTGGCTCAAGCAATTTGAAAATATGCTGGATCAGAGCGTGAAGGAGGAAATCGTCCACGATGTCAAAACCACTTTCGTGCGAATCTGGGGCACTTTTCTGAGCGGATCCCCCTTCGGCCCAAAGACACCGAAGAGCGGATATTCCCTCTCCGGGGCCATCATAGAGGGTAAAAACGGGGCGATCTTTCTCAAAAT
Source organism: Opitutales bacterium (assembly GCA_038152995.1). Classification (GTDB taxonomy): domain Bacteria; phylum Verrucomicrobiota; class Verrucomicrobiia; order Opitutales; family Seribacteraceae; genus Chordibacter. The sequence continues at coordinate 7,247 of JAYOXT010000015.1, forward strand.
GGTGGGGCACTCCAAAGTGGTCGATCAAAACCACGATGCCCTTGTCTCCCTGATTTCTAAAGCTTTGGAAAAGTAGGATATTATTCCACTTCTTGGGAGTACGCTTCCATGATTCCCTGAACAACGCATTCGGCGTATTCCTCAACCAGGGCTTTCCTCGGTATACCCTCAACATTCCGCACTCCGTCGTACTGTCCTAACTGGATGTGCGTGTAGGTGGACTTTGAGTTCGCCACATAGGGCTCAAGAAAGATTACCGGACAGCAGTAAATGCGGTTGGCCAGGAGGTTGCGGGCCCACACCCCTTCCACTTCCCCGACTTTAATGGCATTGGGCCCGCGGTAGGCAAAGGCAGGCATGGGAGTATTCCGGGCAAAGGAAGCAGCCACTTTTTCGGCAACCAACTGCTCTGTATGGTGCCAACCACTGAGCAAGCGTAACAGCATCTCAAAGCGCTGATCATTATAGGCAAGTTCGCCCCCCATGTAGGCACCGTTGACCAGGACATGGTGATCATTGCGGTCGACCAACTTCCGCTTTTCCTTGTCTGCCCAGGGTGCGGCATTCAGGTGCAGGCAAACGACGAGGTCGGGCCGGATTGTCTCATTGATTAAACGAGCCCGGGCATGAATTTCATCGACCCGATAAAACAGGAGATCTGCACGCTCCTGCAGGCGTTCCTGGTAATCGGGAAAATCCGCCGTTTCCTGACCGAACACGCCTACTGCCCATTCCTCGGCTAGGCTGAGAAAATCTGCCGTACGCCGCGGGGTTACAGGTTCGAGGTTTTCCCGCACCAGCACGGGGTGCACCCCCAGTTCCCGCAACTTGCCTGCGAGATGAATGGCGACTTGCAAGGTCAGGTCTCCTTCCCGCACCGGAGCCTGGTCCCCAAGTTGAAAATGGCGCCTCTCCATCTCCGCCCAAGCCCCACCGATATGGCCGGGGTCAAGGGCAATGGTCCGACCAGCGAGCGGAGAGATATTCAAGGGAGCAGGCAGACTGGAGTGATTCGATTCTTCCCTGAAGCGCAAAGTATACCACCCTTCTTTCCCTGACTCTTTTATGATCCGTACTTCAGTCTCTTCGATACTTAGCCACGGTTGCCACCATTCCTCACGCGGGCAGTAAACCGTATCGAGGGCGTGCCGGAAGGAGGAGGACGAAATCTTTTCCTGGTAGGCATCCAATCGGGACCAGTCCGGTGAAGTGCCCAACTGGGTTACCTCCGCCTTTAATAAGAGCGGGGGAAATAGGCATAGAAAAATTAGGAAAAAAATAGACACCTCAACGAGAACAATGAAGACGAAGCGGTTGAGGAAAAGTTTTTTCTTATCGACTGGCAAAAGAAATGCCATTCATTTTCCATTGTTTCATGTGTGCTGCCAATTTACTTAAAGGAAAAGAAGTCCTGCTCCTCGAGGATGACCTGATGCTTGGCAAGCGCATCGAAGCCCACCTCGGCAAGCTGGAGATGGAGGTTTCCCTCGTTCGCAGTTGCTCCGAAGCGACCAACGCCCTTCAAGAGATGGCCTTCGACTTTGCCCTCTTCGACCTGCACCTTCCCGACGGGCAAAGCCTTGATCTTTTACGGGAAGGCCGGGTGCCCCCCAACACCCCCTGCATTTTGATGACCGGAGAGGGTGGCATCCAGTCTGCAGTCGAGTCCATGCGCCTTGGGGCCGCCGATTATTTGTCCAAACCATTTGACCTCGAGGAATTGCCCCTCGTTTTCCATCAGGCTCAGGCCAGCCTGAAAAAAAAGCGACTGGACGAGCATGACCAAAAACAAAGGAAGGAAAAATCGGACAGCCTTTTTTTCCAGGGATCCTTTGCCGAGGACCTCGCCCAGTTAAAAAAGGTGCTGGCTGCGGACCAGCGACTAAAGTCCGGCCTCCCCCCCCTCTTAATCAATGGCCCGACTGGTTCCGGAAAGTCAACCTATGCCCGCTGGGTACACACCCATGGGCCCCGGGCAGATAAACCCTTTGTCGCCCTGAATTGCTCGGCTATTGCCGAAAATCTACTCGAGTCAGAATTGTTCGGGCACGAGAAAGGAGCCTTCACAGACGCGAAAGAGGCCCGCATCGGCCTGTTTGAAGCGGCGGATCAGGGCACCCTCTTTTTGGATGAGATTGCCAGCCTCTCCCTCGCCGCCCAGGCCAAGTTGCTGCTCGCAATCGAAAATGGCCGAATTCGCCGGGTCGGGGGAACCAAGGAAATCGACAACGATGTGCGCATCATTGCCGCGGCCAACCAGGACCTCCGTAAAATGATCACCGAGGGAAAGTTCAGGGAAGACCTCTTCCACCGGCTCGATCTCTTGCGCATTACCATTCCTCCCCTGGCTTCTAGGAGTGGCGATCTGCCCGAGCTGGCTGGGCATCTGCTTGGAGTGCTTGCCCGGAAGTACCGCCTGCCCAAGCCAGAACTCGGCCAAGAAGCCCGCCGTTTTGTCCTCACCCACACCTGGCCAGGTAATGTCAGGGAATTGTTGCACGAACTCGAACGCGGAATGGTACTGGCCGAACCGGGGGAGAAACTGGCACTTCGGACACCTTCCACTCCTGCATCAGAAAGGAAAGACCACGATTGGCTCAACCCGGATTTTACCTTTCCCGAAGATGGGTTTGACCTGGAAAATGAAATCCTCCGCCTCATCCAGCTCGGGATCGGTCAATGCGGTGGCAATGTATCGGCGGCCGCCCGCCTGCTCGGTGTTCCCCGTGATTACTTGCGATATCGATTAAAACAGCCTGAAGATTAATTGGGTATTATTCCCCTTCCCTTTTGAGTTAATTGGGCAATAATCCCCAACTCAAAAAAGTCAGGCAAAGCACACACACAATCAGGTTTTCCTTTCCCCTTGGCTTTCAATTGTTTAGGGTTAGTTCAATCTCTGGCACGAAAAATGAAAAAAGGTTAACCACAATTTAATCCTCAACCAGATATAGCTATGAAAAACACCGCACTCACAATTCTGCTCGCCAGTCTTTTATCAATGAGCCCCAGTTTTGGCCAACTAGTTCCCAGAGAACCTCTCAGGGAAAAACCAACAGACCGAATTAGCAAAGAAGCTGTTCGAGAAACCCTGGGAGCACTCAAAGAAGGCAAAATCAACCGCAAGGAGGCCGCCGCAAAAATCAAAGAAATTCGCGAAGGGCTAAAAGAAAAGGGAGATTTTAAAGAGGTGAAAAGACCGGATCGGGCCGAGCTTTCAGACGAAGTTAAAACACAGCTTGCTGATTTGAAGGAAAAGCAGGAAGCCCTGCATGCCGAACTCAAAGACAATATAGCAGAACTTGGGGATGATTTAACCAGGGAAGAAATTAAAGATGCCGCAGCGGCATTTAAGGAGGCAAATAAAGAAAAATTCGATGAAATTAAATCGGCACATGATGCGATTCGTGAACAAATCAAAGAAAACCGTCCAGAACGTCCAGAGAGACCCGAGATCGAGCTTTCAGATGAACTCAAAGCAAAGGTTGCAGATTTAAAAGAAAAAAGGGATGAACTGCATGAAGCTAAAAAAGCCCTTTACGACAGCCTGAAAGAAGCGAGCACCGAAGAAAAGCAGGCGATCATCGCAGAATTTAAGGAAAACAACAAAGTAAAGCACAGGGAAATCAAGGATAATGCCAAGGCACTGAAAGAAGAGATTCGTGGGCAGGTGGAAACAGAAGCCACCCGTTCATCAGACCTTTAATTTCGATTCCTTTTTTACCGGACTTTCATCTCATCGGTTTTTGCCCAACTGGTAAATCGAATCGGGGAGTTCCCTTTGAGGGAACTCCCTTTTTCTATTTTAATTTTCCCATAAAAAAGAATAGCTTCTAGAGTGTAGGAACATGAAGGTTGGGCAAAAATTGATTCAGATTGGGCTCTGGACCAGCCTGACGGGCGGGATGCTTTTCCTGCTTCCCCCATCCTTTGGGGAAAGTACCAAGAGCTTTCATTCTTTTCACTCAAACTTTGGAGAAATTCGGATCGTTGAGCATACACAACTGGTCACTCAAATCCAACTACCCATTACCCAAAAGTCCAAAGAAAGCTCTAATCCGGTTGCGGAACTGAAAATTCCGGTTGAGCGAGAAACCGAATCTAAACAGGTCCAGAAAGAAGAAACTTCCTTGGCTCTATCCCTTTCAGATGAGGAAATTGAAGAACTCCTTTTTGGGGATTTGAACGACTTGGAAACCGATGAACCTGTGATCCAGGAAGTAAGTAACTGGATGAAATTCTATCTTTTTGAACTGGGTATAGGACATGCTGACAACCCCCTTTATGCCGCATACACACCCCAAGCAAGGGGGTATGCGGAAATCACTGCTGAAAGTTTTTTCATACACCAATCCAACCCATCCCGGAAAGCCCTGCTGTATTTTTATGGAGAAGGTAAGAAATTCACCGAACTGGATGAGCAAGATAGCTCTGGGTTACTCCTCGCCCTTTTGGATTACACTTACCAACCCGATGTATCCCCTCTTTCATTTGGCCAAAAAATACAACATACCTACTCCAACCAGGGCATGGACTTCTCTGATTTAGGTACCCCTAACCGCACCAAAATAACTTCCAATAAATCACAAGCTTCCACCCGAATGATATGGGAGGATGAGAACCAAATGAAGGCCATTGGGGAAATAGGTCTGGGAAAGAGCAGCCTCGAAGAATTTGCCGATCGAAGCTCTGAATTCAGTGTGGGCTTCACCTTGGGTAAAAAAGGAAATCGATGGATGGACTGGGAAGGGAAATATTTTCACAAATCTACTGATTTCAAGGATCGCTGGGCCAAGGATGAATCCGGTACCGAAATCGATGGAAAAGTAAAAGTTCATGAATCAGAAGCCTCTCTTGCCCTGCAGCCTAAATTTGAAAATAGGTTCAGCCAGGCAACAAAAATTCAAACGGGATTTACCCGTGCCAGAAATGAAGATGGAGGGTACTACGATTTCAACCGCTGGAAAATTTCCCTGAGCAAAGAATTGCAAATCGACCCATGGGAGAGCACATTCTCCCTGGGATACAAATCGACCGACTACCTTGAACGCCTCACCGATAAAAATGAAAAGTTTCAAAAAAACGGTTGGAATATTGATCTTCGTATTTCCCGTCTGATTAGTTCTAATTGGAAAACCTTTGTCAAATGGGCAGGAGAAGATGAACGGTCAAATGACCCAGACTTTTCTTACCAAAGTAATTTTTGGTCATGGGGCCTGAGCTGGGAAAAATGAGCAGGTCGGAGAAAACCAATCATTGGAAGTTTTTTATCTTTGTTGCTGGCATGTTACTCGGAGTCATCGGGCTTCTGCTTTTTTTCTCCAGATTGCAATTGCACCGCCAGGTTTTGGAAGCGGAAGCTTATTTTTTGAGGACTCAGTTTGAAAAGTCGATGAATGCCCTTCTTTTGGACGAACTGGATTTCGATACCCCGTGGCTTGATTCCGAAAGTTTTCAGGAATGGCTGATCAGTCAGGCGGCGGTGGAAAGCCTGAAAATCCCTCAAGTTCTAGGAGTTCAGGCATACGATCAATCCCTTCGACCCCTTCACCTCAGTACCTCGGTTGAAAAAGATATCTCCTCTCTTTCTTCTTTCGATCAAGCGAATCGGGGAGACTGGGTCACCCGAGAACTGCCCTCTGGTTCTTTTAGCTTATTGGTACACCTATCTGATGGAGACGAGTCCTATTTTATAGATTTCCAACTGGAGAACACTTCGATCCGTAATGCATGGAACCAAATCGATTCGACCCTGCTCAAACAAGGCACCCTGCTCAGCCTATCCACCCTTTTTTTGCTCTGGGTTATCTTTCGGGCATTGACCCGTACCATTCATACCAAAGAAAAGCTGCTTCTTGAAAAATCGGAGGTTCTGAAAAAAACGAACCAGCAATTAACCCAGGCGTACAAAAGCACCAGCTTGGGTGCTCTCACGGGGCACTTAATGCATGCTCTAAACAGTCCGCTCACCACACTAAGTTCACTCAGTAAAGAAAAGGATTTCTTGTCCAATGATCGCAGTAGAGAAGACACCCACTTGACTATTCAAAAAATCCACCAACTCGTCAGACAAGCTCTCGACTCTCTAAAAGAAGTTGAAAAAGGAGAAGTCAGTTACTGCCTTTCGATGAAAGAAGTGATGGAAATGGCTGCCCAAAAATTGAATCTAGCGAGTCCGGACACTTCCCTAAGAATTGAAACCCATGAATCTCTTTATGGCCCAGTCGATAACCTCCAGGCCAACCTGATCCTAGCGATTTTGAGCAATCTTTTCCAGAATTCAACCGAAGCCAAGACCAGCGCCGCAATTGTATTAGAAGGTAGGCGGAAAGGAAAAAACTGGGAGCTTAAAATCTCTGATAACTGTGGAGGCATCCCATCCAATTTACGCCCTCACCTCTTCTCTCCCGTCACAAGTAAGAAAACTGGAGGGTCCGGAATTGGACTCGCCCTTTCGGAACAACTTGCGAAGAGTATGGAAGGCTCCCTCCAACTCGAATCATCCGACATGTCTGGGACGTGCTTTAGATTGACTATTCCCGCACTCGAAGAAGTAGCCACTAACTGATTTGCAACCCTGGTTAAAAGTTGGCTAGAATATTTCTATGGATTCCCCATTCAAGCCATTGAATCAAAACACCCGTTCGATCCTGTTTTTCTTCATCGGTTGGATTGGATTCAGTCAATTGCTATGGGCTCAAACCATTCCGGTATCCTTAAACTGGACGAGTTCCACCGACGGGATCGTTTTTTCTTCTCCAACGATTGATAGCTCTGGTACGATTTACATCGGTTCAAACGATAATAAGTTACATGCCATCTCTTCCCTGGACGGGTCGACGGCTTGGACCTTCACCACCAGTAATTGGGTGGATAGCACACCCGCAATGAGTCACGATGAGTCGGTGGTCTATTTTGGATCATGGGACAACAAACTCTATGCGGTTCATGCACAAACGGGTGCAGAAATTTGGTCTTTTGAAACCAATAGCTACATCCAATCGAGTCCTGCTGTTGGGCTGGATGGAAAAATTTACTTCGGATCGATGGATTCGATCTTTTATGCTTTGGAAGCCAATGGATCCCTTTCTTGGCAATACTTCGTGGGAGAACCGATCTTTTCTTCTCCTGCGATTGGACCCGATGGCACTCTTTATTTTGGAGATGAAAATGGCACCTTTCATGCCCTTAACTCGGATGGTTCTGAAAAATGGACCTACTTGATGGATGAGGTAACTGGTACGAATCAATCGATTCTTTCCTCTCCTGCATTGGATGGGGAAGGCAATATCTATTTTGGGTCTGGGAATGGCTATTGCTACAGCCTAAGCGATGATGGCACCCAAGCATCCCTGAACTGGAGGTACCTAACCAGTGACCGGGTGGATGCCTCTCCAGCACTTGGACTAGATGATGAAGTCTTCTTTGTTTCACGTGACGGGTACATGCGCTCCCTGCCCCTCTTTTCGGCCACCTCCGACAATGTGGCCAACTGGGAAGTCTTTGTCGGGGATGTTTTTTACAGCAGCCCAGTGGTGGACGAAAATGGAAGGGTCTATGTAATCGGTTACACCGGTGGCGGAGAAAACCATTTATTTGCCTACGATGTGAACGGGACCAAAGCATGGGACAGTAATGTCAGTTCCCCTCCCTTTGAAATCCCTTCCGTGGTCGATTCCTCCCTCCTTCTGAGCGATGCCGGTGATCTTTATTTTGGGTGCTTCGATAAAAACCTTTACTCTATTGAGCTCGGAGTTGGTCCGGCCGATTCACACTGGCCCATGTTTGGCCGGACGCCCAGTAGAAACAGTGACTGGCCCGCACACGAACTGACCATTTCAATCTCTGACAGCGGGGAAGGAACGGTCTCTGGTGGTGGAACTTATTACAAAGAATCCTCGGCATCCATCAACGCCACCCCCGATACGGGCTATTCATTTGCCGGGTGGAACGGGGATGGTGTCGCTAACCCAGATTCTTCAAGGACCATAGTCTCCATGACACAAGATCGGTCGGTCTTAGCTACATTCTCCCTAAACTCATACCAACTCGCCCTGTACGCTGGCGACGGTGGTAGCGTGACTGGGGGCGGCTCTTACACCTATGGTTCGGATGCGGATATTAATGCTACCCCCAATACGGGCTATTCCTTTGCCGGGTGGAACGGGGACGGCGTCGCCAGCCCAGCTACCGCCAGCACCTTCGTATCCATGACGCAGGACAGGAATGTAACGGCCAACTTTACCCAAGATTTTCTGTCCCTTTCGGTAACCTCTTTCAATGGGGGCTCCGCTTCCGGCAGTGGCACCTATGCCTACGGCACATTGGCTAACATTTCCTCAGCCCCTAGCGCTGGATATATCTTTAGCGGATGGTCTGGGAATGGCGTGACGGACCCGAGTTCTGCCAGCACCACCGTCTCCCTAACTGAAAACCGTATCGTGGAGGCTCAATTTTCTCTCAGTTTACTCTCCCGCACCCTAAGTGCGGAAGACTTGGGTGATGGATGGTTCAACACTTGGATAGGAACTGTCTTTCAGGGATCATCTAACTCGTGGATTTTCCATACTCAACTCGGATGGATCTATACTTATGTCGATGAGCCAAGCATCTGGGCATGGCGGGAAGAGGTCGGTTGGTTTTGGCTTGATTCAGTTACATTTCTACAGGGTTTTACCTGGGTCTACTCAACGAGCAAGTGGGTATTCCTCGATCTTGAGGGCTCTGTTACGCCAAGGTACTATGACTACGAAAGTAAAAGCTGGTTGCCTTGGCCCTAAGCACATCTCGTCACATTGACTTCCGCCCATCCAGGGCACTGCGCAGAGTAATCTCATCCGCATAGGTCACCCCGCCTCCGCTAGGCAGGCCAAAGCCAATTCTGGTCACCTGGAGGTTCAGTCCGTCAAAGATTTCCTGATTTAGGTAGTGGCAGGTCGCCTCGCCTTCCATGTCGTTACCGAGGGCAAGAATCACCTCGCGAATTTCCCCTTTTTCGAGGCGTGTGCCCAAAGATGCGAGGTTCAACTTTTCTGGCCCCACTCCACGCACAGGGGCAAGTTTTCCGTGCAGCACATGATAAAGCCCGCGAAATACTCCTGCCCTTTCCATCGCAAAAAGATCGGTCACCCCTTCCACCACACAAAGCTGCGCCTGGTCCCGCTCATCGGAAAGGCAAAGCGTGCAGTCGCTTCCTTCGGCGAGATTCCCACAGACCTGACAAGGCCCCAGCCCACCTCTCGCCTCCTGCAGGCAGTCGATCAGGGCAGACGCGGAATCCGGTTTTTCAACCAGAAGATGCAGCGCCACTTTTTCCGCCGAGCGATAGCCCAGCCCGGGCAGGCGCTTCAAAGATTGCACCAAGAGCTGGTACTGCGGGGTCAAGAAGTTAGGAAGAAAAAATTAAAAGAAACCAGGCATTTGCACCCCGCTGGTGAGACTACCCATAGCATCATCACTCTTCTTTTTTGCCTGCTCGGAGGCATCGATCACAGCCTGCAAAATGGCCTCAGACACAAATTCCGGGTCTTCCTTGAGGAACTCAGGATCGAGCTTCAGGTCCTTAAACTCCCCCTGTCCAGTTATCTTAATGGAGACCGCACCCCCACCTCCGCTGACCTCAAGAATTTCCTCGGAGAGTTTGGCCTGTGCCTCCTCCATCAGCTTTTGCATTTTTTGGGCTTGTTTAAGAAGTTTTCCTACACCTGGCATGATTGGAATAAAAAAGTTAGCTTTCCTCGCTGGCAAGAAAATCTTCGTAACCTGACTGAAAATCCGCAAACCGTGGAACCCAGCCAAATACCCGGCCAATTTTTGAGCTATCCACCCGGCGGTGGGGCCCCTTATCTTCATCCGCACCGATGAAAGCAGGCTTGGGCACTCCCACTCTCGATGCCACCCAATCCGCTATATCACCCCGGGTGGCATGCTGCCCGTCCGAGGCATTAAAAATACCTCCTTCCAACGAGCTTGGTGATTGCAGGATGGCAAGTACCGCTGAGGCGGCATCGTCGCGGTGGGTTAGGTTGAGCACACGGTCCGGGCTCCCAGTCATCGGCTCACCCCGGCGGATTTTATCCACCAGGAGATGCCTCCCCGGACCGTAAAGCCCGGAAAAGCGCACCACGCTTGTACGGCGGGTATAAGTTTGCGGAACTTGCAGGCAGACCTGTTCGGCATCGAGTAGCACTTGTCCGCGTGCAGAAACACCAACATTCGTACTCTCTTCATCCACCAAAGAACCGTCGGTCTGAGGATAGACGGAACTGCTGCTTGTAAAGATCAGGTTTTGCAGAGATTGGTTCGTTTCTTTGAGCCAGCCTTCGATCGAGTGCATGCCCTCCAGGTAGGATGCGCGGTAGCCCTCAATCGAAGGTGCGGCGGCCCCCACACAGTTGACCGCATGGTCATATTGAGTGGATAACTCCCTCCACCAGTCCGCAGACTGCAGCTCCCCAAGGACCGCACGGGCACCCAACTTCTCCGCCTCGGCGGCTTTTTGTGGATTGCGGGTAAAGGCAGTCACCTGCCAACCCAATGCCAGGCAATAGCGGGCAAGCTTCATGCCCACATAGCCACAACCAAATAGAATTAGTGAATTAGTCAAGATGGTGTATCCAATGGGCAGAAAAGGGATTGTCAAGCCACCTGCTCATCCACACCCAAGGTTTACGCCTTGTAAAACGCCGCAATCCTTGGCACATCCTTATCACTTATGCATTTGCTTTTTGTATGCTGGGGAAACATTTGCCGCTCACCTGCGGCCGAATGTACATTTCGAAAGTTGCTTGCGGACCAGGGCCTTGCGGAGAAGATTAGTTGTGACTCCGCCGGCACGATCTCTTCCCACCAAGGAAACCCGCCCGATGCCCGGATGAGGCAGGCAGCAGAAGCACGGGGCATCCCCATCAAAGGCTCCGCCCGGATGATCACCGATAAGGACTATCACCACGCCGACCTGATCATTACCATGGATAATTTTAACTTCTCCGAAGTAAACAACTTGGCCCCCGACCCCTCTCTGAAAAAGAAAATTCGTCCCTTTTGCGACTTTGTCAGCTCGGATGACAAGGAGGTGCCCGACCCCTATTACGGCGGACCGGCTGGCTTTGAAAAAGTGCTCGATCTTTTGGAGGATGGTTGCGGGCAGATCCTAAACCACATCCAGAAGAACTCCGCCTAAGGCACCCTAGCCCTTTTTGGATGAGTGCGATCGAGAGGGCCATTTCCGCAGCGACGGGTTCCCCTTTCCGCACCCTTTCATCCTCCGCCTTGGGCGGGGGCTGCATCAATCAGGCATCCCGGATGCAGGGCGAGGACGGGCGGGAATATTTTGTAAAAAAAAACCATGCTTCTTTTCTGCCTTTTTTTGAGGCGGAGGGAAAGGCACTGGAGGAGATTCGAGGCACCCAATCGATTCATGCACCCGGGGTGATTGCCTCGGGCAGAGAAGGCGGAGACGCCTATCTCGTCCTCGAATATATCCAGGAAGGATCCTCCCGAGCAGAGGGGCAGGCACAACTTGGCCGCCTGCTCGCGAGGATGCACAAAGTGGAACAGCCCTATTTTGGGTGGGATATGGACAACTGTATCGGAGCCACTCCTCAACCCAACCCAAGGTCGGACAACTGGGCAGAGTTTTACCGGGACCAACGCCTAGCCCACCAGTTTGGCCTCGCCGCCGAAAAAGGCAGAAGGTTTGACGGGGCGGAAGATTTGCTCGGACGGATGGATTGCTTCTTTTCCACATACCACCCCCACCCTGCCCTTCTCCATGGGGATTTATGGGGTGGAAATGCCAGTTATGATCAGAACGGTGATCCCTTCATTTTTGATCCCGCCAGTTATTACGGCGACCGCGAGGCGGACCTTGCCTTCACCTATATGTTTGGGGGATTTTCCTCCGCTTTCTACCAGGCATACGAGCAGGAATTACCCTTGAATGAAGGCTTTAAAATCCGCAAAACGCTTTACAACCTCTACCATGAGCTCAATCACTTCAACCTCTTCGGCGGGGGCTATGCCTCTTCCGCCCAATCGAGCATAAACCAATTGCTCCGCCATTGATGAAAGAACTGCCCCGGCCCCAGGTTCTACTCTCCGCTGAGCGGATTGCTGAGCGGGTACAGACCCTCGCCAGGGCAATTAATCTGCACTATGCGGGCAAGGAAATCCTCCTCGTCTCGATTCTCGACGGGGCCATTATCTTTACCGCCGATCTGCTGCGGTTGCTCAACTCCCCCACCCAGTTGGACTGCCTGCGCATTTCCAGCTATGGTAACTCTACCTCCGCAGAGACGGAACCTTCGATTACTGGAAGTTTAAAATCCGACCTTGCTGGGCGGGATGTCCTTCTCGTTGATGATATACTGGATACAGGCAGGACCATGCAACGGGCCTGCGGGGAGATATCCGGTCTTGCACCCCGCTCCCTGCGTACCTGTGTCTTCCTCGATAAACCGGAGAGGCGGGCCAATGGCTTCGAAGCCGACTGGGTCGGGTTTACCATCCCCAATAAGTTTGTGGTCGGCTATGGGCTCGATTATGCCGGCCGTTTTCGGGAACTGCCCTACCTTGGAACAATTACACAAGGCTAAATCCTGATCCTTCTTTTCCACTATGCAAAAAAGCTCCAACCCCCTTCGCCGAGTCTACGACTGGACGCTCTCCCTTGCCGAACGCAAGCTCTCCGGCTTATGGCTAGGATTGCTCTCCTTTGCTGAGGCGAGTTTTTTCCCGATCCCTCCGGATGTCTTGCTCATTCCCCTTTGCCTGGGCAGCCTACGCAAGGCCTTCACCTTTGCCCTGATCTGTTCGGTCGCCTCGGTGCTCGGTGGTTTGGCCGGCTACGCCATTGGTGCATTTGCCTGGGATGGTTTGTCTCCATGGTTTTTTCAGTATGTACCCGGATTTACTGAGGAAAAGTTTACCCGCATCCAGGAATGGTATGCCGAGTGGGGATGGCCGTTGGTCTTCCTCGCCGGCTTCTCCCCCATTCCCTACAAGATCTTCACTATCGCCAGTGGTGTACTGGGCATGGCCCTCGCACCTTTTGTACTGGCCTCGGCGGTCAGCCGATCGGCCCGCTTCTTTTTGGTGGCTGCCCTGGTGGCCAAATTTGGGGAACCAATGAAAGAAAAGATCGATCGTCACTTCAATCTGCTCGCCCTGGTCTTTGGGGTCTTGCTGATCGGTGGGTTCGTCGCCCTGAAATTCCTCCGCTGACCTGATTCGCTGGCCGCGAAAAAAACCTAAAATTCGTCCACCTCCAGGCGCTCCATATACTCGGTCACATTGCAGGTTAGCATCATCGCCCTTCGGGTAGATATCTCCAACACCTTATTGACCACCCCATCGAGAAAGGCACGGTCGTGACTGACGATCAGGGCGGTGCCCTCAAATAAGTTCAAGGCTTCCTGTAAAACTTCCTTACTGCGTATATCGAGGTGGTTGGTCGGTTCGTCCATGATCAGGAAGTTACAGGGCTTCATCAGCAACTTCGCTAGGGCAACCCGGTTGCGCTCCCCACCAGAAAGAACCGATGTTTTCTTCAGTGCATCATTACCACTGAACAAGAGTGCTCCAAGGGCAGCCCGGGGGTTGGCATCGGGGTTGTTCTCACACACTTCCTCGACCTCGGCCAGTACCTCATTGTTTGGATTGAGTTCCTCGGCCTGATGCTGGGCGAAGTAACCAATCACCGTATTTACCCCGACATCCCGCTCGCCCTGCTGATAGGGCTCCACTCCGGCAAGTACACGAGCCAGGGTAGATTTCCCCGCACCGTTTACCCCGACCACCGCAATACGGTCACCCTTATCGATCCGCAGATCGAGCCCATCAAAGACCACATTATCACCATAGGCCTTGGTCATGCCCTGCAGTTCGACCACTTTTTGGCTCGCTGCCGGGGATGGAGGGAAACGGAAGTAGATCTTTTTCTCTTCGGCCTCCGGCTTGACAATTTCCATCTTTTCCAGAGCTTTGATCCGGCTTTGCACCATGGCAGCTTTTTTCACATTGGAGCGGAACCGGTTGATGAACTCCTTCTCTTTCTGAATTTCCTTCTTCTGGTTGTTATACGCCTTGCGCTGCCGTTCGAGGCGGGCGGCACTCTCCTTTAAGTAAAAAGTATAGTTACCGTTGTAGTTATTGAGGCTACCGAGCTTCAGTTCAAAAGTTTTTTCGGTCACTGTCTCGAGAAATGCGCGGTCGTGAGAAATGACTAAAATCGCGCCCTGATAGCCCTTCAGGTAGTGCTCTAACCAATTCTGGGAAACCACATCGAGGTGGTTCGTGGGCTCGTCTAGAATAAGCAGAGCAGGTGACTGCAAAAGGAGCTTACCCAAAGCTATGCGCATTTGCCAACCACCGGAAAACTCATCAACCGGACGGTCAATATCCTCCTTGGTAAACCCCATACCCATGAGCACCTTTTCAATCCTGGCATTCATTTTCTCGGGCTCAAAGCTAGCGAGCTGGGTCTCCCAGCCACCCATGAGGTCGATCAGATCATAAAATTCTTCATCTTCGGGATCCAGTTCGGCGAGTTTTGCCTCGGCTTCATCGAGTTTTGCCTGCAACTCGGAAGCTCCAGAAAATGCCTTGTTTATCTCCTCGCGCACCGTTCCTTCGGAAGCATGCACCCCATCCTGGGGAAGGTATCCCACAGTGGCATAATCCGGCTTCTCGATGGCACCTTCATCCGGCTGCACCTCCCCCATGAGCATCCTCAGCAAGGTGGTTTTCCCGGCACCATTGGATCCCACGAGGGCGATGCGGTCCCGCGGACCTATGGTACCACAAATTTCGTTGAATAACTTTTTATGGCCGTAAGAAAGTGAAACCTCGCGAATAAAAATCATCAGGAACTTATATCCTAAGCCTCCCGCTCAATCAATGAGATTACCCTTTCGGCAAAATAGCGGTTGTCATATGCAGCCTGGATTCATTTGCTCGCAGGCAGGCAATGCAATTTGTATTTCTTATCCCCCTCTCCCTGTTTCTGAGTTCATGCTCTGTGCCCGACCTTACCGAGCCCGCCGTGATGGCAGATGCAAAGTCATCGGCCATCGAATTGCAGACTCTCGAACGGAAATTCATGTACGGTATGTCCAATCTCTATGTTGAGGACGGAGATGACCCTTTTACTGGCTGGGTGAAAACATCCGGTCTCCACGGCCAACTGCTGGAGATTGGTTACTTGAAAGATGGCCGCAAGGAAGGCCGGTGGATGAAGTGGGATGAAAACGGTTCAAAATTTTCCGAAATTGACTGGCATGAGGACCGCATGGAAGGAATTTTTCAGGTTTGGCACTCGAATGGGCAACTGGAAGTGGATGGGCAGACCTCGGATGGAGAAGTCGATGGAGAGTGGAAAGAATATTACCCGGATGGACAGTTGGCCATCCGATCAATCAACCAAATTGGGCATCTGGTGGAGATCAAGGTTTGGAAATCGGATGGATCCGTGTGCAAGGAATCCCAAGTAAGGAGCGGGAACGGCGTCTTCCACGAATATTATATCGACGGCTCATTGAAACGATTTCGCCGTTTTAGCAAAGGCGTTGAAATTGAACGACGGGAATATTGAAGGATTGATCTTGATCTATGTAGGCTATTTGAGAACCACATTGCAGCGGGGCATGGCCCGCTTAAAAGAATCCACTTGTGCTTCCTCGAATGGATTTCCAGTAAGGATAAGGGTCGAAAGGCTTTTCAATCCCATTAGGGAAGAAATGTCGCTCACATTATTATTCGCCAAATGAAGAGTGCGTAATTTTACCATGTTTCTCAGCGGAGAAAGATCGCTTACTTGGTTATCATCAAGATAAAGTTCTTTCATTTTTGATAGATTAAGCAGGCTGCTTAGCGAGCCAACTTGATTTCCCTTTAAATTTAGTTCTTCCAAGCCACTGAGGCTCGCTAGGGCTGAAATGTCTGAAAAAGAGTTCCCAGCAAGAGAAAGCCTCTCTAACTTCCTGCAACTCCCTAAGGGTGAAAGGTTCGACACCCGATTCGAGTCTAATCTAAGCCAGCTTAGCTCTGGAAGCGAACTGAGCGGAGAAATATCAACGATGCTGTTGTGAGAAAGGTATAGAGTTTTCAGAGCCAGGAGATTGGATAAAGGTTGAATCTCTGAAATATTGTTTCGCGTTAGATAAAGAGTTTTGAGCTCAGTTAGGTGACCTAGAGTCTCTACTTTCGTAATATTATTTTCATCTAAAGTTAAACTCCATAAGTTCTTGAGATTCATCAACGGGGTTAAGTCAGATATACCATTCCTTTGCCTATGCCCCTTACTTGGAACTCCATATAGGCTCAGCACTTGAAGTTTTTGCAAACCTGCTAATGGGGTAATGTCGCGAATCGGATTATGAGATAATCTAAGCCACTGTAATTCAGTCAAATATCCGATCGGTTTTAAGTCTCTAATTCCGCACTCGATTAATTCAAGCCTTTCCCGTTCTTCGACAAGAGCACGATAAATTGTACGCAATGCATGGATTCCACCATATGGCTGGGCTTCCTCCTCAGTTGCTTGAATACCCAAAAGGCGCAGAAATTTGCCCTGCGTAATTGGATTCCCGCAAGCACAGACCCAAATTTTTAAAAAAATAAGGGACAGAAAAATAGGCTTCACCGAATACCTTTAGAGCACAAAGTCTGGAGCTTTCTCGTCTGGAGCCTTTCCTCCCCGTGCTTCCAAAGCGGCGAGGATAGTCACCTTGAGTTTTTCAGGCGGGCAAGGTTTGCTCAGGATTTTGAACAACATTCCCGATTGCAACGCTTCCGCACCACCAAACTCAAAATCCGCATGCCCGGTCAGCAAAATACACATGGTTTCTGGGTTATGCTCCTTTATCGTTCTAAGCAAGGTGGCTCCGTCCACCTTGGGCATCCTCATGTCAGAGACTACTACAGGAAAATATCCTTGTTCGTTGATTATGGTGATCGCTTCTTCCGGACCGTTTGCCAAGGTTACATCAAAAGTTCTCCCAAGATTAAGTTTTATACCCCTGAGGATTGACTCCTCGTCATCGACAAACAAAACCCTCTCATTCATAAAATTTATGAAACATAGTAAATTTACGAATGCAAGGCATTCTTAAGGCTTTTTTCATTTCTCGGCTTACAAATGATACCTCACCTGGAGCAGTACCCAGTAGGGACTCAAAAGAAGCATACTCAAAATTTTCTCGATTCACTCCGCCACCGCCTGTATTAAAGAATATCGAATGCCCGAGTGGCGGAATGGTAGACGCTGCGGACTTAAAATCCGTTTCACCTAGTGAGTGTGGGTTCAAGTCCCACCTCGGGCACTCTCCTTTTTCTCATTTGCGATTCTGCATGACTTAGAAGTTAGCTTTGCAAAATTATATGGATAGCAATTAAGTTGTTTTGCATGGGAAGAATAATGAAGTTCTTGGGTTATTATATTCTGCTTCCTTTTTACTTTTGTATGCCATCTTACCTTTTGGGAAGTGGGTGGATGTGGCACGGTGCCTTCCCTTGGATTTACTCTCATGCCGATGAATCATGGTTATTTCTTGAAGCAGGAAGGGATGGCAACTTTTATCAATGGAACCAAGCAGAGGCTAAATGGTCTAAATTTGTAGATTATAATGCCAGTTGGCAAGTCGTGGGACAAACGCAGCTTGATCTTTCCCAATGGGAGGATTGGGAAAGTAACCCTTCATCTTTTGGAGGCATTCTCACTCTAAATAAGATCAAAAATGCTGCTCTTTCTTCGTCTCATCGACTTGATATCAGCTATCATAGAATAACTGACCTAGAACCCCTTGGTCAGTTACCCAATTTGAGAGAACTTTACCTACAGGGTAATGAAATTGAGAAACTCGCACCCCTCAGTAGTTTGAAAAGTCTCGAAATTTTAGATTTAAGTTCAAACTTGATCGCGGACATAGGTCCCCTCGGTTCGCTTACTTCTTTGAGGGAATTAAATTTGGACGACAATGAAATTACAGACGCCAATTATACTGTCTTTGACCAACTAGTTGACTTGTCCCGCTTGGAGAAGCTCAGTATTGCCCGAAATGATATTTCCGACACCAGCGGAATCGAATTCCTCACAGGTTTGGAAGAACTAAACCTCATCGACAATTCAATAAGGTCAGTGTCCGGCCTGGTCGAACTGCCCGCACTTCACACATTGGATTTGGGTGGAAATCTATTAGTTTCATTTCCTGAATTTCCAGACGATAATCAACTAAAGGTGGTTTATCTGGAAGATAACTATTTGTCGGATATCAACTTCATAACCGCACTGAAAGATTTAAGAGAGATCAACCTCTCGGATAATCGAATTCGTGGCATAGTGCCCTTAGGTCAAGTCGTGGACTCCTTAATTTGGTACGCGGACTTGTCCATTAATGGAATAACTGAGCTGGATGGAATTGAAAAATTACCCAATTTGAGAATCCTCTCCATTTCTAACAACTTCATCACTTCGCTTGATCCGTTAGCGAAACTTCCCGAACTAAGAACCCTTTTCATGGACAATAATGAAGTGATTTCATTATCTCCCCTTGGATACAACCACAAGTTGACTGGACTATATGCAAGTAACAATAAAATAAGTGACCCATACGGGCTTATAGGCCTCGAAAAACTAATCGAAGCCTTGCTTTGGGAGAATGAGATTTCTGAAGATGCTAAATCAGTCTTACAATTAGCCCGCCCAAAGACCACCTTCAGCTTCGAATAAATTAAAGGTCTGTCCGAAGAAATTCCTTACAGGAAACTGCCATCAGGTAGATCCCCAGTGCAAACATTGCGGCGGAGGCCACACCAATCAGGCTACCCAGCCCAAACTTTCCAGCCATATGAAACAAGGCGAGCATGGGCATGACGATCATGATTAGGGCGGGAAAGAGGGCGAATTTGTAGTTGGACTTTTTCACCCGCAAAAAGACCACAAAAGTGAGCAGGGCAAGGGCAGCCAGTAGCTGATTAGTTGCCCCAAAGAGAGGCCAAATTGCTTTCCAGGCAGGTTGGAGAGTGCCATCCGCCCCAGGGAAGGACTGGAAGACCAAGAGTGCAGGGAAAAAGAGCGCAAGCAGGGTGCCAAGAAAACGGCTGGCCTGATTACGCCAGGCAAACAATTCCTCGATTAAAAAGCGGGTAAGCCGGGTACAGGTGTCCAGCGTGGTCAGCAAAAAAGTACTGATCGCGAGCATGGCAAATTCAGCACCGAGTGAGTGAGGAATACCAACCGCCCCGAAAAACTTGGCCGCACCGAGGGAAAAAATACCAACGGGCGTGGCCCCACTCTCCCGCTCGCCCACGGTCAAGATCGCCACACAGCCAAGGGCAAAAACTGCAAGCACACCCTCCACCAGCATAGCACCATAGCTGACCTTGGTGATGTCTTTTTCCTGCTTGATCTGCTTGGAGGTGGTGCCACTGGAGACAATGCTATGAAACCCACTGCAGGCCCCACAGGCAACGGTGATAAAAAGGAAGGGAACAAGCATACCCAGTTTTTCTGATTCCCACCCGATAAAGGCAGGTAACTGTATCCTTTCCTGGCTGATAAACATCCCCACCGCACCGAGCAGTAAAATGGCATAGAGAAAGCCAGCACTCAGAAAGTCCCGGGGTTGCAAAAGAATGCCTACGGGTAAAACCGCAGCGATAAAACAGTATAGCAGGGTGACCCAAATCCACATATCTTTACCGAGCGGCATAAAAGGGAAATAATGCCCGATCGCCAAACCAAGAAAGGTAAGAGGAAAAAAGAACAGAGCCAACCTCCCTAAGCCGAACTTCTGGCTCCGCAGTATAATTCCAAAAACCAAGGCAACCAGCACAAACCAGCCGGAAGATGTGGCCACTGCAGGTTGTTTGGTAAAGGTGGTCGCAGTGAGATCCAAAAACACCACGATGACATAGACAAGGGCAAGGATTACAAAGAGTAAAAAGAGCTTACCCGTGGTCTCCCCCACCATCTTTCTCATAACATCAGCAACGGAACGCCCACCGTGCCGGACGGACATGAAGGTACTGCCAAAGTCATGCACCCCACCAACAAAGATGGCCCCGATAATGATCCATATCCAGGTGGGACTCCAGCCAAAGTAGGTGGCGGCAAGAATGGGTCCAACGATAGGCCCTGCTCCGGCAATCGAAGAAAAGTGATGCCCGAAAAGGATGGATGGGCGGGTGGGAGCATAATCCACACCGTCCTCCTTCTCTACGGAGGGCGTGGTACGATGGTTGTCGAGACCACAGCTCTTCTCCAGGAAGCGGCCGTACCATTTGTAGGCCAGGAAGGTAAGTATTAGGGTGACGAGCAATATGGTGGCAAGCATAGTAATTGGACCTATTTAACCCCTTTAATCAAACATCGCTTCTTTCGACAAGCGATGAAAATAAAAAAGCCCCTCCTAGCTAAAGGAGGGGCTCAAAGAAGAAAGATTGATTGACCTGGCGGAGGGTGAAAGAGAGCGTTTCCTGCGTGCTTCTTTTTTACTCCTTTACTAACCCCAAAAGGATTGCTACCAGACGGGAGCGAAAACTCCTGTTAAACACTTCGGGGAGGATGCTTTAGGTGATAGAGTCGAAGTTCTTCCCACCTCCCCTTACTCTCCTTTTTAGAAAAGTCCCGAATGTTAGTGGAAGCTTTTTTCGGTGCGTTCGAGTTGAAGATTTTCATGAAGGTATTTTTGAGAGTTTTTGATTGGTTTCATTCACAGGACTCACCATTTTGTCGCTTAGAATATCTGTGATGAGAAGATACTGTTTTGTAGATATGGGGGAGATTTATTGACCCACCTTTTTTCCTTTTTCATAGGATAGACCCTTTCCTTTGGTTGTTAGTTTAAACACCTCACCCGCAGAGGCATTAGAAAGTGAAGACGAGAGACAGGGATGCCCAGCAGCCCGTGCTGAAAAAAGGACAGCAATTCCAGGCAACAAAGAAAACACGGAGAAAAAACACCGATATTTGAACCACCCACATTTTAATGGACACCAAGAGGTAGAGACTTGCAAATTTTACTTCAATTTTTTTAAAGCCTTCTTTGGCAATGACTTTGATTCTTGAAAAAATGAAAGAGGCATCAGGGGGCTTTTTAACCCTCCTACTCCTTACCTGCTTGCTCATTTTACCTTTGGGTTGCTCCACGGACCCAAATGACATTATTGGCCAATGGAAAGAGGAGGGATGGAAACTGGTAAATTTCCACGGGCAAAAAAAAACAGCGGAGCGCTGGAGCAAATTGAGCAGTGAAAAAGCAAAGGGAGTGGAGGCCGCCTGGGTGGAAAATGGGACACGAAAGACAAAGATTTATTCTCAAAACCAGGATTGGATCACGGTACTCATTTTTCACTACGGTAATGGGGATAAAGCCACTGCTGTGATGAAAAAAAGGAAATAAAAAAGGCGATGGATTACTCCATCGCCTTAATTTTTGAAAATTAACTAAATCTATCTTAGGCCAATGCTTCCTTGGTGGTCTTAATAATCGCAGCCGCGATTCGGTAAGGATCACCATTCGATGCAGGACGACGGTCCTCCAAACGACCCTTCCAGCCATCCTGGATGGTGCCAACGGGAATACGGATGGAAGCACCACGGTCAGAAACTCCATAGCTGAACTTGTCGATCGACTGAGTTTCGTGCAATCCAGTAAGGCGTTGGTTGTTTTCTGCCCCGTAGACGGAAATGTGACGGTCGATGTTTTTACCGAACTCTTCACAGATTTTCTTAAAGAGATCTTCGCCGCCTTGCTCGCGCATTGCTCCGTTGGAGAAGTTGGCGTGCATGCCGGAACCATTCCAGTCGCCCTTAATTGGTTTGGGGTGAAGATCGATAGCGATATCGTAAGATTCTGCAGTACGCTCGAGAAGGTAACGGGCAAGCCAAATTTGGTCACCTGCATTCTTCGCACCCTTGGCAAAAATTTGGTATTCCCATTGCCCCATCATAACCTCGGCATTGATACCTTCAACATTGAGTCCAGCCTCCAGGCAAAGGTGAAGGTGTTCATCCACCAATTCACGACCCTTGGCATTACGGGCACCGACAGATGTGTAGTAAGGACCTTGTGGACGAGGATAACCGTCCTTGGGGAAGCCGAGGGGGAGGTTTGTTTCGAGATCAATCAGAGTGTATTCCTGTTCGAATCCAAACCAGAAATCATCATCGTCTTCATCAATGGTGGCACGACCGTTGGACTCATGTGGAGTACCATCTGAGTTGAGGACTTCGCACATGATCAGCCAGCCATTTCCCCCGAAACGATCAGGATCTTCTATTACATAGACAGGCTGAAGAAGGCAGTCGGATGCCCCACCCTCTGCCTGTTCGGTGGAAGAACCATCAAAAGACCATTGCTTGGCATCTTCTAATTTACCGCTGAAGTCTTCAACGATCATCGTTTTACTGCGGAGGCTTTGGGTAGGTTTGTACCCGTCGAGCCATATGTACTCTAGCTTGTGCTTACTCATTTTAATTTAAGGGATTTAATTGCTGTCCAAAACGGATGTTTTAAACACACCGGATGTGTATCCGATGAGAACTCTCTAGCAAAACCGATGCCAAGCAAGATATAAAGCCTGAAATGAAAAATTTTTACCCACTTGGGCAGACATTTACCCACCCATTGGTAAAGAGGTGATCAATGTTAGTTTACTGAGGGATTATCCGGGGCGTCCGCAAGGAGTCGCAAGTCATCCCCGAAGTTGGAAACCAAGGACTTCCAGGTGTCCTGTTCAAGCTTGATTTCTTCAAATAGATCGTGGTTGAAGGAGGAGACCAGCCAGGAATCCGAATCCAGTTCATTTTCCAACTGCCCGGGTGACCATCCCGAATGGCCAAGAAAACAGGCAATTTCAATTTCCGGCTTTTGGGATTTCAGGACCTGAGCTTTGTCGGTGTCGATCCCGAAATACAACTTAAAGGAGTGGGCGGTGTCGGACCACTCCCAAGCAGCAAGGATAATTTTATCTTTATCCACCGGTCCACCTTCATAGACAGGGGCATCGCCGATACTCAGCTTGCTAAACTGCTTATCCAACTGGGCAAGCGATTTGCAAAGTGGGCGGTTTAGAATGACACCCAATGTTCCCTGCTCAGTGGAATGAGCGGAAAGAAAGACAATGCTCTTAAAAAAGTTAGGATCCTTAAGGCTGGGGTGAGACAGCAATATGCTGCCGGAGAGAGCAGGTTCCTGCTGAAATCTGGAGTTAATATTCAAGGCTCTAGTAAACTTTCCACCTTAAAAGTGAAAAATCAAGCAAATGCAAACCGATGATCTCTTTAATGAAAGAGTGACCACCGGTTGAGCCAGCATCAAACCTCTACTGTTTCTTCTATTTTGGAAGAAAATTCTTTTTTGTCTTTTTCAGTGCCATCTGAGGAAATTTCCCCAGGCGTTTCGGGGGGAGCGGTGGCTTCTGCATCGCCCCACTGCTCTTCATAAAGTGCCTTGAGGTGAGTGAAGACCTCGACAATGGAGGGATCATCCTCAATCTCAAAGAGCTTCAGAATAAGTTCTTTGTTGTTACGCAGTTGCAAGCGCTTGCCGAGGGTTTCCATCCCCCGGTAACTGTTAATGACATCACGTGCCTCTTCCTGTTTGTCCAAAATCCGTTTTGCTTCCCTGTAACTTATACTCATAGCTTTCCAAATAAATTATTCACACACACCTAACATGACACCCTGAGAATAACTCAGTTACCACACCACTGGATATTAACTTATTCAGCATAGTTTCAAATTCGATGAAAAAATAAGTTTTGTGAATAACTTTCTTTATCACCTCGAATACACAATAAAAAGGGGCGGCTCAACGAACCGCCCCTTTGATGCAGAAAAACTTGAAGTAAATTATGCTGAGACCACATCGACCATTGCCTTAAGAATGGTATTCCAGGTGGCCGAATTTTCGAGGGTGGCATTGGGGAACATGCAACCATCCCAGCAGATGTGCTTGATACCACGATCATGGAAGTCTTTCAGCCAGTAGCTGGAACAGCGGGTAATATCGAGCTTGCCGTTAGGGTCGTCCGCCGGGCAGTGCTTACCGGTCTTATCGTGAGAACCGGCACCGTGCACCTGACCGTCATTCTGGGCGACATGGAAATCGATGGTCCAAGGACGCAGCTTGTCGGTCATCTTCTCATAGGCAGCATAAAACTCCTCGTCGGAATATCCATCGTGGAGCAAGGCATGCTCGGGGGCATTGTAGCCCATCAAATAGAGATAAGTGTGAGCCAAGTCTGCCTGAAAGCCAAGAGTTTCGGGCATCCCCACCCCTTCGAGCAGGTCGAGGACATCCTTCCAGCTGTGCATGCCAGCCCAGCAGATTTCCCCTTCAACCGCGAGACGCTCACCATGATCGGCGGCAATGACCGCGGCTTTCTTGAAGGTATCTATGATACGGGCGGTCCCTTCACCAGGGTTGGCCTTCCATTGCTCCACTCCAAACTCAGCAGAGTCGATGCGGATAACCCCACCCTTACGCACGCCATGGTCGTTAAAGACCTTGGCAATGCGGCAGGCAACTTTTACCGCGTCGAGGAATTTGCCCTGTTGCTCATCGGTGCCCATCGCAGAATCGCCCACGGTGCCCGGCCATACAGGGGCAACCAATGAACCGACATCAAAACCGCGGCCGGCAATTAAATCGGCAATCTCTTTTAGTTGATCATCGCTGGCTTCAGGATCGGTATGTGGATGAAAGAGAAAACAATCAACACCATCAAACTTGCGGCCATTGACTTCTGCATTGGCGGTAAGATCGAGCATGCGCTCAAGGCTGAAGGGAGGTTCTTCGCCCTCGCCGTCGCCTTTACCGACAAGACCGGGCCACATTGCATTGTGTAGTTTAAGAGAAGAGAGGCTCATATACAGATGAATTAGGGGGGTTAAGGATTGCAAAAGAAACACTTGTTCAAGAAATGCCTGCCTGATTCAAGAAAAAAAGAGGGAGCTTACCATTATGAAAACTGGCAAAGGTGGAAATTTAGTTTGCGAAAAAAGATGCCTTGGCTGACTTTTGAAGAATGAAAATTAAACTCCTATCTGCCCTTGCTCTCGCCTTTACGCTGACTCTTGCCTCGGCCAACCCGCTTTACGCAAAGAAAACCAGCTTAGCCGACTCCCCCCTTTTCCCCGCAAAAATACTTAACAGTGAGGGAAAGGCCGTGTCCTCCAAGGTACTAAAAGACAAAATCGTTGGGATTTACTTTTCCGCCCAGTGGTGCCCGCCCTGCCGTAATTTTACCCCGGCACTGGTTGAATTCCGCGATAAAAACGCCAAGGAATTCGAAGTCGTTTTCGTCTCTTCGGACCGTTCTCAGGAGGATCAACTCAAGTATATGGAAAAGTACGGCATGAAATGGTACGCCCTACCCCATGGTTCCGACGAAGCCAATGAACTGAAGAAGAAATATGAGGTGCGCGGCATCCCCTCCCTGGTAATCGTGGATGCGGAGGGCAAAACCATCACCAAAAATGGACGGAGCGATGTTTCCGGAAATCCTTCTGGTGCCTTGGCCAGTTGGCAGAAAAAGTCCTAACTTTTAAAAAGCCCATCCGATTATTCTGCCCAAGTGGGCAGAATTGCCTTAGTGTTGCTCCCAATGACCAAAGCAGACTTTTGTATAATTGGGGGAGGCATTGTTGGCTTGGCCACGGCGTTTCGCTTGAGCAAAAATTTTCCCTTTCAATCCATTGTGGTTGTCGAGAAAGAAGAGAAACTCGCCGAGCACCAGACGGGCCGAAACTCCGGAGTTCTCCATTCCGGCATCTATTACAAGCCGGGCTCGCTCAAGGCAAAAAACTGCCGACTGGGGAAGTTGGCCATGGAACGATTCTGTGCGGAGCATGGGATCGACTATGAGCTTTGCGGAAAGGTAATTGTAGCAACCCATGAGGATGAGAGAGATCGTCTCCAGGCAATTTACCAACGGGGCCAAGCAAACGGAGTAAATTGCGAATTAATCCCCAAGGAAAAACTGAGGGAAATTGAACCCCATGCCGCCGGCATTGCGGCCATCCATGTGCCGGAGTGTGGGATTGTCAACTATCGCCAAGTCTGTGAACGGTTGGGCGACCTGCTCACCCAAGAGGGCAGGCACCAAATTCTGCTCGGCGAGAAAGTGGTGGGCATTGAAAAAGGAACGGGGGAAATTGTCGTGCAAACGAACAACCAATCCATCCACTGCCAAAAACTGATCAATTGTGCGGGTCTGCACTCGGACCGGATTACCCACTTGGGCGGACAGCAACCTTCTGCCAAAATCATTCCATTTAAGGGGGAGTATTATTTTTTGTCGAAGGATGCAGAAAAGCTCTGCAATCACTTGATCTACCCCGTGCCCGACCCAAAATTTCCTTTCCTCGGCGTGCACTTTACCCGCATGATCGAGGGCGGGGTGGAGTGCGGTCCCAATGCGGTGCTTGCCTTTGGGCGGGAAGCCTATGAGAAATTCGAGTTTTCTGCGAAAGACTTTATTGAGTCAGTCACCTACCCCGGTTTCCAGATTATGGCGATGAAGCACTGGAAGATGGGATGGGGAGAGATGTGGCGTTCCTTTTCCAAGCAGGCTTTTGTGAAAGCCCTGCAAAGACTGGTGCCTGCGATCGAGTCGGAACACCTTTCCCCCGCCCCTGCTGGTATCCGTGCCCAGGCAGTGGCCAAATCAGGTGGACTGGTCGACGACTTCCTCATCCAGAAAAATGACCGCATCATCAATGTGTGCAATGCTCCCTCCCCTGCCGCCACTGCATCATTAAACATTGCTGAGGAAATTATCCAAAACCTTTAGCAGCTGCTGATTAAATAAAATGTAGCAAGCTGGGGGAATTCTCGTTGAATTCATCTCGAGTCCTTGGCATTAAGAATCGTTCCAATGATTTACAAGAACATCAAAGCGACCATCGCCTTTTTCATGCTTGCAGGTGCAACTGCATCTGCTGTCTTCGGAAACAATCCAGAAACCCTCAATGAGATGGAAGTTCGGGGTAGCAACAACTTCGAAGATCTTGATCTTTCCAGGTCATCTGTCTTGAGCGGAAACTTCATTGAGAACAATATTATTGATTCAATTTCAGATTTATCGGCTTTCGCCCCCAACCTTTACATTAATTCATACGGCATTCAATCATACGGAGATGTAATCACTCTAAGGGGAATAGGTAACTCACAACTTTTCGGTGATCCGGGTGTTGGGTTATATATTGACGCTGTAGCACAAGGAAGCACAGCCACTTATTCCTCGTCTCTATTCGATTTAGCAAGTATTGAAGTACTCAAAGGTTACCAAGGGCACCGCTTTGGCAAGAACACTCCCGGCGGAATAATTAACATTAAAACTAGAAAATCTGGTGAAACCCATCGCTCAAAGTTCAGTGCATCCTATGCCTCATTTAACACTCAGAATTATCGTGTTCTTGCGGACGGGCCAACTGGAGACAACTCCTCCTATTATTTCGGCCTAAATCGTTCCGTAAGTGATGGCTTTGCCGATAATATAAACCCCCTAGGAAATGACGCCACTTCAGAAAGTTGGAATGGTCGACTGGGGTTTGACTTCATTACTCAAGATGGACTTGAAATTGGAATTGGTGGCACTTGGGAAGAGTTCAGCATGGGTGCTCAACCACTTGTTCCAAGAACCACTTCTGGAAATAACAAACGGATTGGATTTTATGAAAGGGATTCCAGCGAAAATGAAAACGCTCAAATTTACTCCAATTCTCAATTTCTTAAGCTCTCTGTTCCCACGAGCTTTGTTCACATAACTTCCGTCACATCTCGCTTTAACTGGGAAATCGATCCTTCCCTGGTTGATTTGACATTCGGTGATGCACGGCTGGCGAACAACGATATTTTATTTTCTGCCTTTGGAGGATTAACATCCACTTCCAAAATTATTGAGGATCAGGAGCGAATTGCAGAGGAGTTAATTTTTGCATCCCATAAAGATGCAGACTGGAGCTGGCAACTTGGTCTCTATTTCGCGAACGACAAAATCGAAGGCAAAGCGGAAAGAACTTTCCCACATCCTAGTGGGTGGCAAGAAAATCAATTGACCTCCTACACAAATGAATTGGATTCATTTGCTACTTTTGGATCTTTAAACCGTTCTATCTCCAACAAAACTGCTATTGAGTTAGGAGTTCGTCACGATGCCGTTGACCGAAAGTTCACCAGAAATAAAGTGGTGACTTCGAATTTAGGGCATAATTGGGCAAATCCAAGCAATGGCACAATGGATGAAGATTTCTTCTCTCCATCCATTGCAATCACTCATGACATCAAAGAAAACATCTCAATTTTCGCTTCAGCTTCCAAGTCCTTCAAGCCAGGCGGGTTTTCTCCTTATGTGGACACTAATTTAACTTCAACTCCAATGATGGGCAGCATTTCCAACCAACAATTCAATAAGGAGAAAAAACTGACTTATGAAGTTGGTATGAACCTTACAAGCGAAGACAAACTTTGGAGCTTCGATTGTGCTGCTTTTTGGAGTGAGGTTGAAGATTACCAGTTTGAAAAACCTACTGGTACAACTGATTACTTCGTCGATAATGCCGAGGAAGTAGAGATTTTTGGAGTCGAAGTAGAGATCTCTGGTAGACCAACTGACAGATTATTACTAAGCCTTGGTTATGGGATCACTGATGGAGAAATTAAGAAGCATATTGGGAGTAATTTTAATTCAAGCACATTTAGTGCAGATTCTTACGATTTTTCAGGATTAAATGTCCCTAATTCTCCAGAGCATACCTTCACTGCTTCAATGGATTATCTTTGGTCAGAGAATTTAATTTCGCACATTGGAGTCAGAAACATCGGAAAGATTTATTATCTTGATCAAACAGCTACTGAAACGGTTAACGATTCCTACACTTTACTCAATGCATCTGTCGCATATTCCATCAACGACTGGAAATTAAATCTCTTTGGAACAAATTTAACCGATGAGAAATATTATTCTTCGCTTGTTACCAGTCTAACTGGAGCTCCCGGAATTGTGGGTTCACCTCGTGTGATCGGACTTAGCGTTTCTCGAACTTTCTAGGACCTGAAGGTGGGGCAATCTTCAGCTTGCCCAAGAAATTGCTGAAAGCTAAATTCATTTAGCTGAGCAAATGAATTTATTTTTTAAAATAGGACTCCCTTGGGCGATTTCTCTAGGACTCGTCTTTTTTGTGGGGCTCTACTTAGGATCCAAAAATGCCAAGTCCACCTCAACTCCTTTAGTCTCTGAGAGCAAAGAAGCTGAAATCGCAAAGAAACATGTCTCTTCTCAAAAAAAGAATCTTTCACCCGAGGTCTTAAAAGATATCAAACCTGTGCAAGCAGTCCCTACCCCTAATCCAACCATGCCGCCCAACCTGCAGCGAATCATTCAGGGAGGAGATATTGTGGAGCGGTTGGGGACATACCTGGATGCGGTACGGTCCATGGATAGGTCCAATGTGAAGCAGGTAATCCAGGCATTTGAGGAATTACCGGGTGGATACGGCAGGCATCTGGAAATGAAGTTGTTGATGCGTAGTTGGGCCAATTTTGACCCTGAAGGTGCCCTTGCCTATGCGTCCTCTTCCCTCGACGCGAAAAGCGAGCGCAGATTTGGGATATCCGAGGCCTTGGCAGGTTGGGCTATTAAGGACACCGCTTCGGCGATCGAATGGGCAAACCGCAACCATGCAGGCAGGCAGGACGGGGACAACCCCCTGCTGGTCGGTGTAATCAAAGGGCTGGCCGAAACAAGCCTGCCTGAGGCCAATCAATTGATGCTGGGATTGCCCGATGGCTCGGCACGCTGGCAGGCATCGACTTTTCTCGCTCAGGAATATTCCAAGGGAGACATTCAGCAAGCCATGCAATGGGCTGACCGCTATCCTGACCGTGACCCCAGGATGAGAGAAACCATTGTCGGCCAAATTGGGTCAAACCTGGCCAGGAGAGATTTGCTAGCCACCGCGGATTGGGTGAGAGGCATGAGACAGGAACCAGCCACCGAGCGGGTAATGGAAAACTTAATGAACCAGTGGGTGGCAGAGAGCCCAGAAGATGCGGTACTGTGGATTGATGGGCTCGATGATGCATTTCATAAGAGTTATGCCATGCGTGCCCTGTCCAACCGTTGGTCGATCAAGGACCCGGTTGCCACGGCAGAGTGGCTTAATCAACTGCCCACCTCGGAACACTCCGATGGGGCCATTAATGAATTTGTCAGCCGCATACGTCTTCAGGATCCGAAAGGAGCCGCCGGTTGGGCGGCTTCGATTAGCGACCCAGCCATCAGGGAAAACGCCCTACGCCGGGTGGTGGAAAGCTGGAAGGAGTCCGACCCAGCGGGATTGGAAAGCTGGCAGAATGCCCAGGGGGCGGCACCGACTAGCCCTTGAAGAATCGGGCTATTTCCCAATTGTCTCGATGATCGCGACAATCGGCAGGAAGAGGGCAATAACGATGAAACCAACCACGACCGCAAGAAAGACGATCATCACTGGCTCGATTAGGGAAGTTACTCCAGCCACGGCATTGTCCACATCCTCATCGTAATTATCAGCAATCCGGGTAAGCATGTCCGGCAACTCTCCGGTCTCTTCCCCGATTTCCACCATACTGGTAACCATGGTGGGAAACACGGCCTCCCGGTCCATTTGTACGGCCATGGACTCCCCATCCCGCACGGAATTGTGGATGTTGGTCATCGCTTTAATGAAGTAGACATTGGTCAGGGTATCGCCGGTGATTTGCAAAGCCTGGAGAATAGGAACCCCGCTGCTTAGCAAGGTACCAAAAGTCCGGGTAATTCGCGAAATATTGGACTTACTTACCACCTCCTTGACCACAGGGACATTCAGGCCTAACCAGTCAAACACCTTGGCACCGACCTTGGTCTTTTTAAAAAGAAAAAGACCACCAACTGTGCCACCCATACCGCCGAGGACCAATATGGGATGAGAGGCAAAAAGGTCACTTATACCGACGACAATCTGGGTTGGACCAGGCAAAGGAGCTCCGCGGAGCATCTGCTCAAAAATTTGTTGAAATTGAGGAACCACCACCATCATAAGCAGGGTCACAATGGCTACGGCCACAAACATGATCACACTCGGATAAATCATCGCAGATTTTACTTTTTTAATCGTGCGAATTGATTTTTCCTGAAATTGGGCGAGGCGATCCAACACCAATTCAAGTACACCCCCTGCCTCACCCGCCCTCACCATATTGACAAATAGCTTGTCAAATGTCTTGGGAAACATGGCGAGACCATCGGACAAAGTGCCACCAGAGGATACCCGTTCGGCCACCGATTCCAACATGGATTTAAATTTCGGCTTCTTCTCCTGCTGCTTGATCATAACCTCAAGGCTGCGAAGCAGAGGTAGTCCCGCCTGAATCAATGTGGACATTTGTCTGGTAAAAATTGAAATATCCTCACTGGTTGGACCACCTCCAAGCTCGATGGCTAAAATACTTTTCTTCTTTTTTTTGCCTTCCTTTGTAGATGACTTTTTCTTTTCGGGTTTCGCAGTGGGCGCTTCCGCTGCTTTGTTAGGCGATGAGGAAGATGTGGTAACATCCATAACCGGGGGGGCGGTCACCGCTCCAACCTGGGAAAGCTGGGAAGGGGTCAAGTTGTACTGGCTAAGAATACTCCGGGCGTCCTGTTCATCAGTGGCCTCAAAAGTGCCGTCGACTTGGGTGCCGTTGACATCGGTTGCAATGTATTTAAATATGGGCATGGGTTGATGATTACTATGCTAGCAATTAAGTATATTTCAAGACTTCCTCAACCGTGGTTTCCCCATCAAAAATTGAGCGCAGACCATCTTCCCGCAAGGTTCTCATGCCCTGTTCAATGGCTTTTTGTCGCAGTACGAGGGTGGCGGCTCCAGAGTTGATCATTTCTCTAAAGCTGTCATTCACTTTGATCATTTCAAAAAGCCCGGTCCTACCCCGGTACCCTGAGTTGCTGCATTGTTCACAGCCCGCACCGAAGTAGAATTGACGCTCACCGAGGTCCTTGCGATCGACACCAAGGTTTTGCAACATCTCATTTTTTGGATCAAATGCCTGGCTGCAGCCGCTGCAAATTTTGCGTACCAACCTCTGGGCGAGCACAAATTCTAATGACGCCGAGAGCAAGAAGGGTTCCAACCCCATATCAACCAAGCGCGTTACTGCACCGGGAGCGTCGTTGGTGTGTAGAGTGCTCAGAACAACATGCCCGGTGAGGGATGCCTGCACCGCAATCCGGGCCGTTTCAATGTCACGAATTTCCCCGACCATAATTTTATCGGGGTCCTGCCGCAAAAAAGCACGCAGGGCACGGGCAAAGTCCAAACCGACCTGGTGGTTGACCGGCACCTGCATGATGCCCTCAATCTCATATTCCACCGGATCTTCCGCGGTGAGAATTTTGGTGTCGATTTCATTGACCTCACGCAGGGCACTGTAAAGGGTGGTCGTCTTACCCGAACCGGTCGGCCCGGTGACAATAAATATACCATTGGGGCGGCGGACTGCTCCCCGAATGCCCACCTTTACATTTTCGGGCAGGCCCAGATTGTCGAGATCGAGGTTCACCGCAGATTTATCGAGCACACGCAAGACCACACTCTCTCCAAATTGGGTAGGCAGAGTGGATACACGAAGGTCCACCGCCCTGCCCTCAATAGTCATCTTGATACGGCCATCCTGGGGAATACGATGCTCGGCAATATTCAGTTCGGAGATGACCTTGACCCGGGAGATTACCGGCAAAGCGAGGCTTTTCGGCGGGGGGGACATCTCATAGAGAGCCCCATCCACACGATAGCGTATACGAAACTCATCCTCGAAGGGCTCGAAGTGAATATCCGATGCCTTGGCCCGAATCGCCTGCTGCAGGACCAGGTTAACAAATCGCACGATGGGGGTGTCATTGGCCGCATCCACCAGGTCGCTCTCGTTGGACTCGTCGAGGCCCTCAAACTGGTCGAACTCGTTACCACTATTGTAAAGATCGGATAGAGAGGACTGGTCCCCACCGTAATATTTTTCGAGCAATTCAGAAACATGATCTGGGTCACAGACGATGAGGTGAATCTCGAGGTTTAAAACGAAAGTAAGGTCATCAATGATCGCTGAATTAAAAGGATCCATAGCAAGGAGATGAACCCCGCCATCTGAAGCGTAGAGAGGGACAACCCCATACTGCCGGGCCGTCTCTGCTGGAATCATACGCAGGACATCGGCATCAATTTCTGCCACTTCGCCCACCTGCAATTCACAGTCCAAGTACTGGGAGACGAGGTTAAGAATATCCTCTCTGCTCACAATGCCCGCACCGACGAGGGCATCAGCAAAGGACCGCCTGCCCTCAATCACATCCTGGTCAAACAGTTCCTCAATTCCATGTTGGGACACACCCTCCACTTCACGGAAAAGGTCGCGTATGGTGGCATTATAATCAGTGTAGAGCATAGCAAAAACTACTCTTCTTCAGTGGTCACCATGAGCACCTCATCGAGGGTGGTCACTCCAGCCATGACTTTGCGGTACCCGTCCTCACGCATCGACCTCATTCCCATTTCCCGAGCTTTACGGCGCAGTTCAACGATGCTCACATTGTTGTAGATCATTTCTTCAATTTCCTGATTCACCACAAAAATCTCGAAGACTCCCTTACGTCCACGATACCCCTTATTTCCGCAATTCACACAACCCTCCCCGCGCATAAAAGAGGCACCCTCGGCCTGATCGGGAGTCAACCCAAGCACCGCCAACTCGCTTTGGTTGGGCTCGTATGGCTGTTTGCATTTCTGGCAAATGGCCCGCACCAGACGCTGGGCAAGAGCGGCACGCAAGGAAGCGGAAACCAGAAAGGGCTTCACCCCCATATCGATTAAACGGGAGACCGCACTTGGGGCATCGTTGGTGTGGAGCGTGCTAAAGACCATGTGCCCGGTGAGGGATGCATTGATGGCAATTTCCGCCGTCTCCAAGTCCCGAATCTCCCCGACCATGACGATATTGGGAGCCTGCCGGAGCATCGCCCGGAGGGCAGCCGAGAAGGTCATACCCACATCGGCACGAACCTGAACCTGATTGATTCCAGGTACTTCATATTCCACCGGGTCTTCCACGGTAATGATTTTTCTGTCCGGCTTATTGATGGCATTTAAGGCGGAGTAGAGAGTGGTCGATTTACCGGAACCGGTCGGCCCGGTGACCAGAAAGATGCCATCGGGCATATTAATGACCTTTTCAAAGACCGATTGGTCATCCGAGAAAAACCCGAGCTGAGGCAGACCCAGACTAAGGCTCTCTTTGTCCAAAATCCGCATCACGATACTTTCCCCATGGACGGTGGGGAGAGTGGAGACGCGCAAATCGATGACCTTATCCCCCACCTTCACATTGATCCGCCCATCGAGCGGGACCCTTTTTTCCGCCAAGCTGACATTCGCCATCAACTTGGTTCTCGAAATAATTGAGGGTTGCAGGCGTTTGGGCGGGTCAGGCTGTTCCTGGAGTTTTCCATCCACCCGGTAACGGATACGGAATTTTTTCTCCAGTGGTTCCATATGGATGTCCGATGCACGCATTTCCAGAGCATCTTTAATAACAGAGTGCACATACTTTATGATCGGGGCATCTTCCTCACTGACATCCTCCGGGCGGATGCCCTCTCCGATTTGCACATCCTGGTCGCCCAGTCCCTCAAAAAAGTTTTGTTCCTTCTCGGCCTCGGCCACACCATAGATTTGATTGACCATGGCGAGCACATCCTCGCGGTAGGCCACCCAGGGGTTGACTGCCCGGTTTAAAATATGGGCCAGATTTTCGGCCTTATCCTGATCCGCCGGATCGCCCAGGATGAGGTCCACCGTTGTCCCGTCATCCCCAATAGGGATGGCTTCATACTGCCTGGCAAACTCTGGGCTTAACAAGGAAAGGATTTCATCAGGCGGACTGATCTGGCCGAGATCAATCGTCTGCATGCCCAATTCAGAGGCAATGAAAGCGGATACTTCCTCCCTGGAAATTTCCAGGGTCTCGAGGATTAGGTTGAGTAAGTCAAGCCCGGTGTCTCCGCTGGACTGGCCCGCATCCAGAGATTCCGCCTGAGCCGACAATTGCCCCAATAATTCATCCGTGAGTAAGCCCTGCTCTTTAAAAGCATCGACAAGAAATTCTTCGGTGGCGTTCATGTGGGCTTATTTCACCATGCCCACTATTCTACTTTCTATCAAGAAACAAGCGTTGCCCTACCTACCCAAGCCCATAAGAAACTCAGGATTGTTTTTGGTTTTACGCACCCGCTGGATGAACATTTCCATCGCTTCCGCGGGAGGCACGCCTTTCATTGAACGGCGAAGTGAGTAGATTTTATTCAATTCGTCGGGATGATAGAGAAGTTCCTCCTTGCGGGTTCCGCTCTTTTCAAAGTCGAGGGCAGGGAAAATTCTCTTGTTGGAAAGCTCACGGTCCAGATGAAGCTCCATGTTACCGGTACCCTTGAATTCCTCAAAGATGACCTCGTCCATTTTACTCCCGGTCTCGACCAGTGCGGTACCAAGTATAGTCAGACTGCCGCCGCCTTCGATGTTCCTTGCGGAACCGAAAAAGCGCTTCGGTCTTTGCAGGGCGGTTGCCTCCACCCCACCACTCAAAATTTTCCCGCTGTTGGGCATGGTGGTGTTATAGGCCCGGGCAAGTCTGGTGATTGAATCCAGTAATATAACCACATTGTGATTGTGCTCCACCATGCGGCGGGCTTTCTCGATGACGATCTCGGCGGCATGCACATGGCTTTCCGCACTTTCGTCAAATGTCGAGGCAATGACCTCAGCATCAGGCACTTGCCTGCGGAAATCGGTAACCTCCTCAGGCCTCTCATCCACCAGCAGCACAATGAGGTGAGCCTTGGGGTTGTTTTGCTGCAAGGCGCGGGCAATGGCCTGCTGCAAGACAGTCTTACCAGTCCGGGGAGGGGCCACAATCAGACCTCTCTGCCCAAAACCAACCGGGGAAACCAGATCGACCACCCGCATGGCCACATTATCCCACTCCACTTCTGCATGGGTTTCCAGATACATCCGTTCCAGTGGATAATAGGGAACCAGCTCAGTAAAGGGAGTGACCCGGGTGGCTTCCTCAGGGGAACCACCCATTACTTCCAGCACATCCAGAAGCACGGGACAGGAGGATTCCTCCATCTTGGCACGAATGAGCCCTTTGACCAGATGCCCGGTCTTCAGACCGTTTTTCTGAATCAATGGCTGGGGCACAAAAACACTTTGGGATTTCAGGCGGTAGTCCTCCTTTTGCTGAAGAAGAAAACCATGACCGTCCTCCATCACCTGAAGGATGCCGGAAAGCTCGACGGGGATTTCCTCCTTGAGGCAGGCATCGAGCAAGCCATCAAGCAACTCTTCCCTCACCGGTACCGCAGGGAGGTCAAGTTCGAGCCCAAGCCCCACCACTTTTTCTTTCAAGTCAAGCAGGCTAAGAACGACAAACTCATCGAGATTGATTGTGTCTCTGGAAGAATTCTGCAAAGGGGCAGCGAGGCCGGCAATGGACTCCAACGACTGCAAATCTTCGCTTTCCAGCAATTGACCAACCTCCAAGGGGCGGGTCTCGGTCTCCTCGTAAGGTAGCCTTCTGGGCTTCTTAAATTTGGTGCGTTGTTTGTTTTTTTGCTTCTTTCTTTCCTGCCAGGTCATCTTTTTACCACCCTGCCCCGGGCGGTTGTGCGAACCAGGCTGATTCTGCCCTTGGTTGGACGGGGGAGATGGCGGGCGATCAGCAGCGGGATCGGTTGATTCATCCTGTTTCGGATGGCTTGACTTGTTCCCGTTATTGGATTCCTCCGCGTAGGGATTGGTACGCTCGGGCTCGGTATCCTCTCCGTCGGTGCTGAAAAAGAGTTGCTGACTGCCAGACTCTTCCTTGGCTTTTGCCGCAGGGGGCTCTATCGGGTTTTCAATCGCTGGCCCGCCCGGGCTGTCTTCAGTGGCAGCTGTTCCTGTGTCCTCGTTCGTTTTGGTGGTGCTTTTCTTTCTGACCGGCATAATGAAAAATAGATTTGGTTGGGGTTTAGAAAAAATTAGATGGGAAGTTCCTTAATCTGGGCAAGAAGGTGTTCTGGGGAACCGTCTCCCCATAAAACAAAATCTGCAAGGGCTGCCTTCTCCAGGGAAGGCAACTGTGCCGCGATGCGGGCACGAGAGTCCTCCGGGGAAAGACCGCGTAAGGCAAGCCGGTTCAGAACGGTTGATTGGGAAGCAAACATAGAAATTGTGTGGGTAAAGTGATGCTGCAGGTTTTTTTCGAACAAAAGGGGTATTTCAACCATGCACTTTGGGGAAGGACAGGATTGAACGAAAGAAATCCATTTGGAGCGGACAATGGGATGAAGCAGGTCTTCAAGCCACCGCCTCTCCAACTTCTTCGCAAACACTAAGCGACTGACAGCGGCTTTGTCAACGCTTCCGCACGTAAGAAAAACGGCGTCCCCCCACCGCTGTTTGATTTTTTTAAGCACGGCGCCATCGGAGGCAAGCGTTTCGCTCACCAAAGAATCCGCGGAGACGACCGACCAACCCAATACATGCAATTTCTGCAAGGCAGTGGATTTGCCTGATGCGATCCCCCCCGTTAGGCCAACGACTAATTTTGCTGCTCCCTCGTTCATGGGCTTATTTCCTAGCATGTTTTATATCATGCCCGAAACAATGTAAATCTTGAGAATTACGAGTATCGTCTTGCCAGTTACCCCCTCTGGATCATAATGCACCCTTTCTTTTTGCTGGTAGGGTATCCAAGTGGCTAAAGGATGCGGACTGTAAATCCGCCCGCTTCGGCGTTCGTCGGTTCGAATCCGACCCCTACCACCATTCTCTTAAATTCTTGTTTTTAAGCGACTTGCGGAAATAGCTACATTGTTAAACTAGATAGTTATTTATTCAACTGTTACATGTTTGTTACGACCTAAATAACTAATGTGACCGACGATTGTGGGCTAGGAGTACTCAAGAAAGTACAGCATGCGCATTATCCCATTGAATGTTTGGTAAACTGAATCAAATTAAAACTGAAACCATGAAATTCCTTACTTTACTGATTTTCCCTCAAGTCTTTCTTTTTATAATTGGTTTGCAGGGCTCTCCTGAAAAAATACGGCCTAATATTCTTTGGCTGGTTGTGGAGGATCAATCCAAGCACTACGGTTTTAACGGAGAAAAATTAGTGCATACTCCAATACTCGATGAATTGGCCGGTGATGGTGTTCGGTTTACTAATGCATCCGTCACTGCACCAGTGTGCTCGACTGCTCGTTCCGCATTAATCGCCGGTATGTATCAAACGAGTATAGGTGCTCATCACCATCGAAGCGGCCGTGGAGAAGCTAAAATTCAGAAACCTGACCATATCAAATTAATTCCTGAGTTGTTTCACAAAGCAGGTTATTACACTTGCCTCGGATCGAGTGTTCATGGTGCAGGTAGAGCGAGCCCAAAATATAAAAATAGATTAGGGAAATCAGACTATAATTTTGAATGGAATCGCAGCGTTTTTGATTCAGCCGAATGGTCAGGGCGAAAGAAAGGGCAACCTTTCTTTGCTAAGATTTGCCTAAATGGAGGGAAAGCCCGTTCACAGGCCCGGGCCTCAAAACATATTCCTCATGTTGATGCGTCTAAAGTAGTTCTTCCTCCATATTACCCGAGACATCCAATTGTTCTTGAGGACTGGGCCGCTTATCTCGATACATTCAGTCTAATGGATTTTCAGGTTGGTGAAATTATCGATCGTTTGAAAAAGGAAGGGGAGTTTGAAAACACAATTATCTTTTTCATAACGGATCATGGAGTTAGCCATGCCCGAGGTAAGCAGTTTTGCTATGACGAGGGCATGATGATTCCCTTCTTCGTTCATGCTCCTAATCGAGTTAAAGGGGGAACGGTAAGAAAGGACCCCGTGCTTCATATTGATTTGGCCGCCACATCTTTGTATTTCGCCGGTATTGAAATTCCCAAGTACATGGAAGCGAGAACACTGTTTGGTCCTAATTCTACTAAACGGGAATTTGCAGTAAGTGCCAGGGATCGGTGCGATGAGACATATGACCGTATTCGGGCAGTTCGCTCATTGGAATACAAATACATTCGGAATGGTTATCCTGAGCGTCCGCACTTACAGCCGTGTGCTTACAAAGATAACAAAGAAATATACATTGCTATTCGGGATTGGGGAGAAAAAGGAAAACTAAATGATTTACAACAGAAGCTCCTTCTTTCTTCTACGCGGGCAAAAGAAGAACTCTATGATTTAAGATACGATCCCTGGGAACTGAACAATTTGGCAGACGACCCAGATCACTCCAAAACCCTTCAAGAAATGAGAAAAACCCTGAACCGATGGACTCGTGATACAGGTGACCTCGGTCAGAATGTGGAACCAATGAAAATGTACGATAGTGACATGAAGGTTTATCTCAATGGTCTCGCAAATATGGGAAAAGCAGATCGCCTTGAAGAAATTAAGTCAAATATAGCTCAAATGAAGAAGTGGTGGAAGGAAGGCAAATAACTCAATTTAGAGTCTTCAAAAAAAGAAGAAACCGCAAAATTAAACGATTTGTGAGCTAAATTAGATATTGAAATTCATTCCTTCGAAAGTCTAAGCTGTTACCGATTTGTTACTTCTAATGAATTATACACGAACCCATTAATTTTAAGGAATTCGGCTTATTTACTAGCCTTCTATTGCATTTACCACAACGTATTGTGTTACTTATACCGACTGTAAATCCGCCCGCTTCGGCGTTCGTCGGTTCGAATCCGACCCCTACCACCACTTCTTGGCCCTCCTTTCACTTCGTCTCATGGAAAATCCCAACAAAACCAAGAAATGGATGTTAATCATTATGGGCGGCTTGATTCTCTTTTTCTATAAGACCTGCACCGGGCAACTTCCCCCGTTCTGGAAGTAGTCTATGCCAACCAGCATCAAAGAAAAGCTCATTGGCTTGCTTCCCATCCTTGCGGCCTCTTATTTTTGTGCCGATTTTTTCAGCGCTGCCCTTCACCAGTTCTATCATGACTGGACGGGTTGGCGAACGATAGTCGGAGGTTCTCCCAATGCCATCACCTCCAAGCTCCTGCCCGCTTCCCAGACGGCTTTCTTTCTGGCCACTTTCTTTTCCCTCTGGCAACTCGACCGACTGATCCTTTCAGGTTGGCCTAAAAAGCAGCCCATTCGCCCCCAAAAGGAGGAAAAAAAGGATAAGCCTGCTCAGCCCACCCCCGCTTCCTCTAGGCAAACCAATCCCGGAAAAACCGATTCGGAAGAAAAGGAGGCGAAAAGCACACCCATTCCGGAGCCGATCATTTTCTCGGAGGATATCAGGCATGCCAAGGTACTGGGTATTTCCTTTGAAGAGTCCAAGGATTTTGCCAATGTAAAATCGACCTACAGGCGGGTGATTGCCCAGTACCACCCCGACAAGGTGGGAGCGATGGGTCCGGAAATTCGGGAAATCGCCGAATCAAAGGCGAAAGAAATCAACCACGCCTACCAGTATTTTAGAAAAAAATTTAAAGCAGACAGCAGTTCCGATCAGTAAAAACCTTCCCCGGACACCAATTCTAACTTGAACCAGCTGAATTGGTGTTCATTGTAATTTGATTTTTTTAATATGAGCAAGACATCCTCCTACGAATTCCAAGCCGAGACCAAGCAGGTTCTCGATATCGTGGTCAATTCCCTCTACAAAGATAAAGAAATATTTGTACGGGAACTTATTTCCAACGCCTCCGATGCCCTCGAGAAACTTCGGCGCACCCAGTTGACTGAAAAAGATGTTTTTGATGACAACCTCGAGCTGGAAATTTCTCTTTCCACGGATGATTCCTCCAATCAGCTGATCATCCAGGACTTTGGAATTGGGATGAACGAGGATGAACTGATTAAAAACCTTGGCACCATTGCCCATTCCGGTTCCAAAGAATTCCTTGAGGCCCTGAAGCAGGATGGGGAGAAAAATGATGCCCTGATCGGAAAATTCGGGGTGGGCTTCTACAGCGTATTCATGGTCTCAGACGAAGTTAGTGTCTTCACCCGGACCTGGGAAAAAGAGGGTAAAGGGTATTGCTGGAAAAGTGACGGCGGTGGCTCTTATGAAATCGAAGAGGTCGACGGGCAACGGCGTGGAACCAAAATAGTGATTAAACTGAAGGAGGACTTCACCGATTTTGCCAAAGAGGACCGCATCAAGGATATCGTCAAAAAGTATTCCGCCTTTGTCCAGTTTCCCGTCTCGGTAAATGGAGAAAAGGTCAATACCGTGGACGCAATCTGGATGCGCTCTAAAAACGAAATTAAAGACGAGGAATACGAGGAATTCTACAAGTTTCAGTCCAACGACTACGAAGCTCCGCTGATGAGGATGCACTTTTCCGCCGACGCCCCCCTGGAGATCAATTCCCTTCTCTTTGTCCCCAAGCGGAACATGGAAAAAATGGGTATGTTCCGCAACGAGAACAAGGTCGCTCTGCACTGTCGTAAAGTACTGATCGATGCCGAGCCGAAGGCTTTATTCCCCGAATGGCTCCGTTTTCTACGCGGAGTGGTGGACAGCTCGGACCTCCCGTTGAATGTTTCTCGTGAAACCATGCAGGACAGCGAACTGCTCAGAAAACTTAGCCAAGTCCTGACCAAGAGATTTATCAAGTTTCTCAACGACCAGTCGAAACAGGACTCCAAGCTTTATCTCGAATTCTGGAAAGAGTTTGGTGCACTGATTAAAGAAGGGGTAGCCACCGACTTCACCTACAAAGAGGACCTGGCCAAGTTGCTCCGCTTTGAGTCCACCGCCCTCGAACCAGGTGAACTCACTGGTTTTGATTCCTACATCGACCGGATGGCGACGGATCAAAAAGACATTCTCTTTCTTTTCGGCAAAAACCGTAAAGCGATCGAGTCCGGCCCCTATCTTGAGGCTCTCAAGGCGAGGGGCTTCGAAGTTTTGCTTCTGACCGAGCCCGTGGATGAATATGTAATGCAGTCCGTTCGCGAATTTAAGGAAAAGAAAATCATTTCCGCCGACTCGGACGATCTCAAACTCGAAAAGCTCGAACAGGAACCTGAGGGCGAATCACTCGATAAAAAATCGGTTAAAAAGCTCTGCAAGTGGATCAAAGAATCCCTCAAAGACCGCCTTTCCGAGGTGGAAACCGGAGACCGACTGATTGACAGCCCGGTTTGTGTGGTCGGGTCCGACGGCATGGGAGGTGCCTCTGCCCGAAGAATCATGAAATTGATGCAGGGTCCAGACGATGCCCTGCCCGCCCCTACGGTAAAACTTCAGATCAACCCACGGCATCCTATCGTCAAGGGCCTCTTTGATCTTTACCAAAAGGATGAGCCCACGGGACTACTTGTTGCCAATCAGTTGGTCGATAACGCTCTGGCCTCCGCCAATCTGATGGACGACCCAAGGGAGATGATATCCCGGAATTTTCAACTTCTTGAAAAATTAACCGCCCAAGGTTAGGTCTTCCGCTCACCCGTTCCTTGCGGCAGGGGTGGTCACCACTGATTAAAAAGAGATTGCGCAAAGACCAGTGAGGCGAATATAAGAATTTGTCATGAGCAGTTATGTATCTCCTCATTCTTTTATCTTGTCGGTGGCATTGTTACTTCTTGGCCTTCTGGGTTCGAGCTGCACACGAGGTAGCAAAAGCCCCTCTGCAGAGGTCGACCGTCGGGTAGATGAAAATATCCAAAGCCTCATGGGATTGTCTAATGGCATGACCAAAGGTGAGGTTTACAGCCTTGCCGGGGTCGCTAATTATGTGGAAGGATATGAATGGGGCAGTGTTTGGCGCTACAAAATACGCAAAGGGGAAAATGACTCGTTCCTGGCAAAAAAAGATGTTGAGCTTAATTATATGCCTGTAGTCTTCGACAACACAGACCGGGTGATGGGCTACGGCCAAAAATTTTACGATCAAACCCTGAAGGACCTGGGTGCTGGCCAATTTTAGCCCCTCTTTTTCTTCTGTCTTTCGTCGATTGCGCGATTGACGAACCCGAACGATTCCTTCATTATCTACCCTTTTCCTGAAATTTCGATGAACACTACTGTAGCCAAAAAAGAAACTGTCACCCACGATTGGAAGATTGTTGACGCAACGGACCAAATTCTGGGCCGACTCGCTGTCAAGATCGCCAACGCTCTGCGTGGCCGCGACAAACCCATTTACACGCCCCATGTGGACACCGGTGACTATGTGATCGTTATCAATGCAGACAAGGTCAAGCTCACCGGTTCCAAGGAGGAAGACAAGAAGTACATGTTTTACTCAGGTTACATGGGCAACGAAAAATATCGTAGTGTTAAGGACTTCCGGGAAAACCGCCCTGAGTTCATTATCACCAACGCGGTCAAGGGTATGCTTCCCAAAAACAAACTCGCTTACAGCATGCTGACCAAACTCCGCGTCTACCGCGGAGAGGAACACCCTCACACCGCTCAACAACCCACCCCTCTTTCTGTCTAAACGCATCTTTCCATGAGCCCTACCAAGAAAACTGAAGAATTCATTGCCACCGGTCGCCGCAAGACCAGCACCGCCCGTGTACGCATCAAACCGGGCAGCGGCAAGTTTGTCATCAACAAGCGTGAATACGATGAGTACTGCTCTACCGATCAGCAAAGAAAAGCGGTTATTGGGCCTCTGCTCTCCGTCGAGAAGATGGGACAGCTGGACATCTCCGTGAATGTGAGTGGCGGAGGGGGAAGCGGACAGGCAGGAGCCATCCGTCACGGTCTTTCCCGCGCTCTCGAAAAGATGGACGGGGAATTGCGCACCACTCTTAAGAAAGCAGGCCATTTGCGACGAGACCCCCGTAAGATTGAACGGAAAA
The DNA here is from genome assembly GCA_038152995.1 of Opitutales bacterium. Taxonomy (GTDB): domain Bacteria; phylum Verrucomicrobiota; class Verrucomicrobiia; order Opitutales; family Seribacteraceae; genus Chordibacter. The sequence goes on from JAYOXT010000015.1 coordinate 51,172, forward strand.
AAGCAGGCCGTCCAGGGGCACGTAAAAGATTCCAATTTTCGAAAAGATAACACCAAACTTCTTACCATTTTTTACAACAACCCCTCGGATTCCAACCCGAGGGGTTTGTTTTTTATACTTCTAACCAACTTCTTTACCATCAATGAAAACATGTATCATTGGAGCCTCAGGGTATTCCGGGCAGGTTTTGGTTGAATTACTTACTCAACACCCCGAGGTTGACTTACACACGATCACTTCCCGCCAATATGACGGCAAAGCGGTGGGAGAGATCATCCCCAGGCTTTGCCACATCGCCAGGAACCTGACCTTCAGTAACCCCTCCATGGAGGAGCTGATCGAATTACCCTGTGAGGTCTACTTCCTTGCCCTCCCCCACGGTGCCGCCGCCTCCTTTGCCATTCCCTTGCTTAATGCCGGCAAAAAAGTCATCGACTTGTCGGCAGACTTCAGGCTGTCCTGCCCCCAAAGATACGAAGAGTTTTACGGTTCGGCCCACCCCTCCCCGGAGTGGCTGGCCCGTGCACAATACGGACTTCCGGAAATTCATTCTCTGAGCTGGAAAACCTCCCCGATTATCGCCTCACCCGGATGTTACCCCACAAGCATATTAATCCCTCTATCTCCCCTGTTTGAGGCTGGCCTCATTCAGAAGGAGGGCGTGATTGCAAATTCCATCAGCGGAGTAAGCGGAGCCGGCAAGACTCCTTCTGAACGGTTACTTTTCTGCGAAAGAAATGAAAGTGCCGGGCCTTATGGACTACCGAAACACCGTCACTTATCTGAGATTGAGGAACAGCTTTCTCACTTTGCCAGGGGGGATGTGGTCATCTCCTTCCTCCCCCACCTCGCCCCGATGAACCGGGGAATCTGTTCGTCTATTACAGTATATCCGCAAGGTGAAC